>NZ_JAMOKO010000014.1 GCF_023656745.1 Collinsella sp. BG-O-102
GGTCCATTGGAACACGAGGAGGCGCCAGGTTAAACTGAAGGGACTGACCCCGGAGGAGTTCCGGAGACAGTCCCTTGCGGCGTAGTTCTTATTTAAGCCGTCCAAGTTTTGGGGTGCAGTTCACACTTCGTGCGGCGGGGGTTTCTTGCGTCCTGCGGAGTGTTCTGAAAAGTAACTTCAGGGCAGGCCCTGCGGTAACTCGGCAGAGGAGGGGAGTGCGATTCCTCGATCGCTCACTTAATCTAATAGGAAAGTTAGTGAGGCCGGAGCTTTAGCTCCGGCCTCCCCATATAAGGGCTCGGCTTTGCCGAGCCACCAAATTTACATCAGCCCCCAGAACATGTTTGAGAACTGTGCCTGAAGTATGTATTTGCAGGCCCCGAATCGGTGTTGCCTCCCGGCGCATTCCGCAGGGGGAGCGATATTTTGCAGCACAAAGTGCGCAGCAAAATATCGCTCATGCCCGAGGACGCGCCGGGAGGCAACACCGATTCGGGGCCGGACACACGGATCTACCTGCGCATTTACAAATTCGTAAACTTTTTTGAAAAAAGTGCTTGCACAGTTCTCGAATCATAGGTTATTATATTCCTCGTTGAACGCGCGGGTCCAACAAAACGGACCGCGAATCAACAACATAGCATGTCGGAGTGGCGGAATTGGCAGACGCGCTAGCTTGAGGTGCTAGTGACCGCTTTTTGGTCATGCGGGTTCAAGTCCCGCCTCCGACACCATCGCTTTTGAGAAGCCTCTTCGGAGGCTTTTTTGTTACCGATAGACGGTGGGGTCCACGATGGAAACGCTTGAACGCAACGAGTGGGCAGACGTTGCCCAACTAGTCGAGATCACGAGCGATGCTGTCATCATCTGTGAGCTCGACGGAACCATTCTGCATGTGAATAATCGCTTACTTGGTTTGATGTGCGAGGAACGCGCCGACGTCATCGGTGGAGATGTTAAAGACGTCCTGTACTCATCCGCTTTTGAACGTGCGACGGAACATCGTCTGCCATTTGAAACTGATGGCTCCGAGAACGAACTGATGCTCAAGCTGAGTGACGGCTCCTTTATCCCCGTCTTGGTTCGTGCGGGCTCCGTGACGCCTCCACGCATCTTTGGGCGCCGCGCGCCACGTGTCCTGGTGGCGCTCCATAGCATCGAAGAACAGTATTCTCACGACCGTCAACTCAAGCGTGCGTTATCGGAGCTTAGAGTGGCGAACAAGCGTCTCTCTGGCACGCTTTCGGTCATTATGAGCACTGTGGGCTCCGATGAGTTACCCAGCCTGCTTGATACTGTTTTGAACCAGCTTGTAGGAACGCTCGATGCTTCGGGTGCCGCTATCTATTTTTCTGAGAGCGGCGGTTTTAAACTTCGCGGTGTTTCCAAGGAGCTGTACGACAGCTACCTGCCTGAGTTTTTGCCGTATGGCGCTGGCATTCCGACGTATGTTCTTCGTGAGTCGCGTGCCTGTCGCTTGTCGATTCAACAGGACCTTGAGGGCGATAAGGCCGCCTCCGGTATGTTCATGGACTTGGACAATCGTTCTAAGCACCTGTTGCGCGTGCAGGATATGCCTCCGTACCGCAGCGAGATCTGTCTTCCCGTTTTTTACGGTACGCAGATCCTTGGCGTGCTGGAAGTTGGTTGGAAACGCCCCCAGGCACCGCTCGCCTATGACGTTAATGTACTCGAGGTCACTTGCGATTACTTGTCTATCCAACTGGTCGGCATGGCATCGAGTCTTCGCTCTCGTCGCACGGCCGAGCTTGGCCGCTCGCTCAATGTCTTACGTGATGAGTTGTTTACCTTTCTAGACGATTCCGTCGCGGCTACCCAGGCGGTATCGTCCGAGATCTGCAATATGCTCAACTGCCATTTTTGCCCTGTTGAGTATGACGCCAGTCTGGATTCCTACGTCATAGATTTTGAAGGCGGCAGTCGCGTTGCTTTGCCGGACGATCCCGAGAAGCTTTTCTTTTCCACGACGGCGCCAGCGGCACGTCTGGGGGCTGGCCCTGATGGCTTTGAGGCATCTGTTTTGGGGGGTACGAGTGCCGAGGACCTTAAACACGTCCGTATAACTCGCGTTGACGAATCGATGCCTATGGGAGGCTGGCTTAGGGCGCATGGTCTGCCTTGTCAAGGTCTCTACGTCGACTCCGGCATCGAGGCGGGGCACCCGCGCTCTGAGGGCGATGGCAAGCACAGTAGCGACGCGATTGTTCCTGCTTCTGTTGCGAAGAGCCCGACGACGCGCGCGCTGCTGCTTCGTGATGGTAGCCAAGAGCCGATTGATGACCTTGAATATGACTACTTGGTGCACTTGGCGCATGACTTTGAACTGATCTACGAAGGCGAATCTCAAAAGCGCGAGGAGCGCCATATCGCTCAGACGCTCCAGATTGGCATGAGAAATTCCCTGGGGGATGTTCCGGGTATCGCAACCGATTCGGTGTACCTGTCGGCCACGAATTCGGCGTTGGTCGGAGGCGATTTCTATACGCTCATTCGTCTTCCCGACGACTGCGCCGTCATGATTCTGGGTGATGTGTCTGGCAAAGGCATTGAGGCCGCATCGATGTCCGCGCTCGTCAAGACGGCCCTGACGGCATATGCCTGGGAGGGCGCTGGACCGGCCCGCATGGCACGCTCCCTTAACAGCATGCTCATGGGCTTTTCGAGGGTCGAGACGTTCGTGACGGCCTTTATCGCCAAGATTGACCTTAAAGCCGGACGCGCAACGTATTGTTCGGCGGGCCATCCTCCGACCATGGTCATCAGGCCAGAGTCGATGCCGCTGGGTGGCGGCGAGGCCCGTGGGGGAGAGGTTGAGCTGCTTGGATGCCAATCGGGCGTAATCGGTGCCTTTGAGAGCATGGTGTACGAGACAGGCGTGTTTACGTTTGCCCCCGGCGACATGCTCTTCATGTATACGGATGGAACGATTGAGGCCCGCGACCGCACCGGAGCGTTCTTTGGCGAGCAGCGCTTGCGCGACCTTCTGCTCTCTGTCTCGGGTGAGGGCGTATCGGGCATTTGCGGCAAGGTCTTGGGCGAGCTTGAGCGATTTACCGAATCGGCGCTGGACGATGACATTGCATTGGTGTCCCTTGAGTTTTTACGGGGTCGTTCATAGACGACGCTGGGCGGGCTGAATCCGTACGGTTGGGGAAACGAATGCATCGAGTGGGCTTTTTTGGGGAACCATGGTCGTATGAATGAGTGGAATGACATAGCGGTTTTGACGCCACCAGGCGATATCGACATCGCCACGGTGCCTGCGCTGCGTCGGCGGTTGGATGCTTTGATTGGCCGCGGCGTGCGTCGTGTCGTCATCAACTGTCAGGCTGTTAGCTTTATCGATTCTACGGGCTTGGCATTCCTGCTTACGCGCGCTCGTGAGCTTATGAGGCGAGAAGGCCTGCTTTCGCTCGTCAATGCATCAGGTGAAGTTGTTCGCTTTTTGGAGATTGCTCGTCTTGTCGATATCCTTCATGTCGTGGGGCCGGCACGGGAGTCAATTCCTGCCATTCCGGTGGGGGAGCTGCCTCGCTGGAGTAAGAGCGTTGAGGTCCGTCAGGGTATCGAGAATCTTCCATACTACCGACATCGCATCGCCGAACTCCTTGAATCGCTTCCGTTGCGCCGTGACGAGCGCTACGATGTCGCATTGGCGTCGGGGGAGGCGCTGGGTAATGCCTATGACCATGCGGGCGGTATCGGGTGCGTCCTGACGGTTCAGGCCTATGGCGATCGCGTTGTGGTTGAGGTGCTTGATCGAGGTGCCGGCTATTCTATCGATGAAACGAGCGAACCGGTCGCATCCGAGGAACGCGGCCGTGGCATCAAGCTTATGCGTATGCTCGTCGATAACGTGGAGGTTGCTCGTCGTACGGACGGCGCCGGCACGCGCGTGCAGATGGTGAAGCTGTTTAGCGGAGCGCTGGAATCGTGTGCCTAGCCAATCGCTTTAGCGCGTTTAGCTACTAAGAACATGCGGCAGACAAGTTTTTTGAAAAAAGTACTTGCGTCTTTTGGACAACTCGCGTAAATTAATAACCCGCAAGCGGACATGGCTCAGTTGGTAGAGCACAACCTTGCCAAGGTTGGGGTCGCGGGTTCGAGCCCCGTTGTCCGCTCCATTGCATTTCCGGACCGTTTAGGCGGTCCTTTTTCGGCGAAGTGGCCAAGTGGTAAGGCAGAGGCCTGCAAAGCCTTTACCCCCGGTTCGAATCCGGGCTTCGCCTCCAGGCAACATCCGGGCGCTCCGGCGCCCGTTTTGTTTTACATATGCGGACATGGCTCAGTTGGTAGAGCACAACCTTGCCAAGGTTGGGGTCGCGGGTTCGAGCCCCGTTGTCCGCTCCAAACGCAACAGCCCGGCTACTACGGTAGCCGGGCTTTTTTGTATCCATCGCATGGGCTCGAACCCGAGAGGGAGCGAGCGTTAAGCAAACGCGGAGCGTTTGTAGCGAGCTGGCGAGGTCGCCGGCAGGCGGCCGAAGCCGGTGCGGATCCGCGAAGCGGATACGCGGACGCCCCGTTGTCCGCTCCAACTATCTTACGCGGTTCTAACGAACCGCGTTTTTTGTTGACGCTGCGCGAGCCCCGGGCACCCCATCTTGCCCCTCAATCGTCGGTCGCGTACATAAAGTACGCTTCCCTCCTCTTTCGCGGCAACCTGGGGCACCCGGAGCCCGCTCGCTGTCGTGGCCGGGAAAGTGGGTCTTCCGTTCTTTTCACTAATCGGTCGATTCGTCCCAGGAGGCTTGAACCCGAGAGGGGGCGATCGTTTTGGGGCGTGGCTGTGGCGTTGTTTGTCGCGAATGTCCGCTTTGGGCGTATCATCGTGGGCATCTCGCATAACCTCGTTGCAAGGGAGATACGCCCCATGGCTACAGAAAAGTCTTCTTCGCGCTCATGGATGTCCGATGCCGCGATCTATCAGATCTACCCGCGCTCGTTTAAGGATTCGACTGGTTCGGGTCTGGGCGATATCGCGGGCATTACCCAGCAGATGGACTATCTTGAGCGACTGGGTATCGAGGCCATCTGGCTGAGCCCGTTTTATCCATCGCCTCTTGTCGATGGCGGCTATGATGTGGCGGACTACTGCGATGTCGACCCGCGTCTCGGCTCGCTTGACGACTTCGATGACATGATCGCTGCGGCTCACGCGCGCGGCATCAAGGTCATCGTCGACATCGTGCCCAACCATTCATCCAACCAGCACCCCTGGTTCAAAGCCGCTCTTGCCGCCGGCCCCGGATCGCCCGAGCGCGCCCGTTATATCTTCCGCGATGGTCGCGGCGAGCATGGCGAGCTGCCTCCCACCAATTGGAATGCCAACTTTGGTGGCCCCGCATGGACGCGTGTTGCGGACGGTCAGTGGTATCTGCACATGTTTACGCCCGAGCAACCGGACTTTGACTGGTCATGCCCCGAGGTTCATGCGCTCTTTTGCGACGTCCTGGCGTTTTGGAGCGATCGAGGCGTCGACGGCTTTCGCATTGATGTGGCGCAGGGTCTCGCCAAGGATCTCGACCGCGATGACCTCGACCGGTGGCATCTCGCCGAGGGCGATGACATGGTTGACGACGGCACCCATCCGCTGTGGGACCGCAATGAGGTCCACGAGATCTATCGCGAGTGGCGCCGCGTGTTCGACCGCTATAATCCGCCGCGCAGTGCCGTTGCCGAGGCGTGGGTGCTGCCCGAGCGCCAGTATCTCTATGCGCGTCCCAGCGAGCTTGGCCAGACATTCAACTTTGAGTTTGCCAAGGCCACTTGGACCTATGATGACATGCACACTGCAATCGAGAAGGGCTTGAAGGCAGCCGTCGAATCCGATTCCGCCTCGACCTGGGTACTCTCCAACCACGACGTGCCGCGCGTGGCGACACGCTATGCCCTGCCGCAAATCAAGGCGACGCGCTACCACCAGATTACGCTCGACTGGCTCTTACGCGACGGGTTGTCTTATGACGAGGACCGTGAACTCGGCGAGCGCCGCGCGCGGGCGGCCCTTTTGCTTGAACTGGCGCTTCCGGGCTCGGCATACGTGTATCAGGGTGAGGAGCTCGGCCTTTTTGAGGTGGCTGACATCCCGTGGGCTGCACTCGAAGATCCTACTGCGACCAATACGCGCGGACCGAAGCGTGAGAAGGGGCGCGACGGCTGCCGTGTGCCCCTGCCGTGGGTGGCGGCGGACGATCCCGCGCAGGGCGGATCGTTTGGGTTTTCGCCGGCGGACGCCGATGCGGCGCCCCATCTGCCGCAACCTGCATGGTTTTCCGATTACGCTGCCGATAGGGAAGAAGCGGACCCGACATCGATGCTTGCGCTCTATCGTGACGCCCTCTGGCTTCGGCGCAAGCTGCGCGGTTGCGCCAACGATTTTGCGTGGCTCGATCTTGACGGGCGCACCGGTCTTGCGGATGGTGCCGAGGGCGCCGAGGGCGGCGTCATCGCCTATCGCCGCGACAACGGCTGGGCGTGTGTGACGAACTTCGGCGCAGCAGCCGTGGAGCTGCCGGCGGGCAGGGTCCTGCTCACCTCATCACCGCTTGCAGACGGCAGGCTCGCGCAGGACAGCTCTGCCTGGATCATGCTCGGTGAGATGTAGGGGTCTCTTGCGGCGAGATTGCGTTTGCCCGCGCCTTCCGTGGTGGCTGATGTCTTCGCGAGGTTCGCGAGGGCGTTGCAAAACTTTTTAAAAAAGTTCTTGCATAGGATGCGGGCATCACGTAAGATTAATCCTCGTAAGCGGACATGGCTCAGTTGGTAGAGCACAACCTTGCCAAGGTTGGGGTCGCGGGTTCGAGCCCCGTTGTCCGCTCCATTTGGGCGTTTAGCTCAGGGGGAGAGCGCTTCCCTGACACGGAAGAGGTCAGAAGTTCAAATCTTCTAACGCCCACCAAATGTTCGCAGCTCAGAGGCTATGTCCTCTGGGCTGTTTTGTTTTGCTACCAAGCACGCCGTCAAATATGCCACCAAATATTGATCCAAGGTCCCCGTAGAGGTGCCGGCAGATTGCATACGTCCTGGCCGACCGTGACCGCAACATGTTGGTCAAGCATAATCTTTTGGATTCTTTTGGCGTGAGCGGCTTGGTTTTGGTAGGATTTGTCAGCGGCTTGACTAAGGGGGTTTTATAACTGCCATGCAGGTAGCCGTGTTGGTAACGTTTTACCGACTTCCCAAGAACCCCTCATTTTTAATGCGTCTGCAAAATGACTAATTGCTTTGACCTGCTGAAACACTATATGTTGTGTTTGACCAAAAAAAAGAATACAGGATATAGATGCCTCTTTGTCGTATGATAGATGGCGGACAGAGAACGAGAACCTTATTCGCCCCATTTGGATAGATCTTTGAGCCCCTTGATTGGCTGCGAGGATTGTCCGCATGAGGGACTATGGTTATCGAGAACACAGATTGCGCGACGGCGCCGCAAGACAGGGGCACGCCCTGCCGGGCATCGTTTGGCTCTGAAGCGCAATGAGACTACGACGCGAAAGAGGCAAGAGGATGAAGATCATCAAGCGCAGCGGCACCGAGGTTGTCTTTGACATCGATAAGATCGTCAATGCCATCCGTGCCGCAAACTTGGAGGTCGAGGAGAGCTCTCGTCTTACCGACCGCCAGGTGGTTTACGCGGCACAAAACGTCGCCGAGGCATGCGAGAACGCGGGCCACACTGTTTCGGTCGAGGAGATTCAGGATTTGGTCGAGGACGAGATCATGCGTCTCGACTGCTACGAGGTTGCCCGCCACTACATCATCTATCGCTATGTTCAGAGCCTGAAGCGCCAGAAGAACACGACCGATGACAAGATCCTGTCGCTGATCGAGTGCAACAACGAAGAGGTTAAGCAGGAGAACTCCAACAAGAACCCGACCGTCAATTCCGTTCAGCGTGACTACATGGCCGGCGAGATCTCCAAGGACCTGACCCAGCGTGTGCTGCTGCCCCAGGAGATTGTGGATGCTCACAATGAGGGTCTGATTCACTTCCATGATTCGGACTACTTTGCCCAGCACATGCATAACTGCGACCTGGTGAACCTGGAGGATATGCTCCAGAACGGTACTGTTATTTCGGGCACGCTGATCGAGAAGCCGCACAGCTTCTCGACTGCCTGCAACATCGCGACGCAGATCATCGCTCAGGTTGCTTCCTCCCAGTACGGTGGCCAGTCGATTTCGCTGACCCATCTTGCCCCGTTCGTCGAGGTGAGCCGTCAAAAGATTCGCGGCGAGGTCGCCCGCGAGCTCGAGGAGCTTGGCGTTTCCGCATCTCCCGAAAAGGTCCGCGAGGTTGTTGAGGACCGCCTGCGTGACGAGATCCGTCGCGGCGTTCAGACGATTCAGTATCAGGTCGTGACCCTTATGACCACGAATGGCCAGGCGCCGTTCGTGACGGTCTTTATGTATCTCAATGAGGCCCGTACGCCCCAGGAGAAGCACGACCTTGCCATGATTGTGGAGGAGACGCTTCGTCAGCGCTATGAGGGCGTTAAGAACGAAGCCGGCGTGTGGATTACCCCGGCGTTCCCCAAGCTCATCTACGTGCTCGAGGACGATAACGTTCACGAGAATTCCCCGTACTTCTACCTGACCCAGCTGGCTGCTAAGTGCACCGCCAAGCGCATGGTGCCCGACTACATCTCCGAGAAGAAGATGCGCGAGCTCAAGCTGTCGAAGGGCGAGACCGCGGGCAACGGCGACTGCTATACCTGCATGGGTTGCCGCAGCTTCCTGACGCCCGACCGCTCCGGTAACGGATTTAACAACGTGGCCAACGCGCTGAACTATGACCCGAACAAGCCCAAGTACTACGGTCGCTTTAACCAGGGCGTTGTGACCATCAACCTGCCCGATGTCGCGCTGAGCTCGCATCAGGACATGGATAAGTTCTGGAAGATCTTCGATGAGCGCCTTGAGCTGTGCCACCGTGCCCTGCTGTGCCGTCATGAGCGCCTGATGGGTACGCTTTCTGACGCCGCACCGATTCTGTGGCAGTACGGCGCCCTCGCTCGTCTGAAGAAGGGCGAGACAATCGATAAGCTGCTCGTGGGCGGATACTCCACCATCAGCCTGGGCTATGCCGGCCTGTATGAGTGCGTCAAGTACATGACGGGCCACAGCCACACCGAGAAGGAGGGCACGCCGTTTGCCATGGCCGTCATGCAGCGCATGAACGACAAGTGCGCCGAGTGGAAGGCCGAAAGCGATATTGACTTCTCGCTGTACGGTACCCCGCTTGAGTCGACGACCTACAAGTTCGCCAAGTGCCTGCAGCGTCGTTTTGGCATCATCCCGGGCGTGACGGACAAGGGCTACATCACCAACAGCTACCACGTCCACGTGTCCGAGGAGATCGACGCATTCGACAAGCTCAAGTTCGAGGGTATGTTCCAGCAGCTTTCGCCGGGCGGTGCCATCTCCTACGTCGAGGTTCCCAACATGCAGGACAACCTCAAGGCTGTCATTCGCGTGATGCAGTACATCTACGACAACATCATGTACGCCGAGCTCAACACCAAGAGCGACTACTGCCAGGTGTGCGGCTACGACGGTGAGATCAAGATTGTCGAGGATGACGGCAAGCTGGTGTGGGAGTGCCCCAACTGCGGCAACCGCGATCAGGAGAAGATGAATGTCGCCCGTCGTACGTGCGGCTACATCGGTACTCAATTCTGGAACCAGGGCCGAACCGAGGAGATCCGCGACCGCGTGCTGCATCTCTAATAACCATCCCAGGCCGCCCCGTAGCGAGGCCCCGGACCTTTACTCGCTATTTCGGACAGTCCTGGCTCACGACGGAGGCGCCACTGGCGCCTCCTGTTCGTGCGGAACTCATATCGAGCAAAGGTCCGGGGCCTCGCTACGGGGCGGCCAAGTTGACGTAGCTGAGATGCGGCATGCGGTCTGCTCACTCCTCGAAGTTCTTAGCGGAGATAATTCGAGCTGCAGCTGCGATTTACTTGCGATGGCGGTTGAGCCGCAACCCAGTTTTTATTAGATCTCGAACCCTATACTCGATGTTCGCTTCGTTCATTGAGTTACCCTTTGCATGAGGCCGGGACATATCGTCCCGCCCGCAGTTTCGCAGGCCGAAGGCCGAGAATGTTTGAGGACGGGATGATATGTCCCGGCCTCCCGGGAGAGTTACCTATGAACTACGCGAACATTAAGTATTTCGACATTGCTGATGGGGAAGGCGTTCGTACTTCTCTGTTTGTGAGCGGGTGCCGTCGTGGGTGCAAGAACTGCTTTAACTCTGTCGCGTGGGACTTTGCTGCGGGTGAGCCGTTCGACCGTGCCGTCGAGGACAAGATTATCGAGAGTCTCGACCATCCCTTTATTGATGGCCTGACGATTCTGGGCGGCGAGCCTATGGAGCCCGAGAATCAGGTGGGGCTTGTTGACTTTATCGAACGCGTGCGTGCGGCCTATCCCGCGGGGTCGGGCAAGACCATTTGGTGCTTTACCGGCGACGTGCTCGAGGAGCTTATGCCGGGTGGCCGTCATCATACCGAGGTGACGGACCGTATCCTGGCCTGCCTCGACATGTTGGTGGACGGCCCGTTCGTTCAGGATCTGTACGATATCTCGTTGCGCTTTAGGGGCTCGAGCAATCAACGCGTGATTGACATGAACGCCACGCGTGCCCGTGCCGAGCGTGAGAACGTTGCGCTTTGCGACGCCGTGGAGCTTTGGCGGGACGATCCGGTCTATTCGACCCATACTATGTAGCTTGTGGCCGATGCCGGAGGGCGTGGTACCATAGCGCGAACGCAAAATCGGAAAAGTGAGGCCCAGATGGTCGATCAGGAAAAAGTCGAGGCCGCCATTAAGCTGTTGCTTGAGGGCATAGGCGAGGACCCAACTCGTGAGGGCCTGCTGGAGACCCCGGCGCGCGTTGCCCGTATGTATGGCGAGATCGCCGGCGGTATGGACCAGAGTGCCGAGGAGCACCTGTCCAAAACCTTTGCCGTCGCTTCGAACGATTTGGTTATCGAGTGCGACATCACGTTTTACTCGCTGTGCGAGCATCATCTGCTGCCGTTTTACGGCAAGGCTGCCATTGGCTATATCCCCAACGGCCGTGTCGCAGGGCTTTCTAAGCTTGCCCGCACGGTAGAGGTCTACGCCCGTCGTCTGCAGCTGCAGGAGCAGTTGTGCGCACAAGTTGCCGATGCCCTCATGGAGTATCTCGCTCCCCAGGGAGCGATTGTGCTCATGGAAGCTGAGCATATGTGCATGACCATGCGCGGCGTGCAAAAGCCTGGCACCAAGACCGTGACGCTCGCTCGCCGCGGCGTCTTTGAGACCGATCCCGCGCTCGAGGAGCGGTTCTTTAGGATGCTGGGCCGTTAGCATGAGGGTCGTCAACGACTTTACATCGAAGACCGATGAGGGGACGTCGCGTCGCGGCTTTATGGCTTCGGGTCTGACTCCCTTTGGTGCCATGCCTCGCATTGATTACATTTGTGCCAACGGGCTGTTCCGGCGGCACCTGGGCAACATTGCACAGTTGGAATCGGGGCGCATCTTCTGCCGCCACGGTATTGACCATCTTCTCGATGTCGCTCGCATTATGTGGATCAAGAATCTCGAGGAACAGCTCGAATTTGACCGTGAGGTCATCTACGCCACGGCACTTCTTCACGATATCGGCAAAGATGAACAGTATGAATCGGGTATATCCCATGATGTTGCAAGCGAACGCGTCGCTGATGCGATTCTCGGCGGCATGCCCGATGATGTGGCGTTTGAGCCGGCCGATGCCGCAGCCATTAAGACGGCCATTCTGGGCCATCGAAAGCTGCGTGTGAACAGCCAACCGCTTGAGCGTCTGCTCTATGCAGCCGACAAAGCGTCGCGCGCCTGCTTTGCATGCCCCGCGCGCAATGCTTGCAACTGGAGCGAGGATAAAAAGAACCTGTCGATTCGCGTGTAGTTAGTTTGCGCGGTCGGGGTTCTAAACGAAGGAGACGATCGCGATGAGCAACAAGAAACTGCCCGAGAATGCAACCAAGACTGAAGGCGCCGAGCTCGCCCGCCGTGGAAGGGGCGAAATATCCACCGCAACGGCGGTACCCCACGTGAGCTATGACGATCTGCGCCATGCCGACCGCATCACCGTTGAAGGTCTTGAGGTTTTTGCTAACCACGGCGTATATCCCGAAGAGAACGCGCTGGGCCAGAAGTTCATCGTGTCCCTGGTGCTCTATGCCGACCTGCGTGCAGCGGGGGAGCACGATAACCTGGACGCCTCGATTGACTACGGCTCGGTATGCCACGATGTCGATGGCTATCTGCGCGAGCATACGTTTAAGCTCATCGAGGCTGCAGCCGAGGGTGTGGCCCAGATGCTGCTGCGTCGTTACCCCCTGCTGCTTGGCGTGCACGTTAAGCTCGATAAGCCTTGGGCGCCCGTCGGTCTTCCCCTGGCAAGCTGCGGTGTCGAGATCGAGCGCGTGCGCTAGTCGACGCTAGAGCTTGTTGAGGGGCGGCTGCTTGAGCCGCTGCGACAGAGCTCTATTGTTGGGACAGTACGTGTCGAGCAGGGCGTGAAACCGCTGATTGTGGCTTGGCTCGAGCAGGTGGACGAGCTCGTGGGCGACAACCATGTCGAGACACTCGATGGGATAGGCGGCAAGTTCGCGTGCGATGCGAACGGCACCGGATTTGGGCGTGCATGAGCCCCAACGCGTTTTCATGCTACGTACGGAAACGCGGGAAACGGCGACACCCATTGCGATTTCGTACGCGCGCGCCATATCGCGCAGCGCCGTGGTGACCTCGGATGCATAGAGCTGGTCGATGCGGGTCTGGAGCTCATCGGACGTCAGGCCGTCGAGGGTTGCGCGCCGCTTGGCCTGTGGGCGTTCGTTCGATTTGTCGGCACCCATAAAACTTGCGAAGGTGGCCTGCTTGGGCCGCGGTGCGGGTGATGCAAAGTTGCGATCGAGCGCATCTTGTACCGTGATGGGCTTGCCCCAAAGTGCAATGATGGACGAGGGGCTGAGCGGCTCTCGTGCCGTCGCCTGACGTTGCTCGCGCTGGGCAAGTCGACTGATAATCCAGGCGCTGTTGCGCTTCACAAACGCTTCGATACGCTCGCGGCTGGCGTCGAGCGGTGCACTGGCGTGGACCTCACCGCTCGATGTGACGCGTAGGTTGAAGTTCTTGACGCGCTTTTTGGTAACGACGACGGGGATGGATGTGCCATCCGGTCGGGATACGGTAATCGTAAATTGCTGCGTCAAAAGCGGTCCTTCAGATTGGGGACGGGCCGCATGTCGACCGTTCGGCATGCGGCCCGCTCAGGGGATGTGAAATTAATAACGCTCGAAGAAGGCAAGGGCATTATCGCTGCAGAGCTTCTGCATCACGGTCTTGCCAAAGTGCTTGGAGAGCATGTTCTGGAACTCGGGCATCTTGCTGGCATCGGAGAGGAAGGCGGGCACCGTGGCACCGTCCCAGTCGCCGCCGAGCGCGATGACATCCTCGCCGCCCAGGTCGAGCCAGTGCTCGATATGTGCCGCTAGCTGGTCGAAGGTGACGTCTGCGGCGGTCTTGTCGGTTGCGTCGTTGGAAAGGAACTCGCTGCAGTAGTTGAGGCCGACGATACCGCCCATGTCGCGAATGGTGCGGAACTGGTCGTCGGTAAGGTTGCGTTTGACGCCGCAAACCGCACGGGAGTTGGAGTGGCTGGCGACGAAGGGACGCGTGGCGTGGGCGACAACCTCGTCAAAGCACTCATCGTTGAGGTGGGAGACGTCGAGTACCATGCCGGCGTGCTCCATCTGCGTAAGTGCCTCGATGCCGGCGCCGGTGAGGCCGGCGTGGGTGTCGTGGCCGCTCGCGAGCGGCCCCTGCGCATTCCAGCTGAGTGACGACATAAGCACGCCCAAGCTCTTGAGCACTTCGATCAGCGCGGGGTCCTCGGCAAAGAACGTGGCGTTTTCGATGGTGTGGATGCAAGCGACCTTGCCGTCCTTGAGCGCGGGGCGAATGTCTGCGGCGCTGCGCACGTTGACCATACGGTCGTGGTTGAGCATTGCCTGGCCGCTCATATGCGCCATGATCTGCGCCTGGAAGCGCGCGGCGTGGGCGGTGGGAATCTCGTCGGGGACAAACGTGGCGAAGCACTGTGCCCACGGCGTGTTGCCGATCTTTGCGAGCGAGATGGCACAGGCGTTACCCTCGATGAGGTCGAAATCTTGCGGATGCGTTTCGTCGCCGGGGAAATAGCCGTCGGTGCCGGCGGTAAAGCGCAGGTCGAGATCGAGCGTGGCCCAGCCGATGCGGTCGGCGGTGTCGCAGTGTAGGTCAAATACGGGATATGCCATGGTTCCTCCGGTTGCAGCGTTTCTTTGCAAACTGTCATTGAATTGTATGACTAGGGTATAGTTAGCGCCATATGTTCACGGCGGCCCGCGTTGTGCGCCGCCCTTATCACGGAGGTTACCATGTCCAACCAGGGCAAGAAGGTCAAGACCCATTATCGCGGCACGCTCGACGACGGCACGCAGTTCGATAGCTCCTACGATCGCGGCGAGCCGCTGGAGTTCACCTGCGGCGCCGGTCAGATGATCAAGGGCTTCGACGCCGCTGTTGTCGATATGCAGGTGGGCGAGAAGAAGACCGTGCACATTCCTGCTGCCGATGCCTATGGCGAGCACAATCCCGAGATGGTTCTGACCTTCCCGGCCGAGCAGGTTCCCAACATCGAGCAGATCGAGAAGGGCATGAAGCTCTTCCTGTCCACGCCGAGCGGCATGCCTGTCCCCGCCGTCGTCATTGACGTGACGCCCGAGGCCGTGACGCTCGACGCCAACCACGAGCTGGCCGGCAAGGACCTCAACTTTGATATCGAGCTCGTCGAGGTCGAGGGTTAGAGCATGCCTGAGCGCTTGGTTTCGACGACATGCTTGGGAAATCTCAACGATCCGTCCTATGAACTCCTGCTTCGCCGGAAGCTGGGCGGCGTCTTTGAAGTTGACGAGCTGCTGCTCGATTGGGACCAGGCTGATGTATACGCGTTTGTGGGCGTGACGGAGCTGGGGCGCACGGTCGATGTTCGGCTGGATACTGCCGACGGCGGTCGTTTTGTCGACGGCGACGTGCTCGCCGTCGACCGTTCGGGCGTGGTGCCCGTGGCGGTTGTTGTGCGCCTGCGCAGCGCCGAGGTTTATTTGGTCGAAGTTGACCGCTTGGACCCGATTGCGCTCGCGCATGCGTGCTGGGAGATCGGCAATATGCATGCGCCGCTTTTTCGAGGCGATTCGGACGAGCATACCGTGCGCATGTATACGCCGGTGCAGCCTGTTTTGGGCCGCATGCTCCGGGGCGTCGAGGGCGTTCGGCTCTCGACGGTTACCCGTGAACTCGATTCGGACCGGCGCTTTGCGTCGAGTGCGGCGGATGCCGTTGTGAGTATGGCTCCAGACTTTACGATCGTAAAGAAGGCGCGCGGCTAAGCACGCATATGCGCAAGACGGGCTTTGAGGGGCGACCAATCAAGGTCCGTCTTGCTGTTGATAGGAGGCTTTGGGGGAACATATGGGTCTTGAGGGAATCAAGCTGATTGCCTGCGATTTGGACGGCACGTTGCTGCATCCGGGGGAGCGCGAGCCGCGTTCCGAGGCCTTTGAGCTTATCGATGAGCTGCATCGTCGCGGTATCGTGTTTATGCCGGCGAGCGGTCGTCAATATGCGAGCTTGCGCTATCTGTTTACCCCGGTGGCCGATGAGCTCGCCTATGTATGCGAGAACGGAGCCCTGGTGATGAGCGAGGGGCGTGCCGTTGTCAAGCGCTCCATGGAGCGTAGCCTTGCTATGGATATCGCGAATGCCGTGGTTGCGTATCCCCATGCCGACGTGACCCTTTCGTGTGAGGGACACCTCTACACCATGAGCGGCAACGATGCGTTCGTCGACCATTTGCGCTATGAGGTCCACTGCGATGTGGCGGTGGTCGACCGTCCCGAGGACATCGACGAGGACGTCATTAAGATTGCCTTCCAGACGCCCGAGGTGGATCAGCCGGCGGCCCTGGAGTATTTTGAGCGCCTCTTTAGCGACCGTGTCGACGTGATGACGTCGGGAACCGAGTGGACGGACTTTATCGGCTTTGGTTCGGGCAAGGGTTCCGCGCTTGCCGATTACGGTCGTGCCCTGGGAATTTCGCCCGACGAGATGATGGCGTTTGGCGATAACGAAAACGACCGCGACATGCTCAACGTAGTGGGCCATCCTTATCTAATGGAGAGCTGCAATCCCTCTATGTGTGGCATCAACGACCGCGTCCGCTACGTGCGCACGGTCGAAGAAGAACTGCGCCGCCTGCTCGCCGAGTAGATATATGTGGCATGCCTAGGAATCTCTTTTTGCTGCAGAGTGCAGAAAGGTGGATTTTAAGGCATGTCCCGAACATCTACCGGCAGTCGGGGCAGAGACCCTCGAAGATGGTGTAGTGCGACGTGACGTGCCAGCCGATTTGCTCGGATGCCTTGGCGTCGAGCTGGGCATCGAAGGGGAGCGGTACGTCGATGACGCGGCTGCACGAGGTGCAGATGATATGCGCATGCGGCTCGATCGTGCGATCGAAGCGGCTGCCGCTCGGCGTCTTGATGGAGAGAATCTCGCCGGCGTCGGCCAAGAGATTGAGGTTGCGGTAGACCGTGCCGCGGCTGATTTTGTCATCCTGCGCGCGCACGACGTTGTAGATTTCGTCGGCGGTGGGATGGTTATAGCTTTGGCGCACGGCGTCAAGAACCAGCTTTCGCTGCCTGGTATTCCTTCTTTGCACCGCCATGCGCCTCGCCTCTTTTCTATCAACGGTCGTAGGTAAATGATACCGTATTTAGCACACAATACTAATAACGAGGCGTGAAACCGTCTTCATTGGCAAGTGGGGCTCGGGCCTGGGCGTCTACGAGGCGAAAACGCGTTCCCATACGCTCGTAGGAGGCATGAAGCGCCTCGAGATGAGATAGGATATTTGCCGGAGCCCCCTGTATCTCCATCTCGACTGAGCCGTCTTCCATGTTACGCACCCAGCCGGTGAGCGCGCGTGCCTGCGCGAGGTTGGTGTTGGTAAAGCGAAAGCCAACGCCCTGGACTTGCCCCGCCCAGCGCAGGAAATAGCGCAGGGGAGTGTCTTGAGTGGCCTCGTCGCTTGCGAGCACAGTAAGCCTGCGGCGCAGCTCGAGCTCGACGTTTGATGGTTTTTGAGGCTCTCGACTGCTGCCGGTGACGCTGGAGAAGAACGTATCGAAGAGGCCCATAGCTATGCCTGCTTGCCTGCGTCGGCCGGGAAGGTTATGCCGGCCTGCTGGCGCACGGCATCCATGATGCGCAGTGAGACGAGTGTGACATCGCGGTAGTGGCCAAGCTCGTGGCGTCCCGCCGGGGTCTCCCAAATCTCTTCCTTAACGTTATCGATGCCGCCGATGGCGGTGATAAAGTCTGTGAGTTCGTATTCCATAGTGTTGCTCGATTTGGGCAGGTCGAGCACGCGGCCGTTGTCTCCCTGTTCGCGCGGTGCCTCGGTCGCCGAGCCGCGTACGACGTCGCCGCGATAGTCGATGCGGACGTTGCGGGGCGTGGACAGATGGTCGATCTGGATAGTGCCACGCTCGCCTTCGATCTGCGAGGGCAGCAGGTCATTCGTAATTTTGGAGTGCGCGAGCTCGACGGAGATACGCCCTCCGCCATAACTGGCGAGAATGGAGCCGCAGCCGTCGATGGGGCCATGGGTGAGCTCTTGCGTTGAGGGGTCGAGCAGCGTGGTCATGCTGGTGAGACCGGAGGGCATGCCGAAGATCTCGACCATGGGCTCGACGGTGTAGACGCCAATGTCCATGAGGGAACCCGATGCCATATTGCAGTCGAAGATATTGGTGGCACGTCCCGCGAGAATCTCGTTGTAGCGCGAGGAATACTTGCCAAAGCGCAATGAGGCGCGGCGGATGGGGGCAATCTCGCCCAGGACGTCCTCGATGGCGTGGAAGGCGGGATCGTGGAGGGGACGTATAGCCTCGAGGGCCACGACACCTGCTGTCTCGGCAGCGCGAAAGACCTCGAGCGCCTGCGCTTCGGTGGCGCAGAAGGGCTTTTCGACGATGACATGCTTGCCACCGGCGATGCAGGCAAGGGCCTGCTCGTAGTGAAGTGCGTTAGGGCTGCCGATATAGACGGCGTCGACGTCGCCGGCTGCCGCAAGCTCATCGAGTGACGTAAAGTTTCGCTCGCCACCGCGCTCGGCGGTAAAGGCAGTACCGCGCTCGGCATCGCGCGAGAGCGTGCCCACAAACGCGGCTTGGTCGTTGGCGTTGACGACCTGGATAAAGTCGTCGGTAATCATGGATGTGCCGATGGTCGCTATACGCAGCATGTATCCCCCTCGTGCCGTTCGGTTTACAGGATGAGTGTAGCGCGAGGGGGCAGGAAATAGCGTGCGAAAACGCCGTTACAGGTCGCTCTCGTTAAAGCCGGTGTCGATATCGAGGTTGCTGCCGTCGGCCGCCGTGGTGGCGAGCTCATCGCAGCGCTCGTTGAGCTCGTGGCCGGCGTGACCCTTAACCCAGATGAACTCAACCTTGTGCTTGCTTTTGGCGGTGAGCAGGCGCTCCCACAGGTCGCGGTTCTTGACGGGCTGCTTGTTGGCGGTTTTCCATCCGCGCTTTTTCCAGCCGTCGATCCAGTGCTTGTTAAAGGCGTTGACGACGTACTGCGAATCGGAATGGACTTCGACGTCGCAGGGGCGGTTAAGTGCCTCGAGCGCCACGATGACCGCCATGAGCTCCATGCGGTTGTTGGTGGTCTTGGCATAGCCGCGCGAAAGCTCGGAGGTGAAGGTCTTGCCGGCGGGGTTGGTGTATTTGAGCACGGCGCCGTAGCCGCCGCGTCCCGGATTTGATCGGGCCGAGCCGTCGGTATAGATGATGACCTTCACGGGCTTCCTTTCGTTGGGTACGTTTCGTGTGAGTGACCATTGTAGCGCCATGCCCGCCGGGGGCTAGCAATCTACGATTTCTACCCCGTCTTCCGACAGTTAGTTGGCATGGATGATGCGGTTGAGCTCGTCGAGGTATTGCTGCAAGAGGGGAGAGGGCTTGCGCTCGTCGTGCATGATATAGCCTACGTGCATCGTTGGGGCGTCTGCTAACGGGATCGATGCCATACCCCATTGCATTTCATTGGAGAGGACACCGGTCGACAGGGTGTAACCGTTTGACGTGATAAGTAAGTTAGTAAGTGTTCCGCGGTCCGAGATTCGTATGTTGCGGTCGCAAGGGATATAGCTAAAAGGTTCCTCGGCGTAATAGAAGGAGTTCGAGGTGCCTTGCTCAAAGCTGTAGCGCGTATAGGGTGTGAGGTCGGCAAGGGACAGCTGCGGGCGGCGGGCAAGCGGGTGGCGCTCGCTAACGAAGACGTGGACCGTCGCGTCGAATAGGGGATGGAAGCTCGCGCGCGCATCGGCAAAAGCCTTCTGCAGAACGCGGGCGTTAAAGTCGTCCAGATAGAGGATGCCGATGTCGCTGCGAAACGCGCGGACGTCATCGATGATCTGCGATGTGGTGGTCTCGCGCATGATGAACTCGAACTTGCTGTCGCGGCAGCGCTCGACCACGTTGACAAAGGCCTCGACCGAAAAGGCGTAGTGCTGGGCGGAAATGGCGAGGCGGGCTTGCGGGGTACCGCCGTCCTCGTAGCGCGCCTCGAGCATGTCGGCCTGCTCTACGACCTGGTGCGCATAGCCCAAAAGCTCGGTGCCGTCGTTGGTGAGGGTGACGCCGCGGCTGGAGCGCGTAAAGATCTCCAGGTGGAGCTCCTGTTCCAGGCTTTTGACGGCGTTTGAGATGTTGGACTGAGCGGTATAGAGGCGCTGAGCTGCGGCGTTGATTGAGCCGGACTCTGCCACGGCAATCAGAAAACGAAGCTGCTGAAGGGTCATCGATGCCATCCTTTCGATTGCTATCTATAAAACCGATAACAGATTAGCGCTTTTAAGTGATTGACCGAGCGAAACAATGCTCGTACTATTCAAAACACACAAAGGCGGTAGGTAATTAAATCGACCACGGAACCGGGATGCGAAAGGAGGCCCGCATATGAATTGCTTACCAAGACGAATGCCGGGCTCCTGTTTGCGCTCGTCGGCGTGATCAGGAGACAGCGACTTACTTCTCTCTAATTTATTTACTTTTGTTCGATCAAGGAGATCATCATGAGCCAGTTCATCAACAACCCCGAGCACACCTTTGGTTTCGATACCCTGCAGCTTCACGTTGGCCAGGAGAGCGCCGATCCCGCATCCGACTCCCGCGCCGTGCCTATCTACCAGACCACGAGCTATGTGTTCCGCAACTCCCAGCACGCCGCCGACCGCTTTGGTCTTGCCGATGCTGGTAACATCTACGGCCGTCTGACCAACTCCACCCAGGGCGTCTTCGAGGACCGTATCGCCGCGCTCGAGGGTGGCGTGGCAGGTCTCGCCGTCGCCTCCGGTGCTGCTGCCATCACCTATACTCTGCAGGCTCTTGCCCAGGCCGGTGACCACGTGGTGGCTCAGAAGACCATCTACGGTGGCTCCTACAACCTGCTGGAGCATACACTCTCCCAGTTTGGCGTCGAGACCACCTTCGTCGATGCCCACAACCTGGACGAGGTCGAGGGCGCCATCAAGGACAACACCACGGTCGTCTATCTCGAGACGCTCGGCAACCCCAACTCCGACATCCCCAACATCGACGCCATCTCCGAGATCGCCAAGAAGCACGGTCTGCCGGTTGTCGTCGACAACACCTTCGGCACCCCGTATCTGTTCCGTCCGCTGGAGCATGGTGCCAACATCGTCGTCCACTCCGCAACCAAGTTCATCGGCGGCCACGGCACCTCGCTGGGCGGTGTGATCGTCGACGGCGGTAACTTCGATTGGAAGGCGAGCGGAAAGTACGCCCAGATCGCCGAGCCCAACCCCTCCTACCACGGCGTTTCGTTTGCCGAGGCTGCCGTTCCCGCCGCCTTCGCAACCTATGTCCGCGCTATCCTGCTGCGTGACGAGGGCGCCTGCATCAGCCCGTTCAACGCCTGGGTCCTGCTCCAGGGCACCGAGACTCTGTCGCTGCGCGTTGACCGTCATGTTGAGAACACCAAGAAGGTCGTTGAGTTCCTGGCTGGTGACAGCCACGTCGCCAAGGTGAACCACCCGAGCCTGCCCGAGCACCCCGATCACGAGCTCTATCAGAAGTACTTCCCCAACGGCGGTGCCTCGATCTTTACCTTTGAGATTAAGGGTGGCCAGGAGGCAGCTTGGAAGTTCATCGATCATCTGCAGGTGTTCTCGCTGCTCGCCAACGTGGCCGACGTCAAGTCGCTCGTCGTGCACCCGGCTACCACCACGCACTCCCAGCTGTCTGCCGAGGAGCTCGCCGAGCAGAACATCACGCCCTCCACGATCCGTCTTTCCATCGGTACCGAGAACGCCGAGGATATCATTTGGGACCTGAAGCAGGCCTTCGCCGCGCTGGACGAGTAAAGCGACTTGTGCAAGGACCCCTTGCGACTCGATAGGTATAACTGCATAAAATGCCTGCTCAAGGCGCCTGTGCGAACAATGGTTGCACAGGCGCCTTTTTTGCATAGAGAGGGTGCAAAAACAGGGTTTTTGACACGCTTTATGCATTCGAGTTGTGGAAAACTCCTGTTGAGAGGATGTGAGTTTTACGCAATTGACGTGCGCCTTTTGAGTAAAACCGCAGGTCGCGATTTGCTCGGGGTACTATGCAGCGCAATCGAATCACACGCAGCTCAAACGCAGCAAAAACGCACTACGGAGGTTTCCAGCTACATGAGGATCGATTCACGAAAACCGAAAGCCGCCGCCCTTTCCGCCGCTCTGGCCGTGGCACTTTTGGCGGGCGCTGGTGCAACTGATGCCCACGCCGCAACACTGTCCGATACGGTTGGATCTACGCCGTCCGAGACGACGCTGGTACAGCCCGTTGACTATCGCGGCGATGGTTATGGTTCCATGCAGGAGTGGAACGCCTCGATGGAGGCCAAGCGCGATTCCCTTGAGATGCGTGCTCAGATCATTATGAATATGTATGGCGACTATGCTACCGATGACGAGCGCGCTGTGTTGCAGGGTTGCATCGACGGTGCGGGCAGCCTGTTGACGATGGGGGAGGTCGACGCCAAGTCGACCGAGCTCGATGAGCTGCGCACCGCGCTTGAGGATGCCAAGCGCGAAGCGCTCGAGGCGGCCGCCGCCGAGGCGGAGGCTGCCGAGGCCACCCAGGCTTCGTACTACAACGCCGGTTTCACTCCGTCCTACGCGTCTGCCGCGTCCTACGCGAACGAATCGGGCCTGACGCGCTCTGCGGGTGTCAATAACTACAACGGGCGCCGCGAGACCTATTACAGCAGCAATGTGCTTTATCACTATCGCACGGGCGAATGGACTCAGGATTCTGAGGGCTTCTGGCGCGATTCCGACGGCTATTACGTTGTTGCCGCGGGCGATATGGCCCAGGGCTCGACCTTTACGGGCTCCAAGGGCGAGTGCAAGGTCTATGACTCCGGCTGCGCCGCCGGAACTACCGACTACTATACCGGTTGGTAATCTGCCATAAGGAAAATTGGCACATGATGGGCGGGCGTCTTTGCTGAGCTTTTAGGCAACGTAAAGCCGCCCGTTCTTTATGTGCGTTCGAGTTAACAGAGCCCTTACCGTGGCGGTACGCTGGGCGTATGGATGCGGGGCACACTGGTTCTTGAGAAATAAGGTCTTTCTCTTGGAGGAAGTGGTCTTGTGAATGCTCGAGATATCGCCGTTGCCGCCGTCGCGTTGATGCTTGGCTGCCTTGGTCCCACGGCCGCGCTCGTCGCGGGCATGCAGGGGTCTTGTGAGGCTGCCTCTATCGTGGTTGGCGTGTTGATCGCGGCCGCGCTGCTGGGAAGTGCGGGCGTAGTCCTTTGTCGCGACGATGAGGACGAGGTGCCGGGGTCGCAACGCTAACTGTTGTGAGATCGGCCGCCGATCGTAGACGAAGATGAAGGCCGCCGCAGGGGAAAGGTTCCCTTGCGGCGGTTTTGCTGTTAAGGCTGTTGAATGCGGCGAGTTGGCGCTACCAGTTTTTCTCGATATCGCGGATGCGCCGATAGAGCCACTCGTTTTGCGGTGCCTGGATATCGTGTTTGGCTGCGAGCCGGCAGATGGTGCCCGCGAACTCATCAACCTCGGTTTTGCGCCTTGCGATGCGGTCTTGAGCCATTGAGGGCATACCGGCGGGGTCGATTCCCTCGATGAGGTGCACCATTTGCGTCAGGTCTGCCTCGGTCAGCTCAACGCCCTCGGCGTTGGCGACCGCAAGCGTTTCGCGCATGGCGGAAACAAAGCAGCGACGCTGCTCGGAGCCCGGCTCCGTGGCGCTTCCGTAGGTCCCGCCGTAGGCCATGCAGGTCTGGTTGATGCCGTCGTTGAGCATGAGTTTGGCCCACATGCGGTGAGCGATGTCGTCCTCGACGGTATGGGCGATGCCGCAGCGCGTGTAGAGCCCGTCGATAGCGGCGACGGTCGCGGGGTCCGTGCCGGCCGCCGCGCCAAAGCGGATCTCGCCCGCATTGGTAAAGGTGAGCGCGCCGTTGAGGAACACGGCGTCCATGCCCTGGCAGATACCAAGAACGGTATGCTCCCAGCCAAAGCGTTCGGCAATCTTTTGCTCGCTCGTAATGCCGTTGCATAGCGAGGCGATGAGCGTGTTGGGTCCCACGACGCGCTCCATAGTCTTGAGTGCTTGGTCGAGACCGGTGGTCTTGACTGTCAGGATGACCAGATCGGCGGGCGTCGCCTCGCTGGCGCGGACGGACGTGAGATCGCAGGGCTTGCCGTTGACAGTGAGCGCATCGCCCGCGTGACGCTCAAAACGGGTGTCATCCATGATGTATTCGACGGCGTCGTTGCCGAGCGCCCGGGCGATCATGCTGCCGTAGAGCAGGCCGACGCCGCCCTTGCCGATAAAGGCGACCTTGTTGATCTGCATGTGAATCATCTCCCCATGTAAAAGGCGCCCGCGTAAGGGGCGCCTGATGGATTGTATGCTGCCAGGGTGATTGGTGGGTGCGCGGGGCGGCTGTTATAAAAAAGAAACGTTTGCCTGGACGCTACGCTGCAGGGCAGACCGCAAAGACATGCGCGTGGTCATGTCCGGCTCCTTTCATCGGGCTTTTTGCTGATGTTAAAGCGGTGCCGTGACAGCTCGATTTCTGCTGCGTTACGATACGTTCTCGATTGCGATTCCACGATGTTTCGGCTGCGTGACCATTGTGTTTCGCCTTGCCGGGGCGCTGATGGCGAAGGGAGGGGCCGTGCAATATCGCGTTGACCCCAAAAGCGGCAACCGTATCTCGGCGTTGGGTCTGGGCTGCATGAGGTTTCCCGGTGCGCCGGGACGTCCGGATGCGAAGACAGCCGATGCCATCATTTCCCGTGCGGTGGAGCAGGGGATTAATTATCTGGACACCGCGTATCTCTATCCCGGTAACGAGGCGTGCGTGGGCGCCTCGCTTGAGCGCTTGGGGCTGCGTGACCGGGTGTTGCTGGCGACCAAGTTGCCGCATGCTTCGTGCAAGTGCGCGGAGGATTTCGACCGGTTCTTCGATGAGCAACTGCGGCGCCTGCGGACCGACCATATCGACTATTACCTCATGCATAACATTACCTCGCCCGCCCAGTGGGAACGTGTGGTGGCATTGGGCATTGAGGACTGGATCGCGTGTCAAAAGGCGGCGGGGCGCATTCGCCAGATTGGTTTTTCGTACCACGGCAGCGCGGTGGATTTCCTGACGATGCTTGACGCATATGACTGGGATTTTTGCCAGATACAGTACAACTATGCCGGCGAGCGTTACCAAGCGGGAACGGCAGGACTCATGGCGGCTGCGGAGCGCGGGCTCGCGGTGTTTGTGATGGAGCCGCTGCTGGGCGGGCGTTTAGCGGGCAAGCTGCCGCCACGGGCCCGCGCTGTGCTCGATAGTGCCCGTGACCCGCATTTGCGCACTCCTGCCGCCTGGGGTCTTTCGTGGGTGTGGAATCATCCTCAGGTGACGATGCTGCTTTCGGGTATGACCGATATCGCGCAGGTGGATGAGAATTCGTCACTGGCAGACCTCGCGTTGCCGAATTCGATGACTGCCAACCAGCTCGACACGATTGCGCGCGTGTTGATGGAGTTTGAGAAATCGAACCGTGTGCCCTGCACGGGATGCGGCTACTGCATGCCATGCCCCAAGGGTATCAACATTCCCGGCTGCTTTGCCGCCTACAACGCGAGCTATGCGCACAGCTGGTTTACGGGGCTGTCGCAATACTTTACGGCGAGTGCGGTGCGCACGAGCGAGCCCAAGCTCGTGAGCAATTGCGTCAAGTGCGGCAAATGCGCGCGCCACTGCCCACAGCACATCGATATTCCCGAGCGTCTCGACGATGTGCGCCGACGTTTCCAGCCTGGGCCCGTAACGGCCGCGCTTAAAGCCTTTTGCAAAACGCGCCTCTGATGCCCCTTTTATAACTTGCGGTGGAATAGTTCCTGTTTGCGGCAGAATAGGGGCCAAACAGGAACTATTCCACCGCAACTGAAGGGGGCTGTCGTGGGCCATCGGGATTCATGTGATGATTTGCGTGAGGTTCGTTGGGGCGTTTTGGGCGCTGGGCGCATTTCGCATCGATTTGCATCGTCGCTCAAGGAGGTGGACGGGGCACGGCTTGTGGCTGCCGCCGGTCGCACTCCTTCGCATGTTGAGGAGTTTTGCAGGGCGTTTTCGATTGATGCCGCGCACAGTTATGCCACAGCTGACGATAACGGCGATGCGGCTTATGATGCGTTGATTGCCGACCCCGATGTCGACGTAATCTACTTGGCTCTCCCGCATGGCATGCATGCGCGTTGGGCCTGTCGCGCGCTGCGCGCCGGAAAGGCCGTGCTGTGCGAAAAGCCGGCCGTTTTGAATGAAGAAGAGGCCCATGCGATCGCCTCCGTTTCCCGTGAGCGCGGCGTGCTGTTTATGGAGGCGATGAAAAATCGGTTTTGTCCGATGCGTACTCGCGTGAAGGGCTTGCTTGCGTCGGGCGAGCTCGGCCGTATCGTCTCGATTGAAAGCGTGCAAAAACTCGATTATGGTGAGCCCCCTTCGAGTTATCTGCTCGACCCGTTGCAGGGTGGCTGTCTATATGACATGGGCTGCTATGCAGTCGGTTGGTTTGAGGATTTGCTCGCGGGCGCGTGCGAGGTTTCGTCCCGTGAAGTTCGCTGGCGTGACGTATCGGTCGGTCGCGTGGATTGGGCCGATGAGATCCATATGAGCGTCGGCGGCATACCCATTCATATGGCGTGCGACGGCAAAGCAGCATATGAAAGCCGCTTAACGATTGCCTGTGAGCGGGGCTCGTTGGAAATCGAGCGCCTCCATCGCCCCGAGCTCGCCCATGCGAAGTACTCCGACGGACGAATGCTCGAAATAAATGCCCCGTTTGAGGTCGATGATTTCTACGACGAAATCCAGCATGTGACCCAGCTCATCCGGGCGGGGAAACTCGAGAGTCCCGTCATGCCCCTTGCCGCCACACAGCGCTGCGCGCGCATTATCGATGCAATCCGTCTAGCCCTCTAGGACTTGGCGCTGACACGTAGGGGATCATGACGCCGGCGCCCGTAGCCGCAGTGCTTGGTGGCCCGCATCTCTGATGCCCCTTTTATAAGTTGCGGTGGAATAGTTCCTGTTTGCGGCAGAATAGGGGCCAAACAGGAACTATTTCACCGCAACTGATGAGGGGGAGCTGGAGATGCTGACGATTGGGTGTCATCTTTCGACGACGAAGGGCTATCGGGCGATGGGGGAGACGGCGCTATCCATTGGCGCCAATACCTTTGCATTCTTTACGCGCAACCCGCGCGGCGGCAAGGCGAAAGATCTTGACATGGATGACGTGGCGGCCCTGCGCGAGCTTATGGAGCAAAACGACTTCGGCCCACTCGTGGCGCATGCCCCCTATACCTACAACCCCTGTTCTGCCAAAGAGCGGGCGCGTGAGTTTGCCTTGGAGGCAATGGCCGAAGACTTGCAGCGTCTGGAAGCACTGCCCGGCAACTACTACAACTTTCACCCCGGCGCACATGTGGGGCAGGGGACTGATGCCGGCATTCAGATGATCGTCGACACCCTGTGCCAGGTGATGTTTGAGGGCCAGCAGACGACGGTGTTGCTCGAGACCATGGCCGGCAAGGGCACCGAGGTGGGCCGCAGCTTTGAGGAGCTGGCGCTCATCATCGAGGGCGTTGCCGACAAGCGCCCCGAGCTGTCGGCCAAGCTGGGCGTGTGTCTGGACACCTGCCATGTGAATGACGCCGGCTATGACATCGTCTGCGATCTTGACGGTGTGCTTGACGAGTTCGATCGTGTGGTGGGTATCGAGCGCCTGCGCGCCGTGCACATCAATGACTCCAAGAATCCCTGCGGCGCCCATAAGGACCGCCACGAATGCATCGGTAAGGGCTATCTGGGTAGTGAAGAGTTTGGCGGCGGTATGCAGGTTATGCAGAATATTGTATTGAATAGCCGCTTGCGTGCGCTTCCATTCATTTTGGAGACGCCTAACGAACTTGCAGGTTATGCAGCGGAAATTACGCTATTAAGGTCATTGCAGCAGTAATGACTGTCACAAAGTGGAGTGTTCCATTCACGTTATGGGTTTGTTTCAATCAGTTTTCTAATTGCAGTTTCGCATTTACGGGTGCATAATATCCAACAGTTTTTGCAGACCTCTGAATCAAACGGGGTCACCGGAAGGAGACTGATTATGAAGCTGAAGAAGCTTGGCGCATTTGCCGCCACGGGCGCCATGGCGATCGCCCTTGCACTGACGGGCTGCGGCTCGTCCAACGCCACCTCTGGTTCTGATGCCGGTTCCAGCAGCTCTGACGACGCTAAGGTCGAGAAGGTCGACGGCTCCAAGGAGTACGCGCTCGTCAAGGACGGTACGCTGACCGTCGGCACCTCTGCCGAGTACGCTCCGTTTGAGTACAAGGATGACAACGGCGATTATCAGGGCTTTGACCTTGAGCTCATCAAGGCTATCGGCGACAAGCTGGGCCTGGATGTCGAGTACGTCAACAATGACTTTGACACGCTGGTTCCGGGCGTCGCTTCGGGCGCTAAGTACGACGTCTCCATCGCGGCTATCACCGACACGCCCGAGCGTGAGAAGGAAGTCACTTTCTCCGATTCCTACTACATGGACGATCAGGCTATCGTGACCAAGGTCGATAACACCGACATCACGGCCGACAACTACAGCGAGAAGCTCAACAACGCCGACGCTACCATCATCGTTCAGTCTGGCTCGACCGCCGAGTCCTTTGCCCAGGAGAACTTCCCCAAGGCCAAGATCGTCCCCTACAAGGACGCTACCGAGTGCTTCAGCGCCCTGCAGTCCGATAAGGGCGACGCCGTAGTCACCAACCGCTCCGTTGCCAGCCAGCTGACCGCCGAGCAGTTCAACACCTGCCAGACCATCAAGCAGATCAGCACCGGCGAGGAGTACGCCATCGCCATCAACCAGGGCAACACCAAGCTCAAGGACGACATCAACCAGGCCATCAAGGACCTGACCGACGACGGTACCGTCGACGCCCTCATGGCTAAGTACAACATCAAGTAAAATAGCTACTTGATTGCGTGTAGGCCCTTTCCGTTTTGCGGAGAGGGCCTTTGCGCTTCTCTTGACGGAGAGTGCTTCCGTCTCGTTTTGCCGGCAACTTCTACGATAGGAGCCACCTTGTCTCGATTGAACGAAGGGGCTGCGGAGCAGCGTTTTCCACTGCCCGCCTTGCTCCAAAAGCTAGCCTGCGCCATGGCCGTGGCGCTCGCGCTGGTGTGCGCGGGGGCATATGCGCCCACGACCGCCCAGGCGCTTGAGACCGCAAAGATTACCGCCCGACCCAACACCGGTTCGGGCAGCGCTGTGGTCGGCGGCACCGAGACGCGCATTACCTGGGAGGTCCAGGCCGATGCCGACGAGGAACTGAGTGGTCTTTCGCTGACGTTTGCCGATGGCACGACCTTTGGTGCGGACGACACACGTCTGACGATGCTCTCGGGCGATGACCTTATGGACCGTACGCCCATGAAGCCTACGTGCAAGGTCGACGGCCAGACGCTCAAGATCGATTTTGGCGAGACGGCGCCCGCTGGCGGCTATTTCCGTGTCGAGGTCTACGGCGTGACCTTCCCCGTCGAGGGCGGCGACGAGGCCTTTAGCGGTACCTATACGCTCGCCGATGGTTCGACCAAGAAGATCTCCAAGATTCCATCGGTGGAGATCAAGGGCGTGACGGCATTCGATAACTCCCTGGCCGACCTTAAGGAGCAGCCGTGGGTCGAGGCATGGAATTCCAACATGTTCCTTCGCCTGTTCCTGAACCCGGTCATTTTGGTCCAGAGCCTGCCGATCGTCTTTAAGGGCTTCCTTATGTCGCTCTCGATCGTGCTCGTGGCGTTTCCGCTGGCCATTCCCTTTGGCTTTGCGCTGTCGCTCATGCGCATCTCCAAGTCGCGCATCCTGCGTTGCCTTGCCGGCATCTATGTGAATATCATTCGTGGTACGCCGGCGTTCCTGCAGATCTACATCGCGTTCTTTGGCCTGCCGCTTGCCGGCGTCAAGGTTGACGACTATGTGCTGGGCGTTATCGTCATGGCCATGAACTCGTCCGCCTACCTGTGCGAGATCTTCCGCGCCGGTATTCAGTCGATCCCCAAGGGCCAGAACGAGGCCGCGCGCTCGCTAGGCATGAACGCCTTCCAGACGCTGCTCTACGTCATGATTCCGCAGACGTTCCGCAATGTCCTGCCCACGCTGACCAGCGAGTTCATCCTGCTCTACAAGGATACGTCGCTGCTCGCCGCCGTGGGCGTGGTTGAGATCGTCATGAACGCTCGCACCATCGTGGCCACGACGGGCTCCATCACGCCGTATGTGGTTGCCGCCCTGTTCTATCTGGTCATTACCCTGCCGCTTGCGCGCTTGGTGAGCGGTCTTGAGGCGAGGCTTCTGGGGACGGCCGAAACTAAGAAGAAGCGTCCCACCAAGAGCGCCGGACAGGTTGTCGCGACGCCCGCCGATCATATCGCCGGTCTGTAAGGAGGTTCTATCATGAGCGAAACCAATAACTCGAACGAGGTCGTCGTCAGCATCAAGAATCTCCAGAAGGCCTTTGGCGATAACGTGGTCCTGCGCGACATCGATCTGGATGTGCACAAGGGTGAGGTCGTTGTGGTCTTGGGCCCCTCGGGCTCGGGCAAGTCGACGATGCTTCGCTGCATTAACCGTCTTGAGGAGCCCACGAGTGGTTCGATTGTCGTCGAGGGCGTGGATGTGTGCGCCAAGGGCGTCGACCTCAATAAGGTACGTACGCACTTGGGCATGGTGTTTCAGCAGTTCAATTTGTTCCCGCACCTGTCAGTCAAAAAGAACGTCATGCTCGCGCAGCAAAAGGTGCTCAAGCGCAGCAAGGAAGAGGCCGAAAAGATTGCCGTCGAGGAGCTGACCAAGGTCGGTCTTGCCGAGCGTATCGACTTTATGCCGAGCCAGCTTTCGGGCGGTCAGCAGCAGCGCGTGGCCATCGCCCGTGCCCTGTCGATGAACCCTCACGTCATGCTCTTTGACGAGGCTACGTCGGCGCTCGACCCCGAGCTCGTCCGCGACGTTCTGGGTGTCATGCGCGACCTGGCACGCGACGGCATGACCATGATCGTCGTGACGCACGAGATGGGCTTTGCCCGCGACGTCGCCGACCGCGTTGTCTTTATGGACGGCGGCGTTATCGTGGAGGAGGGCACGCCGAGCGAGGTTTTCGACCATCCCAAGAGCGAACGCACCAAGGCGTTTTTGGGCAATATCTCGTAGCCGCTTTATATGACTGACATAGCAGAAAACGGGAGCCGGATGTGATCCGGCTCCCGTTTTTGTTGGGACGCGAATGTGTTTTGGTGCAGAGCGCGTTACGGGCGGAGCTCATTGCCGCTAGGCGAGCTCGGCTCCAAGGGCGCGGCAGGCCGCCTCGCCCTCATCGTCGGGGGCGTCGTAGCAGATGACGGAATCGACGACGTTAACACCCGCCTCGTCGGCGTCCGCCTTCCAGTTGTCCATCCATTCGCCCTCGGCCCACGAATAAGAGCCAAAGAGGACGACCTTCTTGTCGCCGAGAGTCTCCTTGACCTCGTTCCACATCGGCTGGAACTCATCGTACTCGAGTTCCTCGGAGCCCATGGCGGGGCAGCCGAAGGCGAAGGCGTCGTAGTCGGCGGCCCTGTCGGTAGAGAAGTCGGCGCAGGGGATGACCTCAGTTTCGGCACCCGCGGACGTGGTGCCTTCGGCGACGAGATTTGCCATGGCCTCGGTATTGCCCGTGCCGCTCCAATAGACGACGGCGATCTTGCTCATGTTGAGTCCTTTCAGTTGTGCGGCAGGTTGCCGCGGCTTCTATGTTCTATCGGGTTGCCTGGGCAAGTTGCGCCAAGCTGCAGCCCTGCTGATAGACAAAGGTGAGGTATTGAGTGCAAGCGCGGTAGGCGTCAAACATCGCAAGCGCTTGCTCGACATTCGTGTAGACCTTCCAAGCTCCAAAGACCTTGTAGTTCTCGCCGCGCTGGACGATAAACTCGCGCACATCGTCGTAGGGATATCCGAGGAAGTAGCCTATTTCGTGCGGAAACTCGCAGGTGCAGTCGTTGCTGCAGCTAGCTTGCTGGGGTAGTGCGCATCGAGTCTGGCTACAGGCGCATTCCGCGACGTTATTGCTCGCGAGCGTGATGCGTGATGCCAAATGCACAAGGCATGTCGAAAGGTCTTTCGTGTCGTAGCCTTCCGAGGCGAGCGCCGTTTGGGCGCGAGGGTCTGCGAAATAGGTGGTGAGGCTTTTGGCTCGGTACATATACACGAGCGCTCCGCAGGGCCGCCAGACCAAAACACTCAGGTGGATACCGAACGGGTCAAGCTCGCGATTGCACTGGGCGATAACGTTGAGCAGGCGTGCTCGGCGCTCTGCGATGGTTTCGGTTGCGACCGAGCCGTCCCCGTGGGCGTAGGTGCCTGGATAGGTAAAGAGCGATGCCGGCTTGATGCCCGCGAGCGTGGGAGAGCAGTTGCGCACGACTGCCGCCTGAAACGTTGGGATGTCTATGGTTCGAGTCACGGCGCTCCTTACGGATCTAAACTGTTAGCCTAGGAAAACTTATACACGAAAGTAAGCCATGGTCAACAAAAAAGTTTGAAGAGGGAAACTAATTGACCGAACGGACATGAATTTGGGTTAAGATGGGGACACCCCATGGGGGTATCTAGATAGTGCTACTTGAAAGGGGAACGCATGAGTGACTTGCTCAACCCTGCGAATCTCATCGTGCTGGCCGTCATTGCCGTCGGCATGTTTTTTGGACTGCGTCGCATTGCCGCTTCGACACACGGGAAGAGTTGCTGCAGCGATGGTGCGAGCGGCAAGAAGGCCAAAAAGGTTGTTGTGGTGGATACCGATGCATCGCACTATCCCTATAGCGATGAGCTGCTCATCGGCGGCATGAGCTGTGACGGCTGCGCTCAGAACGTGGCCAATGCCCTCAATGCGCTGGACGGCGTGTGGGCAACGGTGACGTATGCGGATCACACGGCACGTGTGCGCTCTAAACAGCCGGTTGATCGTGGTGTTCTCGAGACGGCCGTGAAAGACGCGGGCTACTACGTCATGACGCTGTAAGCGCCGCCCTGGATGCGCTTCCTTGGCTAGGCTCGTCCGCGCAGTTCGATGTCTTGGATGTCGTCGAAGTCGATGGCGATGTCTTTGAGCTTGAGGAGCTTGAAGGCGGGGAGCGCCTCGTCGAGGATGCCGGTGCGGCTGCGATAGCCGTATGTATCGTAATAGGTGACACGAACCAAGTCGCCACGTTTGAGACCCTCGAGCTTTTTAGAAAGCACGAGGGCTTTTTCTTCCGTGAGCTCACGTTTTGGCTCGACGGTGATTTCCTGCTTGCGCACGAGTTCGTAGTATCCCGTGAGGGCGGCAAAGGGCATAAACTGTGCGGCGCGGTTGGCGCGCACGGCACCGTTGGCTGTGAGGTTGGGGTCGGCGGCGCGGCGTCTGCCCTCGGGGTCCGCCAGGCGCTCGAAGGCGGTCGGCGGGCGCACGGGCTGTTGTTTGGGTTTAGGCACGGTGTCCTCCAACTTGGTCGTTGCGTTCGCGCGCGGTGGCGCCGGCGGTAAAGCTTAATCCCTTGACGAGCGCGTTCTTGCCGTACTTGCCTTTCACAGCCAGGACGGCGCGCGCCAGGTCGCGCTCGCGCTCATCGGCCTCGACATCGCTAAACAGATCGATAGTGGCAAATTCCTCGGGCATGAGGTTGCCAAAGCCCAGGTTGATTCGCTTGACCGGTCGTTTAGGGTCGACCGTTTGCGCCCAAAGGTCATCGAAATAGCCCATGATCTTCTTAAACGAATTGGTGCGCTCGGGCAGCTTGCGCGAGGCGTTGGAGTGCGCAAAGAGCGCGGCATAGCCACCACGCGGTTTGCCGCCATGCTCTCCCACAAAGATGCCATCGATTGCCTGCGCTTCGCGCACCAGGCGGCGCCGTTCGTCATCGCGCTGGACGGGCTTGGGAGCACGGGGCGCGAGCTCGGGGCCGGCGGTTGCGGTGGGTTCGATGCTCGACGTACTCGAGCGCAGGTGTCCGCATCCGTCCACATATTGTGCAGTACCGCTGGCATCAAGCCTGCGTATGTCAGCGCGCTCGCTCGCGTAGCCCACAAAGAGCGAGATACTGTCGCAGACCACGTGCTTATCGACCAAGTCCAACACGGCGTTGTCGACCATCTCGCGCAAGACGGTGTAGGCCTGCTCGTAGGCATAACCCTTCGAGAGCACCTGTCCTGTAGTGGTCGAAGTTGCTTGCGGGCGATAGGCTTGGATATCGGCGATGGTTGTCGGCTCGCGTCCGAAGGCGTGGTCGATGAGATACTCGGCATTGACGCCGAGCTCGTCGTAAAGCAGGTTTTCGTCGAGCGCCGCGACGCCCATCAGATCGTAGACGCCGTATTTTTCGAGTCGTGCTGCCACGCCGGGGCCGATGCCCCAGATATCGGTGATGGGACGATGGGGCCAGATTTCCTTGCGAAAGGTCTCGTCGTCGAGTATGCCGATGCGGCTGGGTACGTGCTTGGCGGTGATATCGAGTGCAACCTTGGCCTGGAATAGGTTGGGGCCGATGCCGACCGTCGCCGTGATGCCGGTGCGCGCCAGGACCTCGTCGCGCAACATGCAGGCGAGCCCTTCCGCATCGGTGTGATAAAGGTCCAGATAGGGTGTCACGTCGATAAAGCACTCGTCAATTGAGTAGACGTGAACGTCTTGCGGACTGACGTATTCCAGGTAGATACCGTAGATCTGCGCCGACACCTCCATGTAGTGCTGCATGCGCGGTACGGCCTTGATGTAGTCGATGCTATCGGGAATCTCAAATAGGCGGCAGCGATTGTGAATCCCTAAGTCCTTCATGGCCTGCGTGATGGCGAGGCAGATGGTCGTGCGTCCGCGCGATTCGTCGGCAACGACCAGGTTGGTGGTGAGCGGATTGAGCCCACGGTCGACGCATTCGACGCTGGCATAAAACGTCTTGAGGTCGATGCAGATGTAGGTGTGCTGCCCGCCCGCCATCCGAGCCCTCCCATCAAACACATGTTCTTATCGAATACCTGTTCGATAATACCCGCTTGCACGGACACCGTCAAAATCTGTCCCTTTTTGGCAAGTATGGTCGTGCGGCTTCATCGGGGTTTTAACGCAGCCCTAAAGAGCGCGAAACAGCTCGGAAAAGCTCGCTTCGTAGCATGAGCCTAACGATCGATACCACCATAAAGCACGGAAGGGTTGTGGGGATAATGGTCAACTATGGGTTTGGTATGCCGACGCGCTTGGTTGCGGATGGGGATGTGGCTCGCTGGTGCGGGCGATTGGTTGCCCACTATGGCGGCACCAAGGCACTGGTCGTGCTGGGAGGCGACAAGCACACGCGCGATGAGCTCGTTTCGGCGGCGCTGGGCTCGCTCGATCGTGCCCTGCTCGAACGCGTACTCTTTCGTTGCGGTTCGGCCGGGGGCGACGGGGGAGACGATTTGGTCGATGAGGCCGTAGCCCTGGCAACCGATGAGGGCGTGGACTTTGTCCTGGCGATTGGCGATGCCGATACTGCTGGCTTCGCGCGCGAGCTCGCGCGTCGCATGGCGGCGCTCGATGCCGGCGAAGACGGTTTTGTCCCTTATGGATGCATTCTCTCGGAGGGCAAGGTGCCTGCTGTCGTGGGCACCGGTGAGGTTCCCGTTTTTGCCATTATCGCGCCCGAACTGCTGGAGGGTATCGGGTCTCCTCTGCGTGAGTTGCTCGGTAGCGTCTGCGCCGCGGCCTAATATTTGCCATAAAAGGACGGGTTATTTTTGGTTGGTAAAGCGTTTGACCTGCCAAAATAAGCCTGTCCCTTTTTGGTCGGTTGCCGTTTGGGGGCCGATTGGCAACGCTCGCTGATTATAGTATTGACCTGCGCTAGAATAGTGGCATCTGAATGTCCGGGCGCATGGAGGCGTGCGCCCGTATGCTGAGGAGGACTCTATGGCAACTGTTGCCGCACCTATCGACGTTACGTCGACCGCCGCTTGGAAGGCGCTCGAGGCCCATCAGGAGAAGCTCGAGGCCGAGGGCATCGACCTCAAGGCCTGGTTCGCTGCCGATCCCGAGCGTGTGAACAAGCTGAGCTTTGACGCTGGTGACCTGCACTTTGACCTGTCCAAGAACCTGGTGACCGATGAGACCGTCAAGCTGCTGTGCGATCTTGCCCGCGAGGTGAAGCTCGAGGAGCGCCGCGACGCCATGTTCTCCGGCGAGCACATCAACACCACCGAGGACCGCGCTGTTCTGCACACCGCGCTTCGCCGTCCGGCAAGCGAGAAGGGCCAGCTCATCGTTGACGGCCAGGATGTCGTCGCCGACGTGCACGAGGTCCTCGACCGCATGTATGCCTTCGCCGAGCGCGTTCGCTCCGGTGAGTGGAAGGGCGTAACCGGCAAGAGGATCGAGCACCTGGTGTCCATCGGCATCGGTGGCTCCGATCTGGGCCCGGTCATGGCCTACGAGGCTCTGCGTCCCTACGCCGACGCCGGTATCGACTGCCGCTATATCTCCAACATCGACCCCAACGATCAGGCAGAGAAGCTCAAGGGCCTCGATCCCGAGACCACGCTCGTGATTATCGTCTCCAAGACCTTCACCACGCTCGAGACCCTCACCAACGCTCGCGAGGTCAAGACCTGGATGCTCGAGCAGCTCAAGGCTCAGGGTGCCATCGACGGCTCCGAGGAGCAGAACGCCGAGGCTGTGGCAAAGCACTTCGTCGCCGTTTCCACCGCACTCGAGAAGGTTGAGGCCTTCGGTATCGACCCCGCCAACGCCTTCGGCTTCTGGAACTGGGTTGGCGGCCGCTATTCTGTCGACTCCGCCGTGGGCCTGTCGCTGATCGTCGTGCTCGGCCCCGAGCGCTTCCAGCAGTTCCTCGAGGGCTTCCATGCCATCGACGAGTACTTCTGCAACACGCCGCTCGAGAGCAACGCCGTCGCGCTGATGGGCCTGCTCAACGTCTGGTACGTCAACTTCTTCGGCTCCAAGAGCCACGCCGTGCTTCCGTACTGCCAGTATCTGCACCGCTTCCCGGCCTACCTGCAGCAGCTCACCATGGAGTCCAACGGCAAGCACGTCCGCTGGGACGGCAGCGCTGTGACCTCCGATACCGGCGAGATCTTCTGGGGCGAGCCCGGCACCAACGGCCAGCATGCCTTCTACCAGCTGCTGCACCAGGGCACTGTGGTGGTTCCGGCCGACTTCATCGCCTTCGCCAATACCGCCAACCCTGCGACCGATAGCGGTCAGGACGTGCACGAGCTGTTCCTGGGCAACTTCCTTGCCCAGACCAAGGCACTCGCCTTTGGCAAGACAGCCGACGAGGTTCGTGCCGAGGGTACGCCCGAGCAGATCGTCCCGGCCCGCTGCTTTGAGGGCAACCGTCCGACGACCTCGATCTTCGGCGACACACTGACCCCATTTGCACTCGGCGAGCTCATCGCCCTGTACGAGCACATCACGTTTGTCGAGGGCACGGTCTGGGGCATCGACTCCTATGACCAGTGGGGCGTTGAGCTGGGCAAGCAGCTTGCCAAGCAGATTACTCCGGCCTTCCACGACGACGCTGCCAAGGCCGAGCAGGACGCTTCGACCCAGGCGCTCATCGAGTTCTACCGCGCTCACCGCAAGTAGTCGCTGCTGTTAACGCATCGCGCCTTATAGTCAGGGGCCCGTATCCTATCGGATGCGGGCCCCTTTGCTTTGCCGTGGTCCCGGGGCGCACGGCCTTTGTGAAACATCGCCGGGGCGCCGCGCGCTGCGAGAACCCTGCGCCTAGATCTCGGTCTCCGCATGGCCTCGCTGCGCCTCGGGCAGCTCCCCGTAGAGCGGATGGTCTTCGAGCCTAAAGCGCTCGACCTGTTCGGGAGTGTGGCCGCGCACAAAGAGCCACGAGCGATCGATCGGCGTCGCCATGAGCGTGCTGGGCAGTGCGTCGGCGCGGTCGGAAAACACCCGGGCGCTCTCGGGATCCTGGAACGCCAGCACCAGATGCGTGTCGCAGTTGCCCATGATGGAGCGTGCGCGTGCCTCGCCATAGAGCGCATCGAGCTGATTGGTCGACTGCAATAGCAGCGTTGCCCAGATGTTGCGGCTTCGGATAATCGAGAGCACGTTGTCGATCTGGGGGATCTGCAGATTTGCGAAGTCATCGAGCATAAAGCGCACGGGCACGGGCAGGCTGCCGTCGGGCTGCCTATCGGCCTCACGAATGAGGCCCATAAACGCCTGCGAAATAAAGAGGCCGGTCAGCGGATCGAGATTGCGGTCAATATCGCTCACGGTTACAAACAGGGCGCAGGGGGTGTGTCCCATGGAAGCGAAGTCCACCTGATGGCACTCACGATAGAGCTGTGCCGCACCGTCGAATCCCAGACACATGACCTTTTCGGCAAGGATGCCGACGATGCTCGCGTGCATGCGCTCGGCATTTTGCGTAATGGCGTAGCGCCGCCATAGCGAGAGGGCATAGCTTTGGGGGTCGGTCGTGATCAGGTCGTCAAACAATCGACCCGTGGCACCGTCCTGCAGGTGCTCGATCAGCTTGATGACCGAGCTGATCGTCTGCTCGTCGGCGGGTAGCTGTTCGGTGACGTAGGCGATAAGACACGACAGCAGGTTTGCCGCCGCATGATCCCAAAAAGGCTGGTTGTTGTCCTCGATGGGGCAGATGGCCTTTGCCACCGAGAGGATGTCCTGCTGGTTGGGCCTGCCGTCCGCCTTGCGGCGAATGTGCCTCAGGGGGTTGTAGCCGCAGCGCTCGATGCCGGGCGCAAGGGCCGGGACGGTGTTGAGGTCGGCGAAGTTGAGACATTGCACGCGGTAACCGTGGGCTGCCAGCACGGGTCCCACTTCGCGACAGAGCGTGCCTTTGGTGTCGAGCACGATGTAGCTTGCGTTCATTTGCAGTAGGTTGGGCTTGAGGACGTTTCGGGTCTTGCCGGCTCCCGAGGGGCCGATCACAAGTGCATTGTTGTTGAGTCCCGTTTGGCGGGTGTCGCAGGAAAGCGTTCGATCCTTGGCGAGGATGGTGGACAATGCGGACTCAGATGCGGCGAGGCGGCTGGCGAGGTTAGACATGGGCGACCTCCTTGGTGGTCGAGAGGATTTCGTGGGCAAAGCCGAGCTCGACGGCGCGCTCGGCCGAAAGGTAGGTGTCTTTTGCAGTGAGGGACTGGATGCGCTTGGGCGTGAGGCCGCTGCGGTCCGAGAGGATTTGCGTGAGGGTCTTGCGGGTCTGCATGAGACGCCGGCTGGTTTCCTGCAGCGCAAGTGCCGAGCCGCCTGCCCCCTGGGGGATCAGCGGGTCGTGAATCATGAGCTCTGCATGGGGCGCCATACGGCGATCGTCGCCGCCCATAAAAATCACGGCGCCCATGGACGCGGCGAATTCCAGGCAGACGGTGCGGATGGGGCACGATGCGAGGCGCATGGCGTCATAGATCGCAAGACCCGATCGCACGCTTCCGCCGGCGCTGGCGACAAATATGGTGATGGGGCGGCTGGGGTCGGTGGCATCGAGCAGGCGGATCTGCTGGCATAGGTCGTGGGCCATCGGGGTTTCGATGTTTCCCATGACGGAGAGCTCGCGACGGGCGAGCATCTCATCGTAAATGCTGGTGAGCGTGATACCTCGGGCGGATTCACGCATGGTGAGGGGGCTGATGATGGGGGAATGATTGGTGTCCATGGGGACTCCTTTCTGTTGGTTGTGTTGTGGAATAGGGTTATAGCCCGCGCAGAGGCTGGTGGGCTACAGGGTTCGTCCGAGCCTGAGATCGAGCTCGGTTGTGGGGCAGGCTGCCTGTTCGTGCGGCTCGCAAGCGCCAAGGGCTCCAAAGCGATGGAGCGTTGCGGCGGGCGTGGTGTAGGCGAGCCGCAGCTGATGCTCGACAGGGGCACATCCGTCATTTTTGTAATGAGCCGCGTAGTACTGCGCGATGCTGGCGTTCATCTCGCTGCCATTGCGATGGCGCTCAAACTGGCGTCTGCAGGTCTCGATGATCTTTGCTACCGACTTGGGTGCCGTCGCGGGAACAAGGGCGAGATAGCCCTCAAATAGCTCGTTGATGCTCAGGAGGCACAGCAGATCGATCAGCGTCCTTATGGCTGCTCCCTCGGCGGAAAAGTGCGCGGTCATGCGGTTATATCGGTTGCGGTCGACGATGGCCGCATGGGGTCTTGGAGTTTTCTGTCCCGTGGTCCCGGGCTTTTGCCGCGCCTGTGTATTGAGCTCGACGTTGCAGCGCTTGAGGCCGTCCAACGGAATGAACAGTGCGGTGCGCAGGGTGTTCCGCTTGCTTTCGAGTTCATGACGCTCGTCGGGTTCCCATTCGAGCTTGAGTTTCGTGTCGAGCGCCGTAAGCATATGGGCTAGGCAGCCTACGGTAAGAACGTACGAATCGTTGTCGCGTTTTGGGGCATAGGGGTCTGTCAGCTTGCGAATGTCGGGGTCGCCCATGATCTTTGTGCAGCGCTTCAGCAGTTGAGGGTGGTCGGCCAAGATCGTCGCGAGCGGTAGCGACGCGTAGTTCTTGATGGTCGCGGCGGCAAAGGCGGCGTCATATTCGTTTGCATATGCTCGCTCAATGCGGGCATCCAGAATGCTTTTCTTATCGCCGTCTTCAGCGTGGCGGTTTGTCATAGCTTCTCCAATCGGTTGATGTTCGTGCTGTTTGTTGATGTGTTGGTTGTCGTGAGTGATGTGCTTGCCGTGGGTGATGTGCTGACGTTGGGGTGCTATGCGGTTTTCAATGAGCCCGTGAGGCAGTTGCTGCAGGGGCGGGATGGAACGGCCCATGCAAGGCGGAAGGCATCGTGCTCAAAATCGAGACAGCAATGCCCTGGGTGCCTCACATGTGGCAGTTACCTCATTAAGTTGTCATTGCGTTTGGGGTTGTACTTTGCCGATCTTCTTTCTCTTACACGCTGAAAACTGAAACTGAATATGCTCGATCAAACGATGACCACCGGAGCGGTCATCTTTAAAGTACGTTCGTTTTGCTGATTTGACAAGAACTAATTTTGAAATTTATTTCTCCGGGATGAAATGAGGTCGGTGGGGCGGCCGCGTTTAGCGTCGTTAGCTTTGCATGTGGTGGCTCGGCGTTTGGGCTGGAACGACTGAGCCCCGAGATGGCGTCCCGTCCATGTTTGAGACAATATATGACTTTTTGCCCGTTGCAAACGGAGTCGCGGTGGGTGTTCTGTATGATGGCTCAGACAAGGTTGTTCAATGACATGGAGGCATATATGGCAATCAAAGCCATCGCGATGGATATCGACGGTACGCTCACCAACGATCAGAAAGTGATTAGCCCGCGTACGCGCGAGAAGCTGCTCGCGGCGCAGGAGTCGGGCATTAAGCTCATTTTGGCTTCGGGCCGTCCCGCATGGGGGCTGCACGCGTTGGCACAGGAGCTCGACCTTCAAAACCATGACGGTCTGCTGGTGGCCTTTAACGGCGCTCACGTCGTCGATGCCCAGACCGACGAGGTGCTGTTCGATCAAGCTATGCCTGCCGACGAATTGCATCGCCTGATTGATCACCTGCGTAATTTTGACGTGATCCCTATGATTTCGCTCGGTCGCGATCTGCATGTCGAGGACTCGTATCATTGCATGATAACGCTGCCTGACGGCTCGCAGAAGAATATCGTCAAGTATGAGCGCGACGCGTGCGATCTTAAGATTCGCGAGGTGGAGAGCCTGCATGAGGTCGCTGACGCTTATCCTGTGGACAAGCTACTCACTGCGGGCGACCCGGCCTATCTGCAAGCGCATCACGAGGAGATGTACGCGCCCTTTACTCAGACGCTTTCGGGTATGTTTACGGCCGACTGGTACTTCGAGTTTACGGCGCCCGGTATCGACAAGGCCCGTGCGCTCGAGGGTGCCCTGCCCAAGCTCGGCATCGATGCCAGCGAGGTCGTATCGTTTGGCGACGGCCAGAACGACAAGTCCATGATTGAGTGGGCCGGCACCGGTGTTGCCATGGGCAACGCGGTCGATGAGGTTAAGGCCGTGGCCCAGATGGTGACCGCCAATAACAACGAAGACGGCATTGCGGTGGCGCTGGATAAGCTGCTGGGTTAGAATCGCCGATAATGCATGGTTCGGGCGCCTGCTTACAGGCGCCCTTTTGTTAGGGAGGGTGCCGTGTCCGCATTTCCGTTCGACGCCGTTATCTTTGACATGGACGGCGTGATTGTCGATACCGAGTATTACTACCTGGGCGAGACCGCAGCTTTTGCCAAGGAGCTTGGGTTGAACCTGACTCAAGAGGAATTGAACGGGCAGGTCGGTACTTCGCATCAGTTCTTCCTGCATATGCTGGTCGATTGGTTTGAGCGCGCCGGTAAGGGGCATTTTACTGGTGAGGAAGCGTTGGCCCGTTGGGACGAGTGGGCGCATAAGCGTCCGCGCGACTATCAGGCTTTGATTAACCCAGGCGCCGTGGATACGATTCGAGAGCTGCCGCGCCGTGGCGTTCGCGTGGCGCTTGCCAGCTCGTCTCCCATGGTTAGCATCGAGGAAGTGCTCAATGCGTGCGGGCTGTCGGATGCCTTTGAGTATGTGGTGAGCGGCGAGCAGTTTAAGGAGAGCAAGCCCGAGCCCGACATCTACCTGCATGCGCTGGATCTCCTGGGGCTGCCCGCGAATCGCTGCTGCTGCGTTGAGGATTCGGTGCCTGGCATCACTGCCGGCAAGCGAGCCGGCCTGACAGTCATTGCCAAGCGCGAGGAGCGCTTTGGATTTAGCCAAGATGCCGCGGACAAGATTATCGACCAGCTGCCGGAGCTGCTGGAACTCGCGTAGATCCTGGGCGGTACTGCTGTTACAACGGTAGTACCGTTGGCATAAGAGAGAGGTGGCGTCATGGCTTTTAACGTGAGCGCACTGGGGTTTGGCGACAACGTCGTCGACCGTTACGAGCATATTCACACTATGTATCCGGGTGGCAATGCGGTGAACTTTGCCGTGTATGCCAAGAAGTGCGGTGCCGCGCGCTCCGCGTATATGGGCATCTTTGGTAATGACGCTGCTGCCGAGCATGTGATTGCGAGTCTTGAGGATGAGGACGTTGAACTAGCCAAATGCAAGCAGCTCATCGGCGAGAACGGTGCGGCGCGCGTTACTGTGGTTGATGGTGATCGTGTATTTCTGGGGTCTAACGATGGTGGCATCCGTGGTGATGCGCGCTATGTGCTCGATCGTTTTGATCTGGCGTATATGAAACAGTTTGATGTGGTTCATTCGGGTAACTATTGCTTTACCGAGCGCGAGCTGCCTAAGCTGAAGGCAGCGGGTATTACCGTTTCGTTTGACTTCTCGGATGATTCGACCGACGAGTACTACGAGCAGATTGCTCCCTACGTTGACTTTGCGTTCTTTAGCGCGGCAGACGCCGCGAGCGAGGACGAGATTCGCGAGCGCCTTGCCTGGGTGAAGGGCCTGGGCCCATGTTTTGTGTCCGCAACGGCTGGCGCTGAGGGCTGCATTGCCTATGACGGCGAGCGTTACTATCGGCAGCATGCCAAGCCAGTGACAGATATGAAGGACACCATGGGTGCGGGTGACTCGTTCCTGACTTCGTTTCTGATGTGCTATCTCGATTCCGCCAAGCGTGGCGAGGATGGTGCCGAGGCCGTCGAGCGCGCACTCGACTTTGCGGCGGGGTTTGCTTCGACCGTATGCGGTATGGAAGGCTCCTGGGGCCATGGAGCGCCAATTTCCGAATAGGTGAGCAGTCCCGGTGAGTCGAATTGTCGCCTCCCCGGGACCCCGTGGGCAAAAAATGCCAAATATGAGTACTGTCACTAATTTAGTAACAGCGAAATCAAGCTTTTGAGAGCCTAGCTGGGTGTCTGCGAGCGATTAAAACCTGCTAAAAATGATTTTAAGCACCTTGATAATGAACAGTTGTGCATTATCAAGATGTTATTTTGCCGTAAATAATGTGACTAGATTTGCAACAGTACTCATATTTGGCATTTTTTGCACACAGGGGTTAGCGAAGGCCAAAAACAGAGCGTGCATTTGCTAAAACCGCTGACTCAATATGCTTTGCGTCACAGTTTTTGAGTGAGGCGATGCGTTCTGAGGTCCATGTGAGCGATCTGATGAGCGACTGCGCGCTTGTTTCTGTGTTTGCCTCCGCCGGTGCATCGGTCTCGAGCAGTAAACGATCGAGTGGAATCTGTCGTGCGTATTCGCGTCCTCGTTTAGACGCGAGCATGCGTTCGTTGACGGAAAAATAGCAACCCGCATTACGCGCGCGGTCGAGTTCGTCCGAAGTGCCGCTAAACCAGTGGAAGATGATAGCGGGGGAGTCGGGGTTTGGGATGAGTAGTCCGTGCGATTCGAGGGCGTCCAGCACGGTTCCTGCCGAACGAACGGCGTGAATTGATATCACGCGCCCGGTAAGAGGATGCTGCACGAGCGCATCGCAGAGCCGGTCAAATGCCTGTATTTGAAGCAGTTCGCTTCCGGCGAAGCGCGCGGAAAAGTCGAGTCCCACCTCGCCGATGTAGCGCTCTTGGGCAGCAACTTCGCAAAGCAGATTGACTTCGGCAGGACCGCAGCGGCCGTCGGCGAGCCACCAGGGGTGGAGCCCAATGCCGGCGATGATGCCCGGATGGCGATGAGCGCGCTCGTTTGCGGCCGAAAAGTCGCGTGGGTCGACCCCGCAGTCAAAGAGCCCCAGACCCAACGCCGCCGACTCACTGGCTGCAGCATCGGGGCTGAGCGTCAAATCAAGGTGACAATGCGTGTCAAAGAATCGCGGTTCCATCGCAGGGCATCCTGCTAGTCCAGGCGCTGGCCATCGGCGCGCACGCGCTCGGTGCCGCGCCCACTGATCTGGCGGATAACCTCGCCGGCAATCATCTGACCCATGATGGGCGGCATAAAGCTGGCGGTTCCGAGTTCGGTACGCTCGTGGATGTTGGAAGGGTCGCGGGGCTGTGTCTTAACCGATTCCTCGCAGCTAAACAGTACATGCAGGCTCTTGATTCCGCGCTTCTTGCATTCTTTGCGCATGATGCGGCTCATGGGGTCACGTACCGTATCGAAGATGTCGGCAAAGCGGAGGCACTCGGGATGGAGCTTGTTGGCCCCGCCCATGGAGCTAACCAAACGGATGTCGTGGTCCTGAGCATATTTGGCAATGGTGAGCTTGGCCGAGATGGTGTCGATGGCGTCGACGACGTAGTCGAGCTTGCCGTCCGTCTGCTCCAAAACGCTCGCAAAGAACTCATCGATGTTATCGCTCAACAGGTATTCAGTTCGCTTGATGACGGTGGCGGCAGGATTGATATCGTGGATCATGGCCTCCATCACGTCAACCTTGCGCTTGCCGACGGTGCTGTGAAAGGCGATGGCCTGGCGATTGATATTGCTGGGCGCGATGATGTCCTTATCCAGAATGACGAAATGTCCGATGCCGCCGCGGGCGAGTGCCTCGCAGCAGTTGGAGCCCACGCCTCCGCAGCCGAGCACCAGTACCGTAGCATCGGCGAGCTTGTCGAGTGCCTCGCGGCCCATGATGATTTCGAGCTTGGTATCGCGCGTCTCGACGAGAGCAGTAGCGTTTTCGGTCATAGACATCCTCCGATGGGGAAGCGAATCGTGTTTTAGCTATCGCCATTATAGGTATTATCGCGATTCCATTTGAGCCCTTGGGGCTTGTTGAAATGAGGCAGTGATTCGCATAAGATGAAGCAGATGGCACCCGTTGCAGCGGGTTGGCCAACTCCCAAACACGTTTGTAGCGTGAGAAGTGGCCGTCTTCGCATTACGCGGGGGCGGCTATTTCATTCGACCTCCAATGTGGATGCCGAGCTCCACAGCCGCGATTACAAGCAACAACAACGTCAGGACATCGTCAATACTCATAGTCCATCTCCTTCTCGGGTAGAGGGAGCTGGCCCATCTGCTTCAACTTCTATTGTAGCTAAATACGAACGAATGTTCTATAGATGTTCCTGTATTAGATAGTTAGACAAACATCTAAATATCGAGTATAGTGTGCGCGTCGAGCGAAATACTGAGAGGAGGTCCTATGCCGGGAGAGGGTTTTAAAGCGCTGGCCGATCCTACGCGGCGGCGCATTTTGGAACTGCTGCGCGAGGGCAATTGTACGGCCGGGGAGCTTGCCGGGCATTTTGACATTAGCAAGCCGTCATTGAGCCATCACTTGGCGACGCTCAAAAACGCCGGGTTGGTGACCGACGAGCGCCATGGCCAAAACATCGTATACAGCTTAAACACCACCGTCATGCAGGACTTGATCGGTTGGTTTATGGGCTTTACAAACACGGAAGGTGATAAGGATGAATAACGAAAACAAGGGTATTCACGCCACGGGGGTATCGCGGCGTGTGTGGATTGCGCTGATCGCTCTGTGCGTCGCCAATGTCGTAGCGCACCTCATGGTGATGCCGAGCTTGCCTGCGCAGATTCCCACGCACTGGGGAGCGAGCGGCGCCGTCGACGGTTGGGGTCCTAGCTGGATGGCATCGGCGCTCGGCGCGTTGCCGCTGGCGCTTCTCGCAATGTTCTGCGTGGTGCCGCGCATCGATCCCAAAGGTGAGGCATATCGAACCTCGGGCAAGTTCTATCAGGGCTTCGTAATCGCCTTCACCTTGTTCATGTGCGCCATAAGCTGGCTGGGAGAGCTTACGGTCTGGGGCGTGGTGCCGGCGGTCGGTTCGGTTAACGTGCTGATTTCCGGTGTTGTCGGTTTGCTGTTCATCGGCGTAGGCAACTACTTGCCGCGTGTGAAGCAGAACTATACGCTCGGTATCAAGACGCCCTGGGCACTTGCCGATTCCGAGAACTGGCGCCGTACGCAGCGCTTTGGCGGTGCCTGCTTTATGGTGCTGGGTGTTGGCCTGATTGTGATGGGCGTGGCAGGTGCGGTGCTTTCGAATGAAGTCGTCGCCGCGGTGATTGCGGTTCTGGGGTTTGGTTCGGTCGGAGCCGTCTACGTCTACTCGTATCTGCTGTGGCGTAAATCGCAGCGAGCCGTTCGCTAAGGTTGCGGAAAACTAGCGTACGCAGTTCATAGTATGTTCCGGGGGACTTTTCCCAGGTAGTATTAGGGGTGTGGGCAACCATGCCCCTTTTTATTAGAACGCGCGGACCTATTTCTCTGCCTTTTCCAGAAGGACAGGTCAGATGACGTTCCGCAGCTAGATAAGGAGAAATGACTGTGGCGGAGTTTATCTATAGCATGTATCAGGCTCGCAAGGCCCATGGCGACAAGGTAATCCTTGACGACGTGACCCTGAGCTTCTACCCCGGTGCCAAGATCGGCGTCGTGGGCCCCAACGGCATGGGTAAGTCGACCCTGCTCAAGATCATGGCCGGTATCGAGGAGGTCTCCAATGGCGATGCCAGGCTCACCCCCGGCTACACCGTGGGCATCCTGCAGCAGGAGCCGCCGCTCGACGACGACAAGACCGTCATCGAGAACGTGCGCATGGCGTTTGGCGACATGATCGCCAAGGTCGATCGCTTCAACAAGATCGGCGAGGAGATGTGCGACCCGGATTGCGACATGGACGCACTCATGGCCGAGATGGGCAAGCTCCAGGACGAGATCGACGCCGCCGACGGCTGGGATATCGATTCCAAGCTCGGCCAGGCCATGGACGCGCTGCAGCTGCCCGATTCCGACATGCCGGTCAACGTGCTTTCCGGCGGCGAGCGTCGTCGCGTGGCCCTGTGCAAGCTGCTGCTCGAGGCTCCCGACCTGCTGCTGCTCGACGAGCCCACGAACCACCTGGACGCCGAGTCGATCCTGTGGCTCGAGCACTTCCTGCACAACTACCAGGGCGCGGTGCTTGCCGTCACACACGATCGCTACTTCCTGGATAACGTTGCCGAGTGGATCTGCGAGGTCGACCGCGGTCACCTTTATCCCTACAAGGGCAACTACTCCACGTATCTGGAGACCAAGGCCGCCCGTATCGAGGCACAGGGCAACCGCGACGCCAAGCTCGCCAAGCGCATGGAGGCCGAGCTCGAGTGGGTGCGCAGCTCGCCCAAGGCCCGTCAGGCCAAGAACAAGGCCCGTCTGGCCCGCTACGAGGAGATGGAGGCTGAGGCGCGCGCAAGCCAGAAGCTCGACTGGACTGACATCCGCATCCCCGTGGGCCCGCGTCTGGGCAACAAGGTGCTCGAGGCCCATCATCTGCACAAGGAGTTCGATGGCCGCGTGCTCATTGACGACCTTTCGTTCACCCTGCCGCGCAACGGCATCGTGGGCGTCATCGGCCCCAACGGTGTGGGCAAGACCACGCTGTTCAAGACTATCGTGGGCCTGGAGCCGCTGACTTCGGGCGAGCTCGAGGTGGGCGAGACCGTCAAGATCTCCTATGTCGATCAGAACCGTTCCGGCATCGACCCCGATAAGAACCTGTGGGAGGTCGTCTCGGACGGCCTGGACCACATGATGGTCGGCGAGACCGAGGTTCCGAGCCGTGCTTATGTGGCGAGCTTTGGCTTTAAGGGCCAGGACCAGCAGAAGCGCGCTGGTGTACTCTCCGGTGGCGAGCGCAACCGTCTGAACCTGGCGCTCACGCTCAAGCAGGGCGGCAATCTGCTGCTCCTCGACGAGCCCACGAACGACCTCGATGTCGAGACGCTGTCCTCGCTCGAAGCGGCGCTACTCGAGTTCCCGGGCTGCTCGGTGGCCATTAGCCACGACCGTATGTTCTTGGACCGCGTCGCCACGCACATTCTGGCGTGGGAGGGCACCGACGAGAACCCGGGCAACTGGTATTGGTTCGAGGGCAACTTCGAGGCCTATCAGGCCAACCGTATCGAGCGCCTGGGCGAGGACGCAGCCCAGCCGCATCGTATTCACCGCAAGCTGACGCGCGACTAGTAGCAAGTAGAAAGGCCGCCACCAAGGGCGGCCTTTCTTGTAGCAATTGCACTGCAGCTATGCCCTGGCTGCTGGTTTGATTCATAATCAAAGTCATCTCTTTGGGATTAAAGCCCGTTTTTGCTATGAGTGATTTTCTAATTCCGTTTAAAACGTAAAGACGCATTGGGTTGCAAGGACATAAGCAAATCGAATTGAAATATAACCAGTGCTGTAACGTTACAAAAAAGATTATAGAATAGGAGTACCTTATAAGTCGCTTCTCTAGAAAGAAGAACATATGCTTTCGCGTCGTCGTTTTCTGCAACTTGTCGCGTCTTCAATTGTCGCCTTAGCCGCACGTCCGAAAGAGGTTTTTGCTTCGACGGGCAATATTGATGGTGAGCAGATACAATTTACTTCTGAAATTGCGCAAGAGCTTGCCGATAAATATATAAAGGGACTCCTCGGCTATTCGTATACGCCTTCTGACCCTATTCCTTTTGTAGATGTTGATGGGTCCCCGCTTGGTTACATTGTTCCGGTTGTGACATCCAATAGAGCCGCGGGCTATTTGGTTTTAGATGCTTCAGATGATGAAATACTTACGGGATATCGTTTTGGAGACGGCTTAGTCAGCCCTATGGATCGGGGAGGAGATCTTGGTGTCGAGTCTTATTCTTTCAATAACCCAGTCGTAATGATCAATCCATTCGAATTCGGCGTGCAATCTTTGGACGGTTCAATAACAACAAATTGCGGAAGAACAATCCCGGCTGTTTCCATAGAAGGACGGCCTGTCGTTTTATCGAATAAACCTTCAAGCTGGAACGATGTTGTAATTTACGCAACTCAAATGCAGGATTACACAGTATCTGGATTTCGTTCCATTTCTCAGTTTATGTCATATGATGAAAGCGAGATTAAGAGGCTTACCGCCTACTATGCTTGTATGGTGACAGCTTTTTCGAACGTTGCGGAACTGTATGGCATTGCCAATTTATATAGCGACCCTTCGCAATATATGCAGATATGGAATTACACCAATACCCATGCTCTTTCCGATGAAGAACAGACTGTTCCCGGCGTTGTTTTGGGTGGAACGCCGATATCAACCTGTGCAACGGGGTTTACAAATTACTGCGCAAGCAGAGGAAGTACTCTTATCGCCCGCACTGTCTCCTCTCCGGCTATCGCGAGCATTCAAAATGAGATTAACTCTAATAGACCGAATGTTATACATGCGAGTTTGTACAACGGATCAGCCCATTCTGTAACAACGGAGGCTTACGCCACACTTACTGGTAAGAAAACTGGAGAGACAAGGCAGATGATTGGCATAGCGGACGGCTGGAATTCATCTTTATCCTTCCTGAAGTATGATCAGAGCTATTATGCGTGGACTTATGGAACGACTTTTTCGAAGTAGGGCGATTCGTCTAGCTCTGTCTTTGGTGCTGATGGCTTCATTGGTGGGCTGTTCAACAAAGGAAGAGATATCGCGCGGAGGTTCCGGAGAAGTGACTGCGACAGACTCAGGTTCATTAGAAATAGCTGGCGGGCATGCCGATGTGATGTTACAAGGAAAAGGCGTGCTTAGGTCGATTGATGCTGAAGACGCTGTCTGCTCAATAGAGGATTTGAAGACAGGTGAAACTGCATCGTACCGTGTTTCAGATAATGCTGCGAATATGATTGAATCGATACCGATTGGAGCACAAGTTTCTTTTAGGTATTTTGCTCCGCAACTTGAGGAGGAGCTTGCTTCTCTGGTGTCTATATGTGCTGATGACAGCCAAAAGGTCTGATTTCAAACGGCCCTGGATGGTCAAATTGGCTATCCAGGGCCGTTTTGTCACTCGGCCGGGGCGTTGACCTTGTCGATGACCCAGGCGGCACCGAGGCCACCGGTGGTGTTGTGGCGGATGCGCACAGTGACTTCGTGGCGCTCGCCGGCCTGCGTGTAGCGCAGGGGGAAGCTTGCGCGGTTTCGCGCGGCCTCGATGGTACCGCGCTCGCGGGCAATCCAGTAGTACTCGCCGACGATGCCGAGCGTGTCGGCGCCGTAGGGGAGATAGGTCGACAGCTGGTGCAGAAGCGGGCCGGGGCAGAAGACTTCGGTTGCGAAATCGACGGGGAAGTCCTCGGGGATGGCGGGCGCTGCAGGTGCGGGGGTTGGGGCCGCTGCGGGTACCGAAGCCGGTGCCGGTGCGGGAATTCGGTCGCAAGTAGAGGTGGGCACGGATTCGATGACGGGTGCGGGCTCCAGCGTCGCTTCCGGCTTGATCGTGGAATCTGCGGGCTTCACGGTGACGGGCGCGTCTGCAGCTGCAGTTTCAACCTCAACCTGCGTCGCGTTCTCGTTCTCGACGCTCGACTTTGCCTCGATGGGCGTGGATGCCATGGTGGTGATGCCGGCGTTTGCGTTCTCGGGGTCATAGACGACCGTGAGCGAGATGGCGGGCTGCGGCGTCTCGGGCTCCGGCGCCGACTCGGTAGCGCCTTGATCGTCGGGCTCGTCGGGCTGATCGTCCTCGGTCTCGTCGCCAAAGACATCGCTGTTTTGGAACGCAGGCGTTTCGGGCTGGTCAGCGGCTTCTTCGGTTGTCGACTTGGGAGCTTCGTTGAGCTCCGCAGTGGCTTCCTGCTCGGATATGACTTCGGGATCGGTCGTGGCGGTGATTTCGGTGTCGGCTTCTGCCGTTACCTCAATAGCGACTTCGATCTCTGCCTCGGGCTCGGGCTCCGGAGCGACTTCGGCCACGGGCTCGGGCCCGGCGCGCTTAACGTGCTTGGGGCGCACGGCCTTGAGGTCCTTCTCGCCGCGCTTTTTCTTTTTGTAGGACTGCTTGGCACCCTTGGCAGCCTTGGGCTTGTCCTCGCCCTTGGCAAGGGCGGCATCCCAGGCCTCGTTGGCGATGAGCGTGGCATACAGGCGACCGCCCTTAAAGACGGTCAGCCTTATGCAGTCGTCGAGCTCCTCGAGCAGCTCGCGCGTGGACTCGAAGCCCAGGTCATAAGCGGCCATGTCACCAGCAGCGAGCGCCTCCTCGACCTGCGTCATAAACGTTTGCTTGCCGCACCCAATCGCATCACGCAGCAGACGATACAGATAGATGTGGTTGCCCAGCGATAGCGTGGGCTTAACTATTGTCTTGCTCATGGCAAATCTCCTCTTTACACACCAAAGCATCTTACCATCGCGCGGGGCTTGCTACCTCGGCGCCCAAGGCAAACGGGCGCGACCGTTGCCGGTTCGCGCCCGTTATACAGGTCGATTATCTATGAGGGGCAAACGTGCTTAGTTGCCCGATGCCGTGCCTTGGCTCGAGCTGTCAGATGCCGTGCCGGACGCGGTTCCACTCGAGCTGTTCGAGTTGCTGGTGTTGCTGCTGTCTGCTGAGCCCGTTCCCGACGTGGTGTCGCTCGTCTGGTCGCCCGTGCTCGGTTGAGAGCCGTCAGTCGTTTGGCTTGAGTCGGTTGTGCCGGATTGCGTACCGTTGTTGTTCACAGAAGAATCGGCGCCCTGCGACTGATCGGGGGTGTTCGAGGACGAGTCGGTGGATGCGGAGGTGCCCTGCGAGTCGTCCTGCTGGCTTTGCGATTGACCAGTGCTGTCCGCGTCGTGCTCGGTCGTGCGTGACGACAGAATCGGCTCGGGACGCTCGCCCAGACCGTCACCGGCGGTGGTGATAAGGATGGCGCCGGCGCAGGCGATGACCGCGACGATGGCGATGGCGATCGAGAAGATGATGACCTTCTTTTGCGTCTGGCTGCGCTCTGCCGCCGCCTTGGCGCGCAGGCTGTCGGGGGCGACGCGCGCCGTGGTCGCGCGCCCTGCAATCTGGCGCATCTCCTGGGTAGTCGCGGCGCCGCCTAAGTGCTCCTCGGCATTTAATTCAACGGGTTCATAGGCGCCGGCGGGGTAGTCGACGGTGGCGTGCGTACCTTTGATGGCTTCGGCGCTGGCAGAGATAAAGTGGCGGTAGACCTGCGAGGACACAACGGTGATGACCGAGCTCACAGCGGCACCGATCACCGATCCGGCGATACCGATCTTGGAGGCAAGCGCGACGCTCGTAGCGGCAGCTGCGGCGCCGGCGATGATCTGGGGAATGGAAATGTCGTCAAACAGGCCCTTTTTGGGCGCGATGGCCATGGTCTGGCCGATGGAATGGTTTTCGTGAACGCCGTTGTTGAGCGATGCCGGCGTCATGACACGTGTGCGCGGCGCGTCGGTGTACTTGGTTGTCATACGGGGTCCTCCCGGTGTAAATCTGCTTCGTTTCGTGTAGCCATCAGGGTACCCACCAGATGTGAATCGTACGTGACATTTAACAGATACCATCAACTCATCAAGGGGGCTTGCTGTCTTTGGTGCAATAGCTTGATGCTAAACTGGATTAACGATTGCGAGGTGGTTTACGTGATGTACCCGTATATGACATTCGAAGACGGTACCGAGGTCGTTCATTCTGACCTGATAACAGATGGGGATATCGAAAAGGTTATCGTGCATTTTGAACGACCGACGGTAGAGGGCTTCGACTCCGCTCGCTGTGAGTTGCCTTCCTGTTCGTGGACTGACTGGGAAGGGCATTTTACTCAGAGTGAAAAACGAGCTTTCGAAGAGTGTTTGAGCAAATAATTTAGATTAGTTCGAGTTTAGTTCGAATAAAGAAGCCGAATACGATGACCTAAAGCGTATGCATTTTTAGTATTAGATGCGTATGAAATGGAGGATGTGAATGGATGAGCTAATAGACTTTAAAAAACGATTTCTCAAGAATGGCGAGCTGGTTTCAATTCCAAAAAAGGAAAGCTATAAAAGAATCATGCTGCTATGGGCCGTCTCTTTCTTTGAATTAAATACAAGTTATACGGAGCTTCAGGTTAATCGTGTGCTGTCACAGCTCTATCCTGATTATGCCGTGTTGAGGCGGTACTTGGTTGATTATGGATTCCTATTAAGGGATGAGCGAGGCCTGAAATACGAGGTTAATCCTGATGTTCACGGTATTGAGAGCTAGCCGTCCGGTTCGGGTCCTATATATTGCTAGAGGGATAAGCGAAATAGGCAATTGGTGTGCGAATATTGCTTTGCCAATGCTGATTTACGAGGTAACTCACGATGTTTCTGCAACTGCTTTGATGGTCTGCTGCAGATTTGCCCCCGCTCTGTTTTCAGTTGCGCTCGCGCAGCTGCCTCAGAAGATGGGTATCGGGACACTGCAGGCCATGAGATTGGCAGACTTAATTCGCGCGGGATTATTCGTTTGCTATATTTTTGTTGATAGTAAATGGAGTATGTTTGCTATTACGTGCGCGGTATCGCTTTGCCGAACGGTTGAAATGCCCTGCTTTTACTCGTTGTTAAGAGCCAATACGAATAGTATCAATCGCGACGTAATTAATAATTCGTTTGGGTTTCTGCAGAATTTGATGATGGTTCTGGGGCCAGTTGCCGGCGGTTTTGTTGTCGCTCAATTTGGGGCGGAGGCTGTTCTTGCATTAGACGCGCTTTCTTTTGCCGCGTCGTTCTGGTTGCTGCGAGATGTTCCGTCGGTTATCGAGGTTAATGATAAAGAGGGGATAAGCAAAAATGAAAAAAACTGGACTGCATTTAGTGATCTTAACGCGAAGCACTTGGCAATTGGTTTCCTATTAATCGATATTTCTAGTGGCGTGGCATTCGGCTCTCTGAATTCTCTTTTGCCAGCTATAGCGCAATTGCAATTTGACTCGTCATCGATACAATACGGATTCCTTCAGAGTAGTCTTACAATCGGACTGTTGTTCGGAAATACAATATACGGTCGTTTAATCAGTGGTTCCGATTGCGTTAAATCATATTGTTTTGTGACGTATCTTGCGCTCGGTGCGTATCTGGCGTTTGGCTATCGCTATGCGTCTGGGATATCGTTTATTTTCCTTTTTATCGTCGGTGCCGGAAACGCCATTCAAGATGTGCTTCTCATAACATCGCTGCAGGATTTGGCGAGAGACGGATCTGAATCGATGAGCCTGTTTTCAATTAGGGAGTCTTTGCAATCGGTTGCTGTTGTTATTTCAACACTCCTTGTTTCGCTGTTCACGAGCATCGCGATGTTCTCAATTCTCGTTACAGGACTTGGTGTATTTTCAATTATGATGGTAGTTGTGTTTCAATTGAATTATTTGCGAAAGATGTGACGTTGATATGCCTAAAACGCTTTTAGTATTTCCCCCAGGATGGAGTCCAGTGGGGCCGTATCTTGCCTTGCCTGTTTTGAAGTCATATCTTCAAGAGGTTGAACAATACAAAGTTGACATTGTTGACTTAAACGTGGAATTTTACGATGACCTCCTATCTTTTAGACATGTCGAAGAGTGCTGTAAAAGGTATCGGGAATCAAAGGATTCGTTTAGTTCGAATGTTCAATTAACAATCGAGTTGATACAAAAGTCAGCACTTAATGTTGACGAGGCAAAAGATATTTTCAGATCGAAGAGATACTTTAATCTAAAAGAAAGACAATATGCTGAAAACATTTTTAGAAATGCACTCTATATCATAAATCACGTCTCATATGGAGTTAAATACACGTTCAACTCCATAGATCTGCCCTATGATTATTATTCGACACCAGAAATAATGAAATCGCTTGCGGATACCTTGCATAATCCGTTTATTTCCTTCTATGAAACTGCCTTTCTTAAGCGTATTCAGAGGGAAAAAATCGAGTTTATTGGGATTTCGGTGAGCGGCTGTTTCCAATTGATTTCTGCAGTTACGTTAGCGAAACTGATTAAAGAAGAATGTCCATCTGTTAAACACGTCTCATTGGGCGGCAATTACATTACTCGTTTAGCAGATGACTGCATGAAAGAATGGCATCCCTTTTTTGAATACATTGATTCGATAATGATGTATGACGGCGAAGAGCCGCTTGCACGTCTTCTTGAGGCTCTTGACTCTGGTGATGACAATCTCGACTGTGTTCCAAACCTTTGCCATGCTAAAGGTGGAAAGATATATAAAAACCATCGGATTGAGCAAACATTTATCAACGATACAGTTCCCGATTTCGATGGCTTCGCCCTTTCTAAATACTTCATGCCTGAGTTAATATTGCCGGTTTATTCCTCTAGGCAGTGTTTTAATCATTGCGCCTTCTGCACCATTCCCGGTGCTACCGGTGGTTGTTACCGAAAGATGCCTATATCGAGAGTATTTGAAATAATGTGTCGGTTAAATGAAAAATACGGCACGAGAGTTTTCTCTTTTGTGGATGAAACATTCGAAGGCAAAAGAATGGAGCAACTCGCGGATGAAATAAACGCATCGGGAAAAACGTTTTTCTGGCATGGAGAAACGAGGTTCTCTCCAACCCTAAGTACAGACGTTTTCAACAAGATATACCAAAGTGGATGTAGGCAGATTCAGTTTGGCCTCGAGTCATACAACCAAAGAGTTCTTGATCTAATGAAGAAGAACACGAGAGTTGATTGGATTGATCGCAATATCCATGATTGTCTCAATGCGGGTATTCCTGTTCATCTATTCTTTATGATTGGCTTTCCGACCGAAACTAAAGAAGAGGCTCTGAACACCTTAGCTTATACAGAGAATGTTTTGAATTATTCAAAACAGGTATGTGGTGTTCCATATTCCACGAGAGGATTTACGAATTTTGGTCTCGTTATGGGGTCGGATGTTTGGAATCATCCCGATAAGTATGGTGTCTCTGTAATGCCGAAGTCCCAATATGAGGATTTGCGCCTCGAAGTGGATTATGTTTCAGGCACTGGTTTAACTTTAAATGAAGCAAAATCCTTATCTGATGAGCATCATATTGATTTTTATATGCAAGAGGTCATAAACGGTAGCGACACAATTGACTTGCCCCAGCGGCTTCATATTTCAGAGGTGACCTGGATCCTAGATTCTATTCACGCTGTCAGGTATAAGGGACATTTGACCAAAGTAAAGCGACGGCTAACTAGTCTAAATCCAGCTGATCGAATCTGGCTGGATTCCAAGACCTCTGTCGTGCTCGTTGAGCCATTTGCCTACTTCTATAATTCTGAATACCATCATGTCTATGCTGTTTCCCAGTTGGTATACCTTAAGTTGGCCCGTTTATTGGAGGCCGATTGTAGCATTTCTCTTATCCTTGATCAGGGCGACCTCGAGCTGACAAGGGCGATAGAAGAACTGTTGCATTATGGATTGCTGAATACAAATATCGATGCCGATTATGTAATGCACGATAATGGTTTTCAATTGGTTAAAAGTTCGTTTGTGAAAGAAGTCGGACGCTCAAAAGAGGGGTTAAGAGTACTGCTGAGTTGTGCCACCCATAGAATGTGTGCGGTTAATGATTTTTCGTTCGCTTTGCTTTCGTTGTTTGAAAAGCCGATTACTAAGAACGAGGTGCGCGACATTTTGAAAAAAGAGGGACTATCGGCAAAGGTTGATTTCCGATCTCAGCCGAACACATTGAGCAAATAGGCCATTCCCGCAGTTAGCCGAACGCCCCCGCGGCCCCTCCTGGGGTCCGGGGGCGCCGTTTTCCCAGTTGAAGGAACGGTGGA
>NZ_JAMOKO010000015.1 GCF_023656745.1 Collinsella sp. BG-O-102
GGCCTACCTCGTGTACTATCGGGACGGGCGCATCAAGAAGTCCCTCGAGTGGCTCAGCCCGATGGAGTACCGCAGGAAGCTTGGATACGCCTAGGCGCGGTCCAAGAAATCGTCCGCACCCCCAAATAGGCGCTTTATTGATCAAAAAGCCGTACCGGGCGCTAACCCGATACGGCCAAAATGCAATGCAATTACCGCGGTGCTTCAAACTTAGCGATGGAAGAAACCGCGGCGCTCAAACTTGGGCTCGCAGCACACGTTGATACCCAGTTTGCGCAGTACCGTCTCGTCCGTCGGCGAGATAATCACGCTAAAGAAGGCATCGCAACCGCGCAGCTGCTCCAGGCCCGAAAGGACGCGAGCGGCCGTCTCACTCGTGGCCGAGGTGATCGACAGCGCCATAAGCGTCTCGTCGGTGTGGAGGCGCGGGTTTTTGCTGCCCAGGAAATGCGTCTTGAGCTTGCTGATGGGCTCGATCGCTTCATCGCTAATGACCTCGAGCTCAAGGTCGACGCCCGAGACATGCTTAAGTGCATTCATGATGAGCGAGCTCGCAGCGCCCAGGCGCGTGGAAGTCTTGCCGGTCACCACGGAGCCATCGGGCATAACCATGGCACCCACGGGACCACCCGTCAGCTGCTCCCTGGTGAGGGCCGCCGAGCGCGCCGGTGAGTAGTTCTTATCGATGCCGGCTTTCTTCATAATGATCTTGAGACGGTCGACTTGCTCATCGCCCACGCCGGTACGGCGCACATTTTCGACCGCGGTAAAGTAGCGGCGGACGATCTCCATCTTGGAAGCGTCGCGGCAGGCATCGTCATCGGTGATGGCAAAGCCGACCATATTGACGCCCATGTCCGTAGGACTCTGGTAGGGGCTCTTGCCCAGGATCTTTTCCATCAGAGCACGGACCACCGGGAAGGCCTCGACGTCGCGGTTGTAGTTGACCGTGGTCTTGTTATAGGCCTCAAGGTGGAAGGAGTCGATGATATTGGCATCGTCGAGGTCCGCCGTGGCCGCCTCGTAGGCGATGTTGACCGGATGCGTGAGGGGAAGGTTCCAGACCGGGAAGGTCTCGAACTTGGCATAGCCGGCGGCCGTGCCATGCTTGTGCTCGTGATAGAGCTGAGACAGGCAGGTGGCAAGCTTGCCCGAGCCAGGACCGGGGGCAGTGACCACGACGAGCGGTCGGGTGGTCTCGACAAACTCATTCTTGCCGTAGCCATCGTCGGACACGATCAGATCGACATCGTGCGGATACCCCTCGATGGGATAGTGCAGCTTGGCGGGAATACCGAGCGCGTTCAGGCGGTTGCGGAACACATCGGCAGCAGGCTGGCCGGCGTACTGGGTGATGACCACAGCCGCGACAGCAAAGCCGTTGCCGCGGAACAGGTCAACCAGGCGCAGCACATCCTCGTCATAGGTAATGCCGAGGTCACCACGAGCCTTGTTTTTCTCGATGTGGTTCGCGTTGATCGCGATGATAACCTCGACATCGTCGGCGATGCTCTTGAGCATGCGGAACTTGCTGTCCGGTTCAAAACCCGGCAGCACGCGGCTCGCATGATAGTCATCGAACAGCTTACCGCCAAACTCCAAATAGAGCTTGCCACCAAACTGCGAGATGCGCTCCTTAATGTGAGCAGCCTGCAGCTCGATATACTTCGCGTTGTCGAAACCCTGGCGCATGTATGGCTCCCGTCCCGTTTCCAATTAATGTTCTAGGCGATTATAACGGAGCCCGCCCTCCCCGATACCCAGACCATCAACAGGCACCAACCAAACACGCCCACCGCAACCACCGGGGACCCGGGGTAGATCATTTGGGACGGGAAACAAGGCACTCAGCACCAACAATGAAAACGTCACAGGCAGAGCCAAAGCCAGCGAACGGGCACCAGAGCGAGCAAGGTGACGTGAAAGAGGAGGGCATAGGCTTTTGGCCATGCCCGACGATTGAACGTCAGATTGCCGCTCTGGCGGGCTTGCAGCGTCGAGTGGTTCCGGCGTTTGGTAAAACGCCGGAACACAAGAGCGCCCCCTCCCGCGCACGGAACGGAAGGGGGCTAAAGGTAGGAGTCTACCGGTGGGTTTACCCCGCCGGACAGACGATGACCAGGTGATCCTCTACAGGATCGTCAAGGTTTCCGTGGGGTACCCGTTGGGTACTTAGATCAACACGCAGGCGACGGTCAGGATGATGGCGCAGACGACGGAGAGCGCGACGATGAGCTTAAGGGCAAACTTGAGCCAGGTCGTCCACTCGATCTTGGCCAGGGCGAGACCGCCCATGATGGCGCCGGAGGTCGGGGTGAACAGGTTCACGACACCGATGGCGGCGGAGAAGATCATGACCATGACCTCAGGCGAGAAGCCGAGCTTAACAGCCAACGGTCCCATGATGGGCATGGAGACGGTGGCCATACCGGAGGTCGAGGGGATCAGGAAGGACAGGCCGAAGTAGACCAGGAAGCTCATGGGAGCGAAGATCACGCCGGACAGGCCAGCCAGGGCATTGGCGGCAGCGTCGAGGACGAAGACGTCGAGGCCGGTGTTAGCCATGAGGACGGAGATGCCACGGGCGAGGGCGATGACGAGAACAACGGACATCATGTCGGCAGCGCCGGTGATGAAGGTGTTAACGATCTGCTTCTCGGACAGGCCACCGATGATACCGATCAGGACGGCCATGAGGAAGAACCAGGTGGAAGCCTCGTCGAAGTACCACTGGCCAATGGGCAGGCCGGTGATCAGGGCAGACCAGCCCTGGACGACGGCGTTACCGTCGGCGTCGTAGACAGCGCCAGCGTCGAAGAAGTTGGCGACGCCCTCGTTGAGGTCGGCCAGCGGGATGAAGCCGACGATCATGACGACGAAGGTGAAGGCGAAGGCGATCAGAACACCCTTCTGACGACCGGTGAGCTTGACCTCCTTGTGGACCTCGGAAGCAGCCTTGCCGTGAGCTTCTTCGGCGTCCTTGAGCTCCTGCATCGACAGGATGGTAGAACCCTTGTCAGCCTTGACCTTCTTGGCATAGTTCATCACGAAGACGATGGACATAGCGGTAGTGACAATCCACAGGACGGCACCGAGGCCGATGATGATGGACTGGTTGACCTCAATGCCAACGCCGGTCAGAGCGTCGACGGCAGCGCCGACGGCGAACGGGTTAACCGTGGAGCCCAGGCAGCCGCAGCCAGCGCCGAGCAGGACGGTAGCGGCGCCGACCATGGGGTCGAAGCCAGCGGCCATCATGGTAGCGGCGAGCAGGGCGTAGAAGGGAACGGTCTCCTCGCACATACCATAGGTGGTACCACCGAGGGAGAAGATGAGCATCAGCACGGGAACGAGCATGATCTCGTTGCCCTTAAGCTTCTGCACCAGGACGGCAATGCCGTTGTCCAGAGCGCCGGTCTCGGTCATCATGCCAAGGAAGCCGCCCAGAATCATAACGAAGAGGCAGACGGGCAGAGCGTCAGCGAAGCCCTTAATCGGGGCGGTGCAGAAATCGCTCAGGCGGGCTGCGGTAACCGCGCCGCCGGACGTGCCGGAGACGATAACGGTAATTACTGCAACAATTGCCAGCAGAGCAAGAAGAATGGTGAACGATGAAGGCATACCGCGCTTTTTCTTAGCGGTCTCAGTCATGGTTCTCATCCCCCCTTCATAAATCATTTAACTGTCTCGCGCGAAGCGGATCTTCCGTGCCGTGCCCACCGCCCGACGCGAGATATTTACCAGACAAAACCGCTCGGGGTGAGCAGCAATACACCCCGAGCGAGATGCTAGATGCTCTTACTTGAGCGTGGCGTACATGACAGCCTTAATGGTGTGCATGCGGTTCTCGGCCTCATCGAAGACCTTGGAAGCGGGGCTCTCGAAGACCTCGTCGGTGACCTCCTGCTCGGTGATGCCGAACTGCTCGCACTTCTCGGCGCCAATGGTGGTGTTGGTGTCGTGGAAGCTGGGCAGGCAGTGCAGGAAAATGGCGCCCGGGTTGGCCATAGCCATGACCTCGGAGGTAACACGATACGGGGTGAGCTGAGCGATGCGCTCGGCCCAGACCTCGTCGGGCTCGCCCATGGAGACCCACACGTCGGTGTAGATAACGTCGGCACCGGTGACGCCGTCCTTGACGTCGGTGGTCAGCTTGATGGTGCAGCCGTTGGCCTCGGCGATGGGCTTGCAGGCCTCGATGACGTCGTCGGCGGGCATGCACTCCTCGGGGCCGCAGGCCACGAAGTTCATGCCGAGCTTGGAGCAGACAACCATGAGGGAGCGAGCGACGTTGTTCTTGCAGTCGCCCATGAAGACGAGGGTCTTGCCCTTGATGTCGTAGTTGAAGTTCTCCTGGACGGTCAGGATGTCGGCGAGCATCTGGGTGGGATGCCACTCGGTGGTCAGGCCGTTCCACACGGGCACGCCGGACTTAGCAGCGAGCTCCTCGACGTCGTCCTGGGCAAAGCCACGGAACTCGATGCCGTCATACATGCGGCCGAGAACACGGGCGGTGTCCTCGATGGACTCCTTCTTGCCCATCTGCGACGAACCCGGATCGAGGTAGGTGACGCCCATGCCCAGATCCATGCCGCCGACCTCGAAGGCGCAGCGGGTACGAGTGGAGGTCTTCTGGAAGAGCAGAACGATATTCTTGCCCTCGAGATAGCGGTGCGGAACGCCAGCGCGCTTCATATCCTTGAAGTTCTTGGAGAGCTTGAGCAGGTACTCGATCTCCTCGGTGGTGAGGTCGAGAAGCTTGAGGAAGCTACGGCCGGAGAGGTTAACACCCATGGTTTGATTCCTTTCGAAGAAATGAATTACGTAAGTATTAGTGTTGCCCGTTTAACGGGCGAAGCCGGTGCGGTTGTAGGGGGACCGCACCGGAAACGGAAAGACTTAGAGGTCCTCGCGCCAGAAGGGCATGCTCATGCAGCGCGGGCCGCCGCGGCCGCGGGAGAGCTCGGCGGAGGGCACGACGAGAAGGTCCAGGCCCTCCTTGTACAGCACGTCGTTGGTGACGGTGTTGCGGGCGTAGACGCAGATCTTGCCGGGCTCGACGCACAGGGTGTTGGAGCCGTCGTTCCACTGCTCGCGGGAGGCCGCGATCGGGTCGCCGCCGCCGCAGGGGATCAGCTTGACCTGGTCGACGCCGGTGGCGTCCTCCAGGACGTGCTCGAGGGTGTCCTCGATCAGGCGGATGTTCACGTCGCCCGGGTTCTTGCCGGCGGTCAGCTCGTAGACGCGCAGGGTGCCCATGATGGCGGGGTGGATCGTGAACTTATCGACGTCGATCTGGGTGAAGACCGTGTCGAGGTGCATGAAGGCGCGCGAGACCGGGATGTCGAAGGCCAGGATGCGCTCGACCTTGGAGTCGGAGTTCCAGAAGATGTTCTGGGCCATGACGTCGATCGCGGCGGCCTGGGTGCGCTGGGAGATGCCGACGGCGAGGGTCTTCTCGTTGATGTTCAGCACGTCGCCGCCCTCGGTGTGGAACTGGCAGTCGCGGCGGAAGTACAGCGAGACGTCCTTGTAGTCGGGGTGGTACTTGAAGATGTACTTGCCGTACAGGGTCTCGCGGTTGCGGGTGACCGAGTACATGCGGTTGAGGTTGACGCCCTCGCCGACGACCGCGAACGGGTCGCGGGTGAAGTAGAGGTTGGGCATCGGGTCGATGATCAGGTCGGACTCGGACTCGGAGTTGACCAGGGAGTCGAGGGTCGTGGACGCCGTGAGGGGCATGTCGATCTCGGACTTGGTCATGCCGGCCATGGTCTTCTTGACGAACTCGAGGTTGTCCTCGATGGAGTCCAGCTTCTCGCGGACGATCTGCGGCATGTGCTGGCCGCGGATGCCGGCCTCGGCGATGTACTGGTCGGTGAACTCGGCGCGGGCGCCGGGGACCTGGTCGAACACCTCGGCGACGAGGTTCTCGAGGTAGAGCACCTCCACGCCCTGGTCCCTCAGGATCTGGGCGAAGGTGTCGTGCTCCTGCTGCGCGACCTCCAGGAACGGGACGTCGTCGAACAGGAGTCGCTCGAGCTCGTCGGGCGGCAGGTTGAGGAGCTCGTCGCCGGGACGGTGCAGGCAGACCTTCCTGAGCTTGCCGATCTCGGAAGGCACGTGCAGACCTTTCGTCATGGCCTCCTACCTTTCTTTCGGGCCCTTGTTAGGGCCGATTCGTTAGCGCCCCTCCGTGTGAGGCGTTATTGCTGACGACATATTTATATCCAAAATCAGCTCATACTTCCACCTTGCCCCCGAACGGTTTTTTATAGGGGGTGAACGGCATACACATATACTTCACGCATGGCACACTTCATCTTAATAAAGCGTATTTACGTGCTTAAACGCGTTTTCAATCCTAAAATCAAATGGAACTAAACTTTGTTAAACCATCCTCAAATTGCATATTTCTAATAAAGCTATGAATAGAATTAGCGGTTCATACCGTGTCTCAACCATTTTCATTTTTATTCAGAAAAAAGTTTGTCCTATTCATTTCTGGTAAATAAATTACCGTTTACCAGACGCTTGATACCGTTCACCGGAAACTCAGTATAAGGCCCAGCGGATACCGACTCGCTTTACAGCCCCATTTGTAACAACTTGACTTCTCGGTATAGAAAAACGGACCCGCTTCACTAGGGAAACGGGTCCGTTTTCGATTATCTTCGGCCAATTTAGATAAGGCCCCCGAAGACCATCGGAATCCTAGCGATCGAACTCCGCCAGTGCCTCGCCCAAAAGCATCAGGCCCTCACGCAGAACGTCCTCGCTCGCGCAGTAGCCCAGGCGTGCGCCACAGGGAAGCTCAAAGCGGCTGCCGGGTACCAGCAGCACTCCCCTCTCGGACAGCAGGCGCTTGCAGAACCCCTCGTCGTCCTCGGGAATATCAAGCTGGATAAACGAGGTGGACACGCCCTGCGGAGCCGTCCAGGAAACGCGATGCTGCGTATCGATCCAAGCCTGCGCGATATCGCGGTTGCCAAACACGATCTTGCGATTGCGCTCGACAATCTTGTCCTTGTGCTCGAGCACATAGGTCGCCAGGGCATCGTTGAACACGCCGCCGCAGATCATGGTGTAATCGCGATAGGTACGGATGCGGTTGGACACCTCTTTGTCGGCCAGGACCCAGCCCACGCGGGCCGCAGGTGTCGAATAGGTCTTCGACAACGAGTTGGTGACAATGGCCCTCTCGTACACGTCGACCATCGACATAAAGGACTCAGTGTTTTCGAGCGGCAGATATACCTCGTCGCACAGCACGTAGGCGCCCACCGAGCGGGCGATCTCGGCAATCTGGCCGAGCATATCGGCATCGAGCACCGTACCGATGGGGTTCGATGCGTTGTTTATGCAGATAAGCTTGGTGTTGGGACGCACCAAGCGCTTGAGTTCCTCGATATCGGGCTTCCAGCCGAGTTCCTCGCGAAGCTCCCAATACTCGACCTCGGCGCTCAGCGTGCGCGGAATCTCGTAGAGCGGCGCGTAGGTGGGCCACTCGGCGATAACATGGTCGCCGGGCTCGACCACAGCCATGATGGCGTTGAGGTTAGCGCCCGTGCAGCCATTGGTCTGCAGAATGTGATCGGGATTGACCTCCCGACGATACAGCTTGGCAACCTCGGCCTTAAACTCCGGCGAGCCCTCGATCCAGCCGTAGTTCATCTTCTCGCGGTCCAGGCGCTCGTAGAACGTGGCGCCGTCCTGTTCATCGAGCGCGCGCAGCTCGCCCATGGTGAGCGACGAGATCGTCGACTGGGCGATGTCCCACGTGGCGCTCTTCTCCCAAACGATGAGCCATTCCTCAACGCCAATCGTCTTGATGTCCATGGCCAAGCTCCTTACAAAAGCAGTCGTCCAATCGTGTTGACGTTCCTCATACAAGATTGGGGCGGTGCGAAAACCCGCACCGCCCCAATGGGAGACATCTAATGGCAGCTAGATATATGTATTATGACCCGTACGAGTCCTTGAAGACCTTAGAGGTCCTCGCGCCAGAAGGGCATGCTCATGCAGCGCGGGCCGCCGCGGCCGCGGGAGAGCTCGGCGGAGGGCACGACGAGAAGGTCCAGGCCCTCCTTGTACAGCACGTCGTTGGTGACGGTGTTGCGGGCGTAGACGCAGATCTTGCCGGGCTCGACGCACAGGGTGTTGGAGCCGTCGTTCCACTGCTCGCGGGAGGCCGCGATCGGGTCGCCGCCGCCGCAGGGGATCAGCTTGACCTGGTCGACGCCGGTGGCGTCCTCCAGGACGTGCTCGAGGGTGTCCTCGATCAGGCGGATGTTCACGTCGCCCGGGTTCTTGCCGGCGGTCAGCTCGTAGACGCGCAGGGTGCCCATGATGGCGGGGTGGATCGTGAACTTATCGACGTCGATCTGGGTGAAGACCGTGTCGAGGTGCATGAAGGCGCGCGAGACCGGGATGTCGAAGGCCAGGATGCGCTCGACCTTGGAGTCGGAGTTCCAGAAGATGTTCTGGGCCATGACGTCGATCGCGGCGGCCTGGGTGCGCTGGGAGATGCCGACGGCGAGGGTCTTCTCGTTGATGTTCAGCACGTCGCCGCCCTCGGTGTGGAACTGGCAGTCGCGGCGGAAGTACAGCGAGACGTCCTTGTAGTCGGGGTGGTACTTGAAGATGTACTTGCCGTACAGGGTCTCGCGGTTGCGGGTGACCGAGTACATGCGGTTGAGGTTGACGCCCTCGCCGACGACCGCGAACGGGTCGCGGGTGAAGTAGAGGTTGGGCATCGGGTCGATGATCAGGTCGGACTCGGACTCGGAGTTGACCAGGGAGTCGAGGGTCGTGGACGCCGTGAGGGGCATGTCGATCTCGGACTTGGTCATGCCGGCCATGGTCTTCTTGACGAACTCGAGGTTGTCCTCGATGGAGTCCAGCTTCTCGCGGACGATCTGCGGCATGTGCTGGCCGCGGATGCCGGCCTCGGCGATGTACTGGTCGGTGAACTCGGCGCGGGCGCCGGGGACCTGGTCGAACACCTCGGCGACGAGGTTCTCGAGGTAGAGCACCTCCACGCCCTGGTCCCTCAGGATCTGGGCGAAGGTGTCGTGCTCCTGCTGCGCGACCTCCAGGAACGGGACGTCGTCGAACAGGAGTCGCTCGAGCTCGTCGGGCGGCAGGTTGAGGAGCTCGTCGCCGGGACGGTGCAGGCAGACCTTCCTGAGCTTGCCGATCTCGGAAGGCACGTGCAGACCTTTCGTCATGGCCTCCTACCTTTCTTTCGGGCCTTTCGGCCGAATCTCTCAGCGCCCTTCCGTAACGGGCGCTGCTTGCTGACAGCTCTAGTTATATCCAAATTCCACCCGCAATTCCACCTCGCCCCCGAACGGTCAACAAAGTGCGATGAACGGTATATCGCATGTGATTCCCCCATGATGTACTTCGGCGTTCTAAAGTAACTTTTCTAAGGTAAACGCTCTTTTTTCCTAAAAACCATTTGCGATTGCGTCTCTAAACTTTTGATTCAGAATTGCATAGCTAAATCGGTTTTATGTATATAAATGATGTTTGTTTACGTTTCCGCCTGCATTCAATGATATTCAGCTATCCATCATTCTTATTCACACTTACGTACCAGTTGAGTGAGGATATAGACCGCTTGCAGACGAGCAGGGCGTCAGTCCTATGACTTGGCAGCGTAAGAAGTAGGTAAAGATGCCGTTCACGCGATACGTCCGTGCCACAGGTCGACTAAATTGAGACAATAGTGAATAGTGTTAGGCTACCGTCCCCTGTGGGGACTGAACGGACAGATGCATATGCCGAGCAAAATCGAAAAGAAGCAAGCCGCCGCAAAGCTGCGCAAACCGCCGCGCGACTTCTCGTACACGCAAAACCGAGAGCTCAGCTGGCTACGCTTTGACAACCGCGTGCTCGACGAAGCCTTCGACGAAACCGTTCCGCTGTTCGAGCGTCTAAAGTTCGTGTCGATTTTCGAGTCCAACCTCGACGAGTTCCTTATGGTGCGCGTGGGCGGCCTGTCCGATCTGGCGGAGCTCAAAAAACAACCTGTCGACAACAAGAGCAATATGACCGCCTCCGAACAGGTCGATGCTGTCATGGCCGAAATGCCCGGGCTCCTTACCCGTTGGGAGTCCATCTTTAAGAGCATCGAGGGCAAGCTCGACACCTTGGGCGTTCACCGCGCCCGCATCGATTCGCTTACGCCCGAGGAGCGCACCTTTGTAACCCGCTACTTCCAGGCCTACGTGTCACCGGTCATCTCGCCGCTGGTCATCGATCCTCGCCACCCCTTCCCCAACCTGCGCAATGGCGCGCTCTATCTGGCCTGTGGTCTGGACGGTGCCACCGACGAGGAGAGCCTGCTGGGCCTTATCGAGATTCCCGCCTCGATGAACCGCGTGGTCGAGATCCCCTCGCCCACCGGCACCTACTCCTACATCTTGCTCGAGGACGTCATCCTCGCCTGCCTGGACAGCTGCTTTGGCTCCTATAAGCCGCTGGATCGTGCGCTGATCCGCGTCACCCGCAACGCTGACATCGATCCGGACGGCGAGGGCGTCGAGGAGGAAGAGGACTACCGCCAGCACATGAAGCGCATTCTCAAGAAGCGCCTGCGCCTGCAGCCGGTAGTGCTCGCGGTCTCGGGATCGCTCGAGAAGGCGACGCTCAAGACTATCCGCAAGGCGCTCGAGCTTTCGCGTCGCTCGGTCTTTACCTGCGATATCCCGCTCAACCTGGGCTACGTCTTTGGCATTGAGGGCAAGATTCCCGAGCACCTGCGCAACGAGCTGCTCTTTACGCCGTTTAGGCCGCAGCCCAATCCCACCATCGACATGACCCGCTCCATCCGCGAGCAGGTGCTGCAGCACGACAAGCTGCTCTTTTATCCCTACGAGGCCATGAACCCCTTCCTGGATCTGGTGCACGAGGCCGCCTACGACCCCGAGTGCATCTCGCTGCGCATCACGCTCTACCGCGTGGCCAAGCAGAGCCGCCTGTGCGAGTCGCTGATCGATGCTGCCGAGAACGGCAAAGAGGTCACGGTGCTCATGGAACTTCGTGCCCGCTTTGACGAGCAGAACAACATCGAGTGGGCCGAGCGTCTGGAAGAGGCAGGCTGCACCGTCATCTATGGTTCCGAGGGCTTTAAATGCCACTCAAAGATCTGCCAGCTCACCTATCGCGAGGGCATGGCGCTAACGCGCCTCACGCTTTTGGGCACCGGCAACTTTAACGAGAAGACGGCCAAACTCTACAGCGACTTTATGCTCATGACCGCCCATCCCGGCATCGGCGAGGACGCCAACCTGTTCTTCCGCAATCTGTCGCTGGGCAACCTGCGCGGCGACTACCGCTTCCTGGGTGTGGCGCCCGTCGGACTGAAACCGCTCATCATGCGCGGGCTTGACCGCGAGATCCAGCGCGCCCTTGCCGGCGAGCCCGCCCGCGTGTTCTTTAAGCTCAACTCGCTGACCGACCGCGAGGTTATCGACAAGATCGCCGAGGCATCGTGTGCCGGCGTGCGCGTAGACATGATCATCCGCGGCATCTCGTGCCTCAAGCCCGGTGTTCCGGGCAAGACCGAGAACGTGCATGTCCGCTCCATCGTCGGACGCTTTTTGGAGCACGCGCGCGTCTATGCTTTCGGCGTGGACTCGGACATGATTTACCTGAGCTCGGCAGACATGATGACGCGCAACACCGAGCACCGCGTGGAGATTGCCTTCCCCGTGCTCGACCCCACCTGCCGCGCCCTAGTGCACGAGTACATGGGCATGCAGCTGCGCGACAACGTGAAGGCCCGCAGCCTCACGAGCGACGGCACCTGGGTCCCCGTGGAGCGTGCAGAGAGTGAGAAACCCTTCAACTCGCAGGAAGCCCTGCTGGAGCGTGCCTATCGCAACGCCGAGGCCGCCACCGAGCCCGTCATTGAGGCGGAACCTGCCCCCGAGGCCGAGCCGCAGCCGGTAGCACCCGAGGTTCAGAAGGTCCAGGCGACCGTCATTGAGCCCGAGCCTGCACCTGCACCTCGGCCCGAGCCGCAGATCACCAAGCCCGCACCCGAAGCGAGCGCCCGTCGCGATAAGCCCGCCGGCAAGACCAAGGCCATCGAGCGCCATCGCCCCGGTCGCGTGCGCATGGGCCTGGGTCTGATCGGCCTGGGTCTTAAGACGCTCATTACCGGCAAGACGAAATAGTCGTTTGTAGAAGCAGTTTGTAGAAGTGCCCCGCATTTGAGGAAAGCCTCGGATGCGGGGCGCTTTTCCCTGCTACCATGGTGCGAACAACAACGCGAATGACAGGCAGGAATATGAAGCTCACTATAGAATCGATGACCTACGGCGCCGACGGGCTGGCGCACGCCGACAACGGCAAGGCCGTCTTTGTGCAGGGCGCCGTGGCAGGCGACACCGTCGAGGCCGAGGTCGTACAGGACGGCAAGTCGTTCATGCGTGCCCGCACCACCGAGATTCTGGAGCCAAGCCCCAATCGCATTCAGCCCCCCTGCCCCTTCGTGGGCATCTGCGGCGGCTGCTCGTGGGGCAATCTCTCACGCACGGCACAGCTCGCCGCCAAGGAGCAAAACCTGCGCTCCACGCTCGAGCGCATCGGCAAGTTCGCTCCTGAGCTGGTCGATGAGTTGGTACAGCCCATCTGCCACACCAAGGACGACTGGGGCTACCGCAATAAAATCGAGCTCGAACCGACCGTCGTCAACGGTCGCGTGCGCCTTGGCATGCACGGTGTCGACCCCAGCAAAATCGTGACCGTCGATACGTGCCCGCTGTTCGATAAGCGCTTCCCGAAAGCGCTCAAATCGGTCGTCGGCGCACTCAACTATCTAAGCGGCAGCCATGACTTGGGGCTCGAACGCGTGGGCATTCGCGCATCACGCCGCACCAAGGCACTCGAGGTCGCGCTTTGGACGCCCACAGGCTCTTTTCCGCGCTCGCAGGTCTCCCGCGTGCTGGCGGACGCCGCTCATCCCACGAGCATCGTGCGCGTGATGAGCAAGGGCGAAAAGAAGGCCCGCCGTGTCTCCAAGGTCGAAATGCTCGCCGGAGAGGGCTCATGGACCGAGAATATCGCCGAGGGTCAGATGCGCTTGTCTGCCCCGTCTTTTTTCCAGGTCAACACCAAGGGTGCCGAGATTTTGATCGAGCTTGTCATGGAAGCGCTCGACCCGCAGGAAGACGAGCTTGCCGTGGACCTGTACTGCGGTGCCGGCACCTTTACCCTGCCGCTCGCCCGCCGCTGCGACTTTGTCGCCGCCGTCGAGGCCTACGGCCCCGCCGTGCGCGATCTACGCCGTAACCTGGAAATCAACAAGCTTGATAACGTCGACGTCATTGGCGGAGACGCGGTGCGCGAGTTCCCCGACCAGGATGCCGACGTCTTGGTGGTCGACCCGCCGCGCGCAGGCCTCGCCCCCGAAGCGATCGACCTTATCGCCAGTACGAGTGCTCGCGATGTCGCCTACGTGAGCTGCGACCCGGCCACCCTGGCACGCGATCTCAAACGCTTTGTCGAAGAAGGCACCTTCTCCCCCGTAAAGATCACGCCAGTTGACCTGTTCCCGCAAACCTTCCACTGCGAGACCGTCGTCCACCTTAGGCGCAACTAGCCACTTAATCATTGCTCAGAAAAATCATTGGGAAATCGAGCGTGGCAAGCGGAGGTCTTCGGGGTATAAGACGGCTAATTGTATGCCGCCTGTGAAAGGAACCCTCATGCCCAGCGTTGCCGTTCTCGCCGCCGATGGCTTTGAAACTATTGAATGCTTGACCATGGTCGATGTCATGCGTCGCGGCGGCGTGCGTGCCACGCTCGTCTCGATTATGCCCACGCGTGAGGTCGTAAGCTCGCTGCAGATCCCCGTGACCTGCGATGCGCTCTTTGATGAGATCAACTTTGACGAGTACGACTGCGTCGTGCTGCCCGGCGGCCTGCCCGGTGCCACCAACCTGCGCGCCGATCAGCGTGTCTGCGACGTGGTCTGCGAGTTCGCCGCGACCAAGCACGTCGCCGCCATCTGCGCCGCCCCGTTTATCCTGGGCGAGCTCGACCTACTCGAGGGGCGCCACGCCACGTGCTTCCCTGGCTTTGAGAAAAGCTTCCCCGAAGGCGCCTATACTGGCGAGAAGGTCACGCAAGACGGCAACATCATCACTGCCAGCGGCATGGCACAGTCACTCCCCTTTGCATTGGAGCTGCTGCGCACGCTCGCTGGCGACAAGGCCGTCGAGAAGGTCGCCGAGGGCATCCAACTATGATTTTGGCTTCCCAATCGCCGCGCCGCATAGAGCTGATGCGCGAGGCAGGCTACAACATTCGCGTGATTCCCGCGGATATCGACGAAACGCCCTTTGATGGCGAGGCTCCGCTCACGCTTGTCGAGCGTTTGGCACGCGCCAAGGCGGCTGCCGTTGCTGCCGAGTATGCCGAGCCCAAAGAACTGACGGTCGCGGCCGACACCATCGTCACCTTCGACGGCAAGATTTTGGGCAAGCCGGCAACCGAGGGCGAGGCGCGCACCATGCTCCGTGAGCTTTCGGGCCGCACGCACCAGGTCGCAACCGGCGTCTGCATCGTTAAGGCAGGCGATACGGCCGCCCCGCATGCCGCCGAGAGCCTGTCGTTTGTCGATGTGACCGACGTGACATTCTACGAGCTCACCGACGAGCAGATCGAGCACTACGTTGCCTCGGGTGAGCCCATGGATAAGGCAGGCGCCTACGGCATCCAGGGCACAGGCGGCCGCATGCTCGTGCACGATATTTCGGGCGACTTCTATAACGTAGTGGGCCTACCCATCGCCCGCGTCGCGCGCGCGATTCAAAAACTCTCGTAATTGCATCTGGCGCTGGGTATTCCCCAGCGCCTACAATTTTGGCGTACCGTACGGATCCCGACCGGGCACAAGGCGCGGCGGAAAACCGATAGGAGTTAAACATGGATACACTGCTCGAGGCCATTGACGTCTGCGATGTCGATGGCTTTTGCTATGGCAACTATACGGACGAGGAGGCCGGCACCGGTTGCACCGTAATCGTGGCACCCGAGGGCGCCACCGGCGGCGTTGACGTACGCGGTGGCGCTCCCGCTTCGCGCGAGACCGACCTGCTACGACCCGAGAACACCGTCGACAAGGTCCACGCCGTCTGCCTTTCGGGCGGATCGGCCTTTGGCCTCGAAGCTGCAAGCGGCGTCGCTCGCGAGCTTGAGAGCCGCGGCATCGGCCTTCCCGTCGGCCCCACGCAGGTGCCTATCGTGTGCTCCAGCTGTATCTTCGACCTTGCCTTTGGCGACCCCACCGTGCGCCCCGACATTGAGGCCGGCATCGCCGCCGTGCGCGAAGCACTCGACCACACCCCCACCAAGCTCGAACAGGGCAACGTAGGCGCCGGCACGGGCGCCACCGTGGGTAAGCTCATGGGGCCTGCCACCTGCATGAAGGCCGGTCTTGGAGCTGCCGCCGTGGCACTCGGTCCCGTCAAGGTGGGCGCCGTGGTCTCGGTCAACGCCTGCGGCAACGTTGTCGACCCCTTCACCGGCGAGTGGGTCGCCGGCATGCGCGCCGCAGCCGATAGCGACCAGATCGTCGACATGGAACTCGCAGCCTTTGCCGCCGCCGGATCCATGCAGATGCCGCTCGACCGCACCAACACCACCATCAGCTGCATCATCACCAACGTGGAACTCACTAAGGCACAAGCCACCAAGGTCTCCCAGATGGCCGCAGACGCCTACGCACACGCCATCCGTCCCACGCACACCACCAACGACGGCGACACCATCTACACCCTCGCCAGCGGCAAACTGGGCGCCCAGGCAAGCGCCGCCGTTCCCCTAGACCTGCTGGGCATGCTCGCAGTAAGGGCCCTGGAAACTGCCATCGTAAACGGAGCCAAAACCGCCAAAACCTCCCACAGCATCCCCGGCGCCGCGAAGTAGTCCACTCGACCGTCGGTCGGAGACGGGCGGGCGTTACGTTTGCTGCTCTACAGTCCTATGCAAGACGAAGGCCACATTAAGTGGCCTTCTTTGCATGCGGAACTCGCGACAAACGTAATGCCCGCCCGCCTCCGACCGACTTCCAACCTAATTCTTTTCAGCCCAGGCCCCTGTGTACCGCGCTTCGAAGATCTTCAAATTCAAATAACCTGACAATCGATTCTTATAGCAGAGGCCCCTTGGCCTTTAGTTTGATACAAGTTCCGCGCGAGCAGGACTGTTCGCAGTAGCAAACTAAAGGCCAAGGGGCCCAGTCAACCTATCAGCAGCGATTACTCAGCAGCTAGTTGAATTTGAAGATCTTTGAGGCAAGACGGTATAGGCCGAGTGTGGTTTTGTCACCGGCACGACCGCGCAGATTGGTGAAGAACCCGACCACGCCGTAGCGGGCACGACGATACATGCGCTCGTCATAGGCCTTCAAATCATTCCACAGCGTCTTTAGGCGCTCGTCGGCGCAATCTTCCTCGGAAAGCTTGGTAAGCACCGAGCAGATAGCCATCATCATGGTGAAGTAGCCCATCATGTACGAACGCAGGCGCGACGGCCCAACATCGCTGTACAAGTGGTACGACTCCATCATGATACGCGTAACACGGAACTGCTGGTCCAGACGCTTGACCATCGTTGCCTCGTTGACGCTCTGGCCCTCGCGACCGATAAAGTAGCGGTAGAGGTCGATGTCGGCGTAGTACATGGTCTTGCAACGCGGCAGCGGCACGTAGGCGTAGATGTTGTCCACATAGAACGTGTGCGGCGGCATGGGAAGGTTGGACTCGCGCAGCACATCCGTGCGATAGCACAGGCTGTGCATGAGAAGGTTCTGGTCCAGGCGGAAATGACCGATCTGATCCCAGGAAAAGATCTTTTTGCGCGGCAGGGCAAATTTGTAGCCAATAGCGGTATGCGTGCCCTCGTAAACCTTCTCGTACACGTAGTTCGAGATAAACAGGTCAACGCGCTGGTCGCGCTCCTCAAAGCCACGCAGAATCGACAGCATGGTCGAAAGGGCAGCGCCGTCAAGCCAGTCGTCCGAGTCGACAACCTTGTAGTAGGTGCCCTGCGCCTCGCGCAGACCCGAAAGGACGGCAATACCGTGACCGCCATTCTCCTGGTGCACCGCGCGGATGATTCCAGGATAACGTGCCTCCCACTCATCGGCCTTATCGGCCGTCTCGTCCTTGGAGCCGTCGTCCACCACGATAATCTCGATATCGGTAGCGTAATTGCTCCCCTCCAAGATGGAGGTGATGCAATGGTCCATGTCCTTGGCGGCGTTATACGAGGGAATACCGAATGTTATGACTTTATGCATGGCAGGCGATAATCTCATCCGAAAGATCGAGGGCAGAATTGGTCACGGCGTCCATATCGTAGTAACGATACTCGGCCAGACGACCCACCGGGTGGAAGTTCGTCAGGTTCTGGACGCGCTCAAGATAGCGCTCATAGAGCTCACGGTTCTCGGGCTCAAGAATGGCGTAGTACGGCGTCTCGCCCGAGCCGGGCGTATAGGCCTTGGAGTACTCCTTCATGATGGTGGTCTTGCCGGGCAGGACCTGACCGGTCATGTTCTTGAACTCGGTGATGCGCGTGTAGTCCTCGCTCGTGGTGTAGTTGACAGTGCCCACGGGCTGGAACTGGTCCATATCGAGCGTCTCGAACTTCATATCGAGCGTGCGGTACGGCAACGCACCCAAGTCGAGGTTGAACAGCTCGTCGAGTGGACCGGTGTAGACGATCTCGCCACCATAGACCTTGCCGTCGATCTTGACGGTGGTGTCGTCGATTTCAAAGAGGTCACGGGCGTCCACGTCGCAGAACACGTCGATCAGGTCGTGGTCGAGCATGTGCTCAAAGAGCGCCGTGTAGCCCTCCTGCGGCATGCCCTGGAAGGGAGCTTGCGGGAAGTAGCGGTCATCATCGCCCACAAAGACGGGAACGCGGCCGGTGATCGAGGGGTCGATCTGATCGGGCGTCTGGCCCCACTGCTTCATGGTGTAATGTAAAAAGACGTTCTCGTAGACGTAATCGGCGACCTCGGCAAGATCCGGGTCGTTCTTCTTACGCAGCTCCATAATGGGCACCTTGACATCCTTGCCAAAGGTCTCCACGAGCTTCTGATACAGCTCCTCGCCGCGCTCGTCACCAAAGGCGAGCTTGAGACTCGCATGGTTGAAGGGCACGGGCATAAGAGTACCGTTGATGTTGGCGAGCACCTTGTGCTGATAATCCGTCCACTTGGTAAAGCGCGACAGGAAATTGTGCACGCGCTCGTTAAAGGTGTGATAGATATGCGGACCGTACTCGTGAATCAGGATTCCGGCCTCGTCAGTGCAGTCATAGGCATTGCCCGCAATGTGGCTACGGCGCTCCAAAACGGCAACACGATAGCCGATGGTCTCGGCAAGACGGCGGGCGCAAACGGCACCGGCATATCCAGCACCGACGACAATCATGTCGTACGCGCCGGCGTTAAAGCCTTCAGGCAGGCCTGAGGTAATCTGCATCGATACTCCTTGTCAAAAGCCACGGGCTCGTTAGCTGGGCTTTTCTCGAACATTCTTCGAGACATATTTATCAGAGCGATTATAGCGCTAATGCGTCCTATAATGAGCTTGCCACACAAGGAAAGCTCAAGCACCGCGGCGTACATAATTGAAAGGTAAACCCGCTAGCAGCGGGTTTATTCGTGAACAGCCGGGTGCCTGGAGCTTAGCGAAACGCTTGTAAGGAGTAACATGAGCGATTTCCTAAACCGTATGAAGTCTGCCGCCAAGGCCGACCTTAAGACGATCGTCCTGCCCGAGGGCGAGGATCCGCGCACTATCGTCGCGGCCACCAAAATCATCGAGGAGGGCCTGGCAAAGATCGTCATCCTGGGCAACCCCGACGAGATCAACGTTCCCGGCGCTACCGTCATCGACCCGCGCAATGCCGAGAAGCACGAGGAGTATGCGCAGAAGTTTGCTGAGCTCCGCGCCAAGAAGGGCGTTACCATCGAGCAGGCTCGCGCCCAGGTGATGGACGCCACCTACTTTGGCACCATGATGGTCAAGATGGGCGACGCCGACGGCCTGGTCTCCGGCGCCTGCCACTCCACCGCCGACACCCTGCGCCCTGCACTTCAGATCCTCAAGACCGCCCCGGGCACCAAGCTGGTCTCGGCCTTCTTCGTGATGTGCACCGACACCCCGCAGTTCGGCACCGACGGCACGCTGATCTTCGCCGACTGCGGCCTCAACATCAACCCGTCCTCCGACGAGCTCTCCGAGATCGCCATCGCCTCCGCTCACTCCTGGTCCACCTTCATGGGCAACGTTGAGCCGCACGTGGCCATGCTCTCCTACTCCACCATGGGCTCCGCCGGCGGCGAGGTCGCCAAGAAGGTCCAAGAGGCCGTAAAGTTCTGCAAGGAGAAGGCTCCCGAGCTCGCCATCGACGGCGACCTGCAGCTCGATGCCGCTATCGTCCCCACTGTCGCCCAGCTCAAGGCTCCCGGCTCCTCCGTCGCCGGTAAGGCTAACGTGCTGGTGTTCCCCGACCTCGAGGCCGGCAACATCGGCTACAAGCTGGTCCAGCGCTTCGCCGGTGCTGACGCCTACGGCCCCATCCTGCAGGGCATCGCCAAGCCGGTTAACGACCTTTCGCGCGGCTGCTCTGCCGACGACATCGTGGGTGTCGTAGCCATCACCGCCGTCCAGGCTCAGATGGCTGAGTAGCGTACGCATCGCCCGAAGGCCGTACGGGCTAACCCCTGAAAACGTCCTCGACCAATGAAACGCCCCCGTTCTGCTCCTTCGGAGCTACGAACGGGGGCGTTTCTGGTCTGCGGAGTGTTTTCAGGGGTTAGCCCGTACGGCCTTCTACCGCCACGTAGCAATCAGGGTATCTGGGGTGGACGGCGGCTTGGCTACGAGCTGGCGCTGAAAAACTGAATGGATGAGTGCCGTTGCTGGAGGGTCAAACGATGCAGATATGGTCACTTTGGGACCGAAATGTTGGCTGCGGTCTGATGTCTGGCCCACCGGAAAGTGTGTCCCGGTTTGAAGGCGGATTGTGGGATGCAGCTTCCGCTTGGGGCCTGTTTGGGAAACCGTGGGACGGAATTATGCTTTATTGTGGGTCGCACTTTCCGCAACGTGCCTCAACCGGAAAGCGTGTCCCAGTATTTGCGCTCGAAATGGGATGGGGTTTCCGCCGTCCGCCTGCTAGTAAAAAAGGCCTCCGGAGCTGTTGCTCTGGAGGCCTTTCGTTTACTTGCAAATGCGCGCGTTAGTTGTTCTTGGTCAGACGCTCGACGTCGTGGGCGATCATGTATTCCTCGTCGGTGGGGATGACCATGACCGTGACGGCGGAACCGGCGGCACTGATGACCTGCGGGCCGTTGCCCACGGCCTCGCGGTTCTTGTTGTTGTCAATGCGCACGCCCAGCCACTCAAAGCAGTCGCAGAAGGCCTTGCGGATCGACCAGTCGTTCTCGCCGATACCGGCGGTAAAGGTGATGGTGTCCACGCCCGCCATGGAAGCGATCATGGAACCGGCCTGCTGCATGGCCTTGTAGGCGAACATATCGAAGGCGAGCAGGCAGCGCTCGTCGCCCTCGGAGGCGCGCGTACGGATGTCGCGGGCGTCGTTGGAGATACCCGAGATGGCAAGCAGACCAGACTGCTTGTTCATCATGTCATCGACTTCCTGATAGCTGTAGCCGCCCTCGCGCTGCAGGTAGCACACGGTAGCCGGGTCGATGGAGCCGCAACGGGTACCCATCATCAGGCCGTCGAGCGGCGTGAGGCCCATCGTGGTATCGCGGCACACGCCGTCCTCAATGGCGGCAAGCGAAGCGCCGTTGCCCAGATGGCACGAAAGCAGACGGTGGCAGCGCGAGCCCAGGATCTCCTTGGCCATCATCCACTCATAGCGGTGGCTCGTTCCGTGGGCACCGTACTTGCGCACGTGGTACTTATCGCACACGTCCTTGGGCAGCGCGTAGGTGTAGGCAACCTCGGGCATGGTCATGTGGAACGAGGTATCGAAGACGGCGACGTTGGGCAGCTCCGGATACTTCTCACGGCAATACTCAATCGCCGCGGCCTCGCCGTAGTTGTGCAGTGGAGCGAGCGGGGCCACCTCAAGAATCTTGGCCATAACCTCGTCGTCGACAACTGCGGAATCATCGAAGTGCCAGCCGCCCTGAACGATACGATGCCCAATGCCATCGATCGTAAAGTCGGTCTTCTCGAGCTCCACGAGCACACGTGCGATAGCCGAACGGTGATCCGGGAAGGGGACCTCCTCGGTCTGCTTGGCGCCACCGTTCTCGGAGTGGCCAAAGATGCCCATGTCCGAACCGATGCGTTCGCAGTTGCCCTTGGCGAAAACCTCGCGGGTATCGGTATCCAAAAGCTGATATTTAAGGCTTGAGCTGCCGGCATTGACAACAAGTACGTTCATGAGACTCCTTTGCAGTGCAATACGGTCGACGCAGACCCCTTAAGGCGGCCGCATTTTAATAAGAAGTTATCACAACTTGATAAATAGCTATCAGGCATATCGCCCAACGAGCACAAAAGAGGGGCCGAACGGCGCTCGGTCGTCCAGCCCCTCCCCTCTTGCAATTACTTGCCGTTGACGATGCGCTCGACGTCGGAAGCGATCATGAACTCCTCGTCCGTGGGGATGACGAAAATCTTGACCTTGGAATCCTTGGCAGACAGGCACCAAGCGCCGTCACCACGCAGGGCGTTGCGGGCATGATCCATCTTGACGCCCATAAAGGCCAGACGGTCGGCAACGCCGGCGCGAACAGCCGGAGCGTGCTCGCCGATACCGGCAGTAAAGACCAGGGTGTCCATACCGCACATAGAAGTAGCCATCTCGGCAGCCTTGGCGGCAATCTTGTAGACAAACATGTCGAAGGCGAGCTGAGCATCGGGGTCACCAGCGGCGGCGAGCTCCTCGACGTTGCGGCAGTCGTTGGTCTTGCCGCCGGTCACAGCCAAAAGGCCGGACTTCTTGTTCATCATCTCGTCGACCTCGTCGAAGGTGTAGCCGCCCTCGCGCTGCAGGTAGCACACGGTAGCCGGGTCGATGGAGCCGCAGCGGGTGCCCATCATGACGCCGTCGAGCGGGGTGAGGCCCATGGTGGTGTCCATGCACTTGCCGTCCTCGATGGCGCACAGGGAAGCGCCGGAGCCGATATGGCACACGACGACCTTGCGAGCCTCGCCGTTGGTCATCTCGGCGACCTTCTTGGAGATGTAACGGTAGCTGGTGCCGTGGGCGCCGTACTTACGGATGTGCAGCTTGTCGCAAACATCCTTGGGCAGGGCGTAAGTCTTGGCGACCTCGGGCATGTTGAAGTGGAAAGCGGTGTCGTAGACCGTGACGTTGGGCAGGTCGGGATACTGCTCCAGGCAGTACTCGATAACGTTGGCCTCGGGGTTGTTGTGCAGCGGCGCCAGCGGGGCGACCTCGCGGATCTTGGCGAGGACGTCCTCGTCGACGAGGGAGGAATCGCCGAAGTACCAGCCGCCCTGAACGATACGGTGACCAATGCCCTCGATCTTGACGCCGTTGGCCTCGAGGTCCTTCAGAACGACCTCGATGGCGACCTTGTGGTCGGGGAACTCGATGTTCTCGGTCACCTTCTTGGAACCGTTGGCAGCGTGGGTGAAGGTACCGCCGGTAAAGCAGACGCGCTCGCAGGAGCCCTTTGCGGACACCTTGTGAGACTTGGTATCGATGACCTGATACTTAAGGGTCGAAGATCCTGCGTTGACGACCAGAACGTTCATGTGTCTCCCTACTAACAGGCGGTGTGGCGCCGCCAGGTTACATACGCTTCAATAATAAACCCAAACGCCCTCGCGCTCGGGTTTATTGCGTTGATATATAAGTTATCGGTGCTTGAGCTTCCGTTTCAATGCAAGGAAGAAGCGCCCTCAGATGAGGTTCTCGCCCAGATTTTTGCCGCCGAGGACGTGCATGTGGAAGTGCATGACGGTCTGGCCGGCGTTGACGCCCTTGTTGGAGATGACGCGGAAACCGTCCTCCAAGCCCTTGACCTTGGCGACCTCCTGGATGGCGTGGGCCATGGCGCCCATGGTCTCGGCGGGCACGTTATCGGCGATGTCGCTGTAGTGCTTCTTGGGGATCACGAGCGTGTGGACCGGCGCCTGGGGATTGAGGTCGTCGAAGGCGATGACTTGGTCGTCCTCGTAAACGACGGTCGAGGGGATCTCGTGGTTGGCAATTTTGCAGAAGATGCAATCACACATGGTTGGTTCCTTTCTCGCAGACCAAGGTAATTATATTTGGTCGGGGTGATTAGAACGAAAGGTTGTCGTCGGTGTTGGCGGCTTCGCCGTCGGCGAGCACGTCGTTGCCGTCGACGTCCTTCAGGAGCACCGAGACCTTCTGCTCGGCATCGGACAAGCGGGTACGCAGGCTCTTGAGGAGCTCGACGCCGCGGGTATAGCTCTCAAGCGACTCCTCGAGCTCCATATCGCCCGATTCCAAGCTGCGTATGATGAGCTCCAACTCCTGCGAAGCCTGCTTGTACGTAAGCTGCTCGACCGGGGTCTTCTCTGCCATATCTGTTTCCTTTCCTAAAGGTTTATCGCTATGAAACGCGGTCTACTCGACCGTATTGACCGTTGCTGCCACGTTGCCGTCTGCCATGCGCACGCGGATGGCGTCGCCGGGCTTAAAGGTCTTGGCGCTCGTAGCCACACCATCATCGCTGTATGCGATGGAATAGCCACGGGCAAGCACCTTGAGCGGCGACAGGGCATCGAGCGACGCAGCAGCTCGGCCCAGGTCGGACGCGGGTTTGCTGAGCATCGTACGTCCCTGATGCTCCAGACGGGAACTCGCAAGCGTGAGCGCATGGCGCTTGCCATCGAGTCCCGAGGTGCTTGTAGCCAGACGCTCGGGCAGGCGTTCAAAGCTGGATCGGAACGCCCCGACCGAGCGCGTTATGGCACCGGACAAACGATCGGCCGTCAAGGCAAGCTCTGACTCACGACGCTCGACCATAAATGTCGGATCGTTGAGACACGGGCGGCATGCGGCCGCATCGAGCGCGTCGCCCAAGCGAGCCGTATAGGTATCCCAGGAACGACGGCCACGCTGATCGAGCATCTCCAGGTCGACCTGGGCCGAACCAATCATCGATGCCATCGCGGCACCCAGACGCTGATGGCGCGCCTCGAGCACATCGGCCAACTCCGTCATGGCCGGCGCCACCGATTCGGCCGCCGCCGTGGGCGTGGAGGCGCGGCGGTCGCTCACCATGTCGCAAATCGAGGTATCGGGCTCATGGCCAATGCCGGTCACCACGGGCACAGGGCAAGCCGCCACCGCGCGGGCAAGCTCCTCGTCGTTAAAGGTCATGAGGTCCTCGAAGGAACCGCCACCACGCACGAGCAAAATACAGTCGGGCGCTGGCGTGACGGCGGCGGCACGGCGCAGGCCCTCGATAAGCTCGGCCGGCGCACCCTCGCCTTGAACCCTGGCGCCCACGCAAACGAGCTCGACGAGCGGGTTGCGACGACGCAATGTGCGCTTGACGTCGTCGATTACGGCACCCGAAAGCGAGGTAACGACCGCCACGCGTGAGCAGAACACCGGAATGCGACGTTTGCGCGCTTCGTCCATCAGCCCCTCGCGGCGTAGCTTTTCGGCCAGTTGCGCCACTTGTTGACGCAGCAGGCCCTCCCCCGCCAGCGAGAACGAGCGAGCGACAAAGCTCATGCGGCCCGTGGCCTTATAGAGATTGAAGCTGCCCTTAAAGCTCACCTGCATGCCGTCGCGCAGATCGAACGTGCGCTTGAGATAGGCGCCCTTCCAGATGATGCAGTCGACGGCCGCCGAGTCGTCCTTGATTTGGAAGTAGCAGTGGCCGCTTCGGGCATTGGGACCACGGAAGCCCGTGACCTCGCCCAGGACGCTCAGCTGCGGAATGGCATCGAGCGCACCGGCAGCGATCTCTACCGCCTGACTCACGCTGAGCTCCTTGCGCTCCTGCTCATCCGAACCGTCGAACTCGGCGGAAACGGCATTGCCGGTCAGATTCCAGCCTGCCACGCAGCCTCCTTTCGTCATCGTGCACATGGGCTCCGGCCCTGCGCAAATTCAAGTCCAACACATAGTACAGCGCCGCGGGGACACAAATCTCCGCGGCGCCTGTCAAGCCAATTTGTTATCGGTTGGAGTTTCTGTTGTAGCGAGCCATAAGATAGAGCAGCTGAATGATCGAAGTGAGCGCTGCGGCAACATAGGTAAGCGCGGCTGCCGTCAGGACCTTCTTGGCACCGTTGACCTGCTTGGAGCTCATACCCGACTGCTCGATATACGCCACGGCGCGGCGACTGGCATCGATCTCGACAGGCAACGTAACGAGTTGGAACAGCACACTAAACGAGAAGAAGATCAATGCGAGGGTCGTGAGCCCGGCGATGTTCATAAACAGGCCCAAGAGCAACACGATGGTCCAGGTGTTCTGGGTAAAGTTGACGACCGGGACCAGGGCGGTGCGAACCTTCATCATGGCGTAACCGCTCTGACGCTGGGCGGCATGACCCGCCTCGTGGCAGGCCACGGCAACGCTTGCGACCGATCCGCCCGAACGGTTAGCGTCCGAGAGATACAGGTTGTTATCCTGCGGGTTGTAGTGGTCGGTGAGCTCACCGGCAACGCCCTTGATACCCACGGCGTTGCAACCGTTGGCGTCGAGCATGCGGCGAGCGACCGTGGCACCCGTGTCGCCGTCCGAGCGAACCTTGGACCAGGTCTTGTACGTCGAGTTGATATAGCTCTGCGCCGCAAGACCAAGCACCGTACAAACAAGGACAACCAGCAGGTACAGCGGGTCGATGCCAAAGCCGTAACCATAGTAATAGGGCATGCGAATTCCTCCGAATCGAATTACACGTTGGAGGCATTCTACCCAATCAAGCGGCTAGGCTTCCTTACAGCAATTCAATTTTGCCATCTTTGACCGTCAACCCCATGTTGCCGGAAAGCAGATCGTCCAGGCGCGAGCCCACAAGTTCAAAGCGCCAACCTTCGCGCAGGCGGCTCTGCTCGGGATGCTCAATGTAGTCGGCCAGGTCATCGCGCGACGCAATGACCGAGGTCGCCACGCCCGAGCGCTCGGCAACCAGGCGAATAAGCGCATACATAAGGTCAGTCACGCTCTCCAGCTCCGGCGAAATCTGACGATGTCCGCGCACCAAGAGCGGCAGGCGATCGTGCGGACAGCTCGCTCCGCGCTTGATGGCCATGAGCGCGCCGTCCACGTCGCGCTCCCCCAGCTGGTCGGTGCCGCGGATGCTACGGAACTCCTCAACACGCACGGGATTGCGCTTGACGAGCGCCAGCAGCGTATCGTCGGACATAACCCACTTGCGCGGGATGTTGCGCCGCTCAGCGCGGTCCTCACGCCAGGCGGCAAGCTCGCGCGCAATGCCCAGCTGATGGCGGCTGCACGAGTTGATGCGCTTGACCTTGCGGAACGCTTCGTGGCGGTCGGCGCGGTAGTGCGACTCATCGGCCAGAGGACGCAACTCGTCGAGCACCCAGTCCACACGGCCCAGCTCGCGCAGGCGGCTCATCATCTCGGTATAGGCGACGATCAGGTACTTGACGTCATCGATCGCATACTCAATCTGCTTATCGGTCAGCGGGCGGCGCGACCAGTCGGTCAGCGACTCGGTCTTGGGCAGCGATACGCCGCAGAACGTCTGAACAAGCGCGCCATACGAAATCTGCTGGCGCTCGCCCAAAAAGGCGGCGGCGACCTGCGTATCGAAAATCGGTCGTGGCAGCACGCCCACGGTATGGAGCATGACCTCCATATCCTGCGAGCACGCGTGGAAGACCTTGGTCACGCTCTCGTCGGCCATAAGCTCGGCCAGCGGCGAGAGGTCGTCGATCACCAGAGGGTCGACCGCTACGCTCTCGGCAGGGGTGGCAATCTGAACCAAGCACAGGCGCGGGTGGAATGTGCGCTCGCGCAAAAACTCGGTATCGACGGCAATCGCGTCGAACTCACGGGCGCGCTGGCAAAAGTCGAGTAGAGCCTGATGTGTGGAAATGTACATATCAACCCATCGAATAAGGTTAGGCCCGAAAAACACGGGTAGGATATCGGCATTGCCTTACAACTATACTCGGTTAGTCACAGAACGGGAACGTAAGTATGCGCTGCCTTATCATCCACAACCCGGCATCGGGCCCCAGCTCAGATGAAATCTACGCATTCACGCACGCCCTCGCGCAGGGCGGCGACGAGGTCGTGATGCGTTTTATCGGCGATGGCATGGAGCCCGAGGATGCCGTGGCAGACGTGCGCGAGTTTGATCGCGTGGTCGTTTCGGGCGGCGACGGCACCGTCTCCAACGTGCTCGACCAGATGCGCGGGTGCGGTGTCCCCACGCTCGTCTTCCCCTCCGGCACAGCCTGCCTGTTCTTCAACAACATCGGCAATGCCCCCGAGGCAGCGGCGCTCGCCAAGGCCTGCCGTGCCGGTCGCACGGTCAAAGTCGACATGGGTGAGCTCTTTTGGCTCGACGAGAACGGCAACGAGAAGCGCCACGGCTTTATCATCATCGCCGGCTCGGGCTTCGACGCCGAGATCATGATGAAGGCCGCCCCCACCAAAAACGACATCGGCGAGATCGCCTACTTCCTCTCTGCGCTCGCCACGCCCAACCCCACGGTGGCGCACTTTACCATTGAACACGACGGCATTGTCGAGGAGCTCGACGGCATCTGCTGCATGGCCGGCAACACCTCGGTCATCCAAAACGACATCAACCTGTTCCCCGACTGCCGCATGAACGATGGCATGGTCGACATTGCGGTCATCGAACCCGTGCGCACCGTGCAGCTGCTGCCTACCGTGATCACCGCTGCGCTTGACCCCGCCGGCAAGGTACTCGGCCGCCCGCAGTTCAAGATCATCCAGACCAAGGAAGCCAAGATCACCTGCACCCCGTCGCTGGGCATGCAGTTCGATGGCGAGATTATCTCCAGCAATTCGGGCGTCTTTGGAGCCCGCGCGCTTCCGCAATGCCTCGACCTCATCGTCGACGAATTCTCCCCGCTCGGAAAATAGGAGGACCCTATGAACGACAATCCCCTGCTCGGCTTTATCATCATCGTTTTGGCCATGCTCGTCGGCTATGCGATCAACGTGATCCACCGCCGGAAGAAGTAATTCCACATTGGTATGATATTCATCCAATTATCGTCTCCCCTGCTGTTTATGCATTTGCCAAACAGCGGGGGATTTTCTTTGCGCCCCGTGCAAGGGGCTTTATTCAGATACAGTAATTGCAGGGTGCCTTTATTTAAGTAAAGCTACGAAATGAGTATTCTTATCCGCTCATCGCATATTTTGGGACGCTCATCGAGTATTTCGTCGAATTAGATGAATACTCTTTAGACTTCCGATAGGCTAATAGATGTATTTATTAGCTGAAGCTCCGTACGGTTTCGCGGGGTTTCAACGGTTGGGAGGGATTATGAGGTTTACTCATCCTGTCAACACGCTCAAAAAGCTCGGCTGCGGCCTTGCGTTTGGAGCAGCGGCCATCATGGCCATGCCGACTTCGGCACTCGCCTGCACCCAGATCTACATGGGCAGCAAGCTCACGGCAGACGGCAACACGTACTACGGCCGTTCCGAGGACTTCGGTCCGCGCTATGTCAAGCACTTTGGCATTGAGCCCGCGCACAAGGACGGCAACGAGTACACCTCGGTCGAGTCCGGTTTTGAGTACAAGTCCAAGGGCGCAACCTACCGCTACACCTTCGTTCGCGACAACCCCTCGCAGTGGGAAGATCGCTACGACGCATATTCCGAGGCAGGCATCAACGAGAAGGGCGTCTCCTGCTCTGCCACGTTGAGCACCTCCTATAACGAGAAGGCCGAAGAGGCCGACCCCATCACCGAGGAGACTGGCATTGGCGAATACAGCTATGCCAGCGTCATCTTGGGCGAGAGCGCCACGGCCCGTGAGGGCGTCGAGCTCATCGGCAGTCTGATCGACGAGCAGGGCGTCTGCTCCAACGACCAGATCATCATCGCCGACAGCACCGAGACCTGGTTGTTCGCCGCGCTTTCCGGCCATCAGTGGATTGCTATGAAGCTCGCCGATGACATCGCCTCGCTCAACCCCAACATCGGCAACCTCACCTATAACGTCGACCTCGATGACACCGAGAACTGTCTCCATTCCGAAGGCATCGAGTCCATGCCTAAGGAGAAGGGCTTTGCCGAGTACACCGACGGCAAGTTCGACGTCGCCAAGACCTACGGCGAGGAGATTAGCGAGGCCGGTATGCACCAGTGGTCGCGCTATATCCAGGGTCGTGATTACTTCATGGCTCCGCTTGCCGAGGGCACCGACTACGAGATCGTCAAGGACGAGCGCGAAGAGGCTCGCGCCACGACCGGCGCCCTGGTCCACGAGATGCAGCCGCTGTTCTTCCAGCCCGGCAAGTCCGACTGGAACACCTTTGAGATGATTCGTTCCTTCGCCGCTCGCGGCGAGAATGTCGCCAGCCTCAACGCCAACACCGACGGCGCCTATGCCATCGGCTCCAACCGCAACACCGAGATCCACACCTTCCAGATCCGTCAGGGCATGGACCCCGAGATCGCGACCATTCAGTGGGAGATGCTCTCCAACGCCGAATTCTCCGTCGCCATCCCCTTCTACTCCGCACTGCTCACCGAGGTCAGCCCCTACTTCAGCGATCAGGATGTCTCCTTCGATCACTGCGAAGAGGAAGACGTCGTGAACAACGAGGAGCCCAAGAACTCCATCAACTACGTCCTCATGGACATCAACACGCTCGCCTATGAGAACCGCGACCACTGCGCCACCGGCGTCCGCGCCTATCTCGACGCCCTGCAGAAGGAACTCATCGAGCAGAACCTGACCGTCGACGAGGCCATGCAGGCCGAAGAAGGCACCGAGGCCCGTACCGCCCTGGCCAACAAGGCCGGCAAGGCTGCAACCAAGAACACCTATGTTAAGTGCAAGGCCATGCTCGAGGAGATGCGCGACTACCTCAAGGAGGGCGATTTCTCCGAGGAGTTCGTCCCGAGCGACTACGATGCCGACAACGACTGCCTGGTCGAATCCATCACCTACGCCGACGAGGCCCTTTCCGATGAGGACGTGACCGAGCCAGAGGCCGAAGAGGAAGAGGTCACCGAGGAGAAGTCCGAGGGCAACAACATGGCCGCCATGGCCGTTGGCGCCGTCGTCATCATCGGTGTCTGCGCCTACGTGATCTATCGTCGCAAGAAGGCCTAAGACCCTCATGTCCTAGCTGAGCGGGCGGGGCACATGAGTCACCTCGCCCGCTCAGCCCGCTCTTTTGACCGACGGGAAACCCGCCTGAAATCTTTTCAAAAAAGATTTCCCCGCACACACTTCGCTGTGCTATAGTGCAGCGCAACAGCAACTAGGTGCGACCGCGCCACGGCATCACGAAAGGAGCCACCAACATGAAGCACACGATGAACTCTCTCAACAACTGGTGGTGGCGTGATGCGAATACGATCGGTCGACAGTGAGTCCCTCACGCCTGTTTTTGCGCTCTAGGTGATTGGAAGGCCTCCGGTTTCGACCGGGGGCCTTTTTCTATCTCGAGCCCGATCGCATTCGCATCACGCGCCTCCGCTTTTCTCTTGCACTCCCATTCCGAAAGGATTTTCACCATGTCTCAGAACACCACCGCCACCCAGCCCCGCACCGTCCAGACCGCCGACCGCGGCAAACTTGACGTCCGTGCTCTCGTCCTGCTCGCCATCCTGCTCGCTGCCGGCTTCATCCTCAACTTCACCGTCGGCAAGGCCATCTCGGGCATCTCGGGCGGCATGATCAGCCCCGAGTTCATCATCTCGGCCTTCTGCCTCACCATCCTGGTCGTTCGCCCCAACATCGGCCAGGCGCTCGTTATTGGCCTCATCTCGGCTGCCGTGATCCAGATCACCACCACTTCGCCGTTCGTCGATTTTGCCGCCGAGGGCATCGCCGCCATGCTCATGGCCGGCATCGTCAACGCCGCTGGCAAGAACGGTCAGGTCAAGCCCGCCATCGCCATTGTCGCAACCTTCCTGACCACCTTTGTCTCCGGCGCCATCTTCATGATCATCAAGATGGCCATGCTCGGCGTGGTCGGCGAGCTCGCCGCCGCCATGCTGCCCGTCGTCGCCATGACCGCCGTCTTTAACGCCATTCTGGTCGGCGCCCTCTACTTGCCCATCCAGAAGGCCCTGAAGCTCAACTAACCCGTTCGGCTTTACGAGCCACCCCATCTTGGCGTTCATTCGTCGCTCGCGCTCCCAAGCACGCTTCGCTCCTCTTTCGCGCTAACCTGGGGTCCTTCGTAAAGCCGTCTCCGTGCTTCACCACCAAAGACTGTCCCAAACGACTAGCTTTTGGGGACGTTCTTAAACGACTAGTCATTAAAGAACGTCCCCAATGACTATGAAAGGTATCCATGGAAACGATCATCAACGTCGACGATGTCTCGTTCTCCTATGGCACGCAGACCGAGCAGGCGCTCAGCCACATCTCGCTCAGCGTGAACAAGGGAGATTTCATCGGCATCATCGGGCCCTCGGGCGCCGGCAAGTCCACGCTTGCCGCCTGCCTGTCAAGTGCCGTGCCCCACCACTACACCGGCACGTTCTTTGGGTCCGTCATGGTTGACGGCCACGACACCTGCGAGGCCTCGCTCACCGACGTGTCGCAAATCGTCGGCAGTGTGCTGCAGGATATCGACACGCAGATGGTCGCTTCGGTCGTCGAGGACGAGATGCTCTTTGGCCTCGAGAACTTTGGCGTTCCCCACGACCAGATCGAGCAGCGCGTGAGCGAAACGCTCGAGACCGTCGACATCAGCGACCTGCGCGACCGCGAGATCGCCACGCTCTCGGGCGGACAGAAGCAAAAGGTAGCCATCGCCGCCATCCTCGCCATGCGCCCGCGCGTCTTGGTTCTCGACGAGCCCACCGCGGCACTCGACCCCGCTAGCTCCACGTTGGTCTTCGAGACGCTGCGTGAGGCAAACCGCGCACTTGGAATCACCATCGTCGTCGTTGAGCAAAAGGTCGCCCTGCTCTCGGAGTACTGCAACCGCGTGTTCGTGCTCAACCATGGCGAAATCGCGCTGCAGGGCGAGCCACACGAGGTCTTCGCGCATACCGACGAGCTCCGTGCCATCGGCGTCGACTGCCCTCGCGTCACGCGTATCTTCAATAGCCTCGAAACCGATGGCCTGGTAAGCGGTACCCCCTGCTTGGATGTCGATGAGGCCGAGCGCCTGATTTCAGGCATCGTCGACCCCGCACACGCGGCCATCGAAGCCCAGGCGCCCGCCGGTTCCCCGCATGCACCGTCGTTGCGTCCTCATGCCAAGGACGCCGAACCCGTACTCACCTTCGACCATGTTGAGTTTGCCTATCCCAATGGCGGCGCCGCCGTACACGACCTCAACCTGACGCTCTATCCCGGCGAGCTCATGGGCATTGTCGGCCAAAACGGCGCCGGCAAGACCACGCTCACCAAACTGCTCACAGGCCTGCTCAAGCCCGCCTCGGGCAGCGTGCGCGTCACGGGACTGGATACAGCAGCCGTCCCCACGAGCCGCATTGCCCGCGAGGTCGCGACCCTCTTCCAAAACCCCGACCGCCAGATCTGCAAGGACACCGTGCTCGACGAGGTCGCCTTTGGCTTGGAGCTTGGCGGCATGGACCGTGCCGAGGCTCTGCGTCGTGCTCAACTCGTCATCGACCGCTTTGGCTTGCCGGCCGACGAGGCGCCCTTCTCGCTTTCGCGCGGCCAGCGACAAATGGTGGCGCTTGCCTCCGTCGTAGTGGTTGAGCCCAAGATCGTCGTGCTCGACGAGCCCACGAGCGGCCTTGATTACCGCGAGTGCATGACCGTCATGGAAACGGTGCGCACCATGGCCGAGCGCGGTTGCGCCGTTATCATGGTCTGCCACGATATGGAAGTCGTCTCGGATTTTGCCGAGCGCATTGTGGTAATGGCCGACGGTCGCATCCTCGACCGCGGCCGCACGCACGAGCTATTCTCGAACATCGATCTCATGCGGCGTGCCTACGTGGAGCCTCCCCAGGTTATTGAACTCTCGCGCCGTCTGGCATCTTCCGTCTCGCCCGCTTTTGCGCAGGTGAGCGAGGTCACCGATGTCGTTCGAATTACCAAGGAGATGGTCCACCGTGGTTAACGTCATCGACTACATGCCGGGTGACACGCTGCTGCATCGCCTGAACCCCGTCGTCAAACTGGGCCTCGCCGCCGCCATCATCGTCGGCATCTTCTTGTCCGACACCTACGTGGCGCTGCTGGGCTTTTTGGCACTCACCCTTGCGCTGGGTGCCTATGCCGGCGTCGTCGACCGTCTGTTCTCGCTGCTCAAGTTGCTGATCCCGCTCGCGCTTATCATGCTGGTGCTCCAGCTGGCCTTTATGCGCGATGGCAACGTGGTGTGGGGCTTTATCACCGACACGGGCCTCATCACAGGATCGAAGGCCTGTCTGCGCCTACTGGGCGTGGCGTTACCACTCATCCTCATGCTCATGGTGACCAAGCTCAACGACCTTGCCAACGCCTGCGTCGAGGTGCTGCACGTGCCGTATCGCTATGCCTTCACCTTTACCACGGCACTGCGCTTTGTGCCGGTGTTTGGCCAGGAGATGAACGCCATCATGGAGGCGCAGACCGCGCGCAGCGTCGAGTACGACACCAAGAACCCCATCAAGAAGCTCAAACTCATGCTGCCGTTGTGCGTGCCGCTGCTTATCTCGAGCGTGGGCAAGACCGACGCCACCGCGCTTGCCGCCGAGCAGCGCGGCTTTTATCTGCGCACGCGCGCCAGCTCGTATAAGCGTTACCCCATCAAGGGTCTGGATATCGCCGTGCTCGCCATCAGCGCCGCCCTCATCATCCTGGGATTCCTGTTCTAGCTCATCGTCAGCACCAACCGCCTAATGCAAAAGGCCTCGGCTCGCACCAAACGAGCCGAGGCCTTTACTGTTTCCCCAGATAAAAACCTACCAAAATATACCTGTCCCCTTTTGGCAGGTCGAGGGCTATTGGCGGTAGGGGGCGCCGCTGCGAATGATGGATTCACGCACCAGGACGTCCATGGCGTCGAGGGTGATCTCGGGCATCTCGCGGTACTTCTGCAGCACCGAAAGCTCCGTGCAGGCCAGGATGACGCGGTCGCAGCCGCTGCGGGCGAACTCCCACATCACGCGGTCGAACTTGTCCATATCGGGCTCGCGTCCGGCCTTGACGTCGCCGTAGATGAGCGACATCACGTCGGCCTGACGCTTCTCGCTGGGGTAGACAACCTCGACGCCCACAGCCTCGCATTCGCGCCCATAGACGCCCGCACCCACGGTTCCGTCGGTGCCCATGATGCCGATCTTGCGCACCGGCTCTGCCGGCATGCTCAGGTTGGGATCGAACTCGCACTCCCCCATCACCGCACCGGCCAGAGCATAGCGCACCGACTCGCGCGGCATGTGGATAATCGGCACCGTCGTAAACGACTGGATCTGGTCGTAGAAGTAGTGTGACGTGTTGCAGGGAATGGCGATGTGCGCACAGCCCAGCGACTCAAGTGCCTGGGCGCACTCCTTCATGGTCGCCAGCAGCTCGGCATGCTCACCGGTCTTGATGGCCAGCGTGCGGTCGGGCATGGTCGACTTGGAAAGCACCACCATGTCGATATGTTCCTGGTCGCACGTAGCGGCCGTATGGCGCACCACCTGGTCGTAGTAATACGACGTGGCCTCGGCGCCCATGCCGCCGATAACTCCCAGCTTTTCCATCGCCGCCTCCTTGGTGACGCTTGCGCAATTGCGCGTATCATACCCGCGCCCGCCCGATGTAAACCGGACGGGCGCCGCACTCGTCTACTTGTAATACGTCTTGAACAGCTTAAAGTGACGCAGCTTGGTGTGCCACATGCGCAGCCAGCGGTTAAAGACAAAGTCGCCCTTCATAAACGAAGGGTCGGCCCCCTTGCCCTCCCTATCCAGGCGATGCACCTTAGCGCGCAGCTCGGGATCCTTGACGTACTTGTCGACGACACCCATGGGGACGACCATCCACAGCGCCTCGTCCTGCGCCGTCACAAACTCCGGCTCAAACGGGCGGTTGAACACATACTCGTCTACCACGTACTTGGCAACGTTAAAGCCGCTGTTGGTGACATAGTAGTTGCTGCGGCCCTGACGGGTATTGAAGTCGAAGAACTTAAACGAGCCATCGCGCTCGTCATACTTCACGTCAAAGTTGGAATAGCCCACAAAGTGAAGGTCCTCGAGCAGCTTGCGCACGCCACCCATAAGCTCGTCATTGGGCTCGGTGATGATACAGGCATGGTTGCCAACGCCATGGGGCTGATGCTCCTCGAGCAGCACGTGGCCCAGGCACATCATGCGTACCTTACCGTTGCGATCGGAATAGCTGGTGAGCACGCGCATGTACTCGTCGTTGCCGGGCACGCGGTCCTGCAAGATCAGGTCGTCGGTGTAGCCGCTGGCATACGAATCGCGAATGACCTGTTCCAGCTCGGCGCGGTCGGCAATCTCATAGGCCTTCTTCTGGCCCTCGAACTCATGTTGCCACCACATGATGCCGTCGGACGGCTTCAGGATCATCGGGAACGGGAAGTCGATCTGGTCGAGCACTTCGGCCGGCGCCTCGCCTTGCGCATTGAGCATCTGCGCAGTAAAGGTAAAGGTGTGCGGATACGGCACGCCATGCTTCTCGCACAGCTCGTAGAAGATCTCCTTCTTCTGGCACTGCTCGAGCATGCTGTAGGGTGCATAGGGCGCAACGATGTTATCCGCCAGCTCATCGGCATCCTTTGCCTGGGCCACCAGGGCAACATAGTTATCGCCGCAGCCCATCAGGACGATCGTCTTATCGGCATGCGCCTGGGCAATGCCGTTGACGGTCTCGAGCATCACGGGCATGGTATCGATGTCGACATTGGGCGTGTAGTCGATAATCTGGCTTCGATACGCAGGGCCCGTCTGATACTTGCCAAAGACCAGACTCTTGACCTGATACTCTTCGTAGAAGGCGCGCGCCACCGAATAGGCGTTGATGTCGCCACCGAGCAGCACGGGAATGAACTCGCGCTCTGTAAATTGCAATGCCATGGAAACTTCCTATCATGAACTGCCCGCACAACGGGCGGTCTTAGTGCAACCGATTCATTCTAGCGTGCCAAACCGCCAGCACCCAAAGTTCCACCGTATCTATGGCAATCGGAGGATCAGACTCGAGCAAAGACGGCCCTCACCGCTGTACGACAACGGGCAATGAACCTACCGTTGTTGTAGGATTCAACATATTGTCATCCTCAAAGCGAAAGGCGCACGCGTGCCCCAAGAACATCTGACCGACAACCCCATCCTTGACGCTGCAAAACGCGAGCTAGCGGAACGTTCTCAAACGACCGCTCCCCTACGCACCGCCAGCAACGCCTACGAAGGACCCGCCCGCATCGTTTCGATCAACACGTCGGCGCACAAAGGCACACGCAAGTCACCCGTCTCCGATGGGCACGACACCGTCATTGAGCAGTTTGGCCTCGCTTCCGATGCACACGCCGGGCACTGGCACCGCCAAGTCTCGTTTTTGGCCGCAGAATCAATCCAGACTGCCCAGCATCGCGGGCTCGATGTGCACGAAGGCGACTTTGGGGAGAACTTCACCACACAAGGTATCAACCTGCTTTCGCTCCCCCTGGGCACACAGCTCAAGATCGGCAACGACGTTCTGGTCGAGATCAGCCAGATCGGCAAGGTCTGCCACACCCGCTGCGCTATCTACTATCTCGCCGGCGACTGCATCTTTCCCCACGAGGGCGTTTTCGGCGTGGTACTAAAGGGCGGAGAGGCCAACGCCGGTGACGAAATCCAGGTAGTCAAGCTCGGCGACGCCACCTGTTCGTTCACCCCCGCCGAGGCCCTCGAAGAGATTGAGCAGGCTCGCCAGAAGGGCACGCTGTAGTTATAAAACCCCACGTTGAGATGGCTTTTACAGCCCAAAACTCCTCTCAAACAGAGCTCTGTAACGTTAAAGTTGAACTCTATGGTTTCTCAACAATTCATCATAACTGCAGGTCAAAGCCAAAGCCTCAAGTTCAACTTGACCCTTTGGAACCTTTAAGGTTCAAGTTGAGGTCGAAAGCAGTAGTAGAATACCGTTCGAACCATAACCTACGATTGATTGCAGAGGGACTGGATGCAGCATTCGAATCATCGCACCGCAGCGTTCATTGCGTCGAAGCCGGCTCGTATCATCACGAGCGCCGTGCTCGCCGTTGCGCTGACGGCCACGCCGATGCTCTCCCCCGTTGCGGCGTATGCCGCCTCGCAGGCAACGCAGGACCAGCTTTCCGCAGCCCAGCAGAAGATCGAAGCCGCCACGAGCGCCTACAACGACGCCCGCACCAAACTCGATGACCTGCAAAAGCAGATTGACTCCAATGAGGCAAGCATCGAGGAAATCGAGGCCAAGCTTCCCGAGCAGCAGGCCAAGGCAAGCTCCGCCATGCGCGATCTGTACAAGTATCAGAAGGGCACCAATCCCATCGTGAGCTTCCTGGTCAACGCACAGAGCCTGGGTGAGTTCATCACGACCTGCAAATACACCAACCAGATCACGAGCTCGAGCGTCGACGAGATCGAACAGCTCAATAACATGCAAACCGAACTCGAGCAGAACAAGGCTGAGCTCCAGCAGGCCAAGTCTCAGCTTGAGGCAGAGCAGAAAAACGCCGAGGATGCGCTGGCACAGGCCCAGCAGCTCCGCAGCGAGGCACAGGCAAAAGCCGAGCAGGAAAATGCCGCCGAGCTTGCCAAGCTTGAGGCCGATAAGGCCGCTGCCGCCGAGAAGCTCTCGGGCGAGGGCGTAAGCGGCAGCAATTCCAGCAGCCAGGCCACCAACACCAACACCACCATCGACACCACGGTGAACAACGCCAATACCGGTAGCTCCGATTACGATTCGTTCATTAATGAGTGGACGAGCCGCATCGACAATTATCTCGCCGGCTCCCCCATGGCAGGCCAGGGCTATAACTTTGCCGTCGCCGCTTGGAATACCGGTGTCGACCCCCGTTGGTCCCCCGCCATCGCCTGCATCGAGAGCACCAAGGGTGCTTATTGCGCCAATTCTTACAACGCCTGGGGCTGGAGTGCCCGTGGCGGCGGTTGGCGCAGCTTTGGCAGCTGGAGCGAGGGCATCTCCGCTCACGTTGCCTATCTGGGCGCCAACTACGGCTCCACCCTTACCCCGGCAGCAGCCAAAAAGTACTGCCCGCCCACGTGGCAGGACTGGTACAACAAAGTCGCCGCTCAGATGAACCGCATCTAAGTGCAACTGCAAAGGGCCCCAATGGGGCCCTTTTCTTTTAGGTAGCGGAGGTATCGACGACGCCGGTCGCATTGGCAACCGCGACTATGACGATCATGCATAGGAGCAGCACACCCAATGCCTTGAGCCAGAGTTTCGCGAGTTTCTTGCCGCGATAGCTGTCGAGCAGCGCGAATCGCCGACGAAGACGACGCTTGTCGAACAGCGCAAAATGCATAAGCACCATAAGGCCATCGACAAAGAAAAAATACTCGATTATGAGAAGCCACGTCGGGTAGCTTTGGTTTGCTCCCGTGGGGTGAAAGACGGCAAAGTGACTTCCGGCAAAGAACACAAGCAGCGAGAAGAAGACGAGCGTATTCCAAATGCGCCCCAGAGACTCCGGAACGCGAGAGAGCAGACCGCATGCAGTGGAGGCGGCAGGCCTAGGAAGCCCTGTGGGGTTCTGGAGTCCTTGGGGCGTCAACACCGTCTCCGAGGCCGGAGTACGGACAAGCACAGGCGCAGGAGGCCGCACGGGGCGACTTAGATCGTATGCCGCGCGCGTCGCCCGTCCCAACGCTTCCGCGCTCGCAAAACGCTTGGCCGGGTCGAGCGCCATCGACATGCAGACGGCATCGGCAAGTGGAGTGGGAATGCCGCATGCCTCACATTGCTCGCGCATGTCGAGCCCTGGTTTAGGGTCGACTCCCGTCAAGCAAAAGAACAACAGGGCCCCAAGTGCGTAGACATCGCTGCGCACACTCGTCTGCCCAAACCCATACTGCTCGGGCGGCGCATAGGGTCGCGTGCCAAACTTGACGGTGTCAGCATCGGCGCCATCGCGCCATACGCGCGCGATCCCCAGGTCGATAATCACCAGCGATGAAAATGCCAGGCCGTCATCAGGCGTATAGTTGGCACCTGTCACGATGATATTCGACGGCTTGAGGTCGCGATGGATCACCGGCGCCGACGTCTCCCCCACCATTGCAAAACCGGCATGGAGCTCGCCCACGGCATCGCATAGGGCAGGATACAATTCACGCGCATAATCGGGGGTGGCTCCCAGACGGTCCACCAGCGCCCCGAGTGTCTCCCCTTCGATGTATTCCATAACCACGTTGAGCTCGTCGCCCACACGACGACAATCGACGATTCTGGGCAGGTGCTCAAAACGCCTGCCTGCCCGCTGAGCGGCAAACAGACGCTCGTATGCCCCGCCGATTTGAGCCGAGGCATCGATGCGTTTACGAACAAAGGGACCGAGCGAACCACCGCCGGTTCCTTCAAAGTACACGAGCTCGGTTGTTTCGACGGACGAGCGCTTAAGTACACGCTCCACGCGATAGCTGTCGTCGCGATCGAGCGACGCCAGGTGCTCGGCAAGCGCTGCGGTCAGCTCGTCATCGGAATATGTTGGGCTCTGAGTATCCATAGCCTCCATCATAGCGCAGGGCGCAGACACCCCATGGCATCTGCGCCCCGTTCGCTTGCATCGTTGTTCGGCAGCTCCGCCGGCTCAGATATCAGCCGCTAACTCACCGTCTCCTCGCCAAAGCGATACAGCTCCTCGTTGACCTTTTGGAGGCTGCACCCGCGATCGATGCAAAAAATGATAATCGCATCGCGGCGGTCCTTGCAGTTAAGGACGCTTACCCCGGCAGCCATCAGCGCACGGTTGGTTTCTTTGAGCGCCAGCGCCATCGCAAAGGCAATCTGCAGCACCTTATTGCGGCTCGGATGCCGCGCACCGGTAAAGATCTGATAGCCAAAGGTCTCATTGAGATCGGCCATACGAACCACGCGCGAGCGCTCCAAGCCCTTTTCCTGCAGTAGCTGCTTCAGGTAGTCCGAAAGCGACGGGGCGGCAAAGTCGTGTTCTTTGATATAGCCATCGATGTTTGGCGCGTCGAGAAGCTCATTGAGTAACTCGTCAGTCAGCTTTTTATCGGGCATACGACTTCACCTCCCCCAGTGCATACAACATGCTAAAAACCGCTTACGTCCGAACGCTCCCAACTGGCGACCTGATCGGGAGACACCGTGCCCAGCGCCTCGAACTTCCAGGAGCCGCCCGCCTTCAGATGATTGGTGTTTGCAAGAGCCGTTCCAACCTGGTTGCCATCAGCATCATACAGAACATACTCAATCTGAATGTAGCTCTTTTCCTTGTCCGTGTTATTGGTCAGCGTCCCCGTGATCTTATAGGCAAACTGATTGGAAGTGTCTTCAGCCTCGTCAGCAATGGTATACGGTTCTTGCGGTTCTTTTTGCTCCTCAGCCTGCTGTGTCGTCCCGGCAGGTTTTGCCGAATCGCTCGCAGGCGAATCGGTTGAGTTGCCGCCCATAGAGCCCACGGCACCGACAATAACCAGCACCACGATGACGCCTAGGACAATCTTACCGATCGGCTTCTTTCCCTCTTTTGCCATTATTCATCCTTCCTACGATCCGGCTACCGTGCCGGCACACAGCACATCGTAGGAAGGATTAAACTTGAATTCATTAGCTGAGAGCTAAGGTTGCGGTAAACGGCCAATGCAGTTATCCAAACGCCGAGCAAACGCACTTTGCGCGACCGTCTGCCGGCAGCGCATCAACCCACCGTGACGGATTCCCCGGTAAAGGCACTGACCATCAACAGGACAAAGAACACCAGGTAGCTGACACTCAGCGGGTACGCAATGACCAGGAATACAACCCAGCCGACATTGGTTTTACCGCCGGCACGGCGTCGCTCGCGATTGCGGCAGAGCCAAATCGTCACGCCGATGGCAGTGATAAACAGTACGAGTGCCGCCGCAGCCAGCCCAGCAAGCGCAAACATCACGCCAATGCTCACAGCAATAACCGGAAGCAACAACAAGCCGCATCCACACCCACCGGGACTATAAACGGCAGACTGTCGGCGTCGTTCCATCGTCACTCCAACCTCAATATCTTTGAGCACTACAACGCAGCGGCCTGCTGGACAGGAACGATCTTATTCAGCTCCGGTTCGATCCGCCTTTTCTCGGCCTCAAGGTCAAACGCCACCTGAGCGCGCAGCCAATAACCATCCGTCAGGCCAAAATAACGGCAAAGACGGAGGTCGGTGTCGGCCGTCACGCGACGTTTTCCCAAGACAATCTGCCCGATACGCTGAGCCGGAATCCCAGTCTCTTTCGCAAGGCGATATTGAGAAATGCCCATGGGAACAAGAAACTCCTCTTTGAGAAGCTCACCAGGAGTCACCGGCGACAGCAAATCGGCCGAAGTCTCATCACTTGTGATAATCGACGATTTCGACATTCCAAGCCATCTCCTGTCTCCACTCAAAACAGACCCGATAGCGCTCGTTAACACGGATGCTATATTGACCGGCACGATCGCCCTTCAAAGCTTCCAGGCGGTTGCCCGGTGGAACGCGAAGATCATCAAGCGAAGCACAAACCTGCAGTTGGCGAATCTTCCTCAACGCAACACGCTCAAAGGGCACGAACCTCCTGACCCGCACACCCATGGCAAAGCGTTCGGTATCCTCATCTTTATACGATGCAATCATAGTATCGCCTTACGTTAGTAACGTCAAACGTTTCTATAGACTTACATCTCTATTATATCGTACGTTTGTTCGTGTTTTCTAGAACAAATAGTCCTTTGCGCCTTAGTCAAGCAAAAGCAATCGTTTGTAGACATCGAGGCCTTTGAGAAGGATTTCCTCGTCGAAGAGCATGCTATCGGTATGCAGAGCGCTTGTGGCATAGGCGGGACAGCCATCCGAATCACTCGGGTTGTCTTGGTCCTCTGGCATACCCGTGCCCAGCAGGAAAAACACGCCCGGCAGATGGCGTTGATAGAACGCGAAATCCTCGGCGATCAGCAGCGGTTCCTCCACAAGCTGCAGCCCGGGCAAGGCAGGCGCGACGCTGGCAAACAACTCGGGGTCGTTGTCGACCGGCGGATAGCCCTCGGCAAAGTTGAGATCATACGTGCAGCCCGTTGCGGCACAGGCATCGTCCAGCACGCGGCGCACGCCTTCGCGCGCCCGGTCGAACATGTCGTCCGTAAACACACGCAGGCTTCCGGCCACATGGGCCTCCCCCGCCACCGCGTTGCAAACCGTACCGGCCTGCAGCAGACCAAACTTACCGATACAGGGCTTGTCGGTGCCCAGCTCGTCCATCAGTTCGCGCTCGGCAACCAAGAACTTGGCAGCCGCCAGCGCCGCATCGTGCGACTCCTCGACCGGAACGCCATAGGTCTTAGCGATATGGATGCTCGTCCCGTGAATATGAATGTGTGTCTCACTCGAACGCGCCAGCAGCGGACCGGAACAACTCGCCAACGTGCCGGCAGGCAGATCGGGCCACACATGGAAGCCAAAAATGCGGTCGGCCCCATAGCGCTCGAACACACCGCTCTCGCATACCGTCTTGGCACCACCGGTCGTTTCCTCGGCCGGCTGGAACACAAAGAGAACATTGCGCCTAATGGCGCCCGGATGCTCGCGAATCGTACGGTCGACATACGTCGCGGCGGCAAGCGCCATGGCCATGTGTCCGTCATGTCCGCAAGCGTGCATCTTGCCGGGATGGGTTGAGGCAAAGGCCGCTCCCGTCGCTTCCGCGATGGGCAGCGCATCCATATCGGCGCGAATCGCCGTGGCATGCGCGGCATCAACGCCGGCGTCGAAGAAAGCACAGACGCAGCTGGGGCACGGATGGGTCACTTCGCAGGTGAGCGGTGCCAGCACGCCCTCGATATAGGCAATGGTTTGCGGAAGATCGAAATCGAGCTCCGGAATGCGATGGAGATCGCGGCGATAGCGACGGAGTTCTTGGAGCTCGGTCATAGAGGATCCCTTCGTGAGGCACATCTGTTGCAACTTATTGTGATACAGGATTGTGGCGCACATGTTTCCAGCATATCCCTGCATTTTTTAAACGTTATATACGAATACTCTTGTTTGGTAAAGTGCAACGTGGTAGGGTCGTTACCACTTGATAGAGGCGCGGGCACGAAGAACCGCGGGCGAGCCGGCAGGCTTTGACCCCGTGGGGAGGCGAAACCCGCCGAACTGGGCTTTTCGGGCACGAACAACCTGGTGGGCCTGTGGGAAACACCCACAGGACTGTCTGCAGCAATGCGGGAGCGCTATCCGGACATTGGGTCCACGCTATGCGGATTCGATGCGCAGATGGCGCCGTCTGGATAGCGAGGTTTACGGGACATGGCATTGACCCCCAACGAGGCATATGCGGCCAAGCAGCCGTTTGTGGACAAGGAGACACTCGAGCATATCGTCGAGCAGTTCCCCACGCCGTTTCATCTATACGACGAGGCGGGCATCCGCCGCAACATGCAAGAAGTGCGCGACGCCTTTGCATGGAACCCGGGCTTTAAGGAATACTTTGCCGTCAAGGCCAACCCCAACCCGGCGCTCATCTCCATTCTCAACGAATACGGCTGCGGCTGCGATTGCTCGAGCTATACCGAGCTCATGATCGCCCGCTCACTGGGTATCACGGGACACGACATCATGTTCTCGTCCAACGACACACCGGCTGCCGACTTTGAGCTCGCCGACAAGCTGGGTGCCATCGTCAACTTTGACGACATCAGCCACATCGGGTTCTTTGAGCGCGTTGCGGGGCCCATCCCCAAGACGGTCAGCTGCCGCTTTAATCCAGGCGGCCTGTTCCAGCTCTCCAACGGCATCATGGACAACCCGGGCGACTCCAAATATGGCATGACCACCGAGCAGCTCTTCGAGGCCTTCCGCATGCTCAAGGCCAAGGGCGCCGAGGACTTTGGCATCCACGCATTCCTTGCCAGCAACACTGTCACCAACGACTACTACCCCAAGCTCGCGCGCATCCTCTTTGAGCTTGCCGTACGCCTGGAGCGCGAGACCGGCGCACACGTCGCCTTCATCAATCTGTCCGGCGGCGTCGGCATCCCCTACCTGCCCGAGCAGCAGACCAACGACATTCGCGCCATCGGCGAGGGAGTACACGCGGCATACGACGAGATCCTGGTTCCCGCCGGCATGGGCGATGTGGCGATCTGCACCGAGATGGGCCGCTTTATGATGGGCCCCTACGGCTGCCTGGTCACCAAGGCCATCCACGAGAAGCAGATCTACAAGGACTATATCGGTGTCGATGCAAGCGCCGTCGATTTGATTCGCCCTGCCATGTATGGCGCCTACCACCACATTACGGTAATGGGTCAGCCGGGCGGCGCCGACAAGGCCACAGCGTCCGTCACGAACACCTATGACATCACGGGCAACCTATGCGAGAACAACGACAAGTTCGCTATCGATCGCGAGCTGCCGCATATCGACATGGGTGACCTGCTTGTAATCCACGATACCGGCGCGCATGGCTACTCCATGGGCTACAACTACAACGGCCGTCTGCGCTCCGCCGAGGTATTGCTGCACCCCGACGGCTCAGCAGATCTCATTCGTCGCGCCGAGCGCCCGGACGATTACTTTGCCACGCTCGACGTGCTGCCGTGCGGCCGAGAGCTGCTGGCCAAGTCGCGCGCCGAAAGTGCCCGCCGTCGCGCCCAAGACGAGCGCCTGGCCGTCGCCGTTCAATGGAACAAACGCATCCAGATCGCGGACGCGAAGGAGAAGAACATGGACATCCGCAATCTCGAGGGCTCAATCGTCGCCCTCGTCACGCCGTTTAAAAAGGACGGCAGCGTCGACTTCGACGCGCTCGAGCGCCTTATCGATTTCCACCTGCAAAATGGCACCGACGCCATCCTCACCCTGGGCACCACCGGCGAGAGCGCCACGATGACCGATGACGAGGACAACTCCGTCGTCGCCGCCGTGGTCAAGCATGTTGCAGGACGCGTCCCCGTCATCGCCGGCTCGGGCTCCAACTCCACGCAAACCATGCTCACCAAGTCGCTCACCTACCAGGGTTTGGGAGCCGACGGCCTGCTGCTCATTACCCCCTACTACAACAAGTCCAATGAAGAGGGTATATATCAGCACTTTAAGACCGTCGCCGATGCCGTGGACATCCCCTGCATCCTGTACAACATCCCCGGCCGCTGCGGCTGCGGCATCAGCGAGCGCAACGTAGAACGCCTGGCCGCACATCCCAACATCATGGGTATTAAGGAAGCCTCGGGCAACGTCGCCCACGCGGCCAAGATTGCCCACCTGCTGTCCGACGACTTCCGCATGTACTCGGGTGAGGATGCCCTCACCGTGCCGCTCATGAGCCTGGGCGCCTCGGGCACCATCAGCGTGTGGGCCGACGTTCAGCCGCAGCTCGTGCACGATATGTGCCGCGCCTATCTGGACGGCGACGTGGAGCGCGCCCGCGATATCCAGATTGCCGGTCAGCCGCTCATCAATGCCCTCTTTAGCGAGGTCAACCCCATCCCCGTCAAGGAAGCGCTTGCTCAGATGGGTATGATCGAGGCAAACTACCGCATGCCTCTATGCCCCATGGCAGACGGCACGCGCGCTGCACTTACCGATGCTCTGAAGGGAGCTGGTCTGCTTGATTAAGACTGTCATTATGGGAACGGGCCGCATGGGCTCGCTCATCCGCACCACCGCCGAGGGCGTTGTCGACGCCGCCGGTCAGCCCGTTTTTGATATCGTCGCCCAGATCGGTTTTGATCTGTCCGAGCTCGAGAGCGTCCCGGCAGCCGACGTCATCATCGACTTCTCGAACGTCGTGACCTTCGATGCCATCGTCACCTATGTCGAGCGCACGGGTGCCGCGTTGGTCTCGGGCACCACAGGCTACACACCCGATCAGATGGATCGCCTGCGCGAGCTGGGTCAGAGCACCCGCGTCATGCACTCCGGCAATTACTCCATCGGTATCGCAGCCCTGCGTCATCTGGTAGCACAGGCCACGCGCGAGCTGCCCGGCTTTGACTGCGAGATTGTCGAGACGCACCACAACCAAAAGGTCGACGCTCCCAGCGGCACCGCCAAGTTGTTGCTCGACGCCGTCGCCGAAGCCGAGCCCGAGGCAGGCTACCACCCCGTCTATGGCCGCGAGGGCATGTGCGGCGCGCGTGACCCCAAGGAAATCGGCATGCACTCGCTGCGCGGTGGCACTGTCGCCGGCGTGCACGAAGTGAGTTTCTTTGGCCAGGACGAGGAAGTCACGCTCACGCATCGCGCCACGAGCCGTCAGATCTTCGTCAACGGCGCCCTGGCAGCCGCGCAGAAGCTCGTCACCCGTGAGCACGGCTTCTATACGTTTGACCAGGTCATGTTTGCCTAACCAGGTATCAACCGAATCCACCCAAAGGAGAGATAGCAAATGAGCAGCGCAGCCGAGATGGATGCACAGGAGATTATCAACTACATCGCCACCGCGCCCAAAAAGACGCCCGTCAAGCTGTACGTGCGTGAAAAGCCCGGCATGAAGGTCCAGTGGGGCAATGCGCACGTCTACGGCGGTCGTCGTGGCAAGACCGTCTTTGGCGACTGGGATGAGCTCAAAGCCATCCTCGATGCCAATGCCGACTCCATCGACTACTACGACGTCGAGAATGACTGCCGCAATTCCGCCGTCCCCATGCTAGACCTTAAGGGCATCAACGCCCGCATTGAGCCGGGTGCGATCATTCGCGACCGCGTCGAGATCGGCGACCGCGCCGTCATTATGATGGGCGCTATCATCAACATCGGCTCCGTTATCGGCGAGGGCTCTATGATTGATATGGGCGCCGTCCTGGGCGGCCGCGCCACCGTGGGCAGGAACTGCCACATCGGCGCCGGCACCGTACTGGCAGGCGTCGTTGAGCCCGCGAGTGCCACGCCCGTCATCATCGAGGATGATGTCATGATTGGCGCCAACGCCGTGGTCCTGGAGGGCGTGCGCGTGGGCAAGGGCGCCGTCGTGGCTGCCGGTGCCGTGTGCGTCGAGGACGTCCCCGCCGGTGCCGTCGTGGCCGGTGTCCCCGCCCGCGTCATCAAGATGCGTGACGAGAAGACCGACAGCAAGACCGGTCTCGAGGAAGGCCTGCGCCAGCTGTAGGGTTACGCGGTTTTACCAAACCGCGTAACTAGTCGACGCTACAAACGACCCAGAGCGGCAATCTGACGTTCAATCGTCGGTCGCGTACCGAAGTACGCTTCCCTCCTCTTTCACGTCACCTTGCTCGCTTAGGGGCGTTTTCGCTGACGTATGCTCAACCTACGGCGCAATTCAGCTCCAAGCAAAAAGGCCGAAGCCCTCATCCGAGGCTTCGGCCTTTGTTTTTTTGCAGTGTCCAAGCACAGTTTATCGATTCTCGATGCTGCCGATATTCTTGAGCTCGATGGAGATGAGGCCGTTGGGTTCGTTGACAAACTCGATGTACTCGGAGTTCGAGCCCATCTCGGCCGGGAAGCTGATCTCGATACCCGTGTCGGTACGGATCTTATGATTGCGCACCGCCGCGCGTTCGACCTGCTTGCGCTCCACGGGCACACGCTCAGGCACTTTCTCCTCGGTCAGTGCCGCGCGCACACTCTCCTTGATAACCGGTTCGTCCTCAAAGACCTCGTCGACGATATCCCAAGGCGGCAGCTCCTCGTCATCCTCGACCTTCTCGGCAACGGCAGCCTTAACCTTAGCGAGCGCTATAGCCGTGTTGGCACCGTGCTCCTCGGCGACTTCCTCGACCACACGCGTCACGGTGTCGATGACCTCCTTGCCCGATACGCCCGTGTCGCACTGCAGCAGGCCATCGGGGATAAGCATACAGTCCTCGCCGGCAATCTTGCGCTTCTTGTCCACGTAGCCGATCTCCATGGTACTCGCGCGCACGATGGCATAGCTCGGCACCTTTTGCGAGGGGTTTGGCAGAATGGCGTAGTGGCGCGCGATGTCGTTGCGCACCTCCCCCTCCTCGCGGCCCACTTCGTGCATAAAAGCCTGCTTGGAGCCCAGCAGCATCACGGCAAACCAGCGGGCATCCTCATCGTCGTCAAAATCGGCCACGAGCACGTCGGTGGACTCGGCTTTCTCGGCTTTGGTGAGCTCGGAGGAAATAAACTCCGCAATCTGCTGCGACAGGTCCACGAACTCGCGCTCGCCAAAGAAATAGCCCTTGAGCTCGCCACCAAACGCAGAGCTCTCGGCAAACGTGGCGCGTTTATTGTCGGCCGAGGTGCGTGCGCGGCGCAGATGCGTGGTCACGAAGTTGCGCACGGTACGACTCTCGATATCGAGCTCGCGCTGGCTCATGACGTTGACGGCAGAGTCAAAGTCCAGGATATGCAGAATCGCGTGATTGATTTTCATATACGGCATTCCGTTCTAGATCGATTTCGGCACGAACCAGTATAGCGGTCGAGCCCGCCCCAGGCGCATCGAAGATTGGTGCATCGGGGACAGGTTGCTTTGCACCAATGGCTAGCGCAGGAGCTCGGACTGCCAAGTCTCGAGCTGTTCTGCCAAACTCTTGCCGGCAGCGGGCATGTCGATCTGGGGTCGTTTGGGCAGCAGTGCGCATTTAAGGATTGCCGCGATGGTCTGCGAGACAAAGCGTCGCGTATCCTTGTCAAAGCCTTGCGTAGCCTGGAGCATCACGGGCAGGCTCTCGCGCAGATTCCCAGCGATATCCGCAAACCGCTCAGCACCCGTAGCCTCAAACACGGAGAACAACGCATCTACAAAACGCTCGCGCTCGCTAGGCGACACTGCAAGCAGCATCTCGCGAATAGAGCCATCAACGTATCGAGCACCGGCGGACAGGCGCTCGCAGTACACGAAGTCGCGACCATCAACCACCCAGCTAAAGGGATTGTGTTGCAGCAGGCTGAACTCGGTGCTCTCAACGATGGCATAGTCCTCCTGTGTCTCGAACATCATGCCAAAGATCGACGACCGAGGTAGCGTCTTGTCGATTCGACCGGAAAGATCGGCAAAGGCGTCGCCGTTCAGGAACTCCTCGACGAAACCCGGACCATCATGGGAATATGCCCGTTCGATTCGCTCACGGGCGACATCGGAGCACATTGCCGCACCGTACACCGCAAGGTTTCCACCCTTGGAATGACCTCCGCACAAAAGCGGCCCGTCAATCGCATCCGCCGCCTCGTCCACATAACGTGCCGCGGATTCCTGGGCCGGCACAGGACACCGGAACGCCATGTTAAAGTCCTCTTTCCAACCCACAATCGTGCTGTCGGTCCCCCGGAAGGAAAGGTAACTAAACCCCGCCGGAAACCGGAACGCCATGGCTGCAAACTGCTCCGTCGCCACCACATCGCTCACAGCACGATAGCCGCAAACGTGCACGCCACGGTAGCGAGGACTTGCTGCCACGGCCTCCAACAAGGCCCTGCTCCCCTCCGGGTCCCACAAGTCGTCAATCATGTCCCGATAGCACTCGGCACGCAGCAGCTCGCGTACGTCCAGGCCCTGCCAGTTCGTCAGCTCCGCCATATCACCCGGCAAACGCAAATAGGACAACCACGCAAAGACCAGGCTATCCACCGCGCAGAACGGCCGCTCCTCAAACGGATCAAACGCCGTCTGGGCATAGGTCAAAAAATTAGGCGAATCCGACATGGCCCTCCCATCGACTATAGTGCATTGGGGTCAGGTTACTTTGCACCAAAAAAGCGCCCGGGCCGCGTGGACTCGGACGCCTTCATTGTAGCTTTTCGCTCTAGCGAGCTTGATTTAGCAGGAGAAATCGACGCTGTCGATGATGTCCTTGAGGGCCTTGGCGGAGACGGTGAGCTCATGCTGCTCGTCATCGTTCAGCGGCACGGGGACGCGGCAGACAACGCCGTCGCGGCCAACGACGGTCGGCATGGAGATGGCAAGATCGGACAGGCCATACTCGCCCACCATGAGCGAGGAGACAGGCAGAACGGTCTGCTCATCGCGCATAACGGCGGTGCAGATGCGCTTGACGGCCATGGCGACGCCATAGTAGGTGGCGTGCTTCTTCTCGATGATGGTGTAGGCGGAGTTCTTGACGTCCTCGGCGATGCGCTTCTCGGCGGCCTCATGCTCCAGATGGCCGTGAAGCTCGCAGAAGGTGTTCAGCGGCACGCCGGCAACCTGGGCGCTGGACCAAGCGACGAACTCGGAGTCGCCGTGCTCACCCATGACATAGGCCTGAACGTCGCGCGGGTCAACCTCGACGTGGGCACCAAGCATCTGCTGCAGACGGCCGGTGTCGAGCACGGTACCGGAACCGATGACGTGGCCCTCGGGCAGGCCGGACATCTTGATGGCGGCGTAGGTCAGAACATCGACCGGGTTGGAGACGATGAGCAGAATGCCGTCGAAGCCGGACTTCTTAATCTCGGGGATAATGGACTTAAAGATGTTGACGTTCTTGTTGACCAGGTCCAGGCGGGTCTCACCGGGCTTCTGGGCAGCGCCAGCGGTAACGACAATCATGGCGGCGTCGGCGACATCGGAATAATCGCCGGCGTAGATCTTCATCGGCTCGGCAAACGTCATGCCGTGCGCGATATCCAGGGCCTCACCCTCGGCGCGGTTCTTGTCCACGTCGATGAGGACCATCTCGGAGAACAGACCACTCTGCATCAGCGCGAACGCCGAAGACGAACCGACGAAACCGCAGCCGACAATAGCGACCTTCTTCTCGTTAACCATTAGAAACTCCCATCTCTCTCCACAAACAAGCCGCCCGGGAACGACCCGAGCGGCTTGTCGTAATCCCAATACATCCAATCGGGACTTTGATTATGCTCCTATTCGCAGCCAAAAATCGACCGTTTACCGAAATTGTTTGCAGGATTCGTAAAATAACTGCACGAAATCGGTTTCGATATATTGACGAGGCGAAATAGCTTTCTAATACAGGCCCGCCTCGCGAATGGCCTCGACAGCCAAAGCAATCTGATCGGGCGGCAGGACCAGCGCCATGCGCACGTGCCCCTCGCCCGAAGGACCAAAGCTCGCGCCCGGCGTCACCACAACGCCGGCCTTCTCCATGAGCTCCTCGCAAAACGCCATGGAATCGGTGCGACCACCGGGAAGCTTGGCCCACACAAACATGGAGCCATGCGCGTTGGGACGCTCCCAACCCAGGTCCTCAAGACCGTCGCACAGGGCATCGCGGCGCTCCTGGTACTTCAGACGCTGCGCCTCGACCTCATCGCGCGGACCGTTCAGGCAGGCGATAGCAGCCTTCTGGATCGGGAAGAACATGCCAAAGTCGATCTGGCCGCGCAGCTTGGCAAAGGCAGAGACCACGTCCTCGCGGCCGACCAAAAAGCCAATGCGGGCACCGGTGACGTTAAACGACTTGGAAAGCGAGAAGAACTCCACGCCCACCTCGAGCGCACCGGGATACTGCAAAAAGCTGCCACCCGGCTCGCCGTCGAACACGATGTCGGAGTACGCGTTGTCATGGACGATGAGCAGGTCGTGCTCGCGGGCGAAAGCGATGATCTCCTCGTAGATCTCGGGCGTGCCCACCGAGCCCACCGGGTTCGCGGGCAGCGACACGATCATATACTTGGCACGATCGGCCACCTCGGGATCGATACCCGCCACATAGGGCAGGTAATTGTGCTCGGCAACCAGCGGATAGTACTCGAGCTTGGCATCGGCGATCTTGGCACCCGCCTCAAAGACCGGGTAGCACGGATCGGGAACCAAAATAGTGTCACCCGGATCGAGCAGGGCCAGGCCCAAATGACCCACGCCCTCCTGCGTGCCGTTGCACGACTGCACCATGGACGGTGTAATGCCCGAAACGCCAAAGCGGCGCTCATAGTAATCGCACACGGACTGCTTGAGTTCGGGCAGGTCGCGCAGGGCATACTTCCACATCTCGGGATCTTGCGCCGCTTGAGTGAGCGCCACGACCACGTGGTCGTACGGCTTAAAGTCGGGCGTGCCCACGCTCATGTTATAAATGGTCTTGCCCTGAGCCTTCAGCGCAAGCAGTTTGTTGTTGAGCGAGGCGAAGACCTCCGCGCCAAAGCGGTCGAGACGCTGCGATGCCTGCATGGTGCCACCTTTCGATATAAAAAAACGCGGCGCTCCGACAAGAGCGCCGCGCGATACGGGCCATCAGATTGCAAAAGTGTAACGCTTGCAACCCCCGTATTGGTTCAATTTAGCCAACCTTAATCAACCGGATTGAGCGCATCGATCTGCGCAAGCCACAGACGCGAGCTGGCGTCACTCGGCATACGCCAATCGCCGCGCGGGCTGAGCGTCACCGAGCCCACCTTGGGACCATCGGGCAGGCAGCTGCGCTTAAACTGCTGGGCAAAGAAGCGACGGTAGAACGTACGTAGCCACGTGTGGACGGTCTTGGCGTCGTAGGCGCCCTCGAAGCTCTTGAGCGCCATGCGGTAGATCTTGCCCGGCTCAAAGCCAAAACGCAGCAGGTAGTAGAGGAAGTAGTCGTGCAACTCGTACGGGCCCACCAAATCCTCGGTCTTCTGCGCAATCTCGCCGTCGCCCGTGGGCGGCAGAAGCTCGGGGGACACCGGCGTATCGAGGATATCGAGCAAGACCTCGGCAATGCGCCCGCCAAAGACATCGGCGGCATAGCGTACCAGATGGCGCACAAGCGTCTTGGGCACGCTCGCGTTGACGGCGTACATGCTCATGTGGTCGCCGTTATAGGTAGCCCAGCCGAGCGCCAGCTCCGACAGGTCGCCCGTGCCAATGACAAAACCGCCAGCCTGGTTGGCCAGATCCATCAGAATCTGCGTACGCTCGCGCGCCTGGCTGTTCTCGTAGGTCACGTCTTGGACGGCCGGATCGTGCTCAATGTCCTTGAAGTGCTGCTCCACAGCCGCGTGGATCGAAACCTCGCGGAAGCTCACACCCAGGTCGCGAGCGAGCGACTCGGCATTCGACTTGGTGCGATGCGTCGTGCCGAAGCCGGGCATGGACATGGCTGTGATACCAGTGCGCGGCAGCCCCAGTGCATCGAAGGCACGCACGGTCACAAGCAGCGCTAGCGTGGAGTCCAAGCCGCCCGAAAGGCCGATAACCGCAGCCTTGATACCCGTGTGGGCAAGGCGGGTCTTGAGGCCCGCAGTCTGCAGATCGAGGATCGTCTCGCAGCGCTCGGCCAAGTCGCCGTGGTCGGCCGGCACAAAGGGCGCGCGCGGGAAAACGCGGTCGATATCGCAGGCATCGCGCAGGACAGGTTCTTCGGCCAGCACGCCCTCAAACGAAAATTCAACGGTCGTGGCCTCCGGCGCATCGTCCGCGCGCGTCCACGTCGTCGAGCGACGGCGCTCGGCAACCAGACGGTCAAGATCGACATCGGCGACGGCCATATCGCAGGTAAGCAGTTTGGTCGCGGCGAGCTTCGAACCGTTTTCGTAGACAAGGTTCTCGCCTGCAAAGACCATGTCGGTCGTGGACTCGCCCTCGCTCGCGTCCGCATAGGCATAGGCGCAGTACAGGCGTGCGCTCTGGTTAGAGATGAGGCTGCGGCGATAGTCTGCCTTACCGATGATTTCGTCCGAAGCCGACGGGTTGAGAATCACCGTCGCACCGGCAAGCGCCATCTCGGTCGAAGGGGGCGCCGGCACCCACAGGTCCTCGCAGACCTCAACGCCCAGCACCATATCCTCGGCACCCTCGTCACAGCAGCGGTAGACAAGCTCCGAACCCAGCGGAACCGGACCCTGACCGGCAAACTCGACCCACACAGGATCTGCGGGCGCCGGAGCAAACCAGCGGCGCTCGTAGAACTCGCCATAGTTGGGCAGATGCTTCTTGGCCGTGAGGCCCAAAAGCTCGCCCGCGCAGCACACGGCGGCGCAGTTGTAGATATTCTCGGCAACCGCAACGGGAAGACCGATGGTAAAGACAATCGGCAGCTCACGAGTCTCATCGAGGATATGCATCAAAGCAGCCTCGCAGGCATGCAGCAGCGTGCGATTATGGAACAGGTCGGCCGCGGTATAGCCGCACAAGTTGAGCTCGGGCAGCACCAGCGCGCGAACGCCGCGCTCGGCAGCCTCGCGAACAGCCGCCAATGCAACCTCGACATTGTCCTCGACATCGGCAACGCGAATCTGCGGCGACGCCGCCGCCACACGCAAAAAGCCATCGTTCTTATTAGCCGAAACGCAGCATTGCCTTGTTGATCTGGACACTGGAGGCCCCTTCTACCCTGAGATTCAGTCTAACGGACGTTCACATATCTCTAACTAGCCAAAGCAACCTCCCAGTTTACTGAGAGGCCAACCTGTGCTAAGAGCATGTATTTCAATAATATCTTTAATTAAAAAGGAGAAATCGATAATCGACTTCTCCTTTAAGCGAGGCGAGTAAATTTCGAAACTAATGGCAGAATTTATCCATGTAGTCCTCAAAGTCGAACACTTCTACCACGACGCCCTCTTCCTGAAACTCTTTCAGTTGCTCCAAGAGATCTTTGTTAATAACGTCCATGCAGAAACCTCCTCTATCTAATCAATTGTAGTATATCTGCTTTCATGCAATTATCAACCAACTTGTTTAGTTGCTCCTCGTTTGCCGATAGTCCCTTGATTATCGACTTTATCCGAACACCTCCCACATTCATCCGCACATGTACGGATGAATGTGGGAACCCGATACCCTGAGGGCCGGATCGGTCGGCCCCGGGAGATCGGAGGACGGCATGTC
>NZ_JAMOKO010000016.1 GCF_023656745.1 Collinsella sp. BG-O-102
GCAGGTGCGGTAAGGGCTACCGCACGGGCCGATACTCAAAGCCCATTGTGGCACCCCGAGCCCGCGGAAAGAAGCTGCGCCGCGGGGGAGGCGGCCCCAATGGCTTTCTCATATCGTCTTTTGCTCGCACATTCCTCTTCTCGACGAGCAATTCCGGGCTACCTAAAGGAGAACATGGATGAAGCTGTTTTTATGTTCGCACTTTTCAAGTGTAGGAAGTTTGATAAAAGAAGAAATTGATAACAAGAAAGTCGCATTTATTCCCACAGCTTCGCTGCGTGAAGGCTACACCGGTTATGTCGGCTCGGCTCGAAAGCTATTTAATACACTGGGAGCAACCGTAACTGAAATTGATATTTCAACGGAGGCTTATTCAACGATACAGTCCGTTTTTGAAGATGCGGATGTGATTTATTTTACCGGTGGAAATTCTTTCTTCCTTATGGACCAGCTCCGTAAAACGGGAACGGATGAGCTGTTGAAGAAGGAATTGGCAAAGGGAAAACTGATGATCGGTGAATCGGCAGGTGCGATTATATGCGCTCCTACCATCCAATATATTGAGCAAATGGATGAAAAGCCGGAGGACTACTCACAGGAAGATGATGCAGGGCTTGATTTGATCGATTTCTATGTTCTTCCGCATTATCTTACGGCACCATTTAAGAAGGTTACCGAGAAAATAATGACTGAGTTTTCGGATTTGAATCTATGCCCAATTAACAACCGTCAGGGAATTGTAATTGATGGTGAAGGCTCAAAGGTTATTTGCAAAGACTAATTTGAAAATTCGAGTGTCCTTGAATTTTCGGACAGTGCATGATACAAGGTAATTGGTTTTCCGTTAGGAAGGCTTCCAAGTGCCGGGGACGTTTTTCCCGGCTTTTTTCTTATCCATGAGAGCAATGCGGGAACTCAGCATCTTCGTCGACGAGTCGGGAAGCGACGGCCTCTCCGACCGCCACTACCTGCTCACCGTCGTCATGCACGACCAATCCGAGAGCATCGCGGATTCGATCGCGGCATATGAGGGCGCCCTTCGCGCCAAGGGGCTCCCGGACATACCCTTCCATGCGTCGCCGCTCATGAACGGCAAGGACCAGTACTCGGGGCTCGACCTGAGGACGCGCAAGATGATGCTCGGCTCGTTCCGCGTCTTCTTCCGCCACACGCCTGTGAGGTACCGCACCCTCGCATACGCGACCAAGCAGTTCGCCTCGCTCGACAAGCTCGCGGGGGCGATGCGAAGGGATATCGTGAACTTCCTGTTCGACAACCTCGCGGAGCTGCAATCCTACGATATGGTCAAGGTCTACTATGACTACGGCCGGCGCTCCATCGCCGAGTCGCTGCACCGCGCAATCGAGTACGCGCTGTCGAAGGACGCCGTCGTCTACCGATCGGCGCAGCCCTCCGAGTACCGGCTTTCGCAGGCGGCGGACTACATCTGCACCATGGAACTCACGGCAATCAAATACGCGGAGCACACCGCCACCGCGACGGACGAGAAGTTCTTCGGCAAGTGGTCCGATTTCAAGAAGGGCATACTGAAGGAGACGCGCAAGAAGCTCGTCTAGAGAGGCGATCAGCCCTTGGCGGAGCGTTTACCGACAATGGAGTCTGTTACGCGGGGGGGGGTGTTGATAAGACGCCACTTAGCTGCATAATAGGTTCCAGTTAGAAACCCTCGGGTTTGCGGGGCGGGATCGTGAAAGCGATTCTGCCCTATTTTTTTGCCCCTATTTCTTGCATGCCTCAATGGCTTCCGCATTCGCTCCCCATTGGTTCAGAAAGGGTTCGGGGAAATCGTCGAGTTGATTGCGCCCTCGCGTTTTACAAAATAGAGCGCAAGGCCCTTTAGCTCGACTTATTGCCTTTTGAGCCCCGCCGCTCGTCCATCCCAGCTTGCCCAGACGGCCCTCCCGCGGTGCCCGTGTCCCAACGGATGGGTACCATTTATCCGGGTGCACCTGGGGCAACGGGCCGGCAGGCCCGCGCAAGGTCGCTCGCATAACACGCAACATCAAACACGACAGAAGAGGCGAACGACAGATGCCGGACCCCGGACGACAGCACCGCGGAAGACGAGCATTCCGACCGCAACCGAACAACTCCAGCTACTAGGCAGGCGCCCGCATGGGCGCCTTTTACTTTTCAGGGACTTAGCTGCCGGCTAAGACACGCGGCTCATGGCCGTTTCGTGAAGACGCGACCAGCTCGACCCACCTCGACCCGTCTCCTCTCCTGCCGTGCTCACCAATCGACATCAGGCGGTTCAATCGTCGCGCAGACGAAAAGGGACACGGTGCCGTGCGGGGTGCCCGCGCGGTGCCGCACGGGAAGATTGGAGGAACCATGGCACGCACAGCCGAATGCGCCGCGCCCGAGGGAAGCCAAGATCGGGACGAATGGATGACGGTGATCGAGATGCAGGAGTACATGAGGGCGAGCCGAAACAAGGCGTACGACCTCATCTGGTCGGGAGAGATCGACTCGTACAGGCTCGGAAGGAAGCTCCTGGTGTCGAGGGCGTCGGTGGACGCCTACATCGAGTCGAGGAGCGGCAGGAGATGACGGCGGCGACCGCCCCGGGAGCCGCCCGCGGCCGGGCACGCGAGGGAGCCTCGAGACGAAAGGAGCTCGAGGACGACCATGACCAAGAGCACTAGCAGGAGCCAGGTGAGGCTCATCGCATCGACCAACGCGATATTCGGCGCCGACGAGGCGTGCGCGATGCTGCGCATCAGCCGCGACGCCATGTACCGGCTCGCCAAGGACCCTGACGACCCGTTCCCGATCCGCTACATCGGCGGCAAGACACGCGACGGCATCGTGCTGCACGACGAGCTCGTCGCATGGGTCGAGCGGAACAGCATCGTCGGCTCGCCCAGAAGGGGCTAGCGCCGATGGCGGCCACAGGCCCGAAGGGGCGCGACGGCCCCTCCCCGCGCGAGTTCACGACGGTACGGCACTTCATGATGGCGGACCTGGGCCTCTCCGGCCTTCCCCTGCTCGTCTACGCGCGCATCTTCGGCTTCTGCGACGCCGGGTGCGGCTATTTCGAGAGCAAGGGCGGCCTGGCCCGGTTCCTCAACGTGCAGGAGCGCAGCGTCCACCGCGCCATCCGCGACCTGCTCGACCGGGGCCTCATCGAAGAGTGCGGCATGCACGCCCCGGCGCGCGGGCACGCCACCAAGCGGTACCGCATCGTGCGCGAGAGGCTGCCGCCCGGAGCGCTGGCAACCCCTGACGAATCGTCAGGGTTCCCGGCGCGAAAGGGTGACGAAATGACAGGGTTCGCCGAGAACAAGGATGACGAACCGTCAGGGTTCGCAGCCCGAACCCCTGACGAGATGACAGGGAAACCCCTGACGATATGCCACCCAATAAGCAAAAGGGACAACAAGGACTTCAGAAGATAAGGAAGGGGCGCCCGATGGACCGAGCGGGACTCATCACCCTGGAGCAGGCCCGCGCGGCCGGGCTCTCCTTCGACGAGCCGGAGCCGAGGGCGTGCCCGCACTGCGGCGCCGCCCTCGATCCGCTCGGCGCGGCGCTGGCGGGCAGGGTCGCCTGGGTCTCCGCCGCCCCCTGCCCGTGCGAGGGCGCGGCTCGCGAGCGGGAGGCCGAGGCGCGAAGGCGCGCGGCCCTCGCCGCCAAGGAGGAGGCCGCCCGCCGGGAGAAGGCGCTCTCGCGCGCGGGCATCCCCAGGCGCTACTGGGCCGCCGAGGCCGACCGCCCCGAGTTCGCCGAGTACATCGCCTCGTTTGCGGGCAACGGGGGCGCCGGGCTCTACATACACGGGGGCGTCGGCGCCGGCAAGACGCACGCCGCCTCCGCCATGGCCAGGCTGTTCGCCGAGGCCGGCTACGACGTCGCCTTCACGACGGCCAAGGGCATGCTCGAGCGCGTGAAGGCGACGTTCGACGAGGGCGGCACCGAGGCCGCCGTCGCGCGGTACGCCAAGTGCGACGTGCTCGTGCTCGACGACCTCGGCAAGGAGGACGCGACGGAATGGTCCGTCGGCACCGTGTTCAGCGTGCTCGACGCGCGCTACGAGGACATGCGCCCGACCATCGTCACGTCGAACTACGCGCCCGGAGCGCTGGCGGACAGGCTCGCGAGGCGCGGCGAGCGCGTAACGGCAGAGGCGATCGCGAGCAGGATCTCCCAGACCTGCAGGACCGTCTACCTGGGCGGAAGGGACAGGCGCCGCCTCGGCTAGCTTGTGCGCTTCCCGTGGAGGCGCGGACGGCTCGACCCGGCTCGACCCGTCGCGGGCGGCCCCACTCTCTACCGCAATCGAAATCGCTATACACGTCTTGGGCGGCGCCGACGCGCCGGCACGCGCGCCTGCTCCGACTCGCACCGTGCCCCCATCGCGAGGACGCCGCCCGCCAAACGAGAAACGAAAGGCGGAGGGCCCATGGACGGCTTCGAGAGGATAACCGGCCGCGAGCACGACGGGCTCGTGGAGAAGTGCCAGGAGAACGGCTGGCTCAAGGTCGGCGGCTTCGACTGGCAGGACGACCCGTTCCTCGAGGAGCACCCCTACGAGTTCTCCCGCACGGACAGCGTCGACAGGCTCCGCGAGGCGCTCGGCTCGGGCAACTGGGCCATACGCCAGGGGTTCTGCTACCGCGACCTCGCGTTCATCCAGCAGGTGAACGGCGGCGACGAGTGGTGGACGCTCAAGCGCGACGGCGACGCGTGGACCGGCTTCGAGAGCTGGAGCTTCGGCGCCATCGCCCAGGAGCCCGAGCGGTTCGAGCGCGCCATGCGCGACATGTGCGAGGCGACGCCCGAGCAGTGCCGCAGCGGCGAGTGGGCCCATCTGCACGAGAAGGCGCCCGAGCCGCTGGCGAAGCGCGCCGCGTCCGCCCGCGAGGCGAGCCGCGCGCACGCCGGGCAGGAAGCACGCGCCCCAATGGCGCGCGAGAGGGCCGTCGGGGCCGAATAGGGACGACCGGGGCGCGAAGGCGCCCCTTTTTCATCTCGACTGGAAGGGAGGCGCGGGATGGCGAGCGACTACGGGGACGAGGCGGGCGGCAAGCTGCTCGACTGGATGCTGAGGATCGGCCAGGAGGCCGGCGCCGAGGCAATGGCGCGCAGCGCGAGGGAGCTCTCCGAGCGCCTCGCGGGAATCCGCGGGACCATCGCCGGCGGGCGCGCCGAGGCCATCGCGGCCGAGGGCGTGCCGACCTACGCGAAGCTCAGCCTCGAGGAGCTCTCTGGGCTTCCCGAGTACGCGACGATCAAGGAGGTCGTCTCCGACAAGCTGCGCGCCGCGTCGGTCGAGCACCACATCATCCCCGGCGAGGGCCGCGACTGGCTGCTCTTCAAGGTGGAGGACGCGCCCGAGGTCGACGAGGCCTTCCGCCAGCTGGAGCAAGAGACGGGAAAGGCCGCCGATCGCGCAAGGGAGCGGCTCTCCGAGATAGCCGAGAGGCGCCAGGCGCCCGAGCGGCTGGCCGAGCGCGCCGAGCGGGCGCGCGAGGCTTCGAGAGCCCACAGCCAGGGCATCGGCCGGGACCGCGGCCCGCGCCAGATCGAGGGGCCCGAGAGATGAGGTGGCAGGCGGCGGCCGCGCTGGCCGCGGCGGCGTTCGCCGCGGGAGACTTCGCGGCCGCGGCAATCGCGGCGTCGGGCGCGAACCCGATCCTCGACCCGGAGGCCGCCATGGCGGCGATCCCCGCGGCGCTCCGCGCGGGGCGCGTCTTCTCTGCGGAGGCGCTTCCCCTGTGCGCCGGGACCGCCTGCGCGTGCGGCGCGCTCCTCGCCTGGGCCCGCTCACTGGGGACCAAGGGGGCCCGGCGCGACGGCGAGGAGCACGGTAGCTCCAGGTGGGCCACGCGCAAGGACATCGCGCCCTTCGGCGACCCCAAGGACCCCGACAACAACATCATCCTCACCGACAACGCGCGCATCCGCCTCGTGAGCCGCAGGTTCGACCTCTCCACCGACACCAACGACAACGTGCTCGTGGTGGGAGGGCCCGGTACCGGCAAGACGCGCTACTACGTCAAGCCGAACCTCCTGCAGGCCAACGCCAGCTTCTTCGTGACCGACCCGAAGGGCACGCTCATCCGCGAGATGGGCGGCGCGCTGGCGGAGCTCGGCTACGAGATCCGCGCGTTCGACACCATCGACTTCTCGCGCTCCATGCGCTTCAACCCCATAGCCTACATACGCGACGAGGCGGGCGTCATCCGCTTCGCCCGCGGCATCGTCGCCAACACCGAGGGCGAGGCCGACCACAAGGGCGACCCCTACTGGGAGAAGGCCGAGCGGCTGGTCTACACCGCGCTCACGGCCTACCTCGTCATGCACTGCGAGCCCGCCGACCGAAACCTCGACGGGCTGCTCACGCTGCTCTCGCTCGCCGATGCCCGCGACGACCCGGGCTACATGAGCCCGCTCGACATGGTGTTCCGCGAGCTGGAGACCGGCGAGCGCTACGTCAGGCGCGGCGGCGCTTCGGCGGAGGGCGGATCGCTGCGCGGCTTCGCCGAGGAGGACGGCGCGTGGGAGTGGGTCAAGGTCCGCGAGCCGGCGCCGCCCGACGACTTCGCGCTCGCGAGCTACCGCGAGTTCCGCGTGGCCGCCGGCGACACCATGAAGTCGATGCTCTCGAGCTGCAACGTCCGCCTGAAGCCGCTTTCCATCCGCGCCGTGCGCGACCTCACCTCCAAAGACGAGCTCGACCTCGCCCACATGGGCGACGAGGGCGCCAAGGTCGCGCTCTTCGCGTCGATGAGCGACACCGACTCGACCTTCGACTTCCTGTTCGCCCTGCTCATGGACACGGCCGTGAGCGCGCTCTGCGCCGAGGCGCTCGAGGCGCACGGCGGCTCGCTGCCCACGACGGTGCACTTCGTCTTCGACGAGTTCGCCAACATCGGGCGCATACCCGACTTCGAGCGCACCATCGCCGTCACCCGCAGCAGGAACATCGCCGTCTCGATGATCGCCCAGTCGCTCTCGCAGCTGAAGGAGACCTACGGCGACAACAACGCCGAGACCATCGTGAACGCCTGCGACACGCTGCTCTACCTGGGCGGCAAGGCGAACGAGACCAACGAGGAGATCAGCAAGATGGCCGGCAAGCAGACGGTGGCGAGCGAGACGCAGAGCGACTCGCGGGGCGCCGGCTGGACCCGGACCGTGAACCGCGGCGTCTCCGAGCGCGACCTCATACAGCCCGCCGAGGTGGCGCGCATGCCGCGCGAGGACGCGCTCGTGCTCGTGAACGGGTGCATGCCGCTCATGGACCGGAAGTACCGGCTCGAGCGCCACTCGCGCTCGCGCCTGCTCGAGCAGGCCGCGCGCCGCGGCCCGTTCGACTTCGCGGAGTACCGCAGGCGGAAGGATGGCCTCTCGTGACGGGGCCGCGAAGGGCGCGGGCCTCCCCCGCCGCGGGGGAGGAGCAGAAAGGAACATCGTCAACCGAAAGCAAAGGAGAGCAGCATGCTCGCAAACGTCATCAAGCTCGTGTCGGGCTGCGTGACCTTCCTCGGCGGCTTCCTGGTCGTGTGGGGAGCGGTCTCGCTCGGCCTGGCCATCAGGGAGCAGCAGGGCGGCCCGCAGATCGCGACCGCCATTTCCACCATCGCCGGCGGCGCGATCATCATCGCCGCGTCGGTCTACTTCGGGCAGCTGGACACGTCCTGGCTGCCGGCATAGGGGGCGTCGCGGATGGCGCTCAGGATACCGGTGCAGAAGGACATCGGGGAGTACGAGGAGAAGATCGTCGGGAAGATGAGCCTGCGCACGCTCGCCTGCGTGTCGCTCGGCTTCGGCAGCGCGGTCGGGGCGGCGGCCTTCGTCCACCTGGGCCTGCGCGCAGACGTCGCGGACGTGGCCTTCCCGATCATGCTCTGCAGCATGCCGTTCTGGCTCGCCGGGTTCTGGCGGCCCTTCGGCATGCGCGCCGAGGAGCTGCTGCCTCTCCTGGCGGCCCACGAGCTCTCCCCGCAGCTGCTCGCGTACGAGCCCTGCCTCGCCGCGAGCCTCCCCGAGGGCTCGCCGCGCCCGGGCCGCCCGGGGCGTCGCGCGAGGCGCAGGGCCAGGAAGAAAGGAGCCGAGCTCTATGAGCCGAGCAAGAACCAGCAAGGAGAATAGGCCGAAGCGCCCGAGCACCCTCGGGCTGCTCCTCGGCGGCACGGGCGGGCGCAAGGACGCCTCGAAGGGCGCGGAGGCCGAGCGGCAGAGGCGCCGCCGGGAGCGCGACCGCTCGCGCGAGATGGCCGCCTACGTCGGCTACGACGCCATGTACAGGGACGGGATCGCCCAGGTGATGCCGGGGGTGTTCAGCCAGACGGTCGAGTTCTCCGACATCAGCTACCAGTCCGCGCGCAAGGAGGCGCGCGAGACGGCCTTCACCGTGATGAGCTCGCTGTTCAACTACTTCCCGGCGGACTCCCACGTGCAGCTCCAGGTCGTGAACGCGCCCATCCCCGCCGACGAGGTCGGCCGCAAGGTCTTCTTCGAGCCCGGGGAGCGCGCCACCGCCGGGCTCGCCGAAGAGTACAACCGGGTCCTCAACGACAAGATGCGCGAGGGGGTCTCGAACCTCGTGCGCCACCGCTACCTGACCTACGCCGTGGGCGCCGACGACGTCGACGCCGCGGTGCCCAAGCTCGCGCGCATCCGGGGCGACGTGGAGCAGACCCTCGCGCGCATACGCTGCTCGTCGCGCGCCCTCGACGGCGCCGAGAGGCTCGAGCTTTTGCAGGGGCAGCTGCGCCCGGGGTCGCGCTTCGAGTTCTCCTGGGACAAATTGTCCCCGACGTCCGGCGCGCGCACGAAGGACTTCGTCATGCCCTCCACGCTCGACTTCAAGCCCGAGGGCAGGTCCGACTGCTTCTGCAGCGACGGGCGCTACGGCGCGGTGCTCGCGGTGCGCAGCTTCGGGTCGGTCATCGAGGAGACCTACCTCGCCTCCATCATCGACCTGCCGCTGCCGCTCAACGTGACGCTGCACGTGCAGCCCATCGCGCAGAGCGAGGCGCTCGCGCTCGTGAAGCGCCAAATCGACTGGATGGACAAGGAGATCATCGACGAGCAGATGAGCGCCGTGAAGAAGGGCTACGACTACCAGATCCTGCCGCCCGAGCTGCGCTTCTCGAAGGAGGAGGCCGAGGAGCTGCTCGACTTCCTGCGCAACAAGTCCGAGCGCCTGTTCGTCTACACGGGCCTCGTCTACACCTGGGCCGACAGCCTCGAGGAGCTCGACCGCCGCGTCCAGCAGGTGACGAGCGTCGCGCAGGGCTGCACGATCGGCCTCGAGCCGCTCCACTTCCGGCAGCGCCAGGCTCTCAACTCGGTGCTCCCGCTCGGGGACAACCACGTCGCCGTGAGCCGCTACCTCACCACGGGGCAGGTGGCTATGCAGATGCCCTTCGCCAGCCAGAGCCTCGACGAGGCGGGCGGAGGCTACTACGGGCAGTCCAAGGAGAGCGGGAACCTGGTGCTGTGCGACCGCAAGCGCCTGGCGAGCCCCATGGGCTTCGTGTGCGGCAAGCCCGGCTCGGGCAAGAGCTTCTCGGTGAAGCGCGAGATAACCAACACCGTGCTCGCGCACCCCGAGGACGAGGTCGTGATCTTCGACCCGGCCGGCGAGTACGGCAACCTCGTCGGCGCGCTCGGCGGCGCGAACGTCGAGCTCGCCCCGGGATGCTCGGCGGTGCTCAACCCCCTCGACACCGCCGACGTCGCGGACCGCGCCGACGCCGCCAAGCTCGCGTACAAGACCGACGCGGTGCTCGCGCTCTCGAGCGCGCTCATGGCCGAGGGCCGCGAGGGCCTGCCGGAGCGCGACCGCTCGATCATCGCCCGCTGCGTCGGCGAGGCGTACCGGGAGTGCGCGAGGGACGGCCGCCTGCCCACGCTCGGCGACTTCCACGCGGCGCTGCTCGCTCAGCCCGAGCCCGAGGCCGCCGACATCGCGCTGCGCTACGAGCGCTACGTGAAGGGCGCGTTCTCCTTCTTCAACGGCCAGAGCAACGTGGCGCTCGACAACCGCATCACCAACATCGACATGCACGGCCTCGGCCAGAACATGCGCGTGTTCGGCATGATCACGGCGCTCGAGATGGTGCGCAACCGCGTGATGGTCACGCCGCCGCGCCCCAACTACACCTGGCTCTACATCGACGAGGTGCAGAGCCTCTTCGCGCACCCGACGGTGGTCGAGTACTTCGCCCGCCTGTGGCGCGAGGGGCGCAAGTTCGGCCTCATCTGCACCGGCATCAGCCAGAACACGAGCCACATGCTGGCCAACGCCGAGGCCCGCGACATGGTGCTCAACTCCGAGTTCTTCCTGCTGCACAAGCAGTCCACCGCCGACCTCGACGCATGGGCGGAGATGCTCCAGCTCTCCGCCACGGAGCGCGGCTACATCGGCGACGCCGTCAAGCCCGGCGAGGGTCTGCTCATCAGCGCCGGGATCCGCGTGCCCATCACCGACGACTTCCCGAAAGGCCCGCTCTACGACCTGTGGAACACCAAGCCCGCAGAGGTCGCCGAGCGCGAGATGCGCCGAGCGGCGCGAGAGGCGGAGGAATAGGAATGGCCGGCCCGAGCGAGGGCGGCGGGATGCTCGAGGTGGTCGGGGCGCAGCGCCGCGACGTGCTCACCGCGGGCGACGTCGCGGAGACCGAGCGCGACGCCCTGGGAAACGTCTCGGAGGGCGCCGGCCCGCTCGACGAGGCGGGAGGCCCCGCCGCAACGGCGGAGGGGCGCCCTTCCAGGCCCGACGCGCCGGAAGGCGGGCTCGGGGACAAATTGTCCCAACCAGCCGGCGACCGGCGCGCGGCGGCCGCGATGCGCTCGCGCGTCGATGCGGCGAAGCTGGCGATCGCCAGGGAGGCCGTCTCCCAGCTCGACGACTCGGAGGAGCTCGAGGGCGCCTCGGGCATGTACGACGCGGGGCGTGCGGCCAAGAAGGCCGCGGGAGGGCTGCGGCAGAGGAAGGCGAAGAAAGCCGCCCGGGGCAGCCGCAAGGCGGCGACCGCCCTCGGCGCCCCAAAGGGAGGCGCGCGCGGCCCCGAGGCAGCCGGCGCGACCGCCCCGGCCAAGCACCAGGCGGCCCAGGCGGCCGCGCAGGCGTCGGGCGAGGCGGCCCGCGCCGCGGGGTCGAAGGGCGCCGCCTCCGCGATCGCGGGCGCGGTCTCGGGCGCGGCGCCCGCCCTGCTCGGGGCGGTGGCCGGCATCGTGGCCTTCGTCGCCTGCGCGCTCGCCGTCGCGCAGCTGCTGAGCGCGCTGTTCGGCTTCTGGGACGACGCGGCCTCCAAGCAGGGCCTCGAGGGGCTGCCGCCCTACATCACCTACGAGATGGTCGAGGCGGCGCTCGAGTGCCAGGAGGAGTACGGGCACCCGGCGGGCTGCACCATCGCGCAGATCATCCAGGAGTCCGGCCAGGGCGACCGCATGAGCCGGCTCGCAGAGCGCGACCACAACCTCTTCGGCATGAAGTGGTGGTCGGGCTACGCGGGCTGCCCCGAGGTGGCCGGCAAGGCGAACTGGGCCACCAGCGAGGAGTACGTGCCCGGCGAGCACACCCAGATCACGGCGAGCTTCATCCGCTTCACCGGCGACGCCGATTGCATCCGCTTCCGCAGCAGGGTCTTCCTGCAGGCGGAGCGCTACTCGGGCAACGCCCTCATCCGCGAGGCGATCGAGAGGCACGACTCGGACAGGATGGCCGAGGGGCTCAAGGACGCCGGCTGGGCGACCGACTCGTCCTACGTCGAGTCCCTGAAGTCGATCATGGCGCAATGGGGCCTCTACAGGTTCGACTCCATGACGGTCGAGGACCTGAAGGACCCGGCCGCGAACGGGAACGCGATCGTCGAGGCGGCGTACAGCCAGCTCGGCGTGCCCTACGTGTGGGGAGGCTCGACCCCCGGCAAGGCGCTCGACTGCAGCGGGCTCACGCAGTACTGCTACGCGCAGGCGGGCATCCGCATAAGCCACTACACGGGTTCCCAGTACGAGGAGCTCAGGCGCATACCGCTCTCGGAGGCGAAGCCCGGCGACATCCTCTACCGCTCGGGCCACGTGGCCATCTACATCGGCGACGACAGGTACATACACGAGCCGCGAACGGGCGACGTGTGCCGTATAGCGAGCGGCATCGGCAGCTTCAGCTGCGCGCTCACCGCGAGATAGGAGAAACCAATGCAGGGAAAGTCAAGGGTCATGGCCGCCGTCGCGGCAGGCGCGCTCGTCGTGGCGCTCGGCGCGGGCGCGGCGCGCTGCGCCATCGCCCCGCAGGAAGGCGCGCAGGATAGTCTCCAGGAGCAAGAGCAGCCCGCGGCTGCAGGCGCCGACGCGGCAACCGGGAAGGCCGCCTCGGGCGCCGAGGCGCTCTGGAACACCGCGTGGACGGGCGCCGACGACCCGACAGCCACGCTGCGGATCGTCGAGGGCGCCATGGTCGAGTGCGCGGGCGGCTCCGAGCGCGCCTGGTTCTTCTCGGCCGAGGAGCCCTCCGAGGCCGGCGGCGTGCTCAGCGTGCCCATCGAGGTCAAGGGAGCCGGCGACAAGGCGGGAGGGCTCTCGCTCATCCAGGTCTCGGGCGACGGGGACGCCCGCACCCTGGCATGCGACCTCCTGACGCAGGCCTACGTGCCCCAGAAGGCGCAAGACGGAGCGTTCTCCGTGACCGGCACCGACGACCGCCTCTCCGAGGCGCTGGGCGCGGATGCCGCCGCCATCGAGGAGGCCGTCGCCGGGAAGGCGGCGGAGGTGTCCCCGCAGGCGGCGGGAGCCTCCTGGGACAAGGAGGTGTGGCTCGACTACGCCGGGAACGTCGCGTCGACGACCTTCACGCTCGACGACCCCGCCTCGACGGTGGTCACCGTGGTCTCGCGCGGCGGCTCGCTGGAGGCGATGTAGCCGTGCGGGCGCTTGAATCGCGACGCCGAAGGGCGTTCGCCATCTCCGCCGCGACGGCATTCGCCCTCTGCGCGCTCCTGCTCGTCCCCGCGCAGCCGGCATACGCCGACATCGCCGGGGACGTCAACGAGTGGCTGTGCGGCCTCCTGCGCGACTGCTGCAACTGGATGTTCAAGGCGCAAACGGGCGTGCTCGGGTCGATCGGCGCGAACGGGATCCTCTCGGCCGACTTCGCGCACATGCTCACGAGCTCGAGCGACCTGACCATGCACGACGTCGCCCGGGGCGTATGGCAGGTTGCCATCCTGCCGATCGGGTGCGGGGTGCTCGGCCTGGTCTTCACCCTGAAGCTCATCGAGATCTCCCAGCGCATGGACGGCAGCCAGAGCCTTCCCGGCGTCAAGGAGGTCGTTTTCCTCCTCGTGTTCTTCGCCGTGTTCCTGTTCCTCATACAGAACAGCTTCGACCTGATGGCGTCGATCTACGAGGTCTGCGGGCTCGCCATCGACCGAGTCGAGGCGCTCTTCGGCGCCGGAGGCGCGCTCGACCTGCCCGAGGTGTCCGTCGTCACCACCGACGACGACGTCCCGTCGCTCATCGCCATGCTCGTCGTGAGCCTCATCAGCTGGGTCGTGGTGCTGGCGGCCTACGTCGTCGCCCTCGTGGTCTGCTGGGCCCGCGCGCTCCAGCTCTACATCATGGCCGCGTTCGCCCCGATCCCGCTGGCGTTCCTCGGCATGGACGCCACGCGCCAGATAGGCCTTGGCTACCTGAAGAGCTTCGGGGCGGTCTGCATCGCCGGCGTCATCATCCTCGTGCTGCTCATATCGTTCCCGCTCGTGCTCGGCGGGCTCACCGGGGCGAACCCCGGGACGGGCACCCCGGCCGACGCGGTCGCGAACGGGCTCACCTACGCGCTGCAGTACCTGGCCATGTGCGTGCTGCTCATCCTGGCCCTCGTGAAGAGCGGCTCCTGGGCGCGCGACATCGTGAGCGGCTTCTAGCGGAAAAGCGAGGAAGGGGGCGGTCGCCATGAGATAGGGGCGCCGCGCCGGGGCACGCGTCCCGGCGGATGAAGACAAGGACCGATTGAAAACGAAAAGGAGGAAAGACATGGAAGAGAGGAAGAACGTGTACCTCTCGCTGCACAAGAGCTTCGTGCGCGAGGGCATCGAGTACACCGACCGCGCGACCGGCGAGGCCAGGACCTTCAACTCGGCGACCCTTCCCAAGGGCACCGTCGTCGACGGCGTGGACGTGGGAGGCTACGAGTTCAGCCCCATGTTCGTGAACGAGAGCCGCTTCAAGGGGGCCGACTTCCGGGACATACCGCTGCTCGCGAACCGCGAGGTGTGGCTGAGGAAGACTGTGATGGGCCCGGACGGCCAGCCCGAGCTCGACGAGGGCGGCCGCGCGGTCAAGGACACCGTGAAGGTCATGCCGGCGCAGCTCAAGGAGGCCGTTGACGCAGGTCGCTCGCGCTACCTCGCGGAGCGCGCCGAGCACGCCCGCCAGGCGAGCCGCGCCGCCGAGCACGAGGCGCCCCGCGCCCAGCGAAGCGTCGAGAGATAGGGAGGCGGAAAGATGAACGCAGCGAAAGACTGCACCCTGCAGGAAAAGCTCCTCCGATGCGCCATGGCGCTCATCCTGGCGGCGGGGGCGCTGCTCGCCTCCGTGGCGGCCTCGCCCGCCTACGCCGCGCCGAGCACGGTCGACGTGTCCATCGGCGGCAAGATCCCCTACGGCGGCTTCGCCACCACGTGGATGAGCGCCGACGGGAACATCGCCTACTGCGCCGAGCCCTCGTCCCCGACGCCCGCGCCGGGCTCCTACTCGACGAGCCCCGTGCCGAGCGGCGACGTGACCGCGGCCATCTGGTACTCGTTCGGCTCTCCCGGCTTCGACGCGTCGATGTTCCCGGGCAGCTGGTACGACGGCGGCGGCTGGGACGACGCGAAGTACGCCGCGGCGAGCCATGTGCTGATCGCCTACGCCTACTCGGGGTCCGAGTCGGCGGCCACGCACGGCACGAGCTCCGAGTTCTCCTCCTGGGCGAAATCCGAGCTGATCGGCGGGACCTTCGCCAAGATGAAGGCGGGCGCCGGCAAGGTCTCCGCCGGGTTCGAGGCGTTCTGCGTCAGGACCGGCGGCGGCTCCCAGACGCTCGTGAGCTTCAGCTGGTCCGCAGGCGGCGTCAAGGTCGCCAAAGAGGACTCCGAGGCGGGCGCCGAGCCCCAGGGCGACGCCTCGCTCGACGGCGCGAGCTTCTCCGTAGTGAACGAGACCGGCCGCTACGTGCTGGTCGGCGGCAAGTACTACGCCGACGGCGAGGTCTGCGCCACGATCAAGACCGCGCCCGAGGACGGGTCGCACGTCGCCGCGACCGGCGCCGACGCGCTTCCCGCGGGCAATTACCGCATCGTCGAGTCCGGCGCGCCCGAGGGCTACGACGCCAGCGACGCCCCCGTCGCGTTCACCGTGAAGGCCGGCGAGGTGCGCGACCTCACGGGCGACCCCGTGACCGACGAGGTCTTCCGCGGCGGCGTGCAGGTGACCAAGTCCGACAAGGAGCTGCAGGCGTCCGAGGCGCTCGCGGGCAGCGGCCACAAGGAGGCGCCTGGCGAGCACCCCGGCCTCGACGGGATCGAGTTCACCGTCACGAACCGCTCGGCGCACAAGGTCCTCGTTGACGGAGAGTGGCGCGAGCCGGGCGAGGCCGTGGCCACGCTGACCACCGCATGGAACGACGAGGCCGGCGCCTACACCGCGCAGACCGCGGCCGACGCACTGCCGTACGGGACCTACGACGTGCGGGAGACGGCGACGAACGGGAGCTACCTGCTGACCGACGGCGAGCCCCGCGCCTTCGAGGTCCGCGCCGCCGGCGAGGTCGTGAGCGCCTCCGCGGACGGCGCCGCGCTCGAGTTCCGCGACCAGGTGGTGCGCAACGACCTCGAGCTCTCCAAGAAGAGCGAGTCCGACAACGCCGGCCTCATGGCCCCGTTCGCCATCGAGAACGCGGCCACCGGCGAGACTCACGTGCTGGTCACGGACCGCAACGGCGACGCGTCGACCGCGAGCAGCTGGAACAGGCACTCGAGGGACACCAACGCCAACGACGCCCTGCTCGGCCATGAGGGCCCGATTGCTGCCGCCGACATGGACCCGAAGGCCGGCATCTGGTTCTCGCTCGGCGAGGACGGCTCCTCGGCGCCGGTCGACGACTCGCTGGCGGCCCTGCCGTACGGCGCCTACACCATGACCGAGATGCGCTGCGATGCCAACGAGGGCCTCGAGCTCATCACGAGGAGCTTCTGGATCGATCGCGACTCGACGGTCGCGAAGGCCGTGTGGATGGGCCTCGACGACCAGGAGGGCCCGCGCATCTCCACCACGGCAAAGGACGGGGCGGACGGCGACAAGGACGTCTCGGCCGACGCCGAGGCCAAGGTCGTCGACGCCGTCGCCTACGAGGGCCTGAAGGCAGGCGAGGAGTACGAGCTCTCGGCCACCCTCGTCGACAAGGCGACCGGCGAGCCCGTGGCCGACGCCTCGGGCATGCCCGTGGAGGCCAAGGCCGAGTTCGCCCCCGCGCTCTCGACGGGCAGCCGGGACGTCGAGATCTCCTTCGACGCGAGCCTGCTCGGCGGCCGCGACCTGGTCGTGTTCGAGAGCCTGCGCAAGGACGGAGCCGAGGTGGCGTCGCACGCGGACCTCTCCGACGAGGGCCAGACCGTCCACGTCGCCGTCGAGGTGGGCACGCAGGCGGCCGACGCCGCCGACGGCGACCAGGTCGTCGAGGCCGGCAAGGCCAAGGTCGTCGACACGGTGGCCTACAAGGGCCTCGTCCCCGGCGAGACCTACATCGCCGTGGGCACGCTCATGGACAAGGGCACCGGAGAGCCGTTCCTCGACAAGGACGGCAACGAGGTGACCGCGCGCACGCCCTTCGAGCCCGAGGCGCCCTCCGGCACCGTCGAGGTGACCTTCGAGTTCGGCACCGAGGGCCTGGCCGAGGGAGACGAGCTCGTCGTCTTCGAGAAGGTCCTGGACTCCGCCGGCAACGTCGTTGCGGCCCACGAGGACATCGACTCCGCCGAGCAGAGCGTCGTCGTGGACAACCCCGACACGCCCGAGGTCCCCGAGGAGCCCTACGCCAAGACCGGGGCCGACGCCCCCGACGGCACCGGCTACGCCGTGGCCGCGGGCATCGCTCTGGCAGCTGCGGCGGGCGCGGGCGGAGCGCTCGCGTACCGCAAGCGCAAGGCGGCCGCGAGCAAGGACGAGGCGGCCGAAAAGCCGGAAGAGTAGCGGCAGCGCATCGACACCGAACCGGAGGCCCTGGGCGCCCGCCCGGGGCCTCCCCTGCGAACGGGGGAGGACATGAGCAAGGGGAAAGCCGCCACGGCGCTCGCCATTGCCGTGGCGTTGCTGGCGCTGGCGGCGCTCGCCGTCCTGCCGCAGCCCGAGAGGAACCCGTACGTGGTGCACGAGGTGCCCGCTGCGGAAGAGGACGCGACGATGGAGGTGAAGGAGACAGGAGGCGGCATCGACTGGGACGCCCTTCCCGCCTCCGTCGTCGCATGGGTGCGAGTGCCGGGCACGACCGTCGACTACCCGATCGTCCAGGGCCGGCCGGAATCGCCCGACTTCTACCTCACGCACGATGCTAACGGCGAGCGCTCCGCATGGGGCGCTCCCTACATCGACGCAGGCTGTGCGCAAGGAGCCGAAAGCCCGCTCGTCATCGTGTACGGGCACCACATGTCCGACGGCACCATGTTCGCGCCGCTCGCGCAGTACTCGTCGCGCGGTTTCGCCGAGGGGCACCGCACCATCCAGGTCTTCACCCGCGAGAAGGCGATCGAGCTCGAGGTCTTCGCGGCTGACGTGGTGGACGCGAGCTCGGAGGGAAAGCGGACCGACTTCGCAGACGCTGCGGCGCTCGACGCCTACCTCGGGGACAAATTGTCCCGATGCGAGGTCGTCCTGGAAGAGCCGAAAGACGTCGCCCAAGCCTGGGCCTTCGTCACCTGCAGCTACCAGACGAGCAACTCGCGCACCGTCGTCTACGCGAAGGAGGTGGAAGCATGGGATTCGCGCCCTTCGGAATAGGGCTCCTCGTGGGGGCTCCTCGCGCTCACGGCCTACGCCTGCTGCGCAGCCGGCGGCGACGACCGGGACTAGCCGTGGGAAATCGAAATCGCACAACGGAAAGAGGCGGGCAATTGCCCGCCTCTTCTCACATCACCCACTTGAACACGGCGCGGAACAGCCAGACGAAAAAGCCCAGCGTGACCTTAAGCGCCGCCATGAGGAACCTACCAAGCCTCTTCATCGACGTCACCCCAATCTTCCTTGACCTTGCGGGCGCCCTCGTCGGCGCCCTCTTCCTTCTCTTCCGCGAGCAGCCTCGCCAGCTCGTCGGGCACGCCCGGGACCTCCGCCCTCCTCAGAGCGCGCTGCAGGTCCCTTATCTGCGACTTCAGCGGTTTTGAGGGAGGGCCTACGTGCTCGCGGTAGCAGGCGCCGATCGCGGCCGCGTCGCACAGGAAGCCCCGCACCCGGGTGAACGCCTCGTCGCCGTCGAGCAGGACGCGGCGGGCTCGCCCGAGCTCGGCCTCCGAGGCCAGCATGAAGCGCCAACCGCGGGACCTGCGCGCCGCCGGGACGCCATCCGCGGGCGCGTCGGCGCGCCAGTCGTCGCGCACCTGGTGCCAGTTCGCCGTGAGCCAGAGCCCCTTCTCGGGCTCCTCCCGCATCTCGAGCTCGAACTCCGTGAGCATGTTCGCGCCGGAGAACGGTGACCCCTCCGTGAACGAGAGCGTGTCGAACAGCGTCGTCCTGCCGCCCTCGTACTCTATCCTCACCATCATCTCCGGCCCCTCTCCCTGCGCTGGTCCTGCTGGGCCCGCTGCCGCTCGGCGGCGAGGATGCGCTGCTGCTCGTCCGCTCGGTGGCACTGGCGCGAATTGCCGCTGGCATCGTCGCGCCCTTCACCGTCCCCGTAGCGGGTCTTGAGCGGCATGAGCCCGTTCTCTGCCATGTAGGCGCGCGCGGCCTCGAGGCGGCGGTACCCCTCGCCGCCCGCCTGGCCGCGCCGCTCGAGCGTCGCCATCCTGAGCCCGAACTCCTCGATGGACTCGACGTCGAACTTCGCGCACGTCTCGAGCGCCGAGGAGAGCCTGCTCAGCTCCGAGAGGTCGTTGAGCTCGAGGGCTCGCTCGGCGGCCTCGCGGATCCGCGCGGCGCTCGCGTCCGTGGGGCGGTAGGCGCCTTCGCGCTCGAAGCGCCGGCGCAGCATCTCCTTGCCGTAGACGAACCCCAGGCGCTCGCCGGTTACCTTCTTGGACGGTTCCTCCGCCAGGCTGAACACCCAGTCGTCCCGCCGCGCCTTGGCCGAGTTGTCGGCGACGTGCACGCCCAGGGCGTCGAGGATGCCGAGGAACTCCGCCTCGTCGCGCGCCGTGGTCTTGGCGAGCGCGACGCGGGCGCGGATGTCGCCGACCCACGAGTAGCCGCCCGAGCGCATGATCTCCTTCTCGGCCCGGCCCAGGTAGACGCTCCTGCGGCTCCTGGGCCCGCCCGCGCCGGCATGCCCGCGCGCCTTCGACGGCGATTCGGGAGCTCGATCGTTGGAGAGCCCCGACAGCCCGCGCTCGCGCGCCATGTCCTGCAGGTCTCGGTTGAGGTCCTCGGGGTGCTGGGTCTGCATGCGGTAGCCGGTGCGGAGGTTCGCGTTGTTCACGACGATGTGCGCGTGCGGTATGCCGCGGGCGTTGTCGTCGTGGTAGACGATGGCGATCTCGTGGTCGCCGAAGTGCTTGAGCGCCCACGAGCACGCGAGCTCGCGCAGCGCAGCCAGGTCGATGTCGTCGCCGGGGTCCGGCGAGAGCACGAAGTGCTTGAACGTGCGTGCGGGCTTGCCCCTCCAGGGTGCGTCCGTGCCGAACGCGGCACGCGTGGCATCCATCTCGGCGTCCCAGGCGCAGGCCTCCTTGGCGTCTTCCCCCAGCGCGCCGGCGTCGCGCTCGTCGTAGCTCAGGTTGAACAGGTCGCGCGCCAGGGCGCGGCCTCCCTTCTCGAGGTAGCGGCGAATGCCGCCCGTCGAGCCGTGGCCGCTTATTGGCTTCAGGATCGGCATGGCGAGCCCTCCACGAGCGAGTCGGCGCCGATGCGACCGAGCTCCGCCGCCATCTCTCGGGCCGCGGCGTTCACGTCGGCGAGCTCGCGCTCGATCGTCGGGACGCTCTCCGCGACGAGGTCGCGGTCGACGTGCCCGTGGCGGGCGTGGAAGTTGATGAGGTTCATCGCGTGCACGGCCTGGTTGTAGTGGTAGCCCCACTTCGTGAGCTCTCGCGACATCGCCCACAGGGCCCTGCGGTCCACGAGTATGCGGTGCTCGTCTCCCGCGTTGGCCTCCGTCGACAGCGGTATGCGAACGAGGTAGCGCAGGTACTCCGACTTGCTGAGGCCGGCGCGCTCGCACCGCTCGCAGAGCGCGTCGTAGTCGCCTCCCTCCATGCGGAACGTGACGCGGCGCTCCTTGCCTTTGGCGGCGCCGGCTTCCTCTTCCATGGCGGATTCCTTTCCTCGGGCCCGCCGCGCGGCGGGCGCGTCTCTCTAGGGGCGCGGGGAATCCCCCGCAGGCGGCGGCCCGGCTCGGGCGCCGCCTCTGGGACCGGGCCTCGCGAAAGCGGGCTCCCCAACGGCCCGCGGCATGACGGGTCCGAAGCCGCCCGGTCCCCAAGTGCTATGGACGCCCGACGCGATGTCGGACGCCATAGGCTACTTGCTGGATTTCGAATGCGAGGCCCTTCTTCGGACCTTCCGGGCTCCTGCGCCCGCCTCCGCGTAGGGCGCGGTCATGAGCGCCATCTCCCGCAGCAGCGAGAGGTCGGCAGCGCTCGGGCTCTCGGGCGGGCTCTCGAGGAAGTCGGCCACGAGCCTCGCGGCCTTCGCGATGCGCCCGTCGGGGCCGGCCTGCGTTTTGCTCTCGCTCCTCACGTAGTCGGAGAGCTCCCGCTTGGTGCGCCGCCAGGGCTCCATCGCGGCGTGCATCTCCGCCTGGCGCTCCTTCGGCATGCCCGCGAGCGAGCGCACCGCCTCGGCGCTGAGGTTGCCTCGGTCGGCCTCGGCGGCCCACTCGGGCGAGAGGTCCTCGGCGATCCTGCGGGCAAGCCTCTCCTCGCGCGCGATGGTCTTGCCGGAGACCTTGCGGCCCGTCTGCCGCTCGATGATGGCGGCCTTCACGTCGTCGACGCGCATGCCGGAAAGCGACGGGTCCTCGGAGCGCAGGCGCACGGCGTCGCCCCTGAGCGCCTCGGTCGCGGCGGCGCGCTCGGTCACGGTGAGCGCGCGGGTGAAGTAGTTCGCGGCGTGGAGCAGCGTCACCGCCCGCTCGTCGTCGATGCCCTCTATCACGCGGCAGGGCATCCTCTCGTAGGCGGGGTCGTCCTTGGCGAGCAGCGCGTAGGCGGCCTTGCGGCGGTGCCCGGAGACCATCTGCCACGAGCCGTCTCCGACCTTGCGCACCAGCGGCAGGTCGGTGAGGCCGTCCTGGCGTATCGACTCGGCGAGCTCGGCTATGCCGGCCGGGTCCATGGAGTACGCGGCGTTCGCCGGGTGGTCGGCGATGTCGGCCACCGCGATCTCGGACACCGGGTAGCGCCCGCGGGTGCGGGACGCGCCGTCGAGGAGCCCCGTGATGGTGAATCCCGCGGCCACCTGGCTAGGCGAGCTCACGGTACACCTCGTCGGCGAGGGCCTCGTAGTCGCGCGCGGGGCGGCTCCCCGGCTCGAAGGCGGCCACCGGCTTCCACTGCCAGCTGCCCTCGCAGACCTTGCTGCTCGCGTGTATGACCGTCTCGAACTGCTCGTCTGGGAAGAACCCGTCGAGCACGGCCGCGCCCGTGGTCTCGGCGTTGGTCATGCGGCCGGGCACGCAGGTGCGCAGTATCTTCCATCTGGGCGTGGGCATGCGCAGGGCGTCCGCGATTGAGCGCGTCGCCTCCACGGTGAGCGCCGTGCCGCGCATCACGGTGGAGTCGAGCTTCACGGGGATGACGACCATGCCGCCCTCCGCGGCGGCGAGGTAGGCGTTGAAGGCGAGCCTGCGCATCACGGGGCTGCAGTCGATGAGGCAGACGTCGTAGGAGCCCGAGGCGTCGTCGAGCGCGAACTTGAGGCGCTGCTCGCGCAGGAGCATCTCGTTCTGGTCGACGAGGTCGATGGTCGAGGCCACCACGTCGAGGTTCTCCCCGGCGGCGTAGGCGATCTCCTCCACGGGCGCGCCGCCGTAGAGCAGCTCGACCGATGTGCGCCGCTCGGAGGCGGCCCGGTCGTAGAGGCCGAAGAAGTCGGTGGCCGACGCCTGCGGGTCGAGGTCGACGAGCAGGGTCCGAAGGCCCCGGGCGGCGAAGATGGCCGCCAGGTTCACGGCGGTCGTCGTCTTGCCGACGCCGCCCTTGTAGTTGGAAATGGCTATCGTGCGCATGGGTCGCGTCCTCTCTAGCGTGGGGCGCGCCTCGCCGCATCCGGTCCGGCGCGCCCCGAGTCTCGGAGCGTCGGGACAAAATCGTACGGATTTGTCCGACAAGCGGAGTGTATCACGAAAACGTACGGATATGTACGCTTTCGTGGTACAGGGGCCGAGTTTCGGGGAAACCCGGCCCCGGGAGCCCGGGGCCGGGCGCGCCGCCTAGGAGAGCGGCTCCATCTCGCCGAAGCAGTTGACGTGGTGGCGCAGGAGCGCGCGGTTCTCCTTGACGACCATCATCGCCACCTCGTCGAAGCGGACCGGGGTGTCGGCGTAGTCGTCGCCGTTGCCGGCGAGCCACGTCGCCGCCAGCGCCTCGCGCAGCCCGCGCGCCCTGTGGGCCTCGGGGAAGCCGTCCGTCCCGATCCGGGCCGTGGCGTCGACGAACACCAGGGTCCCGTCCTCGTCCACCGCCACGAGGTCGATCCCGCCGATACCCTCGGGCCCCTGCCAGGCCTCGTCGACGATCTCGTAGCCCTTGCGCTCGAGGAAGGCCTTGACCGCGCCCATCGCCTTTTCCTTCATGTCGTTCATGTCTTGCTCCTTAGACTCTGAGGCCCGCCCCTGTGGCGTGCCTTGCGTCGCGTGAGTCGCATGCAGCGCGGGCGTGCCGGCAAGGGAGGAAGCGAAGTCGGACGTGGTTGTAGAAATCTCCCGACGTCAGTTTTTCGCGTTGTTCGCGCGCGCAGCGCATGGGGCGAAGAACCCGAAAAAGTGTCGCGGCCCTTGCGGGCCGCCTGCCGGCGTGCGACCCTGCGCGTCCAAGGAGCGCCGGGGCGGGTTTCGGGTCGGAGGGGCGGAGGCGTGCGGCATGGAACCGGCCATGGGCGCCGAGACCCTCCGGGCATGGGATGCGGCCCGTCGGCGGTTGCCGGGGCGCTCGCGAGGGTTACGTCGGGACGTCGCGTGGAGGACGGAGGCGCGTTTCCGAGTCGCGGCGCCGCTACCCTAATCGGGACGGCCTCTCCCGTGCCGCTTGCGGCCGATGTGCGCACGAGATCGCTGGCGGTGAGGCTTTTCGTTGCGCGGAACGGCTACGGTGCTGCGCGACACGTCCGTTTGCTTATGTGTGATAAAGAAGCAATAGAAGTGCAAAAAATTTTGCCGTTCCTATCCGACACTTGGCCATTGTGTCGGATAGGTCGGGCGGTTATTCGGGCAAGTCAATCTTGCCGACAAAGCTGTAATAAATCTCAATGTCCTGCCTGCGGGTGCCGTTCTCATCATAGCTGCACTCATGCACCACAATTTTCTCGATCATTTCCCGCAAGAGAGTGGGGGTCAGTTCTTCAAAGGCAAGGTGCTTGCGGACAATGCCCATAAATTTCTCGGCGTTGACGGTAGGTATCTTTACATTACCTTCTGAAACATATGGCGCACCTTGTCCAGGCGGCTGTTTGGACGGCGGGGCTGGATGACTGGCTTGCCGACAGCGGCCTGATACCCTTTCAGTTCTGTAAGGCATACGCTCTGCCCGTTGGTGTAAAAGGCCAGATCAGTACGGTATGCCTGTATACAGCGGGCGGGAATCTCGCCAGTAAAGACAACTTCATCCTTTTTTACCTGGACCGTTTCGATGGTGGCACAGTATTTCGGTGCATCATGATAAGCCCTGGAAAGATATTCCCGGGGCGCATAGAGGGTGAAGGAGAGATAAGGTTCCAGCAGTTGCGTCCCTGATTCCTTCAATGCCTGTTCCAATACAATCGGGGCCAATGAGCGGAAGTCCGCCGGCGTGCTGACCGGACTGTAATAAAGCCCGTATTCAAAGCAAATCTTACAGTCCGTTACGTTCCAGCCGAACAAGCCCTGCTCCAGCCCGTAACGGATACCATCCCTGACAGCGTTTTGAAAACTCTGGTTCAAGTATCCCAGCGAAACCCGGCTCTCGTATTGTACACCGGAGCCAAGCGGGAGTGGTGTAACAGACAGTCCGATGGATGCCCAAAACGGGTTGGGCGGCACCTCGATATGGATGGTGTGGCTGGCTGCTTTGAGCGGCCGCTCCATATAAATGACGGTGGGTTCCTTTACCACTGTTTCAAGCTTGTATTTTTCCGACAGCAAAGCGGAAACAACCTCCAACTGCACCCGGCCCAAAAAAGAAAGAATGATCTCATGGGTGATGGAATCCACCTCGCAGCGCAAAAGCGGGTCAGTATCCGCAAGTTGCGTAAGAGCGTCCAGCAGCCGTTCTCTTTGCGCTGCCGTTTTCGGCGCAATCGACGTCCGCAGCGTGGGGAGGGGGTCCTCACGCCACCTTTTACGAGGGAGCCGGGTTGGGTCCCCTAATACATCGTTTAACCTCACGCTGTCGCTGGGAAGGATAACAATTTCACCCGGATAAGCGGTGTCTGTCCGAACAATTTCCCCTTTGGATGGAATACGCATCTCTGTGATTTTCAGCTTTTCTCTCCCGGCCAGAGCCACCGTATCCCGCAGGCGCAGCGTTCCGCTGTATAGCCGCAAATAGATGAGCCGCTGGCCACAATCTGTATACTCCACCTTGAAAACGCTGCCGCATAGGGCGTCGCTCCCCTGTTCCCCAATCGGTTGGAACAGCCCTGTCACCGCATCCATCAACGGTTGAATGCCAAGGCCCTTTTTGGCGCTGCCATGATAGACCGGGAACAGGGAGGCGTCTTGAACCCGCCGCTGTTCCTCCTGCGCAAGTTCTTCCCGGCTGATTGGTTCTCCTGCGATATACTTTTCCAATAATTCATCGTTATTTTCGATGACCGCATCCCATGCTTCTATGTCGGTATTTTCCTCCAGGACTATTTCCGGGGACAGCGACACCGTCTGCTTGATGATAATATCGGCGGAGAGCTTATCCCGAACAGACTGATACACGCCCTGCAAATCAACGCCAGCCTGGTCGATCTTATTGATAAAGATAACGGTGGGAATGTCCATTTTCCGCAGGGCATGGAACAGAATACGGGTCTGGGCCTGCACACCATCTTTAGCGGAGATCACCAAGATGGCCCCATCTAAAACAGCCAAAGAGCGGTACACCTCCGCCAAAAAATCCATGTGGCCGGGCGTATCCACAATGTTGACTTTACATCTGTGCCACTGGAAGGAAGTGACTGCCGCTTGAATGGTAATCCCACGCTGCCGCTCCAAAAGCATGGTGTCCGTCCTCGTTGTCCCTTTTTCGACGCTCCCCGGTTCTGAAATGGCTCCGCTGGCATATAGCAGGCTCTCCGTCAAGGTTGTCTTTCCAGCGTCTACATGGGCAAGAATCCCGATATTGATAATGTTCATGTCTATCCTCCATACAAGGCCCAAATGGGCGCAAAAATCCCCAGCGGCTAATACTTTTACCGCTGGGGATCATGACTTCGGACAAACAGAAGTATGACGGCTTACATGAGCCGCTGTCCGTCACGATATTTACTAAAAAGGCAAAAGTATTCTTAAATTGGGTACAAAAACTAAGCCCCTGCAAGGGGCAATCATTTTTGCGCCCATTATCAAATTTTATTTAAGAATACCTTGCCGCATATTTTTTACTCCTTTTCTGGATTAAATCATTGTATCACATCAGTTTTAGGAAAGCAAGTACCTAAAAGAAATTTTTCTTCCCCTTATATGTAACAATCATACCGGCTTCCTAGCGTTCAGAATGTTTTCTGCTGTCTGCTGTGGTGTTTGGTTGGAATTGTCCAACCAAAAGCCGATCCGTGGTGTTGTCTGCATTTTACTAAATACAAATTCAATGTATACAGAAAGATATAAGGAGTGGGAGGGATTCCGCCGTAGTTGGCATTGTAGGAAAATCCAAAAGTTTAGATTTTCCCACAATGCTTATCTTTTGGTCTTTGGTTCGGAATAGTGTAGTGCTGGCGGTCTATCTCTTGTTTTCGGTTGCTTGCTTCCTTACCGTACATGAGCATTGAGAGAAGGAGACAAGCAGATGTTGGGTTACGAAGAAAAGATATAGCGCCTCGAACTGCTCGACGCGGTGGCAGATGCCGGGAGGCTGGCGAGGGGCCTGGACCAGCTGCTCGAGTCCCTGGCTCACGCCGACCAGCTGGACCCGCTCGACGTCGAGGGGGTCCTGGCCCTGAGGTCTATAAGCGAGAGGTGTGCCGAGCGCATCGGCGACGCGGCGCGCATCCTGGAGGCTCAGAACGAGGTCCTCTATGCGGAGGAGCGGGCCAAAGTCAAACCGCGCGATAACTGAGGAACGAAACCCGGTCCGGAAACTGTTCCTTGATTCCGGCCGGATGATCTTCTCCGCCGCCCGGTGTCGCATTGTGTCCGAGCGGCTGATGTCCCCCTATTCCCAGTGCCGCGGCGTACCGCTGCGTTATAATTCAGAAAACGCATTTGTATTGCATTTCGAGGGATAGAGGCGCGAATGTCTAACGGCTATAAGGAGCTCATCAAGGGTAACCCCGGCGAGACCGAGATCAGGAGCTTCCTGGTAAACGGCGACCAGGTATCTGTGACCCTGCGCATCCCCGACACCCTGCGCGACGCGGCGAAGGAGGAGGCTGCCCTTCGCGGCATGAGCTTCTCCGCCTTTGTGCGCACTTGCATGATCGAAGAGCTCGCGAAGAAGGGACAATAGCCCGTGACGGAGCCAATGCACGACATCTCGGTCGAAGGCTTCATAGAGTCCTTCGACCGCCGATACCCGACTTTCATTCTCAAGACGTTGCTGTGCGACCGCACTACGGGGCGCAACATCATATGGGCCGACAACGAATACGAGGCCCTAGGCGACGGCTACATGGGCGATGACGAGATGACCGTCGAGAAGATCACGGGCATGAACTCCGGCGTCATCAAGCCGCGCATCGCCAAAGAGCAGGAGAAGCAATCCCAGCGCACCAAGAGCCGCGCCGAGGTGTTCACCCCGTCATGGCTGTGCAATCAGATGAACAACGACTTGGACGAGGCTTGGTTCGGCCGGCGCGATGTCTTCAACACCGAGATCGTTGCGGATGATGGCGCCAATACATGGACGCCGACTAGTGATCCAATCGAATTTCCAAAGTCAAAGGGACACGGCTGGCGCGCATACGTGGAGGCTACGCGGCTCGAGATCACGTGTGGCGAGGCGCCGTTTGTGTGCTCGCGCTACGACACCGTGACGGGAGACGAGCTACCCGTAAGCGAGCGCGTAGGCTTCCTTGACCGCAAGCTTCGCGTTGTGACCGAGAAGACCAAGACTCGCAAGGAATGGGTGCGCCGGGCCCTCGACGCGCTGCGCGCGACGTACGGCTTCGAGTACCAGGGCGACAACCTGCTTATTGCTCGCGTCAATGTGCTCGAGACGTTCGTCGAGCATCTCCGCAATCGCTGGGGGTCGGGCCCCCAACAGGACGAGCTCGAGCAGGCGGCATGGATCGTTTCCTGGAACTTCTGGCAGATGAACGGCTTCACAGACGCCGTGCCCACCAACAAGATGGGCGCCGAGGTGGAGTCGACCCTGGGGACGTTCGAGGAGCCCGAGCCGGAGCCGATGCAACCGTCGCTTTTCGACCTGTTCGATGACGTATTCCCCGACGAGACAACCGAAGAGACCAAAGAAGAGGAGCCAAGGGAAACGGTTCCCCTCTGCGTGATATACGACTGGCAGAACGGCGAGCCCTTCGAGTTCGCCGCATTGAAAGGTGAGGCAGCAATTATGGGAAAGAAGTTCTATGCGGTAATCGGTAATCCCCATATCAGCTTTCAGTGGCGGAACAAGATTCTGGCAATAAGACCTATGCACCGCCCATCTATCACGAGTTTATGGACTCGGCGTTCAAGGTTTCCGACAAGGTGGAGCTTGTCACTCCCGCTAGATTCCTATTTGACGCCGGCTCAACCCCAAAGGCCTGGAACAGGAAGATGCTTAACGACCCCCATTTCAAAGTGATGAGCTATAAAGCGGATGCGTCCAGCGCCTTTCCGAATACCGACATCAAGGGCGGTGTTGCCGTTACCTATCGAGATGCTGATCGGGATTTCGGTGCGATAGAAGTGTTCACACATTTCGATGAGCTTCGTACCATCAAAGAGAAGGTTGTAAAACATGGCATCCAACCCCTCGGCGATATCATCTTCGCGGCCGATAGCTACCACTTCACTGAAGCCATGCACGAAGACCATCCCGAGATTCGTTATGTTGACGACGACCATGGTCTGTTGAGCAAGAACCACGACTATGACCTTAAGACAAACGTTCTCGACAACCTTAACAATGTAGTTTTCTTTGACGAGATGCCTGGCGACGGAGATAGTTGCATCAGAATCTTTGGCAGAGGTCGCGCCGGAAGAGCTTACAAGTTCATTTCCGCCAGATATATCGCTCCGCATCCGAACCTCGACAAATGGAAAGTACTTGTTCCTGCCGCCAACGGATCGGGCGCGCTTGGAGAAGTGCTTTCTACGCCCTTAATAGGGCGGCCCTTAATAGGGCATACGCAGTCCTTCATAAGCATTGGCAGTTTCAATTCCGAAGCGGAAGCTACGGCTCTCCTCAAATACATAAAATCGAAGTTCGCTCGGACCATGCTCGGAATTCTGAAGATTACGCAGCACAATCCCGCACCAAAATGGAAGTATGTCCCCCTACAGGACTTTACTTCTGACTCCGACATCGATTGGTCGCAGTCTGTTGCTGACATCGACCGTCAGCTCTATGCGAAGTACGGCCTCGACGACGAGGAGATTCAGTTCATCGAATCCCATGTGAAGGAGATGGACTAGCAATGGCGAGCATCGACATCTCCCAGATCATCGAGACCACCGCTCCCGCGGTGCCGCAGATCTATGCCCACACCACGCCCGAGATCGTCCGCCACAACGGCTGGACCAAGATCGGCTACACCGAGCAGGACGTGCGCGAGCGAATCAAACAGCAAACGCACACCGCCGACGTGCAGTGGCATCTGGAGTGGAGCGGCAACGCCACGTGGGAGCACCGTGCGGGCACGTTCCATGACACCGACTTCCACGCCTACCTCGAGAAGCAGGGCGTCGAGCGCGAACCCAAGAAGGAATGGTTCAAGATTAGCGGCGAGGAGTCTCACCAGCAGTTCTACCGGTTCCGCGACACCGACGGCGTGCTGGACGCACCCGGCGCTGCCTCCTACACCCTGCGCGCCGAGCAGCAGCGCGCAGTGGAGCAGACGGGAGCCTTCGCCCGCGCCCATTGGGACGAGGGCGGCGCGCACGGCGGCGAGTTCCTGTGGAACGCCAAGCCGCGCTTCGGCAAGACGCTCACCGCATACGACCTGTGCCGCAGTATCGGCGCGCAGAAGGTGCTCATCGTCACCAACCGCCCTGCCATCGCCAACTCCTGGTACGACGACTACGTGAAGTTCGTGGGCTTGGAGGGCGGCTACCGCTTCATCAGCGGCGTGGACGCTCTGACCGGCAAGCCCTACTGCCTCAGCCGCGAGGAGTACCTGCGCGCCATCCGCAACGACCCGGAAGGCCCCAAGGGGTTCATCGAGTTCGTGAGCCTTCAGGACCTCAAGGGCTCCATCCGCTTCGGCGGCGTGTACCAGAAGCTCGACGAGGTGGCCGACCTCACCTGGGACGTGCTCATCATCGACGAGGCACACGAGGGCGTGGACACCTTCAAGACCGACGTGGCATTCGACCACATCAAGCGCCGCTTCACGCTGCACCTCTCTGGCACGCCCTTCAAGGCCATCGCAAACGAGAAGTTCGCCGACGACGCCATCTACAACTGGACCTATGCCGACGAGCAGCAGGCCAAGCGTGACTGGCCTGCCGACTCTGAGCAGCCGAACCCCTACGCCAACCTCCCCAAGCTCAACCTGCTCACCTACCAGATGAGCGACATCGTCGAGCAGGAGGCCCGCGGCGGCATGGAGATTGATGGCGAGCAGACCGAGTTCGCCTTCGACCTCAACGAGTTCTTCTCGACCAAGCACAACGGCGGCTTCGTGCACGACGCCGACGTGGATAAGTTCCTCGACGCGCTCACCACGCAGGAGAAGTTCCCGTTCTCGACACCCGGGCTGCGCGACGAGCTGCGTCACACGTTCTGGATGCTCAACCGCGTCGACTCCGCCCGCGCCCTCGCCAAGAAGCTGCAGGCGCACCCCGTCTTCAAGGATTACGAGGTGGTACTCGCTGCTGGCGACGGCAAGATCGACGCCGATGACGAGAACGAGAAATCGCTCGACAAGGTACGCCGCGCGATCAAGGACCACGACAGGACCATCACCCTTTCGGTCGGCCAGCTGACCACGGGCGTGACCGTGCCGGAGTGGACCGCCGTGCTCATGCTCTCGAACATGGCGAGCCCCGCACTGTACATGCAGGCGGCCTTCCGCAGCCAGAACCCGTGCCTGTTCGACCTGGGCGGCGGCAACTACGCGCGCAAGGAGAACGCCTACGTCTTCGACTTCGACCCGGCGCGCACGCTTACTATCTTTGAGCAGTTCGCCAACGACCTGTACGGCGAGACCGCGCGCGGCGGCGGCGATGTCGAAACGCGCGAGCGCCATATCCGTCAGTTGCTGAACTTCTTCCCCGTCTACGGCGAGGACGAAGAGGGGCAGATGGTCGAGCTCGACGCCGAGCAGGTGCTCAGCGTGCCGAGGCGCATCCATGCCCGCGAGGTGGTCAGGCGCGGCTTTATGAGCAACTTCCTGTTCCAGAACATCGCGAGCGTCTTCCGCGCGCCGGCAGAGGTCGTGGAGATCATCCAGCGCTTCGATCCCTACGAGCAGGGCAAGGCACAGAACGCCGAGAAGAACAAGGTCGAGATCGATGAGGGCACGGCCGACGAGCTCTCCATCAACGACGAGGGCGAGGTGGAGATTCCCGACGAGCAGGTCGTAGGCAAGGCTGCGGACATCTTCGGGCCGAAGGTCTACGGCGACATCGCCGTCGAATTCTCAGGCCACATGGACGACATCGCGAAAGCCCACGAGGCCGATGACGACGATCGGGTGATGCTCGACAACCTCAAGGAGGCCTTCAAGCAGAGCGTGACCGCGCCTCTGGTACAGGCCGCCAAGGAGAGCTACGGCAGCGAGCTCAAGCCGCGCCAGCAGCAGCAGATCGAGCGCAAGGTCCAGGCGGACGCCGACATCCAACTCAACCGCCAGGTCGGCGACTACCAGATTCAGGCGCGCCGCATCGAGCAGTCGCGCAAGGACGAGCTCAAGGCGGCGACAAGCGAGACCGAGCGCGCCGAGGTGAACAAGCGCCATGACGAGCAGAAAGCGGAGGCGTTCCAGACGCTCGCCCAGAAGCTCGAGGACTCCCGCGAGGAGCTCGTGCAACGCGCCGGCGAGACCGTGGTGCGCGAGGTGGAGACGGCGAAGAAAGAGGACGAGAAGCAGGGCATCGAGGACAAGGTGCGCGCTCATCTGCGCGGCTTCTCGCGTACCATCCCGTCGTTCCTCATGGCCTACGGCGAAGAGGGCACGACGCTCGCGAACTTCGACACCGTGATCCCCGCTGACGTCTTCCAGGACGTCACGAGCATCACCGTTGATGAGTTCCGCTTTTTGCGTGATGGCGGCGACTACACCGATGGCGAGACCGGCGAGGTAAAGCGCTTCGTTGGGCACCTCTTCGACGAGGTCGTATTCAACGACTCCGTGAGCGAGTTCATCAAGCTGCGCGAACGCCTGGCCAATTACTTCGACGAGTCCCAGACAGAGGACATCTTCGACTACGTGCCGCCCCAGAAGACCAATCAGATCTTCACGCCGCGCAACGTCGTGGTTCAGATGGTGGACCTCTTCGAGAAGGAGAACCCGGGCTGCTTCGATGACCCGAGCCACACCTTCGCCGACCTGTATATGAAGTCTGGCCTCTACATCACCGAGATCATCAAGCGCCTGTACCGAAGCGAGGGCATGAAGGCCGCCTTCCCGGACGACCGCGAGCGTTTGGACCACATCCTGGAGCATCAGGTGTTCGGCATCGCGCCCACCAAGATTATCTACGAGATTGCCACCCACTTCATCCTGGGTTTCCACGACGAGGTCGGCCAAGGATGTGACTCTAACTTCGAGCTCGCGGACGCCGCGGAGCTCGCCAAGGAGGGCACGCTGGAGGCATACGTCGAGCGCGTCTTCGGGCCCAAGCTGGGCGAGGCGTAGCGCGTGGCGGAAGTAGTCGACAGCAAACAGGATGGGCGTGCAGAGGCTGCGCGAGCGGCGGTGAGTGCGGCACGGCGTGAGGATACCGAACTTTGCGCCCGTCTAGTCTTTCGCGTCTCGCGCAATGAGCTAAGGCGCGTGGGGATCACCACGCCCATCGCTCTCTACGATGAGCTGAAGCAGGTCTTCTGGAACGCAGACGAGGGCGTCACCCTGGGCGACCACCTCTCTGTCGGGTTCGGCAAGGTCGACCGCCGCCGTCAGGTGCGCGCCTTCGCCGAGCGCCATGCGGACGAGCCCAGAAACGTCGCCGCGAAAGCCTACGAGCGCGAATACGGCTTCAGCGCAGGCATCGCCGCGATATGGCTCGACCTGTTCGCCGAGCCCGCGGACGTGAGCTTCTCGGAGTGGCTTGGCGTCGAGGTCGCTGAATGCCCGACGGGCGCCCCGGCCTCCCGTGCGGATGTGCCCGTAGCGCACGACACCGAGCGCGAGGCACCCACCCTCGAGGGCTTCCTTGCCCGGGAGCTTGCCGGCCGCATCTGCGACGAAGGCCTCGTGCGTCGGCGCTTCGCCTTCGAGTTTCCCGACGATCCGCCCGAAGCGCTCGACCGCGGCATCGAGGATGCGGGCTACTACGAGGACCGCGGCTTGCTCTTCCGAGAAGGGAGCACCCCGAACGACCACTTCACGCGGCTGCTGGCCGAGCATCCGTCTTTCGCGAAGGGCGACGCCGGCTTCGAGAACGCCGTGTGGCAGCACCCCGCCTTCCGCCAGGTGCTGCGCCAGGCGCTTTCGGACCACCGCTTACTTCTCTACGAGGGCGACAGCTACATCTCGTTCTCGCGGCTGCACGACGTGCTAGGCGCGCGCATGGCGGACATCGAGTCGTACGCGCCCGCGGTGAGCGTGGATGCGCCCGAAGGCGAGCCCTTCACCGTGGCGAGCCTGCGCGCGGGCGGCGCCACTCCGCATCCGCTGTACGGGCTGGACATGCCCGACGACTTCTACGAGGGACTGCTCGACGCGGGAGGGCTCCTGCGCAGCTGCACGCTCGCCGGAACCAAGGTGTTCGTCGCCGGAGGCGAGGGGCGGCTTTCCGCAGCCGACCTCATCGAGTGGATCGTCGCCCACCATGAGGGAATCGAGCGCGATGACCTGCCGAGACTGCTCGCGAACGATCTGGGCATCACGTGCCCGGCACCGCTTCTGACGACGACCATTTACAACTCCGACGTCTACTACGACGACATCGGGGACGCATATTACTCATCCATGGAGGCATGGAAGAAGGAGGCACGAAATGAGCTTGCTTGAGGAAGGGATCGCGACTGGCAACGTCCTGCCGACGGGTCGCAAGGAGAAGCACTCCATCGACAACGTGACGCGCGACTTCGACATCTACCGCATCAAGTGCGATCTGCTGTTCTACAACGACCAGAACGACCGCATCGCCACTTGGGTAAGCGAGTACAACTCCGCGCAGGGCGCGGATCTGCTCGCCCTTGGCCGCGACGAGTACAACGGCGTCATCGAGGACTTCATCGTCGAGAGCAACCCCGGCGCGCTCAGGAAGACCGAGAAGAGCATCGCCCTTCGCGGCCAGCTTAGGCCGGGCATCGTGCTCAACGACGGACGCGTCATCGACGGCAACCGACGCCTGACCTGCGTCCGCCGCCTCGCGCGGGCGAACAACGAGGCGGGCTGGTTCGAGGCCGCCATCCTCGACGACGCCACAGGCAGCGACCCCAAGCGCATCAAGCTGCTCGAGCTCGCCATCCAAATCGGCGAAGAGGAGAAGGTGGCGTACGATCCCGTCGACCGCCTCGTCGGCGTATACCGCGACGTGGTTAAGAACCACCTCATAACCCCTGCGGAGTACGGCAACGCGACGGGCATGACCGAGGCGGAGGTGAAAAAACTCGTCGACCGCGCCCAGTACATGGAGGAGTTCCTCGAATTCTGCCAGGCCCCCGAGCAGTACCACCTCGCCCGCGCCCTCAAGGTCGATGGCCCCTTGGGCGAGTTCAGCCGCGTGCTGAAGAAGTACGACAACAGGCGCGACAAACAGCTTGTCAAACGACTCATGTTCGCCAACATGGTGGTGCAGCCCGAGGGCGACATCACCCGATACGTGAGAGACTTCGGCAGCGTGGCAGGCACGGATGCGGAGGCCGACTTCAAGGCCGCCGAGCTGCAGGCCATGTCCGAGCTCCTCGAGAAGATGGGTCCCGACGCCCTCACGCGCGAGAAGGTGAGCGAGCTGCGCTCGGACGGCAACCTCGTCGACGGCTTCAAGCGCGCAGGCGACCGCGCAAGAGAGACCGTGCGCCGCGTCAAGCTCATGGACACGCCCGCCAAGAAATCCGCCGACTGCCTCTCCGAGCTCGAGAAGATCCTTCCCGAGATGCTCGACGTGCTGGGACCCGACGAGCTCGAGAAGGTGCGCCGCAACCTCGTTGCCGTCGCCGACAAGGTGGAAGAGCTGATCGGTGAGATCGATGAGCGCGCCTAGGGCCGTCGTCTGCTACGACGAGGCGCGCCCCGGCATGTACCTGCGCATCGAGGGGCAAGACATCGCCTCGTTCATGGCCTCGGCCGCATGGCGCGCCTGGCTGTACTACCCGGCGAGCGCCGTCGACGGCACCGATCGCGACCGCATCCTACTCGACGGCGGCATGGGCCTTCGCGAGTGCCAGGACATGCTCGAGGCGATCATGGAGGCCGACGGCCACGGCGTCGAGGTCGCGGTTGACCCGAGCTTCGGCGCCTTCGTGAACGCCGGCGAGACCTACATCCGCGAGCGCTCCGAGGTGGGGTTGGCCATCAAGGCGCAGACCGCCGAGGGCATCGCCGACGACCCCCAGCTGGGGCCGCGCTTCCGGGAGTTCCGCGACGTAGTGAACGCCTCGATGGTGCGTCCCCTGCGCGACCGGCAGATGCTCGACGCCTTCTTCATGGCGACGGTTGGGCGCGCGGCCGACTTCTCGGTGCCCGGCGCCGGCAAGACCGCGACGGTGCTCGGCGTGTTCGCCTACCTTCGCCATTTGGGGCTCGCGCGCCGCATCGTGGTGGTTTGCCCCAAGAACGGCTTCGAGTCGTGGGAGAAGGAGTGGGTCGCCACCTTCGGGGATAAGCTGCCTTTGAGCTGCTTCTCGCTGGGAGACCCCGCCATAGCGGCGATGTCGACCGAGCGCAGGCGCAACGCGCTGTCGCTCGACAGCGGCGCGTGCAACCTGTTCACGTTCAACTACGAGTCGCTCTCGGGCTACGTGCGGGAGCTGCATGCCATCATCCCCGACCAGACCCTGCTCGTCTTCGACGAGGTGCACCGGGTGAAGGCCATCGGCGGCAGGCGCGCGGAAGCCGCGCTCGAGGCGGCCGACGGCGCGAAGTTCGTGATCGCCCTTACGGGAACGCCCATCCCGAACACCTACCAGGACATCTACAACCTGCTGCACATCCTGTACCCCGAGGACTACGACACGTTCTTCGGCTACGAGCCGGGCGAGCTCCGCGCGCCCGATGCGGACCTCCAGGCAAGCCTCAACGACAGCCTGGCGCCCTTCTTCTGCCGAACGAACAAGGACGAGCTCGGCGTGCCGCGCCCGGAGCCCGACGAGATCGTGGAGGTCGAGGCGACGCCCGATGAGGACACATTGCTGCGAGTCCTGTACGCGTCTTGCCCCAACGCGCTCGCGAGGATCATACGCACCCTGCAGCTCGAGAGCGACCCCGAGATGCTCTGCTCTGCAGTGGACCCAGGCGACCTCGAGTACGTGCTCGACCAGGTCGGCGATGACTACTCGGATATCGACTACGTCGACTTCTCGCAGACGTTCTACGAGGCCATCGAGCGAAGCCGCCCGAGCTCGAAGCTCGTGGCGTGCGAGCGGCTCGTGGAGCGCATCGTCGCCGAAGGCCGCCCCGTCATAGTATGGTGCATCTTCGTACGCAGCATCAGCAACCTCCGCCGCGACCTCGCCGCCATGGGGATTCCGGCAGAGGCGATCTACGGCGCCACGCCACAGGAAGAGAGACGCGAGATTCTGGACGACTTCCGCGCGGGGCGCTTCAGGGTGCTCGTGACCAACCCGCAGACGCTTGCCGAGTCGGTCTCTCTGCACAGCGTCTGCCACGACGCGGTGTATTTCGAGTACAGCTACAACTTGGTGCACCTGCTGCAGTCAAAGGACCGCATACACCGTCTGGGCCTGCCCGACGACCAGAAGACGCGCTACTACTTCATGCGCGAGAAGTTCATGCGCGACGGCAGGGAGCTATCCCTCGACGCCGTGATCTACGACCGCTTGAAGGAGAAGGAGCAGACGATGCTCGACGCCATCGACCGCGGCTGCCTTGAGGGCGGCTACCTCGATGACGAGGACCTGCGTATCGTCTTCGAGCGCCTGCTGGGAGAAGATGCCAAGAGCCTGGAATACTAAGAGGCCGAACGGCGCACTGACGATATTGGCTCATAAGTAACAACTGCGAAGGAAAGATAGGGCTTTAAGGATGGATGCAGGAAAATCTACGATAAGCGGCGTGTTCAACGGATCGCGCCTGCTCGAAATACCTTTCTACCAAAGGGCGTACGTCTGGGGAGAAGAGCAATGGGAGCGCTTCCTCGGCGACATGGAGTTCGTCACGGCTTCGAAGCGACCTTATTTCCTGGGCTCGATCATCCTGAAGCAAGCCTCCTCCGGCAACACTTGGTCCGAGGTGTCCGAGGTTCGCACAGTCATCGACGGCCAGCAGCGCCTCACGACCATGGTCATCTTCTTCAAGGCACTCTGCGCGAGAATCGACGCCGATAGGCTGTTCGAGCGAGATTTCGTCCTGGAGACCGGCGAAGTCGCCTTGAGACATGGCAAGTACGACCGGCAGGATTTCGAGAAGGTCGTCAGCGCCACGGGCTGCGAACCTGTCGAGGGCTCCTCGTCCATCGTCCTTGCCTACAACTATTTCCTCAAGAACATCGACCCAGAGAAGGTCGACAGGAACACGATCAAGTCGAACGTCCAGTTCGTCTGCATCGATCTCACCGAGGGCGAGGACGAGCAGCAGATATTCGACACCATCAACTCGCTCGGGGTGCGCCTGACGACGGCGGAGCTCCTCAAGAACTACTTCTTCAACCGCGAGAACGAGCAGGCGTTCAAGGAGTGCTGGGAGGACGTCTTCGAACCCACGGCGGAGAAGAGGGAGTATTGGGAGCAGGAGGTCGTTACCGGGCGCATCAAGCGCACGCTCGTCGACCTGTTCTTCGACGCGTTCCTCCAGATCCTGGTTCAGGACAAGAAGCGCGGCGTCACGACCGAGGACAAGCTCTTCTATTCGCGCACGTCCAACCTCTTCCAGTCCTACAAGGACTTCATCGGCAGGTACTGCAACGGAGACAAGGACGAGATCCTCGACAGCATGAAGGCGTATGCCGAGGTGTTCGAGTCCACGTTCGACCCCGGCTACTGCGACGCGGACATCCCCTCCGCTCCCGGCGTCGAGCGCCTGAACGTGCTGATATTCGGCCTCAAGAACTCGACGCTCATCCCGTACGTGCTCTACGTTCGCAAGAACGCGGAGTCTTCGGGCGAGGAATCCGAGGTCTTCGCCCTGCTTGAGAGCTACATCGTCCGCCGAACGCTGGTTCAGGCGACCACGAAGAACTACAACAGGCTGTTCACCTCGCTGATCCTGAACGAGGTGAAGGACGCGGAGACGCTGAGGAAGGCTCTTGAAGCAAACGAAGAGGCGACGACGTACATGCCCGGCGATGACGAGGTTCGAAGGGCGTTCGAGGAATCGTGTCTGTACAACCTTCAGTCCAAGGGCGTTCTCTATCTGCTGGAAAGCGCCATTCGCCCAGGCATGAGCAGCACGGCCCTGCTCGGGTTCAACCAGTACACCCTCGAACACATGATGCCCAAGAAGTGGCGCAACAAATGGGGAGCCCTCGACGATGAGGCTGCCACGCGAAGGGACAGGAAGCTCCTCACGCTCGGCAACCTCGCCATCATCACGCATTCGCTCAACGCCTCCATCCGCGATGCCGATTGGCCCACCAAGAAGCAGGGAAAGGGATACAAGGACGGTCTTGCCCTCTGCGCCGCCGGCCTTGCGACCATGGCCGGCGCCCTGGAGAAGGAGTCTTGGGACGAGGGCGATATCGCCGATCGCGCCGAATGGCTTGCGGACAAGGCGTTGGAGGTCTGGCGTTAAACCTTACATGCGCCCCATCTCGAAGATGCTTGCGGTGTCGGAGCCCGCATCCATGACGGATGTTGTCGGCTCTTCCAAATGCGAGGTTTGCGGTGGCGCTTCCGTCACTGGTGCCTCAACCCCCTCGCCGAGCGCCAGGAAGAACCTCATCACGAGCTCGATCCTCTGCTGCAGGGACTCGCTCAGCTCGCCGTAGGAGGCCGCCAGCCGTACTTCCTTGGACAACTCCGCCATCGAGTCCTTCAACGCCTTCTGCACGCTTACAGAGGGCCTCACCTCGACCTGGGTATCGGTGAGCTTGGCGATGATGTAGTCCTGCCTGCTCATGCCGCTCCAGGCTGCCATCTCGCATATGAGCTTGTGCTCCTCGGGCGTGCAGCGAAACGCCATCGTCTTGCTGCGCTTGCGGGCGCTGTTCTCGCACGGCATCTTGCTTACCCCCTCGCTCCATCGAGCGCGGCGGCCATCTCGTCCTGCTTCGTGGGGAACAGGTGCGCGTAGCGGTAGGTGATGTCCACCGCCTCGTGGCCCATGCGCTCGGCGATGGCCAGCGCGGAGAAGCCCATCTCGATCAGCAGGCTCACGTGGCTGTGGCGTATGTCGTGTATGCGGATGCGCTTCACGCCCGACGCCTTGCACCCGCGCTCCATCTCGTGGGCCAGGAAGTGCTTGGTCACGGCGAACAGGCGCTCGTCGGGGGCGACGTCGTCGCGCATCTCGATGAAGTCCGCCATCTCGTCGCGAAGGAAGGCGGGCATGACGATCGTGCGCACGGACTTGGGCGTCTTGGGGTCGGTCACGGTGTCCACGCCGTGGAGGCTCTGGTACGACTTGTTGATGCGCAGCCGCGAGCTATCCAGCATGAAGTCGGACGGCGTGAGCGCCAGGAGCTCGCCGCAGCGTATGCCCGTCCAGTACAGCAGCTCGAAGGCGTGGAACGACAGCGGCTTGTCCATGACCGCCTCGCTGAACCTCAGGTACTCGTCCTTGGTCCAGAACTGCATCTCGCCGCCCTTCTTCGAGCCTATCTTGTCGACCCTGCGCACCGGGTTGTCGGTGAGGCCGTAGTAGCGCTCGGCGTGGTTGAAGATGGCGTTCAGTTGGTTGTTCACCGTGCGCAGGTACGTCGGCGCCCAGGGCTTCCCGTCGGCGTCCCGGTGCTCGGTGAGCTCGTTTTGCCACCTGATGAGGTCGATCGGCCTCACGTCGCACATGCGCATGTCTCCGAAGAACGGCACGAGCTTGTCGTTGATGATGTACTCCTTGGTGATCCACGTGTGCTCGCGTACGCGCGGCTTCACCTCGGAGGCGTACACCTCGACGAACTCGGAGAACGTCATGTCCATGGCCCCGCCGTTAAGGCTCTTGAACTGGCTCTCCCACACTGCGGCCTCCACCTCGGAGGAGAAGCCGCGCTTCGTCTTGTGGCGCTTCGAGCCGCGGGCGTCGCGGTAGTAGCACTGCACGTAGAACGTGCCGTTGTTGCCATCCTTGTACACGGGCATGTCAGTCCACCTCCGGGAAGTACAGGGCGTCGAAGACGTCGCTCCGGACGCGTCCGCGGATAACCACGCGCCCGCGCGCCTCCTGCTCGGCGTTTATCTTCCTGATCACCTCGTAGGCGCTGCCTTTCTTGATCCTCAGCAGCTCCGCGACCTCGTCGGCGTCCAGCATGTGCGGCCTCGGCGTCTTCGCCACCTTCTCGTCCATGGCTCCTCCAATCAATGGCGTACGAATACGTACGGTTTACAGATTCAGAGTAAACGTACGTATCTGTACTGTCAATAGAATTGCGTACATTTACGTACGCTGATAAGATGTGCTGATACGTAATTCCAGGAGGAGGGCGCATGTCCGTAGGCAAAAACATAAGGCGGTACCGCAAGTCGCGCGGCATGACGCAGGCTCAACTCGCCGAGGCCGTCGGCCTGACCGAGGGGGCCGTGCGCCACTACGAGAGCGGCATCCGCGCCGTCAAGCCCGAGCTGCTCGAGTCCATCTCCGCGGCGCTCGGCGTGTCCGTCAACGCCCTCAAGGACTATGGCGTCGAGACCGCGGGCGACCTCATGTCGCTGCTCGTGCGGCTCGAGGACTCGTTCGGCATCGTTCCCTCCGCCGACGGCACGGGCCTCTCCCTGAACCCCAAGGCTCCGCACGCGCCCAAAGCCGCGACGGCGATCGAGCTGTGGGCAGAGAAGCGCGCGCAGCTCGAGAACGGCGAGATCGACGCCGACGAATACGAGGACTGGAAAGCCTCGCTGTAGCGGCTCCCCGCATTTCGCAACCAGCGCAACCGAATCAGGACGCCAAGCTAGGCGGTGAGCGCCGCTCACGCCTGCGTATGTTGAGTTTTTACTCCCCATTGCATGCAAAGGCATTTTCGGCGCACCTGGGGAGTAAATGACGCGGTGGCTTACATGGCGGCACACGGCGGTACCCCGCGGCATTTCCCCTGATTACTCCCGCTTTCCTTGAGACGGTGAGATTCTTTACTCCCCATTAACGACCTGGGAAAACGCCGCACAGAGACCGTCAAAAGGCCTATTGAGTTCGATTTGAGTTTCAAAGGACCTAAAACGGCCCCTTTTCGTTCTCGGGGACAAAAATCGCGCGTCTACTCACTCGGGATAAATCCTTACTCCCATTCCTCCGAATACCGCCCCGTGCCTTGCCGTCTCGAAACACGGGGAGTAAATCGCGAAATTGCAGGTGAAAGGGAGTAAATAGCCAAAGAAAAAGCCTCCGTTCCGACGCGGGAACAGAGGCTCGATAATCGGATTTACTCACCAATGTCGCTGGCGGCTTTGCCGTGACTCTCGTACAAAACGAAACTCAGCAGCACAGTGCGGCACTCAAAAATACAGGTCAGAACCCTGTCAGACTACTCCCACTCTTTCACATGCGTTTGCAGTGACGCTAATCCAGTTGATTCTAGGTTGGTCGTCAGTCTTGGCCATCTTGCCACCGAATCCCGCCGTGTGTCTTCGCGTAGGCGTTTGGGACAAAACGTGGGACAACGCAGAAAACTTTTCGCCATCGAAGGCCCGCAGTTTCATTTTTGTCTCAGGGACAAAAACAGGCAGGATTACAGGTTGCAGACATCCTGGCTGAGGGCATGGATTCGCCATTTCAGCCCCTCTTCACCCATTTCGAGGAAGGAATCATAGCTAGCGGCTTTATCCCTGCGCGTTTCCGCAGGTCAGAAGTCGTATGCTGTGACCATGACTAGAAGAATCGTTGCTGGGGGCTTGGTATTGAATCAAGGTGCGCCTTATTGCAGATATTCCTCAAAGAACGCTTTCAGCTTTTTAAACGGAATGACGTCCATCTGATCGTAAAGGTCGGTATGGCTGGCGCCGGGGATAATGAGCAATTCCTTGTTGTCCCCCGTCAGCTTGCCGTACGCGGTTTCGCTGAAATAGCGGGAGTGCGCCTTTTCGCCATGCACCAGCAGTACCGCAGAGCGAATTTCGCTGCTGTATTGCAAAATCGGCATATTCAGGAACGGCAGCGAGGACGTCACATTCCAGCCGCCGTTGGAGTTCAGGCTGCGGGGATGATAGCCTCGCGGAGTCTTGTAGTAGGCGTAATAGTCCGCCACAAACTGCGGCGCATCCTCCGGTAGCGGATCGACCACGCCGCCCGCCAGCGCATAGCTGCCGTTTTTATAGTCCTCGGTGCGCTGCGCGTTCAACGCTTTCCGTTTTTCAAAGCGCGCCTGCTTGGAATCCTCGGCGTCAAAATAGCCGTTTGCGGTCACGCGGGTCATATCGTACATGGTCATAGCCGCGGTAGCTTTGATACGGGTGTCTATGGCCGCCGCATTGACTGCCATGCCGCCCCAACCGCAGATACCGATGATGCCGATACGCTCCGGGTCAACGCTTTCCTGCACAGAGAGGAAATCCACCGCTGCGCAGAAGTCCTCGGTGTTGATGTCCGGCGATGCCACATGGCGGGGTGTACCGCCGCTCTCGCCGGTATAGGACGGGTCAAAGGCAATTGCGAAAAAGCCCAGCTCCGCCATTTTCTGCGCATACAGACCGGAGGACTGCTCCTTCACAGCGCCAAACGGGCCGCTAACAGCGATGGCGGGCAGCTTGCCATCCGCGTTCTTAGGCACGTACACGTCGGCAGCCAGCGTGATGCCGTATCGGTTGTGGAAGGTCGCCTTGCTGTGCTCAACCTTGTCGTTTTTGGGGAACACCTTGTCCCATTCCTGCGTCAGTTTCAACTGCTCCATGCCTAAGCCTCCTTGTCAGTCGCTTTAAGGTACTGCTCGTCATTCACGGGCTCCAACCACTCGTTGGAGGCCTCCTCGCCCGGAACCTCCATCGCGAGATGGGAGAACCAGCTGTCGGGCGCCGCACCGTGCCAGTGCTTTACGCCCGCGGGAATATTTACTACATCGCCAGGGCACAGCTCCTGTGCCGGTTTGCCCCATTCCTGATAAAGCCCTCGACCAGCCACGCAGACGAGAATCTGCCCGCCGCCGCTTTTGGCGTGATGGGTGTGCCAGTTGTTGCGGCAGCCTGGCTCGAACGTAACGTTGTAAATGCCGACCTGCTCGGTGGAAAGGGGCGCGAGGTAGCTTTGCCCGATAAAGTACTTCGCAAATGCGTCGTTGGGGGCACCGATGGGAAAGGCCATCTCGTTTTGATGCTTAGCTCTTGCATCAGCGGCATTGTCATCCGCCCAGACCTCCTTCGCCATGCGAAAGGCCGCCCACGCCTTGGGCCATCCCGCATAAAACGCCGCATGCGTAAGGATTTCCGCTATCTCAGCCCTGGTCACGCCATTGTTCTTTGCGGACATCAGATGATATTGAAACGAAGAGTCCGTCAGGCCCTGCGCCATTAGGGCAACCACCGTCACTATGCTGCGATCTCGAAGGGAAAGCCCGTCTTCTCGACTCCATACCTCGCCGAACAGCACATCGTCATTGAGCTGTGCAAATTTGGGGGCAAAGTCCCCCAGGGCATCCCTGCCCGCTGTCTGCTTAATCGTCATGTTTGATTCCTCCTGTCGATGGTTTTGAGTACAAACTGCTTTCGCGCAGCTAAGCCGCGCCTAGATTTCCATGCCCATTCGATGCGCCTGCTCCAGAGCGGGATGCCCGGCGATTTCGCCCACGCCGTTCACGCCGCCGGCGAAAACCGTTCCGGCAAGCGCGCGCCTTTGGCGAAAATCCCTTGCACTCCTTATATATATTGACGAAAATAAAGGTAATACCTAAACCTAACTTTAGGTCAAGGAGTAAATTCGAGATTTGTCCGGAGGAACCATGTACACAATCGGACAGGTGGCGGATATGTTCGGTCTGCCCGTTTCCACGCTGCGCTATTACGACAAGCAGGGATTGTTCCCGGAATTGGAGCGGACATCCGGCATTCGCCGATTCGGCGATACGGAACTCGAGGCGCTTCGGGTCATCGAATGCTTAAAGAAGGCTGGGATGGAGATCAAGGACATCCGGCTGTTCATGGAATGGTGCGCGGAGGGCCCATCGACATATCCCAAGCGCAAGGCCATGTTCGAGGAGCGGAAGGCCCACATGGAATCGGAAATCGCGAACATGAACCGTGCGCTGGATATGTTGAAGTTCAAATGCTGGTACTACGAGCAGGCGATCCAAGATGGCAACGAGGATAGAGTGAAGGCGCTGATTCCCGACGATTTGCCGGAAGAGATCAAAGATACCTACGATAGCGCCCACGCTCAATAATGCCGCCCGATGCTCAAGGGGCTTTGGCAAGGAGTCGTTTAGGCAGACATGCAAAAAGAAAGCCTCCGAACAGAAGGTTCGGAGGCTGTTATTCCCGTCATTTCGCTGATGGCTTTGCTCTATGGCGACGCCGAAACAACATCGGGCGGTACTCGACGGTATCAAAACGCAAGCTCAGAAGCCAGTTCCCGTTATTCCCATAGGCATAAGCGCATCTGTTCGCGATTGCCTATCGATGCTTTGCCTCGAGCACGGCAGACACCGCATCGAGGAACTCACGCACATGGTCTGCGGGGTGCGGCGAATGAAGCAGCCCGTAAGACACGAGACAGTCCCAATCGGTAGGGACGGTTTTGAGCATGGGGTGGACGTTGGCCCACAACGGCAGCGTCGCAAGCGCGAGGTCCTCGTTCGCGCCGCGATTGAACACCTCCGCCCGATATTGCGGGAAGTCTACGAGCGCGATTTGAGGATGATGCAAGAGTATCTCGTCGCGCACGCGGTCGATTTCGGCGTTCCAGCCCCGGCGTATAAGCATAAGACTGTGATTGTGGAGGTCGTCGAATGTGACGATGTCGCGTTTGGCGAGTTCATTGTCGACGGGAACGGCGCACCAGAGCGGCTCGCGCGAAAGCTCGAGGCCCAGGCACCCGCGCTCTTTAAGAAAGGCATCGTCGAAAATCCCCGCCACGATATCCATGTCTTGCCCGAGGTTCGCCAAACCGCGCGCCGCCGAGGGTGTGTTTTCAAACGTGACCACCTGAAGGCTCATGCCAGGGCAACGTTCCTTCACCTTCGGCCACAGCTTCGTGAGCGGCGTGCTGGGCGTCATGAGCGACACTCCCACGCGGATGATGCGCTTTTCTCCACGCTCGGCGACGCGGGCGCGTGCGATTGATTCTTGAGAGTACTGCACGATATGGCGGGCGTCGGCGAGCAGCGACCTGCCTGCTCGCGTAAGCGAAAGCCCCTGATGCGATCGGTGGAACAGCGTAAGGCCTAGCCGCGACTCCAGCAGGTTCATCTGCTTGATGACGGCCGTGGGCGTGATGAAGGACTCTTGTGCCGCCTTGGAGAAGCTGCCCGCCTCCGCCACACGGATGAAAGTGTCAAGCTGTGGGTTGTACATCGATCCTCCTGTCACGCATTATGTGCCGTATATACCCCATGGTTATATCTATCATTCCAACGTGAACTTCTCGCACGTCAGTAAACGCCGTAGCCTTGTATTAGAAAAGTCACCATTAAGGAGGAGACCATGGAGTATCTGAAGCTCAACAACGACGTAGAGATGCCCATCGAGGGTTTGGGCACCTTCCTCATGACCCCGACCGAGGCCGAGCCAGCCGCAACCGCCGCGCTTGCGGCTGGCTACGAACACATCGACACCGCCAACGCCTACATGAATGAGCGCGCCGTGGGCCGTGCCATCGCCAAGAGCGGCATCGCGCGCGACAAGATCTTCGTCTCCACCAAGCTCTGGCCGAGCGTCTACGACGCGGTCATGCCGGCGGTGGACGCCACGCTCCAGCGCCTGGGGCTCGACTACGTCGACATGCTCATCCTGCACCAACCGGTAGGCGACTACCTGGCCGCGTGGCGCACGATGGAAGAGGCGTACCGCGCAGGCAAGGTGCGCGCCCTCGGCCTCTCCAACTTCCCGCAAGACAAGATCGCCGAGGTCATCGAGGTCGCCGACATCAAGCCGCAGCTCGTGACCGTTGAGTGCCACCCCTACCACGCCCAGCGCGACCTGCGCGCCTACCTTGCGCCGTACGGAACGGTGATCGAGGCGTGGTACCCGCTCGGCCACGGCGACAAAGGTCTTCTGGAGGAGCCCGTCTTCGTCGCTCTCGCCGAGAAGTACGGCAAGACCCCGGCCCAAGTGATCCTGCGCTGGCACGTACAGATGGGCACCTCCATCATCCCCGGCTCCAAAAACCCCGCCCACATCGCCGACAACGCGAACATCTTCGACTTCTCCCTCACCGAAGACGAGATGGCCGAGATTGCCAAGCTCGACGGGACCATGACCTACTACACCGCCACTGAGGAAGCACTCGCGGGCTACCTGGCCATACGCCCCGATTTCAACGCGCAGGAGTAGCACTCAGACGACAACGGACCAACCAAGCCGCCGCCGAGGACCAGTCGACTGTCGAGGATGAGCCCGCCGCAGTGCCCGCTGCAGACGGCAACGTCCTCGTGGCCTACTACTCGGCACAGAGCCACACCGCTGTCGTAGCTCAGGCCATTGCCGACGAGCTCGGCGCCGATCTTTTTGAGGTGACGCCTAGAACCTGCGGGTTATAACCCCGTGCGCACCCCAGCGTTATAGAACCCTCACCAACGGAAACTTCCGCCGGCGCGGCGCCCCTCGTATGGTGGATACGTCAAGTTGCGAGGAAGGAAGGTACCATGGACTACATCACCTTGAACAACGGCGTCAGGATGCCGCAGCTCGGCTTCGGCGTGTACCAGATCCCAGACGTCGCGGAATGCCAGCGCGCCGTGGAGGACGCGCTCTCGGTCGGCTACCGGCTGCTCGACACGGCCGCGAGCTACGGCAACGAGGAGGCGGTCGGGACCGCCATTCGTGCGAGCGGCCTGCCGCGCGACGAGGTGTTCGTGACGACCAAGCTGTGGATGTCGGATGCGAGCTACGAGGGGGCCAAGCGCGGCTTCGACGCGTCGCTCAAGCGGCTGGGGCTCGACTACGTCGACCTCTACCTCATCCATCAGCCGTTCGGCGACGTCTTCGGCGCGTGGCGCGCCATGGAGGAGCTCTACGAGCAGGGCGTTATCCGCGCCATAGGCACAGCTAACTTCTACCCCGATCACCTCGCAAACCTCATCTCGTTCAACCGCATCGCCCCCGCCGTGAACCAAGTCGAGTGCAACGTGTTCTTCCAGCAGCGCGACGCACAGGAGTATATGGCCGGCAAGGAGGTAGCCATGGAGGGCTGGGCACCCTTTGCGGAGGGCAGAAACGACCTCTTCCGCAACGAGGTCCTCGCTCGCATCGGCGAAGCGCACGGCAAGACGGTCGCCCAGGTCGTGTTGCGCTGGCTGCTGCAGCGCGGTGTGGTCTGCATCCCTAAGAGCACGCACCGCGATCGCATGGAGCAGAACTTCGACGTCTTCGACTTCGCGCTGGGCGACGACGAGATGGTCGCCATCGCCGCGCTCGACACCGGGCGCAGCGCGTTCTTCGACCACCACGACCCCGCCACCATCGAATGGCTGTCCGAGCTCGTGCGCAACGTGTAGACGAGCGGTCAGACCGCACTGATAACTTACTAGGAGGAATTGCCATGAACTCATTCACGTACGACTACCCGGTCAGGAACTACTTCGGCGAGGGGGCCATGGACCAGGCACTCGACGCCGAGATGGGTGCCATGGGCAAGACAGTGATGCTCGCCTACGGCGGAGGTTCGGTCAAGCGAACCGGCGTCTACGGCCACGTGGCCGAAAAGCTCACGAGCGCGGGCAAGCGCGTGGTGGACTTCGGCGGCATCATGCCCAATCCGACCTACGAGAAGTGCCAGGAAGGCGCCGCGCTCGCACGCGAGGAGCAGGTCGACTTCATTCTCGCCGTCGGCGGCGGGTCGGCCTTCGACTGTTGCAAGGTGGTCTCCGCGCAGGCGATGCTTGACGAAGACATCGAGACGTTCGAGCACGTCGACGGCAAGATGCCGAACTCGTTCATCCCCATGGGCTGCATCGTGACACTCTCCGGCACGGGCGCCGAGCAGAACAACGGGGCCGTCATCACCAACGAGGAGACACACGTGAAGGGCGCCTATCTGGGGGCGATGCCCATGTGGGCGGCACTCGACCCGGCGCTCACGCTCACCGTACCGCACGCGCAGTTCATGAGCTGCGCGTTCGACACGCTCTCACACTGCATGGAGAGCTATTTCGGAAGCCCGCGCGGACGCAACGTCACCGACGACATTAACCTCGCCATCCAGCGTAACGTCATCCGCAACATGCGGATCATCGCGGACGACAATCAGAACCTCGAGGCGCTCAGCGAGCTCGTATACGACTCCGCCATGGCCGAGAACGGCGTGCTCAAGATCGGCAAGTCAACGGACTTCCAGGCGCACATGATCCAGCACCAGTACGGCGCGTACACCCACACCAACCACGGAATGGGCCTCGCGGTCATCCACCCTGCGCTCTACCGCCACCTGGCCCCCGAGGCGCCCGCGCAGTTCGCCCGTTGGGCGAGCGAGGTGTGGGGCGTCGACGCCAAGGGCAAAGACGACCTTACGGTGGCGCTCGAGGGCGTCGACCGCCTGCAGACGTTCATCGGCGAGATGGGGCTTCCCACGAGCTTCGCCGAGATGGGCTCCGACGCGTCCGACGAGACGCTGCACAAGGTTGCGGACACCTGCGTGCTCACCGGCGGCTGCGCCAAGAAACTGGAGCGCAGCGAGGTGTTCCAGATTCTGACCGAGTGCCTCTAGATCGGCAGTGGATCCCGATCAGCCCGCGCCGAAGGAAACAGAAAGGCTCCTCGTTTTTCACGAGGAGCCTTCTGAGTTTTTGCCCGATTGTGAAAACATGTGGCACAACAGACTCTCGCGGCACAGAGAGAAGCGATGAAACGGGAGTCGGCTCAAGCAAGAAGCCAGCGTCGCGCGGATGAGGCGGAGGCGCGCTTCGAGCAGCGAAAGCTGAAGCGCAAGCAGAAGCATCGTGGGCATTGATTGCCATTTGCAGCAAGGCAAACCATATACAGCAGCGGCGCCAGTTCCACTTGAAGCCGACGCCGCGTAGACGTTGATGGTAACGGCTATGCGCGGGCACGGGCGCGCCACCGCACTTCACAGCTTGTTTCTCAAGTATTTGGGACGCACACGCGGCGTTCAAAAATGCGGAGCGACTCCGCATGGCTCGAGACTGAGCCGAGGTGCCCTACTTCTCGCCCTCCAGCAGCCCCACGATGCGGTCGATGGCGACGGCAAAGCGAGGCCTTCCCTCGCGCTCGTAGCGGTCGAGGTATGCCTGGCACTCGGAGACAATGCGCTTGGTGTTGCCGTCGATGATGCGCTGGAGTGTCTCGTAGTAGGCCGAGCCCTCGGTCCTGAAGCGGCGCTGGTAGGCCTTGGTTATGGGGAACATCTTGATGTAGTGGATGCCGTGGCGGCAGCCGGGGCGCGTCGTGGGGCGGGGTGGCAACGCAAAGTGCTGGTCTTTGGGCACGTTAGGGGCGATGTTGGAACGCAGCGGCACGGCGAAGTCCCTGCACTTTCCGTGGAAACGCAGCCTCACCACCACGATGCAGGGGCGATTGTGCTTAAGCATGAGCTCGCGGTCGCCCTCGACGAGGTCGAAGAAGTCCTGGGGATGGATACGATCTTCATCGGCTACGCCCCCTTCATACGAAGCGGGGCCCGCATCGCTGCGGGCCCCTACAGGTGGGCGATATTCTACGCCTTGCGGCACCCCGTCGCCCACGGAGGTTAAACGTACACGTAAGCCGTACTCTGAAAGCCGCGGCTTCCAGCAAGTAGTTTATACCACGAAAGGTCGCTTTCAATGCGCATAGCTCGCAAAATAACACTCGCCGGGCCGTCACCCCTGGCCGTTACCCTCCAATCTTCATTGGAGTCAGCAGGTCAATTTATATAGTTATGGGGGTTTATCCTAAAGGGAATCAAATTTACACCCCCATAACTAAGGAATTTTCTATTCCCACTCAATGACTAGAGCCCTGGTGTAATTGGCTGGATCACCGTTCCGGGAACCGGTATCGACCTACCTGTCCGTCAAGCTCCTTCTTCAGCTCCAGCCTTGTATCTGACTCGCGCCGCTATAAGCGAAAACCGAAGAGATGCGTCTTAGCCAGGAAAATGAGGTTAGCCTTATCTTACTGCATGATTCGTGTGTTATGGTTAGATGGCTCTAACTTTTTGGGGGCGATAGCCATGCACGAACGCAAGGACTTCTGGGACAAGAATGCCGGTCGGTACGACCGTTTCATGCGAAAGGACCGGGCGGCGTATGAGAAGATGTATGAGCTGATCAGGCCGGTGGTGAAAGCAAAAACCGTGCTGGAAGTCGCCACCGGCACGGGGCTTATCGCAAAGAGCATCGTGAATGTGGCGGCGCACATCGAGGCTACGGACGCTTCTGCAAAGATGATCCTTGAAGCAAAACGGGACAATCAATCCGCAAAGCTGCACTTTTCCGTACAAGATATGTTCCGCCTGCCCTATGCACAGAAGTCCTTCGAAGTGGTGATCGCGTCCAACGCGCTTCACATAGTGCCGCATCCGGAAAAGGCCCTGCAAGAAATCAGGCGGGTGCTGAAGGACGACGGCGTGCTCATCGCGCCAACCTTCACCCACGCGGACAACTCGGTTTCCGGTAAGGCAAAAGCCTTTTTCATGAGTATGGCGGGATTCCCCCTCCACAGCAGGTGGACGAGCGAGGAATACCTACGTTTCCTGCGCCAAAATGGCTGGGCGGTGCAGAAAAGCGCGGTGCTGAAGGCCTCGTTCCCGTTGACCTATGCGGAATGCACGAAATCGGAGGGGCCGGATGTCATTCTTTGAAAACACCCGCAAGCCCGTGGGCCTCGGCGGAAAACTTATGGTTGCCATGATGAATCTGGGCCACAGCCCTGTGGCGCGGTGGGGACTTCGATTTCTGCGACTTGCGCCAAATGCCATGGTGCTGGATTGCGGCTGCGGCGGCGGGGCGAACATAAAACGGCTGCTGAAAAAATGCCCGCATGGCGTCGTCAAGGGCATCGACTATTCGCCCGTCAGCGTGAAGAAGGCTAGAAAGCTCAACCGAATTGCAATTCAGGAGGGGCGCTGCGCCGTTCTGCAAGGCAGTGTGGCGGATATGGCATTTGAGGATAGCTGTTTCGATGCCGCCACGGCCTTTGAGACCGTCTATTTTTGGCCTGATTTACCCCGATGCTTCCGTGAGGTCTGGCGAACGCTGAAGCCAGGCGGGACAATTCTTATCTGCAACGAGAGCAATGGCGATACGGACAAAGACGAGAGGGGGACACAGATCATCGGCGGCATGACCATCTACAAGGACATTGAATTAAAGGCGTGTCTGGAGCAGGCGGGTTTTCACGAGGTGCAGATACGCAAAAAGAAAAGGTGGCTCTGCGTCACGGCGCGGAAGTAAGGGTATCAAGCACGGGCATTTTTGCATCCATCCTGCACATGGCGATAGGCATGACGGTCATAGCGGCTGTGCTGGCGGCAGTTATGACAGGATTTATTCACTGAGGAAGGAACCTATGAAATGTAAAATTGAGAAAAACACCGTGCAGGAGACGCTGATCCTCCCGCTGTATTCCCGAAAGCTGTGTACGGAGCTGTATCCGAACCTTTACAGGGATGAAACAGCGGTTCGTCTGCTCGACCAGATCGACTACGACTTTTCAGAGGCAGAGAAAAACTCCCGCAGCCTGATGCAGCGCTTTGGTGCGCTGGAGGTGGCCATGCGGCAGAGTGATCTTGCTTTCGAGGTGCGGGATTACCTGAAAGGCCACCCCAATGCGGCGGTGGTCAATCTGGGCTGCGGGTTGGACAACACCGGCAGAGCCTGCGACAACGGTAGATGCAAGATCTACAATCTGGACTTCCCGGATGTGATTGCCTTGCGGCAGCAGCTACTGCCCGCCGGGGATCGGGAACAAAATATCCCCTGCGACCTGAAAGACACCGCATGGTTTGGCAAAATCGATGCCTCCGGCGGTGCGGTGTTCTTTGCCTCCGGGGTGTTCTATTACTTTCTGACCCAGGAGGTCCGGGAACTGGTGCGGGGAATGGCGGACGCTTTCCCCGGCGGTGTGCTGGTCTTTGATGCTGCCAATCGGACGGCAGTAAAGATGATTGCAAAAACATGGCTTAAGACTGCAAGAATCAAGGATGTGGGGGCATATTTTGCGGTTTCGGATGCCGCCAAGGAAATCGGCACGTGGGACAGCCGTCTGCAGGTCACAAGTCGCGGCTATATGCTGGGCTACAACGATTTGAGGGACCCTTCTGTCAGCGGCTTTTTCCGGTTTCTCGCAAGGGTCGGTGACAACGGGATGAAAATGCAAATCGTGAAAATAAGATTTTGAGAGACAAAAATGAAGCACGCTCACTTTGACGTTGAAGAAGACGGCTTTTACGGCGCATATTGAGCGCGCAAGAACACACATACAGCAGCGGGCACGGATTCGATTGAAACCGTGCCCGCTATCTGATACTATATTATTTTATCGAACGTCTGTTCTATTCCCACTCGATGGCGTCGGTTCTGCCGTCCCGTCACTCCAGTTACACCCAGTTTTCGGCATCGACACGGAACGCGTGCCGCCGAATGACGCGATGTCGCGTTTCGTCGGCTTCGGGGACAAAAGCTGGGACAACCTCAAAAACTTTTTTCAAACTCAGGGCTTTGAGTTTTTGTTTTTGTCCCAAAGTGCGCGGCGGGTCGCCTTTGGAGGCTCGATGGCGCCGAAAACGCCCGTTTTGAAACTCAACCGCCCTTTTGCCCGCAAGCCGCCAGCTGCAATCGCAAGTGAATTAACGCGGGTGGCTTGCGCGCCATTTGCAAAACCCCAGGTCGCAGGTCTTCGCCATTCGTGAACAAAGTGAGTAGTCTCAGGTGGCTTGCTTATGAGTTGGCGAACGGGCCTTCAGGATTCAGGGCAAACATGCTGGTAGAATAGGATTCTCAAATCAATGACAGGAGACCGAGCATGGCCGAACCCCACGATAGGAAGCCGATCCTCACGATCGAGCAGCAGATAGAGCACCTCAAGCAGAAGGGCGTAGCCTTCGAACTGTGTTCCGAGGAAGAGGCCGCGGACTACCTGCGCGACAAGTGCAACTTCTTCAAGCTCGCATCCTACCGCAAACTCTTCTCGAAATACGAGGGAGGCCCGCGCGACGGCCGCTACGTAGACCTCGACTTCGGCCAGCTGCGCCTGCTCGCGGCGCTCGACCAGGAGCTGCGCCACGCCCTGCTCGGCATGACGCTCGACATCGAGCATTTCCAGAAGGTGACACTGCTTCGCGAGATGGAGGACCGTGGAGAGGACGGCTACGCCATCGTGGCCGACTACATGGCATCGCTTACCACTGCAAACAGGGAGTACCGCCTGCGCGAGCTCAAGATGAGCGGCCGCAGCCCCTACAGCTCGAGCCTCTACGCGAAGTACTCCGGCGACATGCCTGCCTGGGCCTTCCTTGAGCTCACCTCGTTCGGCACCCTCATCGACTTCGTGCGCTTCTGCGCCAGGCGATGGGGCGACAGGCGCCTCGAGGCCTCCCACTACGACCTCAAGCGCGTGAAGTCCGTCCGCAACTGCGCCGCGCACGGCTCGTGCCTGATCAACTGCTTCGCCGAGAGGGGCGCCGCCCGGGGCTCGGCGTCCAGCGGCGTCTCCCGAAGGGTCGCCGCCGTGGGGATTCCCAAGGCGACCAGGAGGAAGTGGATGGGGAATACGGCCATGCAGGAGGTCGCGACCGTGCTCGTGGCGCACTCCGGCTTGGTACCCGAGGGCTCCTCACGCTCGCGCGCCGCATCCGAGCTCGCCGAGATGTTCGCCAGGGCCGACGGCGAAACCGAGGCGCTGCCCGACAAGGGGCCCGACGCCGCAGCTCGCTCCGCGCTCGAGTTCCTTCGCAGGTTGACAGAATCGCTCGGGTTGGTAGAATAGCCTGCAGATAGCAAAACCTTCACGGTTTTAGGGGCGGACTTGCGCAAGCGACTCTGCCCTATTTTTAATATGAGAAAGCCATTGTCAATAGGCATGTTCGTTCGAGCCCGGTTTGAAACCGGGCTTTTTCGTTTCCCGTCGGGAGAGCCCGCGCACGCTGCATGGCTTAGTCGACGCTTGCCTGG
>NZ_JAMOKO010000017.1 GCF_023656745.1 Collinsella sp. BG-O-102
CGGCCTAGCGGGCGGCGGGATCAACCGAAGAGGAAACCAAGCGGGGGCGCCAGGCGCCCGGATGCGTCATGCCGAAATGGCGCGAAGCACGCGGTTGACAAAACTATAGAGACACGTCCCAGAATAATCATCCTTTGGCCGAGCCTGGGTCAGCTAAAAAAGCCCCGTCCCAAATGAGCTGCCTTGCGGCTATACTGGTGCGCGGTCGCGCGCGAGCTCACGCGGCGGCCCTTGGTAACCCGACTTCCCGCGCCGTATCCGTAGCGGCGCTCCCGGGGGAAGCGGATATACGCAAAGGAGTTCTATATGAGCAATCCCTCGAACCGCGCTTCGATGCGCGGGCAACTCACGCTGCGCGGCGTCGTCATCGGCGTCCTTGGCTGCGTGATTATCACGGCAAGCTCGGCCTACACCGCCCTCAAGATGGGCGCACTCCCCTGGCCGATCGTCTTCGCTGCCGTCATCTCGCTGTTCTTCCTTAAGCTCATGGGCAATGCCAGCCTCAACGAGGCCAACGTCACCCACACCATCATGTCCGCGGGCGCCATGGTCGCCGGCGGCCTGGCGTTTACCATCCCGGGCGCCTGGATGCTGGGCTATGCCGACCAGATCAGCTGGCTCGACATGTTTATCGTGGCACTCGCCGGCACCATCCTGGGCCTGCTGGCCACGGCACTCATCCACCGTCACTTTATCGTGGACGCCGCGCTTGAGTTCCCCACCGGCAACGCCGCGGCTCAGACCTTGCGCGCGACCGAGGCTGGCGGCAAAACCGGCAAGCAGCTCTTTGGTTCCATGGCCATCGCCGGCATCTATAGCGTGCTGCGCGACGCCCTGGGCGTGGTGCCCAGCATGCTGTGCACGCTCAACATCCCCGGCGTGACCTTTGGCATCTACAACTCGCCCATGCTGCTCTCCGTCGGCTTCCTCGTGGGCTTCGCCCCGGTCGCCTTCTGGTTTGCCGGCGCGCTGCTGGGCAATTTTGGCATCATTGTCGGCGGCACCGCTGCCGGTCTGTTTGACGTTGTGACTGCGCAGGGCATCGTCAAGTCCCTGGGCATGGGCCTCATGATGGGCTTTGGCGTCGCTGTCGTCCTCAAGGACATCCTGCCACAGGTCGCCGGCATCGTCCGCGGTCTAGCCGCCGACAGCTCCACCGACACCGACGAGCAGTCGCTCATCTCGGGCTCCCTTAAGCTCGACGCCGGCATCATCGGCCTAGGCGCTGCCGCCATCGCCGTGATCATCGCCATCGTGCTCGACCTTGGCCCCGTTCCGGCCGTCATCGTGACGCTGTTCACCTTTGTCACCACCATCATGAGCGCGCAGAGCTGCGGCCAGACGGGCATCGACCCCATGGAGATCTTCGGCCTCATCGTCATGCTCATCGTTGCCGCCTTCGCGCAGCTCGCTCAGGTCAAGCTGTTCTTTATCGCCGGCATCGTAGCCGTGGCGTGCGGCCTTGCGGGCGACGTCATGAACGACTTTAAGGCCGGTGCCGTGCTGGGCACCAACCCGCGCGCACAGTGGATCGGCCAGGCCATCGGCGGCATCGTGGGCGCCTTGGTCGCCGCCGCCGTCATGGTCGCGCTCGTCACCGCCTATGGTCCGGACGCCTTTGGTCCCGACAAGAGCTTCGTTGCCGCGCAGGCAAGTGTGGTCGCCACCATGGTCTCGGGTATCCCGAGCGTGCCGTGGTTCGCAGGCGGCTTTATCGCCGGCATCGTCATGTACTGGCTCGGCATTCCGGCCATGATGATCGGCCTGGGCGTGTACCTGCCGTTCTACATGTCACTCACGGCATTCCTGGGCTCCTGCGTCAAGCTCGCCTACGACAAGTGGTCTGCCCACCGCGACGCCACCGCTGGTCTTTCTGACGAGGAGAGGGCTGCCAAGGACGCCGCCTTCCAGGAACAGGGCCTGGTTGTCGCCAGCGGCCTGCTCGGCGGCGAGTCCATCGTCGGCGTTATCCTGGCGTTTGTCTCCGTGGGTCTGAGCCTGCTGGGCTAAGTCGAGCAGCTGCTCGACAGCAACCATATTGCCTACGATTTGCCCGGTCGGTAGCTTTCGCGGCTACCGACCGGGCTTTTTGATATCGAAACAAAGAAAGGCCGGCGCGCTGCGTTTAACAGCGAGCCGGCCTTATCGGTTAAGCTATCGAAGCGTTCCTGCTATGAACTGAAGTTCGTTGCAGAATCTACGCTCGAAACGCTACATCTGCTTGCGACGACGATCGCTCAGCGTCACACCAGCGGCCACGAGGGTGATACCGCCGATGACGAACACCTCGCCCGCAAGAGCGGAGTCATCACCGGTCTGGGCGAGCGCGGCAGGCGCAGCCTGTTTCTTGGCAACGGGGGCCTTTGCAGCAGCCTGCGCAACCTGAGGCTTGGCCTGCGGCTCAGCCTTGGGATGATACTTGTCGTACTCGGCCTGCGCGGCAGCCAAGGCATCCTTGGCATCGTCAAGCTCGGCAAGCGCGTCGGCATAGGCGTCGTTGGCGTCGGACAGCTTGGCATCGGCATCGCTCAGGGCAGCCTTGAGACCAGCGGCAGCATCGACGGCAGCCTTGTAGCGAGCGTAGGCAGCGTTCAGCTTGACCAGCTTCTCGTTGCCCGTCGTGCCCGCGGCAAGGGATGCCTTGTGGTCGACAGCCTCAAGATCGGCCTTGAGTGCCTCATCGTTGGCAAGCTCGGCCTTGGCCTTGAAGATATCGAGGTTCGCATCGACGACGGCTTCGTTGGCGGCCTCGAGCTGCTTCTGGGCATCGGCGACACCGGCGACGGCAGCGTCATAGGCGGCCTTGGCGTCGTCGACCGCCTTCTGGGCACCGGCGAAGCGCTCGAAGGCCTTGTTTGCGGTGGCAAGCTCGTCCTCGGCGGCCTTGGCCTTCGCCTGTGCGTCGGACAGGGTCTGCGTCTTGGCGGCAACTGCCTGCTTGGCGCCCGAAAGAGCGGTCGCGGCGTGCACATCTGCGGCCTGAGCCTTGTCAACGCCAGCCTGGGCAGTGTCGTCGGCCTTCTTGGCATCGTCAAGCGTGCCCTGCTTGTTCGCAAGATCCGTCTTGGCGGCATCGCACTTGGCGGCAAGGTCCTTGACCGAAGCGGTAGCGTTGTCATACGCCTCGTTGGCCTGATCGGACTTTACCTTGGCGGCGTCGCGGGCGCTGCGAGCCTTCGCCTTGTGAGCAGCGGCCTCGGCTGCCTTCGTCTTGCTGTCAGCAAGCGTGGCGTTTGCCTTATCGAGAGCTGCCTGGGCAGTAGCGGCCTCGCCCTTGGCGGCGTCGAGCTTGGTCTGGGGCGTCTTGACGTCGACACCCTTGAGTTTGGCTTCGGCGGCGTCGTATGCCGTCTTCGCGGCGGCGGTGCCGGACTTAGCCTTCTCGTACTCGCCCTTGGCGGTGTTCACGTTCGTGTCAGCCGCGGTATAGGCGTCTTGTGCGTCTTTCTGATTATTGAGAGCAGCGAGATATGCCGTATCGGCCGTGCCCAGCGTCTTCTGCGCCTCTGCCAGCTTGTTCTGAAGCTGCTTCAGCTGCTCCTTCTGCTCCTGCGTGCCGCCTGCATTGTAGGCGGAATCGATGTAGTCGTTCAGGAGCTTCTTGAACTCGGAGACTGTGAAATCAGCCTGAGTGTCATCAGCGCTGTAATCGAAGATGGTTACCTCGGAATCGGTGTTTTTACCGCTACCCGTCGCGATGCCGATAGCCACCGTAGCGGAATCGATAATGTTGAGATAGTGCCCGCAGCCGTCTCCTCTTTCCTTACCGTTCTCATCTTTTGTACCGGAATAGACATCGCGATAGTTTTGGTAGATATAGTACGAATCATAGCGATGAGCCATGAGATCTTTGCCAACCTCGCTATCCGCACCGTTCTTTTTAATCCAATTCTCGTAATTAACCTTCTCCTGAGTGTAGAGACCAGTATAGGGCCAGCCTAGGGTGTCCTCAGTCTCGCCGCCGGTATATGCACCGCCACCGCCAGCAAGATTTTCACCGTTATCCGAGTAGCAGTTCGAGTGTCCCCAGTGGTTCGACGAATATGATGCATTAAGGGCGGCGGCCACAGTCATGCGGAGGCTGACGCTGAGCGCCGACTGGCCGTTCGCCTTGCGGAGGTTGTTCTGGGTGTCGAGATATGTCAGGGCGTTTCGCATCTGCTCCAAGGAAAGCGGGTTGGTGTCGCGAGACATGTCCTGATCGACGTAATCGTCATACCACTCGGCCTTGTCATCGGCGCCGGTCAACGTCGATACGGCATCCTGGGCGTTCTTTTTCTGCGTGGCTGTGAACTGGCTGCCGCCGATGATGTAGTTCATGAAGCCGAACATACCCTGACTGATGACTTCCTGGTCAACGGTCATGTTGGACTTTAGGTCTGCAATCTGCTGCTCAAGAGCCTCAACCTGGGCATTAGCAGCGTCATAAGCCTTTTCCGCGGCGTTCGAAGCGGCGCATGCCGTCTCCCACTCGCCGCGTTTCTGCTTGCGAACTTCGACAAGCTTATCGTACGCGGTCTTCTTGTCTGCTTCGGTCTGCTGCGCCTTCTCGTATGCGGCCTTGGCGGCGTCGCGCTCGCTGGCGGCGGCGTTGTACTCCTTGTTTGCCGCATCGTATGCGGACTGGGCAGATGCCACGGCAGCGTTGGCGGCGTTGGCCTTCTCCTGCGCGGCGGTGGCGGTATTCTGGGCCGCCAGCAGGTTCGCCTGGGCGGTAGCGTCGGCATCCGTCGCGGCGTTGAGCTCCGTCTGCGCGGTCTTGAGCTCACCAGCAGCAGCGTTCATGGCGGCCTCAAGCGCACTCAGGTCAACACCCGTACCCGAGACGGCAGCATTTAGCGCGGCCTGCGCCTGGTTGAACTTCTGCTGGGCGTTATCGCGCGCGGTGGTTGCGGCTGCGAGAGCAGCGGCAGTCTCCTGCTTCTTGGCCTGGGCAGTCGTCAAAGCTGCCTCGGTATTCTGCTTTTCCTGCTGGGCGCTGGCCTCGGCAGCCTTGGCCTGGTCCAGATTGGCCTGTGCAGTAGTAACGGCCTTATTGGCGTCATCGAGCTTTGTCTGCGCGTCCTCGACGGCCTTCTTGGCGGCCTCGTACTCGTCCATACCCATGGCCTCGAGCTTGGCCTGTGCATCGTCGAGGGCCTTCTTGGCCTCATCCTGCTTTGCCTTGGCGTCCTTGAGCGCCTGGGTCTTATCCTCGACACTCTTGTTGGCCTGATCGAGCTGATCGTTGAGGTCGCCCAGCTTCTTCTGCTGCTGCTCGGTCTTTTCGACGGCCGCCTTGAGCTCGTCGATCTTCTCCTGGAGCGCGGCGACTTCTGCTGCGTTCTGCTCGATTTCGTTGTCGCTTACTGCCTGCGAGGCCTGATCCTTTTGCTGCTGCGCCTGCTTTTGAGACTGGCCCGCCGCGTCGGCCTTCTTCTGGGCGGCATCGTAGGCGGCCTGAGCGTCCTTGAGCTGCTTTGCCGACTCCTCGGCCAGCTGGGCAGCCGTCTTTACGACCGCTTGGTTACCGGCGGCAACGGTATTCTCTACAGAACTACCCCCCCCCTGAACAGAATCGCCGTTATCGGTTGACGGTGCGGCGATTGCCGCCAGCGGCGACATGAGCGGCTGAGCGATGAGGCCCGCCGTCAAAACGGTTGCGACGGCGCGGTTGGCAACGCCCTTGACGTTGACGGCCTTGGCCCTAGGCTCAAAGTGTTGTGGACTGTAGTTTGCCATGGCTTTCTCCCTTTGACACGGATGTATCCATACGCTTCAAAATGTAAGAGCTGATTTTTGAATTCTGTTGCGCAACATTGGTCACCGGCGGATTTTTTGAAATTCACGCTCTCGTGCTTCACAATTTCGTCACATATGTAGGAGCTGGTGCATCATATTTTCGCGGGATGGAATTGAGCCTGTGATTTGCATTTGCTCCCGCGTCATCCGTCCTATCGGATCCCGCGTCCAACAGGCACCCCGCCCGCCACGGTGTAGAGTTAGAACAACGGGTGCGTTGCGCGGACCGCCCTGGAACGAGGTGGACATGGAACTCGACAAACAACAGATCAAGCGACTACGCGAACGCCATCACCGGCGCCACGGCATCCGCCCTGCCCATAGCGAGGCAGCTGAGCAGGCAGGTCGCTTTCTAAAGAGGGCGTTCAACATTCGCGAGGGTCGCGCGCCCTACCACGTGATCCGCAAGCGTTTTGTAAACGGGGCGCGTCTGACTGGCTCCCACCTATGCATCCTCATCATCGCCATGCTCATCGCGAGCATCGGCCTCGATATCGACTCGGATATCGCCATTGTAGGCGCCATGCTCATCTGCCCGCTCATGGGCTCGGTCCTTGCCATGGCATACGGCATCGCCACGCTCGACCGCGAGATTACCGTCGAGGCCATCGCGAGCTTGGCTCTACAGATGGCCTTTTGCCTGGTCACGTCCACGTTGTACTTTAAGCTCTCACCCCTTGGCACCACCACGGCCGCCATCATCGACAATTCGACACCGACCGTGTGGGACCTTGCCGTCGCGCTCGCGGGCGGCTTTGCGGGTGGCCTGGGCAACTCGCGCGACCAGGAACCCGCCACGCTTATCGCCGGCGTGGCCGTTGCGACCGCGCTCATGCCGCCCCTGTGCGCGGCGGGCTATGGCATCGCCATCGCAAGCGGGCCACTGTTTCTCTCGGCGCTCTACGAGTTTGGCATCAACGTCGTCTTTATCGCGCTGGCTGCCGAAGCTGTGCTGCTTCTTTTGCGCGTACCGCTCAAGCGCGACCTCAACGGCGACGGTATTGTGACTGCAGAAGAAAACGCCGAGGTCGACGAGCTATCGCGCAAGGTGCGCCGCCGCATCATCGTGGGCACGGTAGTCTTTGCTATCCCCTGCATCGTTATGACGGCGGGGTCTATTGGCTCGGCGCAGGCCGGCGTGCAGGACGGCTACGGCGTCACCGAAACCACGCGCGAGCTTGCGGCGGTGCTGCCAGGCTTTAAGGATTACACCGTCGCCGTCGAGACCTCGGCCACCGAAGGCGACGAGGAGGGTATCGTCGAGCGCGAGATTGTCGCCCATGTGACGACAAGCGAGGCGCTTGGGGCGCACGACCGTCACGTCGCCCGCAAGCTCATCGACCTCAATGTGCCCGAACTCGATCGCGTGGAGTTTGACGTGAAGTGATGCCGGCGCGGGATGAACGCTCGCACGGATGCAAGCTACGACGAGGCGCAGACGCGATACGGACACGAGCAAATAGCGGGGTGCAGTTCACACCCGCGCCCCGCTCGCTGTTTTATTGCCGTGAATCAACTGTCCAGATCGACATCGCCCGACTCCACCGTAAACGCAGGTTTGGTGCTCACCAGATAAAATCGGGTCACTTTGCTATTTCTAAATAGATAGAGCTGGCCCTGCTCGCGTCGGCGTGACACATACGCCACGTGGACCGTACCGAATTCTTCGCCGTTTTCCTTCTTTAATATCAGGATGTTGGGGTCATCCGTACGCTTAAACTGCCCGTCTACGCAGCTGCCGTCTTTGTCGACCAGTTGCCACCGATGGTTATCCTCTTCAAGAAAGGCCAGGGTTTCCAGACTCGTCTTGTCGTCCCGATAGTAACCGTCAATGGCAAACCCTTCGGAAGCGCATTCCTGCATATAGGACGTTTCTCGACTTATAGCAAACAGCCCTGTAGCGCCCAGGAGCACAGCCAGGCAGACCACTGCAAGGGTTATCGAAATAGTACGGCGACCCATGTTAGCCCAACCGATAGTTGTTTAACGGAGCGTGAAACATACCTGGAACCTCCGATATCAGGGGGAACGTCGCCAGCAGGCTGGCGACAACTATATGTTTCTGACATCAAACCATATGGCTGCCACTCGCGGAGGGGGCATCGGCGAACGGCGTGTTTTCATACTCCATTGGTCAAACCTAAGCGCAGCGCTACAGCTCGTACTTGTACACGCGGTAGATGTACTTCTCGGCTTCCATCTCGTAGGTGGCGATGGGCAGTCCATAGCGATCGTCTCGTCGTTTGGCAGATAGGTCACACCGTGCTGGCCTGCGTTGAGCGAAAAATCGCCTTGGGCCTGCAGTAACTTGTCCTCAAAGCCCAAACCGGCCCAGAAATCGGGCGAGCCCACGGAAGGCTGTAGCAAGGTCATTTGCGCAACATATGTCCAGCAAAAACGGGTGGTAGCCGGTACGGCCACCACCCGTTTGTCTCATATCTAGCCCATAGCAGGCAAGCTACTTCTTAATGCCGCGTCCCAGACGCTTGGCGACCGATGCAACGGCCTCCTCGCTGGCCGGCCCGCAGCTCACGCAGCCATCATGGGCACGCATCTGGCCGGTGACCTCGTCCATTGCGAGCGGCGCCACCTTCTCGAGCTTAAAGCCCTTGCCGGCGCGCATGTTCTCCTTCGCCACGCTAATCATAAGCTTAATCCGGTTGAGCTGGTTGACCTCGGACGCGCCAGGGTCGTAGTCCACCGCGACAATGTTGCTCTCGGGATGCTGGCGGCGCAGCTCCTTGATCACGGCCTTGCCCACCACGTGGTTAGGCAGGCACGCGAAGGGCTGCGTGCAGATGATGTTGGGCGCACCATGGTCGATCAGGTCGAGCATCTCGGCCGTGAGCAGCCAGCCCTCGCCCATGTTGTTGCACACCGAAAGCACCGTGCGGGCCTTGTCGGCCATGGTGCCGATGCGCTCGGGCGCCTCAAAGCGGCGGGACTTTTCGAGCATCTCCTCCACCGGCGTACGCATCCAGTCCACCAGCTTAATGAGTGCCTGCATGCTAGCGCGCGCCGTGGCAGAGCTTCCCAGCTCGTCTTTTTGCAGCTCGGCATTGCTCATGGAGTACAGGAAGAAATCGAGCAGGCCCGGCACCACAGCCTCGCAGCCCTCGCGCTCGATGACATCGACCACGTGGTTGTTGGCTGTGGGGTGGAACTTGACCAAGATCTCGCCGACCACGCCCACGCGCGGCTTGGCGCCCTCGCCCACAAGCGGCATGGTGTCGAACGCGCGGATGGCTTCGCGGCACAGCTTGGTGTAGTTATGCCTGTTGAACTTGGGCGCCAGCTTGCGAGCGCGCGCCATGTACTCCTCGTAGAGTGCGTTGGCAGCGCCGGGAGTGGCCTCGTACGGACGGCAACGATAGAGCATCTGCATCATCACGTCGCCAAAGAGCACCGCGTAGACCGCCTGCTTGAGCAGCGCCGGCGTAATCTTAAAGCCGGGGTTGTCCTCGCCGAGCGCCACAGCAGAAAGCGAGATCACCGGGATCTCGGGGTGGCCACTCTCGCGCAGGGCCTTGCGGATAAGTGCGATGTAGTTGGTGGCACGGCAGCCGCCGCCGGTCTGGCTGATAACCACGGCCGTCTTGGACAGGTCGTACCGACCGCTCTCGATGGCCTCCATGATCTGGCCCGTTACCAGGATCGACGGATAGCAAATGTCATTGTTCACATAGCGCAGGCCGGCCTCGACGGCGTCGTGGTCGGTCGAGGGCAGCAGCTCCAAGTTGTAGCCGGCACCACGGAATACCTCTTTGACCAGGTCAAAGTGGATCGGCGCCATCTGCGGGCACAGGATGGTGTAGCCCTCCTCGCGCATCTGCTCGGTAAAGGGGACCTTGGGCCACGCGGTCGAAGCACTCTCGCGCTGCGCCTCGAACGTGTACTTGCGGCTCGCGAATGCGGGGGCATCCGTGGAGGGCGCCACCGGCGCGGCATCGCCCTGCTCGTAGGCCTCGCCCGCGGCCGTGGCCTCGGCCAGGCGCTCGGCCTCCTGGTCCTTAAGCGCGGCCATGAGCGAGCGGATGCGAATGCGCGCGGCACCCAGGTTGGACACCTCGTCGATCTTGAGCACGGTGTAGATCTTGCCGCTGGCCTCTAGGATTTCCTGTACCTGATCGGTGGTCAGGGCATCCAGGCCGCAGCCGAAGGAGTTGAGCTGGATCAGGTCCAGATCGTTGCGCATCGTCACAAAACGGGCGACGGCGTACAGGCGGCTGTGGTACATCCACTGGTCGACGACGCGGATGGGGCGCTCGGGCTTCACGAGATGCGCGAGCGAATCCTCGGTAAAGACCGCAAAGCCAAAGCTCGAAATAAGCTCGGGCAGGGCGTGGTTGATCTCGGGGTCGTTATGGTAAGGACGGCCGGCGAGTACGATGCCATGGCCGCCGTGGTCCTCGACCCACTTAAGAGCCTCCTCGCCCATAGTCTGGATGTCCTCGTGGAAACGCGCATCGGCCTCAAAGGCAGCGTTGACGGCGGCATCGACCTCGGAGCGCGTGATTTTAGGACCGCGCACGCGACCGCGACCGGCCTCAGCATCGGCCACACGGTCGACGGCGAGCACCTGGTACAGGCGGCGCTTGAGCTCGGTCTTGTCGTGATACGGCACAAACGGATACAGGAACTCGATGTTCTGCTCGCGGATCTCGTCAATATTGAGCGCCAGCGCCGTGGGGTAGCTCATGACGATGGGGCAGTTATAGCAGTTGCCAGCCGTCGGATCCTCCTTGCGCTCCCAACGCACGCACGGCATCCAGATGAAGTCGACATCGCGGTCGATAAGGTTCATCACATGGCCGTGGCTCATCTTTGCCGGGTAGCACACGCTCTCGGACGGCATGGACTCGATGCCCGCCTGGTAGGTCTTTTTGCTCGACTGGTCGGACAGCTGCACGCTAAAGCCCAGGCGCGTAAAGAATGCATGCCAGAAGGGGTAGTTCTCGTACATGTTGAGCGCGCGCGGGATGCCGACGGTGCCGCGCGGGGCCTCGTCGGGGCTCAGCACCTCGCGGTTAAACAGCAACTCGTTTTTCTTTTTGAAGAGGTTGGGGGCCTCGGTCTTTTGCTTTTTGTGGCCGGCGCCCTTCTCGCAGCGGTTGCCGGTAATGAAGCGCCTGCCGCCGCCAAAGTCGTTGACGGTAAGCTGGCAGTTGTTAGAGCAACGGCCGCAGCGGACATGCTTTTGCGTCACGGTGAGGTGTGCGATGTCCTCGGCCGAGAGGATGGTCGAGGTGCCGTCGGCGCCGGCGCGATCGCGGGCGAGCAAGGCCGCACCGTAGGCGCCCATGCAGCCGGCGATGTCGGGACGCACGGCATGAACGCCGGTGAGCTGCTCAAACGCGCGCAGCGTCGCATCGGACATAAAGGTGCCGCCCTGGACGATCACCTGGCTGCCGATCTCCTTGGGGTCGCGTAGCTTAATGACCTTGAACAGGGCATTCTTGATGACGGAATAGGACAGGCCGGCCGCGATGTCGCCCACCGTGGCGCCTTCCTTTTGCGCCTGCTTGACGCGCGAGTTCATAAAGACCGTGCAGCGGCTGCCCAGGTCGACCGGGGCCTTGGCATGGATGGCGGCGTCGGCGAACGCGCACACGTCCATGTTCATAGAGACGGCGAAGCTCTCGATAAAGCTACCGCAACCCGACGAGCAGGCCTCGTTGAGCATGATGTGCTCGATGACGCCGTCCTTGACGCGCAGACACTTCATGTCCTGGCCGCCAATGTCCAGAATGAACTCGACGCCGGGCAGGAACGCCTTGGCGCCGCGCAGGTGCGCGACGGTCTCGATCTCGCCGGAGTCGGCCTTGAGGGCCTCGATGAGCAGCGCCTCGCCGTAGCCCGTGGTGGTCACGTGGCCGATGGTGCAGCCGGCGGGGATGTGGTTGTAGAAATCGGCCATGATGACCTTGGCCGTGCCCAGGATGTCACCGTTGTTGTTGCCGTACCAGGTGTGCAACAGCTGGCCGTCCTCGCCCACGAGTGCGGCTTTCATGGTGGTGGAGCCGGCGTCGATGCCGATGAACACGCGGCCGGCATAGCCGTCGAGCTTGCCCTTGGGGACGACCTCGGTGTCGTGGCGGGTCTTGAACTCGGCAAAGTCCTCGTCGGTGGCAAAGAGCGGGTCCAGGCGCTCGACCTCGGCACCCTGCGTGTCACCCAGGGCATCAATGGCCTCGATGAGCTGCGGGAACGTGCTGAGCTTGTTGGACTCGTGCGCCATGGCGGCGCCGCTCGCCACAAACAGGTGAGCGTTTTGGGGCACGATACGGTGCTCCTCGTCCAGGCTGAGCGTGAGGTAGAAGCGGTGGCGCAGCTCGAAGAGATACTGCAGCGGGCCGCCCAGGAAGGCGACGTTGCCGCGGATGGGACGGCCGCACGCCAGACCCGAGATGGTCTGGGTCACGACGGCCTGGAAGATGGAGGCGGCCACGTCCTCGGGGCGGGCGCCCTCGTTGAGCAGCGGCTGCACGTCGGTCTTGGCAAAGACGCCGCAGCGGCTGGCGATGGGATAGATGGTGGTGGCGTTGGCCGCGAGCTCGTTGAGGCCGCTGGCATCGGTGTGCAGCAGGGTGGCCATCTGATCGATGAACGCGCCCGTGCCGCCGGCGCAGGTGCCGTTCATGCGCTGCTCGATGCCGTTGTCGAAGTAGATGATCTTGGCATCCTCGCCGCCCAGCTCAATGGCGACATCGGTTGCCGGGATGAGGGTCTCGACGGCGCGTTTGCTGGCGATGACCTCCTGGACAAACTCCAGGTCGAGCCACTGGGACAGCAGCAGGCCGCCCGAACCGGTGATGGCGCAGGTCATTTGGGCAGCCGGCAGCACGGTCGCAGCGCCCTCGAACAGGTCGCGGGCGCAGGCACGGACGTCGGTGTGGTGGCGCTGGTACTTGGCGTAGACGATCTGGTTGTCGTCGTTGAGCACGGCGAGCTTAACGGTGGTGGAGCCCACGTCGATGCCCAGGTGCAGGTTGCCGTGGGCGTTGCCGGGGTTGAAGATCGCGCCTTCGGGGGCGTGGGCGGCGGTGGCGGCTACGGGCTCGGCGACGACGGACGTGGCTGCGTCGGCGGCAAGCGTCTCTCCCGCCGCATTCTTGGCCTCGGCAACAGCCTCGGCAACCTTTTCGGCAGCCGCGGTCGCTGCCTTCTGCGCGGCGTCCACCACAGCGGGCGCGGCCTCGCGTGCGGCAGCGACCATGCGATCCTTGATGCCCTCGACGAGTTTGCTCATTGTCTCTCCTCTTACTTGTTGGACTCGACGGTTGCGGCGGTGTCGACCGCATCCTCGAGCTGCAAATTCAATAACTTCATGCCGTATTCCGGCACGTTGATATCGATGGGTTGGCCATACAGGTCACCGGGGCGCACAAAAGCGAGCACCGTCATAATGCGCGCCATGGCCTCGGGCGATTCGGTGAGCCCACGCTCAAACCAGCGCTGAATCATGCCGACCTCGGCACTCACGACGTAGGTGACGTAGTAGTCAAAGAACGTGCCCAGCGCCAGGCCCAAAATGCCCGTCTGTGCACGCGGCACCACAGCCTCACGTGCGGTGTCGATAATCCTTTTAATGAAGGCCTGGTCGCCGCCCGGACCCAGCAGCGCACCGATTAAGTCGCGGTTGGCCGCAAGATAACGCAGCAGCTCAACCGAACCGGGCGCCGGCTCGAGCTCATCGATGTTGTGATAGAGATCGGGCAGCTGAGCTGCAGTGATGAGCTCAATGCGCTCACGAATCTCGGCCAGCAAGCCGTCCTCGATTTGATTGATAAAGTCGGGGATATCGCGGTAGTGCGAATAGAACGTGCGACGCGTAAGGCCAGCGCGCTCGGTGAGCGACGCGACATTAATGCGCGAAAGGTCGCCGCTTTCGGCAAGCTCGCTGGCAAGTGCCTGGCGAAGGGCACGCTGCGAGCGAAGGGACCGGCGATCGCATTTCTCGAGCTGGGACAAGCGTCCTCCTTGTTACTCAGCCTGTGCGCTATTGCACAGTGCGAGTATTATTGCACACCGTGTGCATCAACACGTAAAGGCAATATTTGGGATGTGACGAAGGGGCAATCCTTTTGTCGCATTATTCGATGATGGTGCAGGAGTTCTGCTTATGCATGGTGGCGAGCATGTGTTTGGGGACGGCGTGAACCATGCAACTGCCGATGGTCGCACTAGCGGCGGCCTTAGCTGCATCGCTTGCGTTTTTGGTCGCGTAGCTGTGGCGGAAGCGCTTGAGCATGGCAATGTCGTTGCCGCCGTCGCCGTAAACCGCGACCTCGTCCTCGGCAATACCGTAGTAGCCCGCCAGCCAGGCCACGCTCTCGCCCTTGTTGCACGCCACGTCCGTGATCTCAAACATCACCGGATCGAACGGTGCGTTGACCACGCGGTCCGATCGCTCGGCCAGATATGCCTTAAGGTCGCGCTCCAGCTCGGACGAGATCACGCGACAGTTAATCTTGCACACGTCATGGCGCAGGATGTCACCGATCGACTGATCGAAATATTGCTCCTCGTGATACCCCCCACGTGCACGCATGCCGCGCATCACGATGCGCTTGATAGGACTGTCCTTTTTAAAGCCCGCCTGGTGCATCTCGAACGAACCGCTCGAGAACATGCCATCGGGCGTGGAGCAATCAAAGCAAATGTCCGGGAACGCCTTGAGCAGCTCCTCGGTAATCTGCGGATCGATGGTCCAGGTCTTGAGCACCTCGCCATGGCTGTCGCGCACGATGGACCCGTTGGAGCAGCAGGCGTCAAGCGCCAGGCCCGTAAAGCCATGCTCGCCGATCGGCAGCGTCGAGCGTCCGGTCGCGGGAACCACATGCAAGCCAGCCTCGGTCAGCTCGCGAATGGCACGGCGGATGGTCCCATCCGCCTCATGCAGGGCGTTCAGCAGCGTTCCGTCTAAGTCACTCGCAAACATCTTGATCATGGGCATGCCTCTCCTTCGTCTGCACGATATTGTAGACGAGAACGGGCGCGCCCCAAGAGAGGCACGCCCGTCAGGCGAAAGATTGTCCTACACCGCAGAGGGGCCATGTTCGCCGGTGCGGATGCGGATAACCTCCTCGACCGGCTCGACCCAAATCTTGCCGTCTCCAACGGCACCGCAATCTTGGAAACGGCGCGGCAACGGGCGCGAAACCAACGGGAAATACGCGAGCAAGGAAGCCGCGAGCGCGCCCGTCCCGGCTAGCGCCGGAACAGCTCGCGGGCTCGGTCGCGGAGGTCGGTAGCTCGGATGACGCCCTCGTAGCGGTTGATACGCAAGCGCGGGAAGGCATTGAAGAAGCGCAGGTCGCGGCGGCTGAGTGACACGCTCGGCACCGGACGGCTTATGCCCTTGCCGGCAAGGCGACGACTGAGCGACGGACGCGGCATGCTCGGCGCGGCATCGGCCACGCGGCGGGCAGCAAGTGCCAGGCCGCGAGCACCATCCGCGATAAACGTCGGCATCGAAGCCTTCTCGCACAGGGCATCGAGCGCGGCGTCACCCAGCTCGGCCAGCCACGCGTTAACGGCACGGCTGCGGATATGCGTCTGCGCCACCGAGTCGATCGCCGAATCGGGAATACGTTCAAGCATGGAATCAGACGCATCGGCAAGCGACTCGTTGATGCGGTCGGCAAGGTCGGCCCGGACGCGCTCCAACTGATCAGACAGGCGGCGCCAGCTGGCCAAAGAGCACACTGCGTCGACCATCATCGCGACCGCGACGATAAAGGCGGACAGCCGCACAATCAGCACCGGCAGATGGCCAAGCAGCCCCAGCAATGCCGGCTCCACTAAACGGCAAATGCACAACGCACCCAAGCCAAACGCGCAGGCCCAGTACAGACAGATGCGTCCGTGCAGGTTAAACGGCAGGTGCGAATAGTCCCAAAAGCGAGCGCCCGTTGTTTTTTCCAGCAGCACGCCTACGCTGTACTCAATCACGCTGCATACGAGCGCTGCAGCGACAAACTGGCTCGGGGCATCCGGAATCCCGCGCAACAGCAGCCAGCAGGCAATGCCGCCCACACCATAGATAGGACAACACGGCCCCAGCAAAAAGCCGCTGTTGGCAAATCGTCCGTGATTGAGCATGGCGCAGACCGTCGACTCCCACGCCCAGCCGCAAAACCCGTAAAAGGCAAACGAGAGCACCAGTGCCGAAAGCGGGCAGACGGCAAGCGTCGCGCCGCCAAACGCCATGTCAATCGCGGTCCCCACCGTCTACTCTCTCCTCTTTTCGCTCGAATCTTTGCTCGAGCCGTCACTCGAGCCCTCGTTCGAATCGTTCGCGCCGCCTTTGCGCGGTAGACGGCAGGCGACCGTCTCGCGCAGAGCACACCATTTATCCGCCAGGCACACAATCCATGCCTCACGACACGTCGGCGGCACTGGCACCAGCGGAAACATATGGCGCACGATAATATTCCGCTCGCGCGACGTCAGTTCAAAATCTTCCTCGGCACGCGCCAGGGCAAAAAACGGGTGGCGAAAGCCATGCAGCCGATGGCTTGGATCGGGATCGTGCCAGTCATAGAGAAAGTAATCGTGCAGCAGGGCTCCGCGCAGCAACGAAGCACGGTCGACCGAAATGCCAGCACGGCCCAAGCACTCGGCAAAGGACAGGCTCGCCCGCGCTACCGAAGTCACATGTGCATAGACCGTCACGTCGCCATGTTGGATAAACTCGCGCGTCAAGTCCAGACGGCCCGCCTGTGCCAGTTGACGGGCAGCATGGTCTACTTCGCACGCGATGTTCTCGGCACGAACGACATCGGACATGCTGCCTCCTTCCAGCGACTCACAGCGGCAAGCCACGGCTTGTGCACAATCGATAAAAACATCATGGAACACATCAGTATGGCATCGGACAAAACGTTTTGCCCCGCCAGTTGGCGAATTACCGCGCCGCCGTCACATATCAAACGCCAAAATGTGCGAGACTGTCTTGTGCAATTGTGTCGGCCGAGGGAGCGCCGGCGCTCGATTCGCATGGAGTAACCCACAACGATGCTGCTTACGCAAACGACAACGCCCGAGGACGTCAAGGCTCTTAATCGCGCCGAGCTCCCGCAGCTCTGCGGCGAGATCCGCCAGGCAATCCTCGAAAGCTCCGCCGCCGTCGGCGGGCACGTTGCCCCCAACCTGGGCGTCGTTGAGCTTACGGTTGCGCTTCATCGCGTGTTTAACTCTCCCACCGACAAGATTGTCTTTGACGTGTCGCACCAGACCTACGCTCACAAGGCGCTGACCGGGCGCGCGTACACCTATATCGATCCGGAACGTTATGGTGAGGCTTCTGGCTTTGCCAATCCCGACGAGTCCGAGCACGACCTGTTCGCCATGGGCCATACCTCGACCTCGGTGAGCCTGGGCTGCGGCCTGGCGCACGCTCGCGACCTGGCGGGCGATACGTACAACGTCATTACCGTTATTGGCGACGGCTCGCTTTCGGGCGGCCTGGCGTTTGAGGGCTTTAACAATGCCGCCGAACTCGATAGCAACCTGATCATCATCGTCAATGACAACGACCAGTCCATTGCCGAGAACCATGGCGGCCTGTATCGCAATCTGGCCGAGCTGCGCGCCAGCAACGGCACCTGCGAGCGCAACGTTTTCCGCGCGATGGGGCTCGACTACCGCTATCTGGACGCCGGTAACGATGTGTTGGCCCTCGTCGACGCGCTGCAGGAACTGCGCAATATCGATCATCCCATCGTGCTGCACGTCTCCACCGCCAAGGGCAAGGGCTTTGAGCCAGCCCAAAGCGACCCCGAGCGCTGGCACCACGTGGGTCCGTTTGACATGGCGACCGGGCGCAAGCTCTGCCCGGGCCATCCGAGCGAGCCCGCGCCGCGCACCTATGCTGACATTACGGGCGAGGCGCTCAGCGCCGCCATCGAGCGCGATCCACAGGTCGTTGGCATCACGGCCGCCACGCCCTACATTATGGGCTTTACACCCGAGCTTCGCGCTGCCGCCGGCAAACAGTTCGTCGATGTGGGCATTGCCGAGGAGCACGCCGTGACCTTTGCCACCGCGCTTGCGCGCTCGGGCGCCAAGCCAGTCTTTGGTGTGTACGGCACGTTTTTGCAGCGCGCCTACGACGAGCTGTGGCACGACCTGTGCCTCAACGACGCCCCCGCAACCATTTTGGTGTTTGGTGCGTCAATCTTTGGCACCACGTCCGAGACGCACCTCTCGTTCTTTGATATTTCCATGCTGGGCGGTCTTCCCAACATGCACTACTTGGCGCCGGCCTGCATGGAGGAATATCTGTCCATGCTGAGCTGGTCGCTCGACCACCGCGAGCATCCCGTGGCAATCCGCGTACCGGGCATCGGCCTGGTGAGCCGTCCCGACCTTGCGCCCGCCGAAGACACCGACTACAGCGCCGTTCGCTATAACGTGGTGCGTCAGGGCCGCGACGTTGCCGTGCTTGCGCTCGGCGACTTCTTTGAGTTGGGCGAGCGCGTGGCAAACCGCTTGGCCGCCGAGTACGGCATCGAGGCCACGCTCGTCAACCCGCGCTTTGCAACCGAGCTCGATCGCGAGTTCCTCGACAGCCTTGTCGCCGAGCATCGCGTTGTCGTCACCCTCGAGGACGGCATCTTGGACGGCGGCTGGGGCGAGCGCGTGGCGTGCTACCTGGCCTGCACGCCCGTGCGCACGCGCACCTTCGGCATCGCCAAGGGCTTCCCCGACCGCTACGACCCCAACGAACTGCTCGCGCAGAACGGCATGACGGTCGAGAACATGGCCGCCGAAGCCGCAAGACTACTCAACGAGTAAGAAAACCTCCGCAAGGAAAGCACCCCCCTGCGGAGGTTTTTGTTTTCGCGACGCGATTATCTCAATCTGTAACATCTAGGGCCCGAATTCCCGTCTAACTGTTACAGATCTAGACAAGACGTCTTAGTCCCTGACCTTTGTCTCAATCTGTAACAGATAGAGACCTTTTGTCCGTCCAGATGTTACAGATCGAGACATTCGAATTCCCCTGAAGAGAAAATCTCGATCTGCAACAGTTAGAACCCATTTCCTCGTCTACCTGTTACTGATTGAGACAAAACAGCGAGGCGGGCCGTCCGAAAAGCACTATCTCAGCAGCAACAACCGACGTTTGCCCAGATAAAACCTGCCAAAATAAACCTGTCCCTTTTTGGTAGGTAGAATAACCCATAAGACAAGTATGTTTCTGAGTTATTTCGTGTTGACCCATTTGAGCGCAATAGGGTATAACTCTACTCAACCACTAGGATTTTTTGAGAAAGGTGTTCTCCTATGAGCAAGAACCTCTCCCAGCAGGTCGTTCTCGACCGCCGCGGCTTCGTTGCCGCCACCTTCGCAACCGTCGCCGGCCTTGGTCTTGCCGGCTGCTCCGACACCAGCGCCGAGGCCGACAAGGGTTCCGCCGCCGGCTCCTCCAAGGGCTCCGAGGATACCGAGGTTTCCGCTACGCTCGATGCCAAGGCATTCGACAAGCTCGTCGACAACGGCCCCAAAGCCGACGACGATGCCATCGCCGCCAGCACCTGGGCCACGGCCGTCAAGGACGCCGGCGTCTTTAAGATCGGTGGCGTTCAGACCTCCACGCTCTTCTCCCTCCTCAACGAGAAAGACGGTCAGACCCGCGGCTTCGATGCCGGTATCGCACAGCTCCTGTCCAACTACATTCTGGGCGAGAACAAGGTCGAGATCACCCAGGTGACCTCGGACACGCGCGAGTCTGTCCTGCAGAACGGCCAGGTCGACGCCGTCTTTGCCACCTACACCATCACTGACGAGCGCAAGAAGCTCGTCTCCTTCGCCGGCCCCTACTACTACACGCAGCAGGCCATCCTGGTGCTCGCCGATAACGACGACATCAAGAGCGTCGACGACCTGGCCGACAAGAACGTCGCCGTCCAGTCCGGCTCCAACGGCCCCGCCATCCTGGAGGAGTTCGTTCCCAAGGCCAGCCAGCAGGAGTTCAAGACCGACGAGGAGGCCCGCCAGGCACTCCAGCAGGGTCGCGTTGACGCCTATGTCATCGACAACAACATGCAGCAAAGCGCCCTGGTCCGCGAGCCCGGTAAGTACAAGATCGCCGGCAAGCCCTTCGGCAGCAAGGAGCCCTACGGCATCGGCCTGCCGCTCGATTCCGACGGCGTCGCCTTTGTCAACGACTTCCTTAAGAAGATTGAGGACGACGGCACCTGGACCGAGCTGTGGCAGATCTGCATCGGTGACCGCACGGGTGACACCAATGTTCCCGAGCTGCCCGAGATCGGCGCCTAGGCAACGCGCCTAGTAACGGCCGCAACGAAACCATACGGAAACGCACGGTGCGCTTTATTGCGCTAAACTGTTTCCTTACTGAGTTGTCGGGGCTTCCGTACACACGGGAGCCCCTTTCCTTATCGGCGGGAGGTCCGCATGAGTCTCTCCGAGCTCTGGTCGCTCTATGGCCAGAACTACATTGACGCGCTGCTAGCAACCTGGGGCATGACGCTTGAGTCGTTTGCCATCGCCATGGTGCTGGCCGTCGCCGTCACCGTGATGCGCGTGTCGCCGCTCAAGCCGCTGCGCGTCTTTGGCGACCTGTATGTCCAGGTCTTCCGTAACATCCCCGGCATCGCGCTGCTCATTATCGTCGTCTACGCATTGCCGCCGCTCAAGGTCGTCCTGCCCTACCGCACCTGCGTTATCGTCGCCACGGTGTTGCTGGGCTCGGCCTTTGGCTCCGAGAACTTTATGAGCGGCATCAACACCGTCGGCGTCGGCCAGGTGGAAGCCGCCCGCTCGCTGGGCATGAGCTTCAGCCGTATCCTCGCCAAGATCGTGATTCCGCAGGCGCTGCGCTCGAGCGTGCTGCCCATGACCAACCTCTTTATCGCCGTCATGCTCACCACCGCGCTCGGCAGTCAGGTGCCGCTTAAACCGCAGGAGCTCACCGGCGTGGTGAGCTACATCAACACACGCTCGCTCGGCGGCGTCGCCGCGTTCTTTATCTCGGCGCTCGGCTACCTGGGCACGGCCTTTGTGGTGAGCCACATTGGCAACTATATCGATAAGAAGGTGAGGATCCTCCGATGAGCAAGCACTCCACCTCCGCGCTCACCATGCGCGATGCGCTCTACGAGGCTCCCGGCCCCAAGATGCGCGCCAAGATTCGCGTCGGCACCGCCATCTCACTTGTTGCCGTGGCCGCGCTCATCGCTCTGGTACTGCAGCGCTTTTATGTGACCGGCCAGCTTTCGGTCCATTACTGGTACTTCTTTACGCACCTCACCACCTGGAAGTTCCTGCTTGCCGGTTTTGAGGGCACGGTAAAGGTCGCGCTCACCGCCGGCGCCATCGCGCTGGTACTGGGCTTAGCCCTCATGCTCGGCCGTACCAGCGACATCAAGCCGCTGCAGCTGGTCTGCCGCGTGCTCACCGATTTCTTCCGTGGCGTGCCGAGCCTGCTGTTCATCTACTTCTTCTTTTTGGTGCTGCCTCAGTACAAGATTTCACTGCCGTCGTTTTGGATGCTCACGCTTCCCGTCGCGCTCGCCGCGGCCGGCGTACTCGCCGAGATCTTCCGCGCCGGCGTCAATGCCGTGCCGCGCGGCCAGGTCGAGGCCGCCCAGGCACTCGGTCTCTCCAAGGCTAAAATCACTTTTAAAATCGTGCTGCCGCAGGCCATTCGGTTTATCATTCCGTCGTTGATTTCGCAGCTTGTGGTCGTCGTCAAAGACACCACCGTCGCCTACGTGGTGAGCTACCCCGACCTTATGCAAAACGCCCGCGTGCTCATTACCAACTACGACGCCCTCGTGTCGGTCTACCTGGTGATCGCGGTCATCTATATCCTCATCAACGTCGCGATCAACAAGGCCGCTGTCTACGTTTCGCACAAGACCGGCGCGACCATCATTCGCTAACGCTTTACCATTTCGAGTCATAAGGAGCCGAGCACCATGGCACAGAGCACTTCTCCTACCGGCAATCAGCCGCTGATCGAGCTCAAGCACGTCGATAAGCACTATGGCGATCTGCACGTCCTCAACGACATCAATCTCTCGGTCGACCGCGGCGAAGTCGTCGTCGTGATCGGCCCCTCGGGCTCGGGCAAGTCGACCATGTGCCGAACCATCAACCGCCTGGAAACCATCGACTCGGGCGAGATCCTCATCGAGGGCGAGCCTCTGCCGCAGGAAGGCAAGGATCTTGCCCGCATGCGCGCCGAACTGGGCATGGTGTTTCAGCAGTTCAACCTGTTCGCACATATGACCGTGCTGCAGAACGTCATGCTGGGGCCGGTCGACGTGCTGGGCGTGTCCAAGGAGGAAGCTCGTGAGCGCGCCATGGACCTGCTGAGCCGCGTGGGCGTTGCCGAACAGGCCGACAAGGTGCCCGCTCAGCTCTCGGGCGGCCAGCAGCAGCGCGTGGCCATTGCCCGCTCGCTCGCCATGCAGCCCAAGGCCATGCTCTTCGACGAGCCCACGAGTGCCCTTGACCCCGAGATGATCAACGAGGTGCTCGAGGTCATGGTCCGCCTGGCCCAGCAGGGCATGACGATGATTGTCATTACGCACGAGATGAACTTCGCCCGCCGCGTTGCCGACCGCGTCGTGTTTATGGCCGACGGCCAGATCGTGGAAACCGGCACGCCCGACGAGTTCTTCGACCACCCCCAGACCAAGCGCGCCCAGGACTTCCTCAACTCCATCAAGGGCCACTAACCCAATTGCCACGCGGGCAAATTCATCAGTAACGTTTGCCCCGCGCCACCCATGCACCATGTCCACCCGGATTCGAAAGCAACACCTATGATCGGAACCCATACCTCCTCGTCCTATACCCCGCACGTCGACGTTGCCCCCGCCGACCGTCCACTCATCCTGGTGGCGCCGCGTTGGGAAGGGGCAAAGCCGTTTTTAAGCGAAACGCTCTCCCCCAACGAAGAAATCGCAAGTGTCTTTGTCGATGCCATCCTTGCCGCCGGCGGCCTGCCGCTGCAGATGTCCATCACCGAGGACATTGAGGTCATCCGTCATTACGTCGATATCGCCGACGGCATCGCCATTCCCGGTGGCCCGGATGTCAATCCCAAACGTTGGGGCGATGATCGACCCTACGACCCCACCCTCTGCTGCGAGATCCGTGATAGTTTTGAGTTCAAGCTGGTCGACGAGGTGCTCCGCGCCAAAAAGCCGCTCTTTACCACCTGCCGCGGCACGCAGCTGCTCAACGTCGCCACCGGCGGCACCCTGTGCATGGACGTGCCGAGCCTGGGCGCTCGCGAGGGCCGCACGCAGTGGCGCCATACCCACGTGCTCAACGACCCTGTGCATCCCGTCGAGGTCGTGCCGGGCTCGCTGCTGGAGCGCGCGGTTGGCGGGCACAGGCTGATCCAGACCAACTCGGCACATCACTGCTGCGTCGATCGTCTGGGTAAAAGCACGCGCTTGGTCGCCAAGGCAACCGACGGCGTTCCCGAGTGCATCGAAGTCGAAGGCCAGCCTTTCTGCCTGGGCGTGCAATGGCACCCTGAGTACACGTGGAAGACGCTCGAGACCGACTTTAACCTGTGGAAGTCGTTTGTCGAGGCAGCGGCCAAGGTAAAGCAGGCCCGCTAGCTCGCGAACCGCATAACAGATAAGGGCGCCCCGCCGGCCACATGGTCCGGCGGGGCGCCCTATTACCTATATGCTGCCGGCACACAGTCCAAGGCTCGCAAGCTCTTATTCAGCCGCCTCGCGCAGGGCCGACATCGTAGCCGCATATTGCTGCTGCAGTGCATGCATTCCCTCGCGTGCGCCGTCAACGGCATCGGCGCCGCGCAGCGCATCGGTCACCACAACCGCCGGCTCGTACAGATTATCGAATCCCAGGTTCTGGCTCACGCCCTTGAGCGTATGCACTGCCATAAACGCACCTTCGGCGTCTCCTGCCGCCATGGCGGCCTCCAGTTTGTCCATGCTCTCGTCATCCAAAAACTTGAGGGCAAAGCGAGCAAGCATTTCCTCGCCCATCAGCCGAGCGCACGCGTCATCATAATTAGCGCCGATCTTCTCATACGCCTCACGCATGGAAATCATGGATTAAAACTCCTTTGGTCAAACTAAATCGTGGGAAACGCAACAACGTCGGCGGGGCGTGCCAACGTCTCAGCAATACGGTCTTGCACCTCGAGCAGGCAGTCGAGCAACAGTGGGTTAAAGGTGCCGCACTTACCGTCCAGAATCATCTGGATCGCCTCCTTGTGCGGGATAGCGTCCTTGTACACGCGCACGCTCGTCAGCGCATCATACACGTCGGCCACCGAGACCACCTGCGCGGCAATGGGAATCTCGGCGCCCTTAAGGCCATCGGGATAGCCCTTGCCGTCCCAGCGCTCGTGATGCCAACGCGCAATCTGGTACGCATATTCCATAAGCGCATTGCCAACGTGATGGCTACCCAGCTCACGCAGCATGTCGGCGCCCATCGTGGTATGCGTCTTCATAATCTCGAACTCCTCGGGCGTAAGGCGCCCGGGTTTGTTGAGAATCGCATCGTCAATCGACATCTTGCCGATATCGTGCAGCGCCGAAGCCAGGGCAATCGTGGAGCGTTCCTCATTGTCGAGGGAGATCGTGTCGCTACGCTGGACCAGACAGTCAAGCAGCAGCTCGGTCAGCTTCTCGATGTTCGTAACGTGCCTGCCGCTCTCACCATTGCGAAGCTCCATGACACCGGCCATGATGTCGATGAGCATGCGACTGTTCTTGACGCGCTCGTTGTACTGCTGGGACAGCAGACTCGTCAGGCGGCGCTGTTTGGCGTATAGGCGGATGGTGTTGCTTACACGGCGGCGCACGACACGGGAGTCAAACGGGCGGTTGATATAGTCCGAGGCGCCCAGCTCGTACGCGCGCAGAACCATATCATCGGAATCTTCGCTCGAAATCATGATGAAAGGCAGATTGTCGATACCCGATCGGCGTGACAGATCGGCCAGCACCTCAAAGCCGCTTATGCCCGGCATGACAATATCCAGCAGCACGAGCGACAACTCATCGCCATAGCGGTCGACCATGTCGAGCGCCGTACGACCGTTGGCGGCCTCGAGGATGCAATACTCGTCCTTGAGCATCTCGTTGAGAATGGCTCGGTTCATCTCGGAGTCATCGACAATAAGCACCAAAGGCTTTTCGCTTTGGAAGGCTTCGATGGAATCGGCATCGGTCACGACCGTACCGGCTTTTGCCTTAGCGCGGCTCAATAACTGGACAGCGCGGCCAACGCCCTCATCGACCGTCTCGCCATGAATGCGAACGCCACCAACACATGCCGTCAAGCTCACGTACTCATGGCCCGGAACAATCGTGGCATGAACGGCATCGGACACCTGATGCAGGCGACGGGTGAAGTCATCGGAGGGAATATTGGGCATGACGACCACAAACTTGTCGCAGCCGTAGCGCACAAGCTCGTCAGTCGAACGAATTCCGCTGCGTATGGCCGTCGCCACAGCACCGAGCGCAAGGTCGCCGGCATGACGGCCACACGTATCGTTAAAGACCCTAAAATCATCAAGGTCGATCACCGCAACGCCGGCATTCATGCGGGCGCTACGGAGCTTTTCCTCGTAATATCGGCGATTGCGCACACCCGTCAGCACGTCGGTGTAGACGAGGTCCTCTTCTGCAGCCTCTTGCTCATCGATCGGACGCACCATCAGCAGGACGTGAGGCTCGCCCTCGACCTTCAGAGGGCGCAGGCGAGCGCGGTACTCGGTACCATCATTGAGCAGCTGCTCCGATACATCATCGGAACCTGCCAAGGCCTCAAGACTTGACTGACGCAGACAAGGGCACCGATTGCCGGCGAGCAGGCAGTTAGGCTCGTTCTTAATCTGATCGGCCGACAGCAAACGCACCACGGGGTAGGTCTTCGCGACGCGGGCGACCTCGGCGGCAGCCTCCTCGTCGGTTAGATTGACCTCGTGATTATTGAGCATATGGGGCCCTTTCTATCGTTACGCACGGCAACGGTGCATATCAATTGGTACAAGGGTAACATCTAACAGCTGAAGGCAAACGCGCGATTATCGTTGCATTTTTATGACCTGGCAAACGGCGGTAATGGAGCCGCGGGCGCGCGGTTATGGGCGCATTCGTTAACAATGACGAAACGCTAACAGCCCCTCTCCCCGCAGGTCATCGAGCGTGCTAACGCTCCAAGACATCGCGAACGGCGTTTGCCGCCGTAACGGGGCGATCGCGCAGACCGTTATGCGCGCCCGGGATCGTCACAAGGGGGCAATCGAGATATTCGGCAGCCGCTCGCGTGCCAGCCTCGCGGGGTGTATCGACCGAAAGCTCGCCCAAAAACACGGCCGGCACCGCCTTTGACGCGCGGACGCGCTCCCAGTCGGGAGCATATGTCATATTTGTTCCGTATTCATTAGCCATAAAGCAACGACCATTGCGCAGGGCATGTTTGGCTTCCGCTTCGGTCGTCCCGGGAGCTTCGGGGTCCAAGTCGCCGAGGGCTCCCAAGAAAAGCCGGAGCGCCCTTGAAACCTTTCCAGCCGCAATCATATCGAGCAAAACCGGAGCTGCGCCCATGCCGACGCCTTCGGCCGACACAGCCGGCTCATGCAGAATCGCACGGGCGACGAGATGGGGTTCGGCGCGAAGAAGCTCCAGCGCCACCAACGTACCGGCGCTATGCGCAAGCACATTTGTCGGAGCGCCAACGTGTTCGATCACGGCTTGCAGGTCGGCGGCCTGAGCGGCAAGATCATAGCTGCCGTCTGCCGCATCGCTGCTGCCACCGCAGCCGCGGCGGTCGTAGGCAATTACGCGGTAGTTGCGGCTGAGCTCACAAGCGATACCGTCGAAAAATGTGCCGTCGACACAAGCGCCGTGCACGCACACCAAGGCAGGAGCATCAGGCGACACATCTGGGCCGGCATATTCGCGACAGGCAATCGTGGTGCCCGCATTCTCGACCGTAAAATTCATGTTGTGCCCCCATCATCAATGCTCATCCAGTTGCACGTCAGCGCGGTTGGATGGACCCACATTGCCTTACACCTTGTTAACAGATTAACTTTACCCGACCCGAGGCTTTTCATGGCGCGGCATCATGGGCGACGTGAAAAAACGAAACTTGTAAAGCAAGAGCCCGCACCTTGCTTTGGAGCCGATGCTATGCTTAGGCACAATTGTCTTGAGGAGCATATGCCTATGTCTACGTTTTTGAATGCCAGCCCCATCTTTGGGCCCGTTCGCAGCCGTCGCCTTGGTCTCTCGCTCGGCGTCAACATGATGCCGGCCAGCGGCAAAATCTGCACGTTCGACTGCATTTACTGCGAAAACGGCCTCAACGCCGAGCGCCCCTGCCATGAGCCGTACAACACAGCTGCCGTGGTACTCGACGCGCTCGAGGCAAAGCTGCGCGAGATGGCAGCCGAGGGCGAGCTCCCCGATGTGATCACCTTCGCAGGAAACGGCGAGCCCACCGCCGCACCGGAGTTTCCCCAGGCGATTGCCGGCGCCGTCGCGCTGCGCGATCAGCTGGCCCCAAACTCCAAAATCGCCGTGCTCTCCAACGGTACGCGCGCCGACCGCCCCGAGGTGCACGATGCGCTCATGATGGTCGACGACAACATCCTCAAGCTCGATACGGTCGACCCGGCGTTTATCCAGCTGCTTGACCAGCCTGTTGGCCCCTACGACGTCGAGCACCAGATCGAGACGTTCGCAAGCTTTGACGGTCACGTTATTATCCAGACGATCTTTTTGACCGGCGAGTATCAGGGCAAGCTCATCGACAACACCGGCGAGGAGTACGTTGCCCCCTGGCTCGCGGCGCTTGAGCGTATTCGCCCACAAGAAGCGACCATCTACACGGTGGCGCGCGAGACACCGGTCGCCGGCCTTGCCAAAGCGGCGCCCGAGGTGCTCGACACGATTGCCGCACGCGTACGCGCCCTCGGCATTCCCTGCCAGGTGAGCTACTAGCAAAACCACGCAGCAGCTAGTGCCCGCCACCCCGCTCCATCAGTTGCGGTGATATAGTTCCTGTTTATGCTGTTAAACCGCTTAAATCGGAACTATATCACCGCAACTTTTATGGACGCGTGAGTGGGCTATACTAGCTGCGGATGAAAGGAAGTTAGCCATGTATGACAAAGGACCCGTACCCGGCCGCAACGACGCCTGCTGGTGCGGCAGCGGCAAAAAATATAAGAAATGTCACAGCGCCTTCGACGAGCGCCTCGAGCGCCTGTGGGAGGAGGGCTGGGAGGTTCTGCCCCGTACGCTCTACAAGACGCCCGCCGATATCGAGGGCATCAAGCGCTCCGCCGCCATCAACGTGGGCGTGCTCGACTACGTAGGCGAGCACATCGCCGCGGGCATGACCACCAACCAGATTGACCAGATGATCTACGACTACACCGTCGAGCACGGTGGCACGCCGGCCGATCTCAACTACGAGGGCTACCCCAAAAGCGTGTGCACCTCGATCAATGATGTGGTCTGCCACGGTATCCCCTGTGATACGGACGTGCTGCACGAGGGCGACATCATCAACGTGGACTGTTCCACGATCCTAGACGGCTACTTTAGCGACTCGAGCCGCATGTTCTGCATCGGCGAGGTCTCGGCCGAGCGTCAGCGCCTGGTCGACGTCACTCGCGCCAGCGTGGAGGCGGGTCTGGCCGCCGTCAAGCCGTGGCTACCGCTGTCCGTGATGGCCGAGGCCGTGCAAAAGACGGTCGAGGACGCCGGTTTTAGCGTGGTGCGCGAGTACGGCGGACACGGCATCGGTAAGGAGTTCCACGAGGACCCGTTTGTGGGCTTTACCACCGAGGCGCCCGATGTGGACACCATTATGGCTCCGGGCATGGTCTTTACCATCGAGCCCATGGTCAATGCCGGAGCGCCCGACATTAAGATCAGCAAGGGCGACGGCTGGTGTGTGCGCACCAAGGACGGTAGCGATTCGGCCCAGTGCGAGGTACAGCTCGTGGTGACCGAGGACGGTTACGAGCTGCTCAGCTGGTAGCTGTGGATGCGCCGGATGCCGACGGGCACGCCCGTCTTGCATCCGGCGTTTTATTTGAGCGTTTTGCCTGATAAAACCTGCCAAAATTAACCTGTCCCTTTTTGGCAGGTCGAGCGGAGAGGACTGCTTGTGAACATTCTGGTTTTGTTGCCCGTCAACGACCGTCATCGCGCAATTCTTGAGTCGAGCGCTCCGGGCGAGGACTTTATCTACACGAGCGCCGACGCCGCCACGCACGAGCAGGTCGCCGATGCCGACGTGATCCTGGGCAACATCGACCCTGCCCTGCTTACCGCGTGCAAGCACCTCCAGCTGTTGCAATTGCAGACCGCCGGCTATGACGACTACTTGGCCGCCGGCACCGTGCCAGCCGACGCTAAGCTTTCCTGCTCGGTGGGCGCCTACGGCCAGGCCGTAAGCGAGCACATGTTTGCCATGGTTCTTTCTATGATGAAGCGCCTGCCCGGCTATCACGACTTGCAGCGCGAGCATCGCTGGGAGGATTTGGGGCCGGTTACCTCGCTCAAAAATGCCAACGTGCTGGTGCTGGGCGCAGGCGATATCGGCGGCCACTTTGCCACGCTCTGCCGCAGCATGGGCGCACACGTCCGCGGCATCAAGCGCCATCCGCTCGTCTACCCCATTGTATTTGAGGACATGGACGGCATGGATGCCCTGTCTGAGCGCCTGGCCGAGGCCGATGTCGTCGCATCCTTTATGCCCAGCACACCCGAGACCCGCGGCCTGGCGAACGCCGAGTTCTTCGCCGCGATGAAGCCGGGCGCCTTCTTTGCCAACGGCGGTCGCGGCGATCTTGTGGTCGCCGAGGACTTGGTTGCCGCTCTGGAGTCGGGACATCTCGCCGGCGCCGCGGTCGACGTCACCGACCCCGAGCCGCTGCCCGCCGCAAGCCCGCTGTGGGATGCGCCCAACATGCTCATCACGCCGCACGTCTCCGGTTGGTTCCACTTGGAGGCTACGCTCAACAATGTGGTCGACATTGCCGCAGAGAATCTGCGTCACTTGCAGGCCGGCGAGACCCTGCGCTGCTGGATCGAACACTGATTGTTCCGGCGTTTTCCAAACGCCGGAACCCCTCGACGCTGCGAGCCCGCCAGAGCGGCAATCTGCCTTTCAATCGTCGGGCATGACCAGAAGGTCAATGCCCTCCTCTTTCAAGGCACCTTGCTCACTCTGGCGGGTTCTCGCTGACTTTTGTTCAACCTGCGGCGCTTTGCTGGCGCGGCCCTACCTGTGGGCTCTCGCTGACTTTTATTCGACCTGCAGGGTCTTCAAATTGCTAGAGCGTTGCTAAGTAATTCTTTGCGTCTTCTGCGCTCATTGCTGCGACGGGTGCGTGTGAACAGAGTTTGGCATCGTTGGTGACCAGAAGGTCTGCCTTTGCGCGCATTGCTGCCGCAATGATTAAATCGTCTTCGTAATCGCTATGGAGCTTACGCTGCTTGCTCGCCATCCATATGTCACTCAGGTCGCAGGGTACCGGCGTGGCAAGTTGCGACAACACGTCGAGGCAATCCCATGCAAGTGATGTCGCCGCCACGGCGGCATCTTGGGATAGCGAGCCATGCTCGCGCCGATACCACGCCTTATGTTCGCTCGAAATCAAATAGAACAGATCTTTGGACGATGTCGCCGCATACAGCAAATCCACCTGCGCCGTGCATGCATCGCGTAAAAACTCAATCGCCACCGAACGACCACGTCGTGAGGGAATGAAGTAATCGAGCCACACGTTGGTGTCAACCAAGATGCGCCTTGGAGCCTCACTCATAGAGCCAGCTCATCTCCTCGCCGTAGCGATCCGCGTAGGCGTTCCGTTTGAGTTCTTCATCGCCCGAGGGCTGAGCCTTGACCATATCGATTCCCGACTCACGGCAAGCGGCAGCGAACAGCTTCGACCCCTGATCCATGAGCTCGAGCTTACGTTTAGCGGCCTTTTCGCGCTCGCGCTGTTCCGCCCGGACACGACTGGGCAGCAGGATATCCTCGAGCGCACCGGGGCGATCGGCCAGCGACGCTGCAAGCTGCCAGAGCGCTCGCACCGCTTGGCTCGGCGTCATACCGGCCCTGGAGAGAGCGGCGTCCCCGCTCCTTTTAAGATCGGCATCGAGACGTACGTTGATCTGAGCGGCTGTTGTGGTCATGACCCCTCCTTAATACTTTAAAATCATCATAAAACTCTATGGTAGATACGTAAAGCACGTATAGTATTTATTAGCATTAGCCGCACTCTGTGCACAAAAAGCCGCCGAGGTGCACTGCACCTCGGCGGCCACGTACCACCGATCTAGCTCGGTTTCACCTTTGGCATTTGCCCAGATAAAACCTGCCAAAATAAACCTGTCCCTTTTTGGCAGGTTTTAGAGCTCCACGCTTTCGGCTCCGTTGATGGTTAGGTTGCGCTCGTAGAAGGCGGTGAGGGCGCGGATGGCGTACATCACGTCGCGCACGCCGCCGGTCTCGTAGCTCGAGTGCATGGCAAGTTGCGGCAGGCCCACGTCTACGGCATGCATGCTCGCCTGCATGTTCGACAGGTTGCCCAGGGTAGAACCGCCGGCCATATCGCTCTTGTTGGCAAAGGCCTGCGTGGGCACGTCGGCGTCATCGCAAATGGCCTGGAACACCGCGCGGCTAAAGGCATCGGTGCAGTAGTGCTGGTTGGCGGCTTCCTTGATGACGATGCCGCCGTTAAGCACCACCTGGTTGCGGGCGTCGCACTTCTCGGCGTGGTTGGGGTGCACGGCATGCGCGTTGTCGCAGCTCACGAGCATCGATGCGGCAAGGGCGCGATGGTACGACTCGTCGTCAAAGCCCAGCGATCCGTTAATGCGGCGCAGCGCGTCGGCCAAGAACGTCGACATGGCGCCCTGCTTGGTCTCGGAGCCAACCTCCTCGTTATCGAAGCAGCAGAAGACCGAAACGTCGTGCGCGTTCTCGGAACCCAAAAATGCCTGCAGCGAGGTATAGGCACAGGCCAGGTCGTCGAGCTTGGGCGTCGAGATAAACTCATCGGCCCAGCCCCAGATGCGCGCATCCTGACGATTGACCAGGAACAGATCGCGGCCCAGGATCTGCTCGGGCTCAACGTCCAGTTCGTCAGCGATCAGGGCGTCAAAATCTCCCTGCTTAAGGTCACCGGCGCTGATGAGCGGGCACAGATCAATGGCTCGGTTGGGCGCAAAGCCCTCGTTAACGCCGCGGTTCATGTGGATGGCAAGGCTCGGGATAATAGCGACCTCGCGCTCGGTGGCAAGCAGGCGGCTCTCAATACGGTCGCCCTCGCGCACCAGCACGCGGCCCGCGAGCGCCAGTGGGCGATCGAACCAGGTGTAGTCGATCATGCCGCCGTAAGCCTCGGTGTTCAGGCGCAGCGTCTCGCCCGCGCCGTCGAGCTCGGGCACGGCCTTGACCTTAAACGTCGGCGAATCGCTGTGCGACGCCGTCAGTTGAAAATGGTAGTCGCCGGCAACGCCGTCCTCGCCCCACGTAGCAGCCAAGTCCTCGCCCACCTTAAAGGCGATAACGCTCGAGGTGTTGCGCTGCGTGTAATAGCGACCGCCCGGCTCGATATCCCACGCAGCGTTCTCGGGCAGGTAGGTAAAGCCCGCCTCGTCGAGTTCGGCCATAATGGTCGCCGCCGTATGGAACATGCTGGGGCATGCCTCGATAAAGTCGATAAGGTCGTTCGCGGCCTCGATATCGTCGGCCGTCACATGCGCGCGCTCGGGCGTTTCCTGATCCGTCATGCTCTCCCCTTTCGCTGGGTTGATGGTCCCCTCCAGCATACCCCGCCACGCCAGCGCCGCACTCTTCATTCCGTGTTTAATCCCGCGCCGCTCGCCAAGTTGAGCCATCATGCCCGTGCACCTTTTGCGACAATTACGCTAACAGGACGAGAGGAGCCGTCATGAAGCCACGTAACATTGCCATCGCCTGCGGTGTCGCAGGAGTCGCCGTCGGCCTTGCCGCCGCCGGCATCGTTTACCGCAAGCAAATCAAGTCCGCCGCGTCGCTCAAACGCTTGACTGGCTACGCAGACGGCTATGACCTGTACGCAATCGACATCGCCTACGACTACGATCTTGATCGCATCATCGCCGCTGGCGTGCGCGACGACCAGGCCTACATCGATGCCGTGGTGGCGCAGGTGCTGCCCGGTGTGCCGGTACATGTCCAGGCGCCCCAGTTTGCCTGCAGCGCTTTTGTCGCCGTAGATGCCGAAGGCCGCGTGCGCACCGGCCGCAATTACGACTTTAAGGACGACACCTCGGCGCTGCTGGTGCACAATCACCCACGCGACGGCTATGCCTCCATCGGGTTTGCCGCCCTTAACAACCTGGGCGATAACACTCCGCTTGACTCCGTCGGCGGACGCGCCGCCGCACTCATGGGCCCGTTTGCCCAGCTCGACGGTGTTAACGAATGCGGCGTGTCCATTGCCGTACTCACCCTGGATTCCAAGCCCTGTGACCAGGACACGCAACGCCCCGTCATCAACACTTCGCTCGCCATCCGTCTGGTGCTCGACCGCGCGGCTACCACGCAAGAGGCCGTCGACCTGCTTTCCGCCTACGACATGCACGCCATGGCAGGACGCGATTACCACTTCTTTATCAACGACGCCGCCGGTGACGCGCGCGTAGTAGAGTGGGATCCGCGCGATCCGGACCGTGCTTTCAAAGCGACTCCTGTACGCCAGGTTACGAACTTCTACGCCTGCTATGGCGACGAAGTGCTGCCCAACCAAAAGAATGGCGAGCTGGGCCATGGTAAAGAGCGCGCCGTCGCAATCGCCGATGTCCTTGACGCCCACGCCGGTGCCCAGGACGAGGCAGTCGCTTGGAAGGCCCTTCGCGCCGCAGCCCAAGAGCCCAATCCGGAAGACATCACCAGCAATACGCAATGGTCGGTCGTCTTTGACAATACCGAACCCGCCGCCGCTATTACGCTGCGCCGCCACTGGGGCAACGTCGATGCCTTCGCACTGTAAGGAACCAGGCCCGTCGACCTTACGTTCCCTGACGTTGCTTACATTTCCATACGCTTGGGCTAACACGTTTTACCCCCGTATCAACAGTGTGCGGGGGTAAACTTATGCGCATGTTATAACTTGCCCGGAAGGATTCATCATGCTCAGGATCGGTCTTCTTACCAGTGGCGGCGACTGTCAGGCGCTCAACGCCACCATGCGCGGCATCGTCAAAACGCTTATGACCAATAGCGAAGAACCTATCGAGATCTATGGTTTTGAGGACGGCTACCAGGGCCTTATCTACAGCAGATTCCGCGTCATGACGCCCGCCGATTTTAGCGGCATCCTCACCCGCGGCGGCACCATCCTGGGCACGAGTCGCACGCCGTTCAAGCGTCTGGATACCCCCGAGGCCGATGGTGTCGAGAAGGTGCCGGCGATGGTCCACACCTATCATAAGCTGCAGCTCGATTGCCTGTTTATGCTGGGCGGCAACGGCTCCACCAAGACCGCCAACCGCCTACGCGAAGAGGGCCTCAACGTTATCGCCCTGCCCAAGACCATCGATAACGACACCTGGGGCACCGAGCTGACGTTTGGCTTTACGAGCGCCATCGACGTCGCCACCAAGTGCATCGACGACATCCACACCACCGCTTCGAGCCACGGCCGCGTGTTCGTTATCGAGATCATGGGCCACAAGGTTGGCTGGATTCCGCTGTACGCCGGCGTCGCGGGCGGCGCGGATGTCATCTTGATTCCCGAGATCCCCTACGACATGGATAACGTCATCAAGACCATCGAGCATCGCATGGAAACCGGCAGCCGCTTTACCATCGTGGCCGTCGCCGAGGGTGCTATCTCCAAGGAGGACGCGGCGCTGTCCAAGAAGGAGTACAAGAAGAAGCTCGCCGAGCGCACGAGCCCGTCGATCGTCTACGACATCGCCAAGGAGATCGAGGCCAAGACCGGTCGCGAGACCCGCGTCGCCATCCCCGGCCACACGCAGCGCGGCGGTCAGCCCGACGCCCAGGACCGCATCTTTGCGACCCAGTGCGGCGTCGAGGCCGCGCTGGGCTGCCTACGCGGCGAGTTTGGCTACATGATTGCCCTGCGTGACGGCAAGATGTGCCACATGCCGCTCGAGGAGGTCGCTGGCAAGCTCAAGTACGTCGACCCCCAGAGCGATCTAGTGCGCGAGGCCAAGGCGTTGGGCATCAGCTTCGGCGACGAATAGCCTCGGCTGGAACCGCCCCCATCGGAGGCCCCCAGGGCTTACCTCCCAAATCGTCCTCGGACATGTCAGGACCCCGCCGTGCGCTTCGCGCGGCGGGGTCCTTCCGTCCTGCGGAAAGATTTGGGAGGTAAGCCCTGGGGCCTCCTGCGGTAACCGGGGAGGCCGAGGCTATTCGTCTTCTTGCTGCAAGTGCTTGGGGTAGGATGCGGCGTGCATTTTTGGGAGTATTCAGCAGCCGAGGGTGCCTGCATACTGGATTTTGGGCGAGAGACAGGCGCCGCGGGCCGCATTCTGCAAAAAAAATGAGCGGTCCTCGAGGCGCCGGAGCTCAAAGTCAGGCTTTCAATGCGCTTTTGTGCGCCCGCTCCCGCACCCGCGGGCTCCGGGATGCTGAATACTCCGGAATTTGCACGTCGCCCCCTGGGGTACCCGCGGGCAAAAAGCAACCGCCCCGCCGAAATATGCAATCGGCGGGGCGGTTTATGCAAAAATGCGGTTGTGGTACATTACAGCTCGCTACAGCTTGAATCCCAGGCAGGTTACTCGGCGCTTTTGAGGGCGCCGACCATGTCGATCTTGTTGAGGGTATGATTGGTAGCGAGGTTAACGATAAACGTAAAGCCGAAGGAAAGCACCACGGCAAGCACGTAGCTCAGCGGCTCGACTTCGACGTCAAAGTACAGCGACGGCATCTGCAAAATGTACGTAAAACTCTCGGCCAGTGCACCGCCCAGCGGAACACCCAGCGCGGCACCAATCGCCGTGAGGATCAACGTCTCCTTGTTGACGTAGTGGTGCACCTCGCCGCGACGGAAGCCCAGCACCTTAATGGTTGCCAGTTCGCGCTCGCGCTCCGAAATGTTGGTGTTGGACAGCGTAAACACCACCACAAACGACAGGCACGCCGCCATAAAGGTCACGAGCACCACCACGGAATTGATAATCGCAAAGTTCGCCTCGTAGTTCTGCCAATGTTCGGCCGTGCTCGAGATGGTGAGCCAACCGTCGCTCTTAAGCTTCTTGCTAAACGCAATCTGGTCGGCCGACGAACCCTTAAGCAGCACAAAGACGCCGTTGAGTCGAGCACTGCGACCAAAAACTTGCTCATAGGTACTCTGCGTCATGTAAAGCGTGTTGCCCAGATAGTTGAGCGAAATGTCGCTAACCTTGACCTTGGCGACGTTGAGCGACGAATCCTGGACGTGAGCCGTATCGCCCGGCTGAATCCCCAACACCAGCTGTGAACTTTTGCTCAGATACACGTCTCCGTCACGCAAAGGCAGAGGTTCTTTGGACTCATCCTCCAGGCGCACGTAATCGCCCAAGTCACCCGCGCGGTCATCGGGAATCACGATGAGCTGCACGGTCTCGCTCTTGCCGCCAAACGTAAAGGTGACGTTGTCGGTCATAATCGGCAGGGTCGAGGTCACCGTCACGTTGGAATCATTGGCCGCGCTTCGCTCGTCGAGCGCCGCGCACGTCTGCGAAAAATCGTCGGGATTGGCAACCGCCAGCAGGTCATAGCGCGTGATATGCCCGTACTGCTTGGGCGAAAGCGCCACCGACGTATCACGAATGCCCATTCCGCAGATCACGAGCGCCGTGCAACCGGCGATACCGAAGATGGTCATAAAGGCGCGCTTTTTGTAGCGGAACAGGTTACGCGCCGCCACCTTGTTTAAGAAGCCCATGCGGCGCCAGATAAAGCCGATGCGCTCAAGCAAGATGCGCGAGCCGGCACGCGGGGCCTTGGGACGCATAAGCGAGGCTGGGGTCTCGGACATCTCGTGGCGGCAGGCGATAATCGTAGCGCCCACCACGCCCACGGCAAACAGCGCCACCGACACGAGCGACGACACGATGTCGTACGAAAGCAGCATCTGGGGCAGCGAGTACATGTCGTCGAACACCGTAAACAGGAACAGCGGCAGGCCCACAAATCCGATGATGTTGCCGAGCACGCCGCCGATCAGACACGCCCACAGCGAGTAGTCCACGTATTTGGACAGAATACGCCCACGTGAATAGCCGAGCGCCTTGTACAGGCCAATAAGAGTGCGCTCCTCCTCGACCATGCGCGTAGCGGTGGTAAGGCTGATGAGCACGGCGACGATAAAGAAGATAAACGGGAACACCGTGGCGATGGCCTCAATTGACGAGCTATCGCTTTCCACGCTCGAGTAGCTTGCGATGTTGCCGCGATCCTGGATGTACCAGGTGCATTCGCCCAAGTCAGAGAGCTCGGCGCGGGCATCGGCGAACTGCTGGTCGGCAGCGGCGCGACGCTGGTCCAAATCGGCCTGCGCCTGGGCGCGCTCTTCGCTGCCTTCGGCCATGCGATCGATGTTTCTCTGCTCAACCCCAAAGAGCATCTCCGCCTGGCGCTCGGCCGCGTCAAGGCTCGCCGGCGTGTCGACCGTCAGCTCCTGAGCGCGCGCCTTCTCACGCTCCTCGCGGATCTTCTCGATATTGCCTTTAACCTCGTTGATCTTTGTCGTGTAGGCATCTGAATAGGAGTTAAGACTCTTGGCTCCCTCGACGATCACGTGGACCGCAGAGTAGGAAGAAGATGTCGCGGCGTCCTCGCTCACATAGAACTTATAGTCCGCCGCCGAAGCAGCGCGAAAGGCGTTGACGGTCGAGTCGGAGCTCACGTCGGTAGGATCGAGGACCTCGGCCGTAATGGTGTAATCGCCCGCGGCAAACTGATCCTTGGCACTTTGGTTGGACGAGCTCGCGTCATTGGCGGCAAAACTCACTGTATCGCCGAGCTTTTTGCCCGAAGCCTTCAGGAACTTCGAAGTCACCGCGACTTCATCGGCGCTCTCGGGCAAATCGCCGCTCACCAACACCGGTTGATCGATGTTCTCCTTGGAGAGACTCTGCACGACCACGCGTTCGCGCGTTGTGCCCACGGCGGTGTAGGCGGTCTCGGTGTAGATGCCCTCGGCCGTCTCGACGCCGTCGACCTCTTGGATAGCCGCAAGATCGTCGCGCGTAAGGCCATAGGTCGACTGCACGTTGATGTCATAGACATTCTGCTGATCAAAATAGGCGTCGACCGAATCGCACAGGTCCTCGCAGCCCGCCTTGAGGCCGCACATCACGCTCACGCCGAGCGCGGTGATCACGACGATAGACAAGAAACGTTTGAGGCTGCCGCGAATCGTGCGGTAGATGCCACGGCGAAAAACCGTCGGCACCATATCGTTTGAGCTTTGGGCAGTACGGTAGGTCGCGAACTCCCGATCGCGACCCGTGTGCTCCGTATCGTGGTTTTGGCTGTTTTGGCGATCCTGGTCCATGGGCGCTACCACTCGATCGTCTCGATAGGCACGGGATTTTGCTGGACCGTCTCGCTCTCCACGCGGCCGCTCTTAAAGCGGATCAGGCGATCGGCCATGGGCGCCAGTGCGGAGTTGTGGGTGATGATAATGACCGTAATGCCCTGCTTGCGGCAAGTGTCCTGCAGCAACTGCAAGATCTGCTTGCCGGTTTTGTAGTCGAGCGCACCCGTAGGCTCGTCGCACAAAAGCAGCTTGGGGTTCTTAGCCAGTGCGCGGGCGATGGACACGCGCTGCTGCTCGCCACCCGAAAGCTGTGCCGGAAAGTTGGCAAGGCGCTCGCCCAGGCCAACCTGGCAAAGCGTTTGCTCGGCATCGAGCGAGTCGGGGCAAATTTGCGCCGCGAGCTCGACGTTTTCGAGGGCCGTCAGGTTGGGGACCAGATTGTAGAACTGGAAGACAAAGCCGACATCGGCGCGGCGGTATTCCACGAGCTGTGCCTCGTTGGCGGAGCTCACGTCGCGCCCGTCCACCGTCACGGTACCGGAGGTCGCCGTATCCATGCCGCCCAGAATGTTGAGCGCCGTGGTCTTGCCGGCGCCCGAAGCACCCAGAATGATGGCGAGCTCACCGCGCTCGACCGTAAAGCTCGCGCCGTCGAGCGCATGAATGCGGGCGTCGCCCTCGCCGTATGCTTTGATGACGTCTTTGAATTCGATATAGGCCATCGATTAATTCCCATCTGGTCGGATAACTCTTTAGTATTACCCATTTCCCACCGACCAAAAAGGGACAGGTTTATTTTGGCAGGTTTTATATGGGGAAACGGCAGCTATAGATGAGACGCCGAGGAGGCAGGGAAATCATCGACGGGGTCAGGCCGACCGCCAAACACAACGCACGCATCTCAATCTGTCAGCCAAATCATTCGAACAGCTGTTCGTTTCTATGATATGATTCCGCTATCTAAGCAGGCCAATACGCAGAAAGGCGGCCAACATGGCGTTCGACTTTAAAAAGGAATGCAAGGAGCTCTACAAACCTGCAAGCAAGCCGAGTATCGTAACTGTCCCGCCTATGAGCTACGTTGCCGTTCGCGGAAAGGGCGACCCAAATACCGAAGGCGGCGAATATCAAAACGCCCTGCCGCTGCTTTACGGCATCGCCTATACCGTCAAGATGTCGAAGAAAGACTCAAGGAGTATCGAGGGCTATTTCGACTTTGTGGTACCGCCGCTCGAGGGATTCTGGTGGCAAGACTCCCCGAACGGCGACATCGATTATGTACGCAAGGACGATTTCAACTTTATCTCGTGCATCCGCCTGCCCGATTTCGTCACCCAAGATGACTTTGACTGGGCAGTCGCGGAAGCCACGACCAAAAAGAAACTGGACTTTTCTGCCGTCGAGCTGCTTAAAGTTGACGAAGGTCTCTGCGTTCAATGCATGCACACCGGGCCCTACGACAACGAATCGGCGACCGTAAACGCTATGCATGAATTAATGACCGAGCAGGGCTATGTCCCCGACTTCTCAGACTCCCGTTTACATCACGAAATCTATCTCTCCGATCCACGCAAATGTGCACCGGAGAAACTTAAGACTGTGGTTCGTCATCCTATCAAGCGCGCTGAATAGCGTTGGGCGCCGTTCCGCCATTCAATCTCAGGGCGAGATTCAATTTCAACAAACGGCATCATCCGGCAACCGATATGTAAGGCTGTATAAATCGTTTCCGTTTGCCTAACAAAATGACCGCTCGGCTAACAAGCTCGACCCATGTCCTCACGCGATGGTACTGTTCTCTCGAGTTCTTATTAGAGAGGGGTGCTCCATGGAGATCACCATCAATCGCGAAATTGGGAAGCTCGGACTTCCCAGGCATCTTGTGCTTGGCATGGATCCAGGAATTGCAAGCTGCGGATTCGCACTTATCGACACAGCCAATCATGAAATCCTGGATTTGGGCGTCAGATTATTTGACTCTCCAACTCATCCTAAAACGGGCCAAAGTCTTGCGGTTATTCGCAGGGGCTTCCGCTCTACCCGTCGAAACATTGACCGTACCCAGGCGCGCTTGAAGCACTGTCTCCAAATCCTCAAGGCTTATGGCCTCATCCCCCAAGACGCCACCAAAGAGTACTTCCACACCACAAAAGGCGACAAGCAGCCGCTCAAGCTTCGCGTTGATGGCCTTGACCGCCTGCTCAATGATCGCGAGTGGGCGCTAGTCCTATACTCCCTCTGCAAGCGCCGTGGATACATCCCCCACGGAGAAGGCAATCAGGATAAATCAAGCGAAGGCGGCAAGGTTCTATCCGCCCTTGCGGCCAACAAGGAAGCAATTGCGGAGACCTCGTGCCGCACCGTTGGCGAATGGCTCGCTCAGCAGCCTCAAAGTCGCAATCGTGGCGGCAATTACGACAAGTGTGTAACGCACGCCCAGCTTATCGAAGAAACTCATATCCTATTTGATGCTCAACGCTCCTTTGGCTCCAAATACGCTTCGCCGGAATTTGAGGCCGCATATATCGAGGTTTGCGATTGGGAGCGTTCGCGCAAAGACTTCGACCGCCGCACGTACGACCTCGTTGGCCACTGCTCATACTTCCCAACAGAAAAACGAGCCGCACGCTGCACGCTTACGAGCGAACTTGTTTCAGCCTATGGAGCACTCGGCAACATCACCATCATCCACGAAAACGGGACCTCTCGCGCCCTGAGCGCTACGGAGCGCGATGAGTGCATTGCGATCCTGTTCTCGTGCGAGCCAATTCGAGGCAACAAAGATTGTGCTGTTAAATTCGGCGCCCTCCGAAAAGCGCTCGACCTTAGTTCCGGCGATTACTTTAAGGGAGTTCCAGCTGCCGACGAAAAAACGCGCGAGGTGTACAAGCCCAAGGGATGGCGCGTGCTCCGCAATACCCTCAATACGGCCAACCCCATTCTCCTGCAGCGTTTGCGCGATGACCGCAATCTCGCCGATGCCGTTATGGAGGCGGTGGCATACTCTTCAGCTCTCCCCGTACTCCAAGAGCAGCTTCAGGGGCTGCCGCTTTCGGAAGCGGAGATTGAGGCGCTCTGTAGGCTTCCCTATTCATCCAAAGCTCTTAACGGCTATGGCAACCGTTCCAAAAAAGCACTCGACCTGCTGCTCGATTGCCTCGAGGAGCCCGAGGTCCTCAACCTTACGCAGGCCGAAAATGACTGCGGCCTGCTGGGACTTCGCATCGCTGGCGCCCAGCTCGAGCGCTCCGATCGCCTGATGCCCTATGAGACCTGGATCGAACGTACCGGTCGGACAAATAACAATCCCGTCGTCATTCGCGCCATGTCGCAAATGCGAAAAGTGGTCAACGCCATCTGCCGCAAGTGGGGCGTGCCAAACGAAATCCACGTTGAGCTTGATCGAGAGCTCAGGTTGCCTCAGCGCGCAAAAGACGAGATTGCCAAGGCCAATAAGAAGAACGAGAAAAATCGCGAGCGCATTGCCGGGCAAATCGCTGAGCTGCGTGGCTGCACGGCAGATGAGGTCACGGGCAAACAGATAGAGAAGTACCGCCTGTGGGAAGAGCAGGAATGCTTCGACCTTTACACGGGCGCTAAAATCGAAGTCGATCGCCTAATTAGCGACGACACCTACACGCAGATTGACCACATCCTGCCGTTCTCTCGTACGGGAGAAAACTCGCGCAACAACAAAGTCCTGGTCCTCGCCAAAAGCAATCAGGATAAACGCGAACAGACACCTTACGAATGGATGTCCCACGACGGTGCGCCTTCATGGGATGCTTTTGAGCGTCGCGTTCAGGAAAACCAGAAACTCAGCCGTCGCAAAAAGAACTTCCTGCTGGAAAAAGACCTTGATTCCAAGGAAGGCGAATTCTTAGCACGCAGCTTCACCGACACCGCCTATATGTCGCGAGAAGTATGCGCTTACCTCGCCGACTGCCTACTGTTCCCCGATGATGGCGCAAAAGCACATGTTGTTCCTACCACTGGCAGAGCGACCGCATGGCTGCGTCGCAGGTGGGGGCTTAACTTTGGTTCGAATGGCGAAAAAGACCGCTCGGACGATCGTCACCATGCCACCGATGCTTGTGTGATTGCAGCATGTAGTCGAAGCCTCGTGATTAAAACCGCTCGAATCAACCAAGAGACACACTGGAGCATAACCAGAGGCATGAACGAGACCCAGCGCCGCGATGCCATCATGAAGGCTCGCGAAAGTGTTATGCCCTGGGAAACCTTTGCGAACGAAGTACGCGCGGCGCACGATTTCGTCGTACCCACCCGCTTTGTTCCGCGTAAGGGAAAGGGAGAGCTATTTGAGCAGACGGTCTATCGCTATGCCGGCGTCAACGCACAGGGTAAAGACATTGCTCGCAAGGCGAGCTCCGATAAGGACATCGTCATGGGCAACGCCGTTGTGTCGGCAGACGAGAAGTCGGTCATCAAGGTGAGCGAAATGCTGTGTCTGAGGCTCTGGCATGACCCGGAGGCCAAGAAGGGGCAGGGCGCTTGGTACGCAGACCCCGTCTATAAGGCGGATATTCCTGCACTTAAAGATGGGACGTATGTGCCTAGAATTGCTAAGGCGCATACTGGCCGAAAAGCCTGGAAGCCCGTGCCCGAAAGCGCTATGAAGAAACCGCCGCTGGAGATATATCTGGGCGATCTAGTACAGATAGGCGATTTTGTTGGGCGGTTTAGCGGATTTGACATCAACGGTGCAAATTGGTCTTTTTCTGACAGACTTACCAAGAAAAAACTGCGTTCACCAACCGTAAACAAGCTTGGCAACGATCCATTGCCGCTCATTATCCGTGAGTCACCTGTTCGTTAAGGCGTTGATGCGCGCCACCGCTGTCCAGATGAGGGCGCCGGCGCGCATTAACATATGCAGGCTCTGCCCGCACATTCTTAAAGCAATGCGTTTCAAAATCAGCGTTGCCCCTGTTCCTCAAATCTTGAGCACGCGCCCTTCCCCAAGGTGATACGCTGATGAGCGTGAGCCAGAACGTCTTGTTCTTGTCTTGAGCACGCGCCCTTCCCCAAGGTGATACGCTCAAAAACGACGGCTCGACGAGTCCCATTTAGTCTTGAGCACGCGCCCTTCCCCAAGGTGATACGCTAGACGCGCGCGCCTCCTAGCTCCTCCTCAAGTCTTGAGCACGCGCCCTTCCCCAAGGTGATACGCTCGGTCATGCCGCTATCACCGATGCAGAGGGGTCTTGAGCACGCGCCCTTCCCCAAGGTGATACGCTGCAAAAAACAGCCGACCCCGCCGCCGCTCGGTCTTGAGCACGCGCCCTTCCCCAAGGTGATACGCTCGAACGGCCCAGATGTCAGCCGGCGTCCTCGTCTTGAGCACGCGCCCTTCCCCAAGGTGATACGCTTCGACGCCCTCGACAGACGATTTGCGGTAAGTCTTGAGCACGCGCCCTTCCCCAAGGTGATACGCTTTCCGGCATGCCTATTGGTGTTGCTGCCGTGTCTTGAGCACGCGCCCTTCCCCAAGGTGATACGCTCGGTCATGCCGCTATCACCGATGCAGAGGCGTCTTGAGCACGCGCCCTTCCCCAAGGTGATACG
>NZ_JAMOKO010000018.1 GCF_023656745.1 Collinsella sp. BG-O-102
GCCAGGCAAGCGTCGACTAAGCCATGCAGCGTGCGCGGGCTCTCCCGACGGGAAACGAAAAAGCCCGGTTTCAAACCGGGCTCGAACGAACATGCCTATTGACAATGGCTTTCTCATATTAGAAAAAAGCCCCGAGGCAACGCCCCAGGGCTCTTCACGGTTTTGATGGTGGACCTGACAAGATTCGAACTTGTGACCTCCCGGTTATCAGCCGGACGCTCTAACCAACTGAGCTACAGGTCCATCATGGTGGAGGTTAGGGGGATCGAACCCCTGACCTCAGGCTTGCAAAGCCCGCGCTCTCCCAGCTGAGCTAAACCCCCACGGAGACAGTAATAAACACCCCAGCGGCGACTCGGCTCTCGCTGGGGTGTTTATTGCGAAAGAAAGTGGTGGACCTGACAAGATTCGAACTTGTGACCTCCCGGTTATCAGCCGGACGCTCTAACCAACTGAGCTACAGGTCCATCGCGCAAGGGATATATTAGACGAGTCGTTACGCGCGCGTCAACAACTTTTTTGAAAATCTTTGGAGGGTGTGTCAGACGGCTGGGCGAGATGGGTTAGGTTTGCTGCTCGGGCAGTCCTGCGCAAGACGAAGGCCACATTAAGTGGCCTTCTTTGCGTGCGGAACTCGCGACAAACCTAACCCATCTCGCCCAGCCGTCTGACACGGGGTTCCAAGCTTGTCAAAAAAGCGGTCGGCGCGCAGTGCGCCGACCGCCGATATAAGGGGTTTGATGATTTTTACCAGTCAGGGCCTCTTACTCGTCGAGGAGATCCTCTGGCAGGTCGTTGCCGTCGCCTAGGTCGACTGGGGCTTCTTCGGTGTCGGCTGCGACCTCGGCACCTTCGCCCTCGGGCTTCTCTTTGGCGGTCGTCATGCGGGCTACGGCGCAGATGCGGTCGCTGTCGTCGACGGTCATCATCTTGACGCCCTGGGTGGCGCGGCCAGTCTGGCTGATCTCGTCGGTCTTAACGCGAATGACCGTCGCGCCCTCCGTCACGATGAACAGCTCGTGCTGTGGGCCCACCGTCTTCATGGCCGCAAGGTTACCCTTACGCTCGGTCATTTGGATGGTGTAGACGCCCTGGCCGCCGCGATTCTGCTCCGGGTAGTCCGCGACCGGCGTGCGCTTGCCGTAGCCGCGCTCGGTGATGACGAACAGATCGCCGTTGCCGTTAGTGACTTCCATGCCCAGAACGCTCACGCCGTCCTTCATACCAATACCGCGAACGCCGCTGGTATCGCGGCCGGTGGCGCGCACCTGCTCCTCGGAGAACATGATCGCCTTGCCCGCGGTGGTGGCCAGGATAATCTTGTCGCCCTCGCGCACGCGACGCACGTTCAATAGTGCGTCGTCGTCGCGCAGGTTGATGGCAATGAGTCCATCGCGGCGGCTGCGGTCATACGCGCTCATCACGGTCTTCTTGACCATGCCGCTCTTGGTGGCAAACATCAGGTACTCGTCGGCGGGGAACTCGCGGCAGCTGATGACGCTCGCGATCTTCTCGCCGTCCTCGAAGGGCAGCAGGTTGACGATCGCAGTGCCGCGGGCCTGTCGCGTACCCACCGGCAGTTCGTGCACCTTCAGGCGATAGACCTTGCCCTTGCTCGAGAAGAACAGCACGTACTCGTGCGTGGACGCAATAAACATCTCGTCGATAACGTCATCCTCTTTGAGGTTGACGCCCGACACGCCCTTGCCACCGCGCTTCTGGGCACGGTAGGCAGCCACCGGGATACGCTTCACATAGCCGGTGTGGGTGATGGTCACGACCATGTCCTCGTCGGCGATGAGGTCCTCGACATCCAGATCCTTCTCAACCTGGCTGATCTCGGTGCGGCGCTTGTCGCCGAACTTCTTGGAGATCTCGCGCATCTCCTCCTTGATGACGCCCAAGATCTTCTCCTCATGCGCCAGCAGGTCCTCATAGTAGGCGATGGCGCGGCGCAGGCCGTCCAGCTCTTCCTGGATCTTGTCGCGCTCCAAGCCGGTCAGGCGGCGCAGCTTCATCTCGAGGATGGCCGTGGTCTGCTCGGGCGTAAAGCCAAAGCGCTCGATCAGGCGGCTGCTGGCCTCGGAGTCGGTCTGCGAGGAGCGGATAATGCTGATAACCTCGTCGATATGGTCGAGGGCCATCAGGTAGCCCTCGAGGATATGCGCCCGCGCCTGGGCCTTCTTGAGGTCAAAACGAGTGCGGCGGGTGACGACGTCGACCTGGTGGTCGATATAGTGCTGCAGCATCTCGCGCAGGCTCAGGCATTTGGGCACGCCGTTGACGAGCGCCAGGTTGTTGGCGCCAAAGGTCGTCTGCAACGAGGTGTACTTGTACAGATTGTTGAGCACGACCTGCGGGATAACACCCTTCTTGAGCTCGATAACCAGGCGGATGCCCTTCTGGTTGGACTCATCGCGCATGTCCGAGATGCCCTCGATGCGCTTGTCGTTGACGAGCTGGGCGATCTTCTCCTGCAGGGTGCCCTTGTTGACCATGTAGGGGATCTCGGTAAAGACCAGGCGGTTGCGGCCGGTCTTGGTAGACTCCACATGAGCCTTGGCGCGCACGGTGATGGAGCCGCGTCCGGTCTCGTAACTCTGTTTGATGCCGGCGCTGCCCATGATGATGGCGCCGGTGGGGAAGTCCGGACCGGGCATGATCTGCATGAGCTCGTCGACGGTGGCGTCGGGATTGTCGATCAGGTAGCAGGTGGCCTCGATTGCCTCGGTGAGGTTGTGCGGGGCGATGTTGGTGGCCATGCCGACGGCGATGCCCTGGCTGCCGTTGACCAGCAGGTTGGGGAAGCGCGCGGGCAGTGCCACGGGCTCGGCGAGCGACTCGTCGTAGTTGGGCTGCCAGTCGACGGTATCCTTCTGCAGGTCACGTAGCAGCTCCATGGCGGGCTTTGCCAGGCGGCTCTCGGTGTAACGCATGGCGGCGGCGCCATCGCCATCGATGTTGCCGAAGTTGCCGTGGCCGTCGATGAGCGGTGTGCGCATGGAGAACCACTGCGCCAGGCGAACCATGGCCTCGTAGACCGCGAAGTCACCGTGCGGATGGTACTTACCGATAACTTCGCCGACCGTCCAGGCCGACTTCTTGTGTGGGCGGTTGGGGTAGATGCCGCTCTCGTTCATCGCGTACAGAATGCGGCGGTGGACCGGCTTTAGGCCGTCGCGCACGTCCGGCAGGGCGCGCGCCGTGATGACCGACATCGAATACTCGATGAACGACTGTTTCATCTCACGGCCGAACTCCGAAATCTGGAGCTGGCCGCCGTTTATATCCTCGCCGGCCGAGGCGCCACGGTCGACTTCGCCAAAACTCTCCTCGAGCTCGCCGTCGTCATCCTCTTCCTCGTCATCATCGACATCGGGGTTATAGGCGTCCGGGTCGCCGTCCTCGCCCTGCTCAGCACGGGCAAGCAGGCGCTTCAGATCGTCGGGCATGCCGGCATCGCCGGCCTCGTCCATACCCCCGTTATTGTTGATATCGTCTGCCACGTTACCTCCTCTTAAGCGTCAAGGAAACGCGCGTCATGCGCATGTTTTTCAATGTACTCGCGGCGATAGCCGACCTCGGAACCCATGAGCTCGCGCACGGCGCGGTCCGCCACCACGGCGTCCTCGATCGACACGCGCTGCAGGATGCGGGTCTTGGGGTCCATCGTCGTCGAGGCAAGCTGCTTGGGGTCCATCTCGCCCAGGCCCTTGTAGCGCTGGACGGTATAGCCCTTGCGCTTCTTGGTGATCTTGCCGTCCTTGGCCTTGCCGTCCTCGTCGTTATCGTCGGGGTTCAGGCCCAGACTCTGGATGGTATCGCGCAGGATCTCGTCTTCGGGCTGGCGGCCGTTGGGATACACGTAGTGGATCTTGTTGCGCACCTTAATGCCAAAGATGGGCGGGCAGGCAACATAGACGTAGCCGGCATCGATCAGCGGACGCATGTACTTGTAGAAGAACGTCAGCAGCAGGATGCGGATATGCGCGCCGTCGACGTCTGCATCGGTCATGATGATGATCTTGTGGTAGCGCGCCTTGGTGATATCGAAGTCGCCGCCGTCGCCGGCACTCGTCGTGACGCCGCAGCCGATCGCGGTAATCAATGACTGGATGGTGTCACTCGAGAACGCGCGATGGTCACCAACGCGTTCGACGTTCAAAATCTTGCCGCGCAGGGGCAGAATCGCCTGGATGTCTCGGCGACGGCCGTCCTTGGCCGAACCGCCTGCCGAGTCACCCTCTACGATGAAGAGCTCGGTCAGCTCGGCATCGCGCACCGAGCAGTCGGCGAGCTTACCGGGCAGGGACGCCGTCTCGAGCAGGCTCTTGCGACGGGTCGCTTCGCGCGCCTTGCGGGCGGCGTTGCGGGCCTTGCATGCCTGCTGGGCCTTCTTGACGATCTCGCGAGCGGGCTTGGGATGCTCCTCGAGGTAATCGGCGAGGCCGTCGGTCACGATCTTGAGCGTCAGCGCGCGCATATAGGAGCTGCCGAGCTTGGCCTTGGTCTGGCCCTCAAATTGCGGGTCGGGCAGCTTGACCGAGATAACGGCCGAAAGGCCCTCGCGCACATCGTCGCCGGTCAGGTTGGCGTCTTTTTCCTTGAGCAGGTTCTGTTTGCGCGCGTAGTCGTTGATCACACGGGTGAGCGCGGTGCGGAAGCCCTCAAGGTGCATGCCGCCCTCGGGGGTGTAGATGTCGTTGGCAAACGACATGACGTTCTCGCCGTAACCGCTATTCCACTGCAGGGAAACCTCAACCTCGCCCATCTTGGTCACAGGCGCGCCCGGGTCCGATTTGCCCTCGATGTAGATGGGCTCCTTAAAGGCCTCGGGGACGTCCTTGCCCTCGTTGAGGAACTTGACGAAGTCGATGATGCCGCCCTCGTAGCAAAACTCCTCCACATGGGGAGTCGCCTCGCGCTCGTCGGTCAGCACGATTTTGAGGTTCTTATTGAGGAACGCCGTCTCCTGCAGACGGTTGTGCAGCGTATCGAAATCGTAGATGCATGTCTCGAAGATCTCGTCGTCGGGCCAGAAGGTGACGGTGGTGCCCGTCGAATCCGAGGTGCCCACGACCTCCATCTTCTTAACGGTCTTGCCGCGCGAGAACTCCATCTCGTAGGTGTTGCCGTCGCGACGAACCTGAACGACCACGCGCTTGGACAGTGCGTTGACGACGGAGATGCCAACGCCGTGCAGGCCGCCCGAAACCTTATAGGCCGAGTTATCGAACTTACCGCCGGCGTGCAAGATCGTCATGACGACCTCGAGCGTCGGGATCTTTTTAACAGGGTGCTCGTCGACGGGGATGCCGCGCCCGTTGTCGACGACCGTGATGGAGTTGTCGGCGTGGACCGTCACCTGGATCTCGGTGCAGAAACCGGCCATGGCCTCGTCGACGGAGTTGTCAACGATCTCCCACACCAGGTGATGCAGACCGCTGGCGCTCGTCGAGCCGATATACATGCCCGGGCGCTTACGAACGGCCTCGAGACCTTCGAGAATCTTAATCTCGCCGCCATCGTAATCGTTTTCGTTTGCCACACGTCCTCCTTCAGTCAAGAAAATGTGTACAGCCTTACTAGTTTATCGTAAAAAAATACCCTCGGGAACGAGGGTATTTGGCTCTACAAGGCCACCAGATGCGATTTAAGGCTCTTTTTTGCTTTCTACGCCCTTGGCCCACTCGGCACTGGCTCTCATGGCATTCTCGAGGGCCTCGCGCAGTTTTTGGTCTTCGATGGGCGCCACTTGGCGCTCAATCTCGGTGCGCTCGGCCTCACTTAGGTCGGCGTGCGGGGCCGGCGGGCGCTCGGTCGTCGCCGGGCGCAGGCGCTGCTTGGCGGCGGGCGGCGTGTGACCCGGCGCGGTGGTTTTGAACACCAGGCCGTCCACATGCGCACCGGCGCGCTCCATGCGCGCGCGGATGATCTCGCGCAACAGCGTCATTTCCTGCGTCCACGAGGGCGAATCGAGATATACCAGCAGCTCATTGGACTCGGGCAGGTAGCGCAAGCCCGTCACATGCCGCCCCTCGCGCGTGCCCGAGCACACCGCGTTCCACGCGCGATAGACCGCGCGCGACTCCTCGGCAGCCTCCATCTGCGCGCGGCGCTCAGGTGTCGCGGCCGCCAGGATGCGCTGACGCTCTGCGTTCAAAAATCCACTGAAGGCAACCGTTTCGCTCTCGCGCTCGTAATTAGCACGTCTCACCCATGCTCACCACCTTGGCTCGATCAAGCAGGTCATCGGTAAAATACCCCAGGTTGGTCGTGGTTATGACCGTCTGGATATCATCGCCGATCAGCCGCAAAAAAGCACCGCGGCGTTCGCCGTCGAGTTCGCTCATCACGTCGTCCAAAAGCAGCAACGGGGCGGTGCCCAGGACATCGCGAGCCACGGCCACCTCCGCCACCTTCCAGGCCAGAACCAACGTTCGCTGCTGACCTTGGCTGGCAAATGAACGGGCGGAGCGACCCGCCACGGTAAACTCAATCTCATCGCGATGCGGTCCCACCAACGTCACGCCGCGGCGAATTTCCTCGTCGGCGTGCTCATCAAGGGCAGCCAGCATGCGCTCGTACGCCCAGCCCTTCAGCTCTTCGCGATCATCGACCTGGGGCAAATCCCCCAGCGTGGACGTATAGGTCACGTTGGCAGCCTCACCGGATGCCACTTGCCCGTAGGCAGTGTGCACATGGCCCGCCAGCCGGTCGAGCAGGGCCAACCGGTGCACAAGCAGGGCCGAGCCCGCGCGGGCAATCGAATCGTTCCACGCGCCGAGCATCTCGCGACAGCACCAGGTCTCCTTAAGCAGGGCGTTACGCTGGGTCACGCAGCGCCCATAGGTGCTCGCAAGATCGGCATAGCGTGCGCTCAGTTGCATGCCAAAGTCATCGAGGGCGGCGCGGCGCACACTGGCGCCTCTCTTAACCATGTCCAGATGGTCGGGGCAAAACAGTACGCTCGGCAGAGCCCCGCGCACACCGGCGGCAGAGCACCTCTTGCCGTTGCGGCTAAACGAGCGCTTACCGTCCTCCACGCTCAATCCCATATCAAGCACGCGGCCGTCGCCCTCGAGCCTCAGCTCGACCTTGCACGAGCCCACGCCGTCATGGACGAGCTCGGCTGCGGTCGGATGCCTAAACGAGGCGCCGCTCGTCAGCAGCTGCAGCGCCTCTATGAGATTGGTCTTTCCTGCCGCGTTGGGTCCCGCAAGTATCGTCACGCCCTCGTCCAGGGCAAGGCGATAGCTATCGAAGCTGCGGTAGTGCGCGACGGAAAGATCACGGGCGAACATGGTCATGGCGCAGCGCTAGATGCGGACCGGCATGACCAGGTACAGGTAGTTGATCTTGTCGTAGGACTTGAAGATACCCGCCTGCGAGTAGCTCTTGAGCTCCAGCGTGATCTCCTTCTCCTTGGACAGGGCGTTGAGGCAGCCGAAGATGTAGTGGTAGTTGAAGGCGATGGTACCCGACTCGCCCTCGGCCTCGACATCGATCGTCTCCTGCGCAAGGTCCTGGTCATTGGAAATGGAGGACAGGCCCATCTGCCCGTTCTCGACATCGATCTCGAACTTGACGGCGGGGTTGGCGCTCGCGATAACGGCCACGCGCTTGAGGGCGGCGTTAAAAGCGGCGACATCGATCTTGACGCTCGTCACGCACGAATCGGGGATGAGCTGCTTGTAGTTGGGATACATGCCCTCGATGCGGCGCGACACGTAGGTGGTGTTGCCGGCCTCGAAGACGACCTGGGTGTCGGTAGCCCCGATCATGATGGTCGCCTGGCTGGCCATGATGTTCAGCGCGTCGTTAAAGGCGTCAGCCGGAACGTTGAGCTCAAAGGAGCCCTCGAGGGTCGAGGTCTCGACCTGCGTATCGCACACGGCCAAGCGGAAGGAATCGGTCGCCACCAGGCGCACGGTATTGTTCTCGACCTTCATGTGCACGCCGCCCAGGATGGGGCGGGCCTTGTCGGTCGAGGTGACGCGCCACACGCGACCGACCATTTCGGACAAGATATCGGTCGGCAGCTCCACGGCGCTCTCGATGGCATAGGCCGGAAACTCGGGGAAGTCATTGGCATCGAGCGTGTTCAGCCTAAAAGAGCTCTTCTCGCAACCAATCAGCACCTGGCGCTCGGACAGCTCAAAGGTGACCGGGGCATCGGGGAGGGTCTTGGTGATATTGGAGAGCATCTTACAGGGGATAACCATCTCGCCCTCTTCTTCGACATGCGCCGCGATGCGATGACGGATCGAGATGGTGTAGTTAGAGGTCTGGAATTCCAAGATGCCGTCTTGGGCCTTGACGAGCACGCCCGACAGGATGGGAAGGGTGGATGCCGAAGCGACACCCTTCATAACGACGCCGATGGCTTGTGTAAGCGAGCTCTGGCTGACGGTGAACTTCATCTTTTAATACCTTTCTATAGATATAAATATCTTAATAATAGTAATAGCACTGACGAAACTGTTGATTACTCCCAAAGACGCAGGTCAGACCCAGAAAGAGAATCGACAGCAACCTGTGTGCAACAGGGGTGGTTTTCCACGTTCAAAACCTGCGCAAAACTTTTCATCATCGCGGGTTGGGTTTTAGACACCTTATGCCCGTGGTTTCGACAAGTTTTCAACAGGTGTCTCTATTTCCCTACGAGCGCAGTGTAATTTTATCGCGCAGCGACTTGAGGTCTTCGGTGACGGTGCGGTCTTCCTGGATCATCTTCTGGACCTTTTTGTAGCTCGTGCTGACGGTCGAGTGGTTGCGGTTGCCAAATTCGGCGCCCACCGCCGTGGTCGTCATCTCGCACATCTCGATGGCCAGATAGATGGCAATGTGGCGTGCCTTGGCGATATTGGCGTTGCGTCGCGGGCCGATGAGCTCCTCGTGCGTCACGCCGTACTGCTCTTCAATGACGGACTGAACCGTTTGCACGTTGATCTTTTTGGCCGATGTGTCGAAGTACTGGCCGGCGATGGCGTCGATATCGTCAAAGGTGAGCTCTCCGCCCTCGCGCTCGCGGTCGCCCGCCTCGCCGGCGCAGCGCTCGCAAAAGCTCTCGAGTTCGCGGATGTTGGTGCCCGAGACCTCGGCCATGTGTTTAAAGTGCTCGTCGGTCAGGTGTCCGCCGTCGCCCCCATAGGCCGCCAGCAGCGAGTCGTCGCCTGCCTCGGGAGCGGCGACGATGGTGTTTTCGTAATAGCGCTGCAAGATCTTGTATTTCATCTCGTAGCTGGGCTCTGCGACCAGGCAGAGCATGCCGGCGTTGAAGCGGCTGGTCAGACGCTCGTCCATGCTCAGGTCCTTGGGGGCGCGGTCTGCCGCGATGACGACCTTCTTGTTGTTGCGGATGAACTCGTCCATGAGCTGGAAAAAGTAGTCCACGCTCGCGCGCTTGCCGATGATGTTTTGGATGTCATCGATGATGAGTACGTCCACGCCGTGGTACGCCTGCATGATGGGAGCGTTGCTCTTCTTTTGACGGTCGAACTCGGTCATCAGGTCGTCCAGATACGCCTGGGAGTTGGCATACTTGACCTTGATCTCAGGCGACTTCTCGGCGAGCTCGTTTTTGATGGCAAGCAGCAGGTGCGTCTTGCCTAGGCCCGATTTGCCGTAGATGAACAGTGATGTGCATGTGCCGCGCTCGTCCGCGAGGGCGGCAAACTTGAGTGCCGAGCGATAGGCATGGCTGTTCTCTGGGCCGTAGACAAAGTTCTCAAAGGTAAATTTTGAGTTCGCGGCGAGCGGGGCTCCATCCGTATTCTGCTCGGCCGGCACGGTCGGTGCTGACATGGGTGAAGCGGGGGTCGCAGCTTGCGTGGATTTAGTCGGCGCTCCGCCCTTCATCTGGTTCATCATGCGACGAAAATCATCGGCCGAGAGCGTGTTTTTGATTGCAATGCCCGAATCCGCGCCCGCCGCTGCGTCGTGAGCGATGGGCATGTGCGTGACGGGTACGTTCGTTGACGTCGCCGCCGCGGTCGGCAACGGTGCCATGGTTTCACGGGAAACATCGCTGTGCTGGTGCTCGATCGTCGGTACGTCGCCTGCGGAGGCCGGCACCGCCGGGGAAGCGGCGGGAGCCGTGGCGGGCGCCGTCGTGGCAGCGGATTCCGTCGCGGCGCCTTGCGGTGCCACGACGTCGAGCGCAATCGGTGCAAAGGCGATTTCTTCCAGATAGGCCTCAATAGTCGGCTGATGCTTTTTGAGCTGCGCGATGGCAAAGCGCGAGGGTGCCTCGATCGTGAGCGTATCTTCGGTCAGGCTTATGGCGCGCGATTGCCCCAGCATGTTGATGAGGCGTGCATCTTGGCCGTCGCGCTGGCAAAAGGCGATGGCATCCCCCAGGATGATGCTTGCTTCCTCGTCCACTGTCTCTCCCGTTCTTTAGCTCTGAGCTCGCACGCGAGCGGCGCCGAGTTCGGTCAGATGGTATTTCTGGCCATGCTTGATGACCAAGCCGGCCTGCGCCAAGTCATTGAGCGTGCGTGACCAAGTGGGGGCCGAGTTTCCAAACGCCCTCGCCAGATCGGTTGCACCGCACGCTTGATTTTGCGCCAGATAGCCCAGCGCGGCGTTGCCGCGATCGCTTACGAACACGTCCGGTTGTGGCTGCGCATACTGATTTGCTGCATTAGGATACATCATTTGAGCTGCTGGTTGTTGAGAACTCTGCATCGGCGGCATTTGCTGTTGAAAACTTTGAGGCCACTGTTGGTAAGGCTGCGGAGGCATCTGCTGGGCCCAGGGGTTGTACTGCTGCTGCGGCATCTGCTGGTACGGCTGCTGATATCCCTGCTGGTACTGCTGCGGGAACTGCTGGCCATACCCCAGTGGCGGCATCTGCTGATATGGATATCCCTGTTGGTACGGCTGATAGCCCATTTGCTGGCCACCCGGCGCCCCCGTCGCCTGCTGCATTGCTGCTGCATCCTGATCCGCCAGCGGCATGGTCTCTGGCGTGTTTGTCGGCATCGACATCGATGCCGCCCGGGGTTCTTGTGTAGGTAGCATTCCGGGCTGCTGCATCTGTCCCACGGGGGGCTGCATCTGCTGCGCTGCCATGGGCTGCTGCGCAAAAGCTCCCGGCAGGGGATATGTGGGCTGTTCCGTCTCGGGCCGCACGGCAGCGCCGCGTCCGCCGGCACGCTCGATTTCCTGCACGCGTTTAGGGTTCAGGCTTACCGTAACCACGGTGCCGTTGCCCATGTTGTCCTCGATGGAAACGGCACCGCCGGCGTTTTCCAAATACTCCTGCACCATGGGAAACCCTGCTCCGGTTCCACGGATATAGCGCTTCATCTTGCTGTTTGCGCTGGTAACGCCAAAGTCGAAAGCGCGTTCCTTGTCGTCGATGCCTGGTCCTTGATCGGCAAAGCGGATGGTGTCTCCGCCGTCCAGAATCGAGATGATGGGCTCGGCAAAGTGCGCGTGTATAAAATTTTCGACAATCTCGCGGATGACCATGAGCGAGATATGGCCGCCTTGTTCTTTCATGCACTGGTAGACGGTGTTGGTCGTCTCTTCCAAATACGTGCGGACATCTTGCGGATCAATGACGATCACACGCGGTGTCGACAACATGTCGTCATAGACGGCGATGCGCGCAGCGTACATGGCTTTCGGCCCCTGCGTGGTCGTCTGTTCACCTTCGTCACGCTCTTCGCGCACGCCGGTGATGTGCTCGTTGTCGGGTGCCGGGTCTCCGGAATCGACCATGGTGTAAAAGTCGTCAGACATGCCACTCGCAATCTTCCAAAAGGTTTCGAACAAATAGTAGCTCACCGTGCAATGTTTCTCATCTTTCGACAACTTTCCAAAACCTGTTGAAAACTTTGGAAAACGGACGAAAAGTTCTCAACATTGCCAACATGACCTGTTGAAAACTCGATGAAATATCGTGAAAAGTTGCCATGCGCCGCTAAATCGAGCTTGGCTTATGGGGGAACCGTGTGAACTGCGCAACCTTTTACCTTTGATTTCTTGACATTTGAACATTGATTTCCCTACAATCTTCAAGCTCACGTGTCTATATCTGCGTCCGCGTCCCCGCGGACACTCGAAATGCAGCAGGAGGAACTTAAGATGAAGCGTACGTATCAGCCTAATAAGCGTAAGCGTGCCAAGACCCATGGCTTCCGTGCCCGTATGGCCACTAAGGGTGGTCGTGCCGTGCTCGCCCGTCGTCGCGCCAAGGGCCGCAAGCGTCTCACTGTCTAGCAGCGATACACACATCTCGCATGAAGACTATTAAGTCTCGGCAAGATTTCGAGCATGTGTTCAGTCAGGGGCGTCGTTTCAATCACCCTCTGATTCGAATGACCATATGTGAATCGGTTGGCGAAGGCGACTCCGGAAGGGTCGCCTTCGTTGGTGCTAAGCGACTCGGTTGTGCCGTCGTGCGCAACCGATCTAAGCGTGTGATGCGCGAGGCCGCCCGCAGCTGTGGATTTCCCGTTGCGGGTTATGACATCATCTTGTTTGCAACTCCCAAGACGAGGGTTTCCTCGCCGCAGGAGATGGACAAGGCGTTGCGTTCGCTTATGAAGCGCGCCGGCGTTGCCGGGGAGGAGCGATGAGCAATCACGTTTTGCGACGTGTTGCCATCGCTCCTATTCGCATATATCAACAGGTTATTTCGCCCTTATTGCCTGACGCCTGCATTTATTACCCAACGTGCTCGCAATACGCCATCCAGGCGATTGAGAAGTACGGTGTTTTGAGAGGCTGCTGGCTTGCCGTGAGGCGCATCGCTCGTTGCAATCCCCTGCACGTCGGCGGTTATGACCCTGTGCCCTAGCGGGCACTCGCTATCGGAGGAAAACTTACATGTGGGATTGGATCGTTAACATCCTTTTCGAGCTGCTCAAGCTCATCCAGACCTTTGCGGTCGACTGGGGCCTGTCCATCATCATCCTGGTGGTCATCATCCGTCTGCTGCTGACGCCGCTCATGCTCAAGTCGACCAAGTCGACGGCTCGCATGCAGGTGCTGCAGCCCAAGATGCTCGAGATCCAGGAGCGCTATGCCGACGATCCCCAGCGTCAGGCCGAGGAGATGCAGAAGTTCTACAGCGAGAACAAGTTCAACCCCATGGCTGGCTGTCTGCCGCTGCTGATTCAGATGCCTATCCTGTTCGCCCTGTTTACATTGCTGCGCAACCTGCCGCAGTACTTTAACGACGGCACGTTCTCGTTCTTCAACATCCTGCCCGACCTGACCACCACGCCGAGTGCTTCCTTTGCCGATGGCTTTATGGTTGCGCTGCCTGCGCTGATCTGCCTGATCCTGTTTGCTGTCTTGACCCTGATTCCGCAGCTGTATATGTCCCGCAATCAGACTGGTCAGCAGGCCCAGAGCATGCGCATGATGGCTGTCGTCATGACCGTCATGATGCTTTGGATGGGCTGGAGCCTGCCCGTCGGCGTTCTGCTGTACTACGATGTGTCTTCTGCCTGGCAGGTTATCCAGCAGATCTTCGTGACGCAGAAGGTTATCGACAAGGCCAAGGCCGATGAGGAGGAGCGCCTCAAGAACGCTCCGCTGCAGGTCGAGGTTACCCGTCGCGAGAAGAAGCCGCGTCCGCACAAGAAGAAGTAGTCGGGATATCAATCTTATTTAGGTACCTAACTTTTGGAGTACGTTATGTCTGAAGAGATCATCGAGGATATGATTGAGGAGGTTGCCCCGCAGATTGCGGGCGATTATCCCGAGATTGCACAGCGCTACAAGGCCGGTGAAGAGCTGACCGATGAGGAGCTCGACACCATTGCCGATGTTGCGATTTCCATTCTGCGTTCCATCCTTTCGCACTTCGATGCCGCCAACTCTCCTATTGATGAGTACGAGGGCGACGAGGGCGAGCTGATTTTGGATGTTACCGCTCCTGATCTTGCTGTTCTCATTGGCCGTCATGGTCGTACCCTTGATGCTCTTCAGGTCATGTTCTCTTTGCTGGTGAGCCGCAAGCTCGGCTTTAGGTATCCGGTTGTGGTTGACGTTGAGGGCTACAAGAGCCGTCGTCAGGACAAGGTTGCCTCAATGGCTCAGTCGGCCGCCGAGCGTGCCATCCGTACCCATAAGAGTGTTTCGCTTCCGCCCATGAATGCCTATGAGCGCCGACTGGTTCATATTGCACTTCGTGGCAATGATGCTGTCGATACCCATTCTGAGGGTTCTGACCCTGATCGCCATGTGGTGATTGTTGCTCGATAATCTACTCGAGCTTATGCTAAGGGGGCGTGGTTTCCACGTCCCCTTTTTTTGTCAAAAGTTCTCGATACACTGATTTTTGTCAGAAAGGAGCTTCTGTTGTTTGTACTTACTGATCAGCAGACTGACGAGATGCTCAGCCGTCTAACTTCCTATTGCAAAGAGTATTCCCTGAATATAACTGATGCTGATCTAAGGAAATGTATTCAGCATTTGGATTTGGTTCTAGAAACAAATAAGACAACCAACCTCACCCGTATTCTTAACGTAGAAGACGCTGCGGTACTTCATATCCTCGACTCACTTGTCTTGCTCCCTTATATCAATAAGGCTCCTGAGGGAGCTTTGCTCGATATGGGAACTGGTGCGGGTTTCCCTGGTATTCCATTAACGATAACCACGCATCGTAAAGCTACTTATATTGACTCTGTTGGCAAGAAGGTTGATGCTGTCAATTCTTTTGTTCATGCTCTTGGATTGAAATATGGTCATGCAGTTCATGATCGCCTTGAAGAATATGCTCGAAGCCATAAGAAACAGTTCTCTGTCGTAACCGCCCGCGCGCTGGCCCCTCTACCGATTCTTGTTGAGTATGCAGCTCCGTACCTCAAGGATGGAGGGCTATTTGTTATTACGAAGGGCAATCCATCGGATGAGGAGCTTACTTCCGGCATGTCAGCAGCTAAGATCTGTGGCTTCACTTTGCTTCTGAATGACGCAATCGATTTGCCTGAGGGCTTGGGCCACAGGGAGTTTATTGTTCTTAAGAAGAGTCATCCAGCATCCGTCTCATTGCCTCGTGCAAATGGCATGGCAAAGAAGAATCCGCTTGCCTAGATGTTTCACGTGAAACATAATGGATACTAACAACTTGCGGTGTTTCACGTGAAACATGGCGGTTGATATCGAATCGGAATGTTTCACGTGAAACATCCTCCGTTTGACAGCTTTAATACACACCAGGAGGGACCGTGGGATTTCGCGACGTTAAGCGTTCGAAAAGCGCAAAAGACACGCGTATTATTGCAATCATCAATCAAAAAGGCGGCGTCGGTAAGTCAACGACGGCTGTAAACCTTGCAGCAGCTCTGGGTGAACAGGGACGCAAGACGCTGATTGTCGATTTTGATCCGCAGGGAAACAGTACAAGTGGATTTGGAATTGAAAAAGAAGACCTTGATCAGTGCATCTATGATGCATTGCTGAATGACGTGCCGGCAGAATCGCTCGTTCTTGATACAAATTGCAAAAAGGTATTCGTTATTCCGGCGACAATTCAGCTTGCAGGCGCCGAAATTGAGCTCGTAAGCGCAATTGCTCGTGAAACCCGCCTCAAAGATTTGCTTGAGCCCATTCAAGACGAATTCGATTTTATTTTCATTGACTGTCCTCCTTCGCTCGGCCTGCTTACAATCAACGCTTTGACCGCAGCAGACAGCGTTTTGATTCCGATCCAGTGCGAGTATTATGCACTCGAGGGCGTAACGAAGCTGCTTGAGTCAATGAAGATGGTCAAATCGCGTCTGAACAAGGGCTTAGACACCTATGGCGTGCTTATGACCATGTATGACTCACGTACTTCTTTGTCGAATCAGGTTGTTGAGGAAGTTCAGTCGTACTTTGGTGATAAGGCTTTTAAGACCTTAATTCCTCGTACCGTAAAAATCTCTGAAGCTCCGTCTTTTGGAGAGCCGGTAATTACCTATGCGCCTCAAAATAAGGGTGCAAAAGCGTATATGAACCTTGCAAAAGAGGTGATCAAGCGTGCCTAGTGCAAAGAAACGTGGCGGATTGGGACGTGGACTCAATGCTTTGGTCTCAGAGGCCGAGTATGAGACCGGTGGTTCGGCTGCATCGGCTTCAAATGCCGCATCTGAAACAAAACTGCCTATTGAGGATATTGTCCCTAATCCAAATCAACCTCGAATTCACTTTAATGAAACAGAACTTCGCGAGTTGAGCGAGTCAATCCAAGAACATGGCGTTTTGCAACCACTATTGGTCCGCAAGCACGGAAATGGCTATGAGATTATTGCCGGTGAGCGTCGTTACCAGGCATCGAAACTCGCTGGCCTTGAAGAATTGCCAGTCATCATTAAGGAAGTTAATGATGAGGAAATGCTCGCTCTTGCACTTATCGAGAATCTTCAGCGTTCTGATTTGAACCCTGTCGAAGAGGCAAAGGGTTATCGTCAGCTCATTGATGCCAGCGGTATGACGCAGGAGGCGTTATCAAAGGCTGTCAGTAAGTCTCGTTCTGCAATTACAAATTCGCTTCGTTTGCTAGATCTTCCCGAAGTCGTACAGCAGATGATTTTCGAAGGCAAGCTTACTGCAGGTCATGCAAGAGCGATTCTTGCGGTTCCTTATGAAGATGCCAGGATTCGACTTGCTGAGAAAGTTGTCGCAGAAGGTCTTTCTGTTAGAGCGACAGAAAATCTTGCTCCGTTGTTTTCTGCCGGAGAGACGCCAAGGACTCCGAGACCGGCAACACCTCAGTCATTCAAAAAGGCCGCTCGAGTACTTCGTCAAGTTTTCAACACGAATGTACGTGTGAAGAGCTCGCGTGGCAAGAACAAAATTGAAATCGAGTTCAAAGACGAGGAGGAGCTCTCCCGTATCCTTGGCGAAATGATTCAATTTGGGCAGGAGGATCAGGATGAAGAATAAGGTTCTCGCGGCTATTGCGTTGGCAACCACCGTCGCCGCTGGTGCTTTTGCGGGGTATAAGCTTGCGACAGATGATGAACTACGCGGTCGACTGCTGCGCGGAGCTCAGGATATCGTCGATACATCAAAGAAGAAAATGGATGTGATGACCGAAGATGTCGCTATGCGCACTGCTCAGATGACTAAGAATCCCAAGATTAACCAAGACTGGGTTGACCATCAATGGGAAAATGTTGGTTATTAGGTACCTAACAATTACTTGCCTATTTTGAAGGGGCCTTGTCTGATTCATGAGACAAGGGCCCCTTATTTTGGCCATAAAGCTAAGTTCACGTAAATCAAGTCCACTAGGATGAAAACAAATGAAACAGCCCTGGTTGCATTATTTGCAACCAGGGCTGTCGGATGTTTCACATGAAACGTTATGGGGGGCAGACTCCCCTATGCGTTCTTCTGGACCTTGAAGCGTTGCTTCAGTTGACCGCAGGCGGCATCAATATCATTGCCGCGAGAATTGCGGATCGTGGTCTCGATGCCACGAGACTCAAGGCGGCGCTGAAGATCCTCAACCTTATGAATCGGCGACGGCTTGAGCGGGCTGCCCTCGATGTCGTTAAGCTGAATCAGGTTAACGTGGCACAGCGTTCCCTCGCAGAAGTCGCAGAGCGCCTGCATCTCGGGATTCGTGTCGTTGACGCCTTCGATCATGGCATACTCATAGGTCGGTCGGCGTCCGGTCTTCTCGGTGTAGAGCTGAAGCGCCTCGTGAAGGCGAAGTAGCGTGTACTTCTTAACGCCAGGCATAATCTTGTTGCGCGTGGACTGGATAGCGGAGTGCAGCGACACAGCGAGCGTGAACTGCTCGGGAATGTCGGCAAACTTGCGAATGCCTGGAATAACACCGCTGGTGGAGACAGTAAGATGACGGGCGCCGATGCCGATGCCATCGGGGTCGTTAAGGATGCGCAGTGCCTTGAGAACCTCGTCGTAGTTGGCAAACGGCTCGCCCTGACCCATGAAAACGACGCTTGTGGCGCGCTCGCCAAAGTCGTTGGATACATGAAGCACCTGGTCGACGATCTCTTGAGCGCTCAGAGAGCGCTTGAGGCCGTTGAGACCAGTAGCGCAAAAGGCGCAGCCCATGCCACAGCCAGCCTGAGTAGAAACACAGACGGAGAGTTTATTGCGGCGAGGCATGCCAACGGTCTCGACGGAAATGCCGTCGTGGTACTCGAGCAGATACTTGCGCGAGCCGTCCTTGGAAACCTGTTTGGTAAGCTCCGTCGGCGTGTCGAAGGCAAATGCCTCTTTAAGCTGCTCGCGGAAGGCCTTGGGAAGGTTAGTCATATCATCAAACGAACAAACGTTCTTCTCAAAGACCCATTCGATGAGTTGCTTGGCGCGGAAAGCGGGCTGGCCGAGTTCTGCCACGAGCTCGCGAATATCGTTTTGGCTCAAGTCGCGAATGTCCTGAGATTTAGTCCTGGGATTCATGGAAGCCTTTCGATTTTGGGGAAACGTAGAGGGTATCGCTACAATATGGTATCAGCTGCAGAAATTATAGAGGAGGAGTCTGCCCATGCCGGGTAAAAGCCTAGAGAACATGCACGTAGCGGTCTTGGCGGGCGGTCATTCCGCTGAGCGCGAGATCTCGCTCAATTCGGGAAAGAACGTCGTGGTGGCCTTGAAGGAGGCCGGCTACACTTCGGTGGAGCTGCTCGACACCGCCGCCGATGACTTTATGGTGACTATGGCGACCGGCGGCTTTGACGTGGCGTTTATCGCCATGCACGGCGCCGGCGGCGAGGATGGCGCCATGCAGGGGGCCATGGAGACCCTGGGTGTCCCCTACACGGCCTCGGGCGTGCTTGCCAGCGCCTGCGGTGCCGACAAGGAGGTCTCTAAGCTCTTGTACGCCAAGGCGGGCATCCCCATTGCCCCCGGCCTCGCGCTCGAGGTGGGCGATGAAGTCGATATCGATCATATCGTCGAGGTTTGTGGCGAGCGCTGCTTTGTGAAGCCGGCCGTCAACGGTTCCAGCTATGGCATTTCCCTGGTCCATGAGCCCTCCGAGCTGCCCGCGGCAATCGCCAAGGCGTTTGAGTACGGCGACAAAGTGCTGGTCGAGAAGTGCATCGAGGGTACCGAGATCACCGTCGGCGTGTACGGCGAGGACGACGTGCGCGCTCTGCCGATTGTCGAGATTCGTAAGCCCAAGGACTGCGAGTTCTACGATCTGGACGTGAAGTATGTCGACCCTACGGACATCCATCGCATTCCGGCGCAGATTTCACCCGAGAATTACACTCGCGCTCAGGAGCTTGCCTGCGCTGCTCACAAGGCCCTCGGTTGCCTGGGTATCTCGCGCAGCGACTTTATTGTGAGTGAGGACGGCCCCGTCATCCTCGAGACCAATACCATTCCCGGCATGACCGATACGTCGCTGTATCCGGATGAGATCCGCCACACCGACGACATGACGTTCCCGCAGGTCTGTGACAGCCTGATCCGTATGGGCCTTCGTCGAGCGGGCATTGCATGCTAATCGAGGACGCGGTTTCGTCAGGAACGCCGCAGTTTGTCATCGACTCCTATGCCACGCTTGCCGAACGCGCCAAAACGCAGTCCTTCGGCCTTATCGAGGAAGATGTAATTGTCCTCGATACCGAGACCACAGGTCTTTCGGTGCAGGACAACGAGCTGATCGAGATCTCGGCGGCCCGTCTTTCGGGCCGCGAGATCGTCGACCGCTTCGATACCTTCGTGCATCCCAAGCAGCTGATTCCCGCCGAGATTACCGAGCTCACGAGCATTACAAATGCCGATGTGGCAGATGCCCCGTCGGCCGTTGAGGCCGTAGCCGCTCTCGCCGATTTTGTCGGTGGTTGCCCGGTAATCGCACATAACGCCACGTTCGACCGCTCGTTTATCGAGTCGGTCAAAGGCGGCGTCAACGTGAGCGATATTTGGATCGATTCGCTGGCGCTGTCGCGCATCGCGCTTCCGCGCCTGGCCTCGCACAAGCTGTCTTTTATGGCCGATCTGTTTGGCTGTGACTCGGTATCACACCGTGCCAATGCCGACGTCGACGCCCTGTGTGGCGTATGGCGCGTGTTGCTCGTGGCACTCACCGACTTGCCCCAGGGCCTCATGGCGCGCCTAGCCGACATGCATCCGGACGTGCCTTGGTCCTATCGTCCAATCTTCTCATTCTTGGCGGGGCAGAACCCTGGTTCTATCTTCTCTCTCAGCGCCGCCCGTGCTGACGTTCTCAAGGCCGATCGCGCCGACGATCGGGTGGACGCCGACGAACTGCCGGTACTCAGGATGCCGAGTCGTGAGGAGATTGAGGCAGACTATGCGCCAGGTGGCCTGGTCAATCGCATGTATCCCACCTACGAGCCGCGTGATGAGCAGATCGCGATGGCGCTCGAGGTCTGCGATGCGCTGGTCACGGGCACTCATCGTGTAATTGAGGCGGGCACGGGCGTCGGCAAATCGATGGCCTATCTGGTGCCTTTTGCCGAGGCAGCACGCCGTAACAACATCACGGTTGGTATTGCGACCAAATCGAACAATCTTGCCGACCAGCTCATGTACCATGAGCTGCCAAAACTTGCCGAGCAACTGGACGGTGGCCTGTCATTTTGCGCTCTCAAGGGCTATGACCACTATCCGTGCCTGCGCAAGCTTGAGCGCATGAGCCGCGGCCAGGTCGAGATTACCACCAAGCGCGATCCGGCGGACACGCTCACGGCGGTCGCGGTCATTATGGCGTACGTCTGCCAATCAGCCGATGGCGACCTCGACTCGCTCGGCATTCGGTGGCGCAGCGTCAACCGCCCCGACTTTACGACGGCCTCGCGCGAGTGTGCTCGTCGCCTCTGCCCGTTTTTCCCTGATAAATGTTTGGTCCACGGCGCTCGACGTCGTGCGGCGCATGCCGACGTGGTGGTCACCAATCATTCCCTGCTGTTCCGCAATGTCGCGGCCGAGGGCAGGATTTTGCCTCCGATTCGTCATTGGGTAATCGACGAGGCCCATTCCATCGAGCGCGAGGCGCGCCGTCAGTGGGCGCGCGTGGTGTCGGCGGACGAATCACGCGTTCTGTTTGAGCGCCTGGGTGGCTCGAGCACCGGCGCGCTAAGCCAGGTTTCCCGTGATTTGGCAACCTCCGAGGGCTCTACGCTCTATCTGGGCCTTACTGCCAAGGCGACCTCGACGGTTGCGCGTGCGAGCATGGCGATCGCCGACGTGTTCGATGGCGTTCGCGAGCTCGGCCGCCGTGCCCGTGGGGGTTATGACAATGCCAATCTATGGATTGGCCCCGAGCTGCGCGAATCTGACGACTGGCATGATTTCTTACAGTCGGCTTACACTGCCATCGACGCATTGGAACAAGCTGACAAGAGCGTCGACGCGCTGGTACAAGCCGTCGCCGCCGACAAGCCCGAGGTTGTTGTCGACCTGGGTGATATCTCGCGCCGCCTGCACGAGCTGGCCGAGAACCTCAAGCTCATCATTGATGGCACCGATGAACACTACGTGTATTCGCTGCAGGTCAATCGCAGGCTGCGTGCCGGCGGAGAGTCAATGACCGCAGAGCGCATCGACATTGGCGAGGCCTTGGCAACCGAGTGGCTGCCCGAGGTTCACACGGCTATCTTTACCTCGGCGACCATGACGGTGTCCAAAAGCTTTGAACACTTTAACCACGCGGTCGGCCTCGATCGCATTGGTGCTTCAACATCCACATCGCTGCACTTGGACTCGAGCTACGACTTCGATTCGAACATGGCTGTAGTCGTTGCGGGCGATATCCCCGATCCGCGCGATCGTGAGAGCTATCTTACGGCGCTCGAGCGCGTGCTGGTCGACGCCCATCTTGCCATGGGCGGATCGGTGCTCACGCTGTTCACCAATCGGCGCGACATGGAAGACCTGTACGCCCGCGTTGAGCCCAAAATGGCCCGTGCGGGTCTGGAGCTCAACTGCCAGCAGCGCAACTCATCTCCTCGTCGCCTGCGCGACCGGTTTATCAACGAGCCGACCTCGTCGCTTTTTGCACTTAAGGCCTTCTGGGAGGGATTCGACGCCAGCGGCGAGACGCTGCGCTGCGTCATCATTCCCAAGCTGCCGTTCTCGAGCCCCACGGACCCGCTCTCGTGCGAGCGCAACCTGCGCGAAGACCGCGCTTGGGCGCGCTATTCGCTGCCCGAGGCGGTGCTCGAGGTCAAGCAGGCGGCCGGCCGCCTTATCCGCTCGTCGACCGATTGCGGCGTGCTGATTCTGGCCGACCCGCGCCTGGTGACGAAGGGCTACGGAAAGAAGTTCTTAACGTCGCTGCCCACGAGCTCCTACCAGCGCATCGAATCGGCGCAGATCGGGCACTATCTGCAACTGTGGCGTGCACGCCACGAGCGGCGGCGCTAAAGCGGACAGACGAGGGTTTTTGCCATATCGCACAGACGCTTTGACAGGGCGGGGTCATCCAAGATGTGGATGGCTCCGCCCGCTGCAATTATCTGGCTCAGTAGCCAACGCTCGGAGCCGTAATGCACGGTTACCGTTGCCATGTCTGCTCCGCTGCGCTCGATTAGGGTGATGCCGGCCCAGTCCAGATGCTCCGCCATATCGAATGGCATCAAGAGCTTTGCACTACGCTGCGTCCGGGCAAGGGAATCGTGGAGGGATGCGACGTCCGGTGCATGAGGCACGACGGAGTCTTCCGTCAAGGCGAGTCCCTCGATTTTATCCATGCGATAGGTGCGCTGCTCATCGACCGCGATGTCCCAGGCAATCAGGTATGTTTGGTCGCCGTTTGCCGTAATGCGCAAGGGGTCGACCAGACGCTCACGTGGCCGTGCATCGTCCATCGAGCGATACGAGATGCGGCAGCGAACGCCGTCCTGAATGGCGCAGCTCAGCTGCTGCCAGTGCGACCCGTGGTTGACGGTGTCAAAGACGCGCTGGTTATAGCCGAGCTCTTCGGGTAGAAGAGCATGCCGAATCCGGGCTGCCGTCTGTGGCTCGATCCCCAACGATTCAAGTTCGTGGTTGAGCACAGCGCCCTCGGCGGCACTCAGGCGCAACGGTAGAACACGCCCGGCGTCGCCGGTGAGGACCACACGCTCGCCGTGGCATTCGCAGATGATGCGCGCGCCCGATTCTCGGTCCGCGAGCGTCGAGACGATCTCGAGAATCTCGTCGAGTGACACCCCTGTGATGTCAAAGCGGCTGCAAATCTCGGCTCGTGTCATGCCGCTCTCGCCGGCGGCGTAGAGGGCCTCCATGATGTCGATGGCGCGCGAGAGTCTCTGCTCGCTGGTGAGTTTACGCACGGGCATGCTCGTGCACCGTCCTTTCAATGAGGCGGTTCCACGCCTGCTTGAGCGATTTGGGGGCCATGGGCCTCATGCCGTCCATGGCGTGGGCCATGCAAAATGAGGCGGCGGCTTCAAGGTCACGCACGTCAACGGTCCAGGTCCATCCCGCATCGGTGTGTGCGAGCTCACCTCGCCCGCGCGTGAGGCCGTTGATCATATCGATCTGCGTCTGAGGGGCGAACGAGAACGTGGCTGCAACGGGCGGTCGGTCGGCAAAATCGAATTCAAAGAACAGATAGTCGTTGAGATTGAAGTCCGCAGGGATGGCGTAGGCCTTCGAAGGACGCCAAGCGCGAACGATACGGTCGCAGCGGAATGTCCTGATGCCGTCGGTGACATTGTCGAGGCCGCAGAAGTACGCCACGCCCTCGCGTTCGAACATGCCGTAGACGCAGACGGTACGTTCTTTCTGCTCGCCGCGTCCGTTCTGATATAAAAATCGCAGCGCGCATCGCTCGGCAAAGGCGCTCCATACCGCATCGACGGTGGGAGAGCGGCGGATTGGTGCTTCGTCCACCGTCGTCCTACCGGTGAGATAGGCAATCTTGGAGCGAATATCGGCAAGCGGTGCGGCAAAAGTGGATGAGCCGGCCGCTAGTGTCTGGTCGATGGCGTTGAGCAGGATATCGGCGTCGTCTGCGGTGATGAGGCCGCCTGCTGCAAAGGTGTGCTCGCGGTCGATTGTCCACGAGCTTTCCTCGGTCTCCTGCGCACCGGCGGGGCGAACCTCCTTGATTAAGATGCCACGCTCGAGCAGTTTGTCACGATCGCGCCGAAACTTGCGCTTATCCGAGTCGATGTTGCCGGAGCCATATCCCAGGTCGGAATCCAAGACGATCTGCTCGGTCGTCAGCGGTTCGGGGGAGCTGTTGAGCACAAAGAAAAGATTGAGGATGCGCTGGGCCGTTTTATCGAAACTGGGCTCCGAATTCCCCTTTTTAATTGTCGCGGTCGTGTCGCTTGCCGTCATAGAGTCCTCGCATGAGAAGGTGGTTTGCTGCCATGATTTTAGTCCGATATGGAGATTAGGCTATATCCTTGTCCGCTCGGGGCGTTAAGATGGCCCGAATTCGGTCGTTTGCGCTCGCTCGGGGTATACTTTCGACTATATACGGTTCTAATGTGCATGCATTGGGCCTATTTGTCGGATTATGGATGTGGAGCGCACATGGCGAACACCCAGAACTATATTAACCACCTGCTGCAGAACACCGGCATTACGCCGGCATGCAGCGAAGAAGAGCGCTTGGCGGCCGAGGATATCGCTCAGATCTTCCGCAACCACGGCTTTGATCCCGAGGTTCAGGAGTTCAATGCCCCGGCGCCCAGTAGGTTGGCATTTGCCGTTACCGGTATTCTTGCGTTTGCCGGTGCCCTGCTGATGGGCATCGGTGGCGGTATCGGCTTGGTCGGCACCTTGCTGGCCATTGTCGGCGCCGTTCTTTACGTGCTCGAACGCACAGGGCACCCCGTGGTTTCGCGCCTGGGCAAGACGGGCGTGAGCCAAAATGTCATCGCCTACCACAAGGCCTCGGGCCCGCTCGCGTCTCCGCGCAACCGCCCGGTGGTCGTTGTCGCACACTACGACTCTCCCCGTGCTGAGCTGCTCGCCCGCGAGCCCTATGCTTCGTATCGTGCGCTCATCGCCAAGCTGTTGCCCGTTGCCACGGTTGCCCCTGCTGCCGTTGCCATCCTGCGTATCCTGCCGCTCCCCGGCGCGCTCAAGGTTCTGCTGTGGATTGTCGCGATCCTCGCTTCCCTCGTTGCACTTGCCAACGCGGCAAACATCATCTCTAACCGCCACGTTCTTCCCTATACGTCCGGCGCGGTGTGCAACAAGTCTTCTGTCGCCGCTATGCTCGGCGTTATGGACAACGTTGCTCCCTTCCAGGGCGAAAACGAGTTTCCCGACGATGTTCCGTTCGATACCTATTTTGGGGAGCAGAAGCGTCGTGCCGAGGAAATGGCGCGCGCGGCGGCGGAGTATGCCGCGGCCCAGCAGCAAAACGACTACGGCAACACCATCGAGTACGAAGAGCCTACCTACGCCGAGGACGAGTTCGGTCAGCCGATTGCTCGCGACGCTCAAACCGAGCCCGAACAGGGCGAGGCTTTTGACGAGCAGATCGAGGGCTTTGAGGGTGCGTCTGCCGACGAGACGCTGATTGGCGCCATCGTGCCCGAGGATCAGAATCAGGCTGTCCAGGCCGAAGAGTTCAATGACGAGGTTCCCGCTGCTGAGCCGGCGGAGGAGCCTGCCGCGGCTGAGCCCGAGCCCAAGCTCTATCGCAATGCCGCCGGCAACATCCGCTTTGGTTCGGATGCCATCCGTGCGCTCGGAATGCTTCCCGAGTCCTGCACGCTCGATTACGAGGAGGGCGAGGAGCCGACGTTTGAGCCCGAGCCTGCCCCCGTCGTGGCTGCGCCTGCGCCCGTTGTCGCTGCGGATGATGAGTCTGCCGCGGTTACCTCTGCCGTTGCCGAGCCCGAGGCGGTGTCCGCGATCGATCCCGCGGCAGGACTGGACATTTTGGCTCCCGCCGCGCCGGCGCAAGACGTTGCGGACGAGTCTGACGACGATTACGTTGAACAGCCGAGGCGCGTGTCTTACGAGAGCGATACTGATTTCTCGGCCGAGATTCCCGCGGCAACGCCCCATGCCGATATTGCATCCGCGTTCTCTTCGATTGGCGCCAGCGCTTCCAACTTCTTTAAGGGCGCGCTTGCAAAGGGCAAGAAATTTGTCGACGATTTCGAGAAGAAGCGCGCTGCCGCACGCGAGGCTGCCGAGCAGGAGGCTATCGCTCAGCAGCAGGCAGCCGAGGCGGCACGTGAGCGCGCGGCGCAAGAGTTCGAGCAGAACGAGGCTATGCAGTCCGTACCCGTCGACGCTGCCGAAGCTACAACGTCTTTCGAGGCTCAGCAGCACGTCGATAGCACCATGTCGTTTGATGCCGCGCAGTTCGATTCCACGATAACGTTTGAAAAGCAAGGTACCGCGATTGCCGAGCCCCTTCCTGCTTCCGATGAGCAGGACGACGCGGCGGGCGATGGCGAGCCCATTGATGCTGCCGAAATTCAGGATGCGACCGAGGACGAGCCCGTCGAGGTCAACTCTGACGAAGAGCAGTGCGCGGCAGCCGAGCAAGATGATTCGACCGAGGTCGAGCAGGAGGAAGTGTCTGCGGTTTCCGAGGCTCCCGAGACAGATGAGTCGAGGCCTTACTCCACGCAGATTTTCACCATGCCGACTCCGAGTGGTTCCGGTGCCACGGTTGCCAATGTCGCTCCCACCCAGGACGAAACGGTCGATTCCCTTATGGCCCAGATTTCCTCCCAGGCATCGCCGCGTCCGCAGATGAATGTTCCCGATCCGGCGTCGGCACCGTCGCCTGCGCCCTCCTCGTCTCCGCTGGCTTCGGTCCCCGATCCATCGCTGCCGTCGATGAAGCAGGCAAACGTTGCGTCTCGCACGTCGCTGTTCGACCTTCCCGATCCCTCTGCCCAGGTCAACGACCCCTTTGCTACTGCTCAGGGTCCCGAACCCACATCGGCACCCGTTGCGCCTCCTATGCCCGTTGCGCCGGGCGCGCAGCCGATCGAGACCATTTCAGCTCCCGCCCCGGCGGCACCCAAGTCTCGTAAGCGCGGCCTGGGTGGCCTGTTCGGTCGTAAAAAGAAAAACGAGCAGGACAGCATGAGTGACTGGCTGGGCGTCGAAGACGATTACGATGCCAAGAAGTCCGGTCGCGGTATCGGTTCGTGGGATAACTTCGAGGACGATAAGGATGGCTGGAAGGGTGGCGCTACGTCTTCCGATGGCGCTTCTTCCGAAGATATGCTCTCGGCTGTCGCCTCTATGGGCGATGATGAGCTGCTCGGTCACGATATCTGGTTTGTGGCAACCGGCGCCTCGGATTGTGATGGCGCCGGCATGAAGGCCTTCTTGGCTTCGCATCGCGATAAGCTCCGCGGCGTATTCTTCATCAATCTTGAATCCGTCGGCGCCGGCAGGCTTTCGGTGGTGACGGTCGAGGGCGAACAGCAGCTGCTCAAGGGCGATCGCCGCATCATGAACCTGGTCAGCAAGGTGTGCAAGTCGTTCCATGTCGATTGTGGCGCGCTCGAGATGCCCTATGCCAAGACCGATGCCTATGCCGCGCTTGAGGCGAGCCGCCGAGCCCTCACCATCGCCGGCGTGGACGGCACGCGTCTGGCTTGCGCTCGTACCGAGGACGACCTGCCCCACAATGTCAACCCGACGAACATTGCCACGGTATCCGAGGTCGTGACCGAGGTTATCCGCCGTTCGTAGACGGAGCTCTAAGGAGTCAACGTGTTTTCGTATATTAAGCGCCATTGGCCTGTCTACGTGATTTTGACCTTGATTGCCATTGCGTTAGGATTTGGGGCTGCCTACATCGTGGGTGCAAAGGGCTCGACCCCCGCCTCCGCAATCAGCGAAGAGGTGGAGCAAGAACAGAGTACGGGTGCCGATGGGATTCCTGAGTCCGAGCAAGCAATCGTTGATGGTGGATCTTCGTCTGCAGAGTAGATACGGCGATTTACATGATTGAAAGCGGGCGAGCCAGGGGACTGTCTCGCCCGCTTTTTCATCGCGCTAGCGCTTCTTTGGGATCGACCTAAGGCGAGCGAACCATAGGGCTGCGACACCCGAGGTCAGGAGCGCGGTGATGCAAGCGGCGATGGGAGCTGATCCTGTTGCCGGTAGGTCCTGCGGTAGGGTACAGCGTTGAATGACGCTGTCCTCGTCATGTGACTCAAGTTTATCGCCGCCACCGTTGCGGCAAAGATCGACGCGCGCGCTGTTGGTGAGTGCGGTTTGGGGCGTATAAGCCGACGTTGCCTGCATGTGTACGACTGCGCCCCGAGCGTCTGTGCCAAGGATTGCTTTGGCATCGTCAAGGTCGTCGTGCTCATCTTTGAGATCATCGCGGGTCCAAGAATCCACATCGCTTCGAGTCGTAAAGTCGGCGGCTACCGCACCGTATTCAATTCGAATGCCCGTTACGACGGTATTGGACGCAAGGTCGAGTTCTTTCGCCTCGAGTGTGGTGGATTCCGTGGTCGAGACATCCGCCTTCCAGAGGTGCCAGCCGTCGTAATCGACGAGGCGGCAATCCTCACCCAGACTCTCCCTTACTTCGTCGGACTCAAGCCAAGGATTTTCGTGCCCATCGTCAAGTGTCGCGTTTGCCGGCTCATCGACGTCTGTCGAGTCCAACGGCGTCGTGCGATACCACACGTTGCACAGACCATTGAGGTCGCCGATGGCGACGGGGGTTTCGATTGAGACGAATCTCGCCGTATCGTCCTCGGCACACTCAAGATCATCGGTAATTGTGAACTCATCAACCCAGGTAGTTGAATCGTTTCGAGCGTCGATGGTATAGGAGAAAAGCCCATCCGTATTGGTTTGCATCGCGGCACGGTTTTTACCATCGCCGTTAGCCAACAGGCCCTTTTCGATAGGTTGGACAAGTTCCTGACGCTTGTCGACCTGCCCCTTGATCTCGATGGGCGCATCCTTCATCGCGACGGATTGGACTTCTCCCGTATCCTTTATTTCAAACGTTATCTCCTCGGCAAGGTCATAGGTCCGCGGAGACATCATTTCGCGCAACGAGTAGGTGCCGGGTGCAAGATGTTCGACGCGGTGTGGCTTGTCGGATGAGGTCCAGGAGTCTATTTCGGTTTTATCGGGACCATATAAGGCGAGCTGTGCGCCTTCCACTTCCTGCTCACCGCTTGCATCGACCTTGGAGATATCAACCTTGGTGTAATCGTCGGATACGTTAAGCCGTGCTTCTACAACGGGTGTTTTCTGGTCGGCATAAGTAAGGTCGACAATATGGGTTGTCTGATCGAGCAAGAAGCCTGCCGGCGCTTGAGTCTCGACAACCTCGTAGCGTGCGGTGCCAGATCCCAGTGGGAGGTTGCCCGCGCGTGCTTCTCCAGTTTCATCCGTCGTGACGGTCGCGACAGTCTCACCGTCGAGCGCGGCAATGCTACCGTCGGGGCGCACGATATCACCCGAGGCACGGATCTCAAAGACGGCGCCCGCGAGGCTGCTGCCGTCTATGGCATCGGTTTTAACGATCCTGATGTTTCCGGTCGCGGCGTGGTCATAATATGAGGCGATTGCAACGGGCGTTAGGTTCATGTCGGCGGGTATGTTTACCTCGATCTCTTCGCCGACAAGATAGGGCTCTTTGGCCGAGGTTTCGCGTACATAATAGGTGCCCGGCACGAGCGATTCGGGCAGTGTGACGGTCCCGGTCGCGTCAGTCGTAAAGGTGTCCATTACGTTATGTGCTGGATACCAGCAAGTTTGTGAGACAGGTTCGTGATTGCTGTCGAGGAGTTGGAAGGTGAATCCGGCTAGGGGAACAGAAGCGCCTGTTTGGGCATCGCGTTTTACAATCTGGAGATGCGTCGACAGAGCGTGGTTGTCCACGATATATTGAAGCTCGGCGCCGTCGGAAATCTGATTGGCCCCGACGGTCCATTCCCCTGCACGTTTAAAACCCTCGGGGACGGTTTCCGGAACCTCGCGAACCGTGTAGCCGGCACGGTCGTATGGGACGGCTCCGTGGACACCGGCGGGTCGCTTGCCTGTGCCGAACCATGCTTCGGGCTGATCTTTGGTGGAGGCAAAGCCATAGATGTTTGTGATCAGTGTGCCAACAACCTGCTGAGAGCTGTTGCTGACAACCTCAAAGACAACACCACCCGCCGGCTGCTCCAGGCCGGATTGGTCGCTATTGCCGTAATCCTTGAATTTGGAAATCTCAAGGTTAAACGCAACGGGGATATCGGAAACGCGAGATTCGATCTCGACCACGCCTGAATCGCCGAGCTGGTCGGCTCCAACGGTATAGGTCCAGCTGTCGTTGGATGGCAGGTAGCCCTCGGGGGCTTTTGATTCGTAGATGGTAAAGGTTCCTAAGGGGACATCGGCGAGGGCGGCCCGACCGCTTTCGTCGGTCGTGAGGATTTGTGCCCATCCAGGGGTTGATTGCGACACACACGTGAACTCTGCTCCTGCGAGTGAAGATCCCACCTGGGGGCCGGCATTCGTCGCGGCATCGAGTTTTACGATACGCAGGTTGATGGTGCCGGGCTGTTCTTCAATGGCGACCCGCCCGCCGTCATTCCCCGTGGTAAAGGCAATACGATCGTGGCGGGGGACATAGCCGGCCGGCGCCTTCGTTTCAACTAGGTAGTATGCCGTGTTGGGCAGAAGTGTTGCTTGCGCTCGACCGTTGCTGTCCATCTTGATGGTGCCGACACGCGCGCCGCTGGCGCTCTCAAAAATATCGAATGTTGCCCCGGTAAACTGATAGGTATTGTTTCCGCTGGTAATAACGGTGTCAGCAGACTGCTTTTGGAAGGAAACAGAGACCGCCGGCAGTACATAGAGCATGTCTTGACGTTTGCTGCCGCCCGATACGGCTCCTAGATAGCGTCGCGCGCGGTGCGGAGCGGCTTTGATGCTTCCTGATTTTGCGCTGTCGTGGAGCCACCGCGCAGCCGCCACGACTTCATTGTCGGCGGTAAAGTGTCCGCTCTTGGTTTTGCCCTGAGCGGTCGTGTAGGAGTAGGTGCCGTCGACATGGGTAGTGCCGTTGAGCATCCATACGGCAAGCTGGGTGGCGGCGCGGGCGCGATCGGGTGAAAGATGGTAACCGCCAAACGACGTGGCGGTAGGATATCCGTGACAAACGATTGCCGCGAACTCGTCGTCGAGCCACACCCAGCCTTGATCAAAGTTGAGCCATGGGCCGCCCGGTTTGGTGGGGCCGGGGCGCTCCTGGTTCATGCAGTAGGCAATCGAGGTGTCTTGAGCTTCATACTTGCCGATGAAGAAGGGTCCACAATCATCGCTAATAGTGCGGAAGCCGAGCTGGTCGTAGCCATCGACGGCAAATGCGGCTCCCGGTGCCAGGCAGCCGAAAAGCAGGAAGAGGAGCAGGAGCAGCGGACCTGTTGCGATTGCGCTGTGGACAGAGTGCGTGGGTGCGTTGGACATGGCTGCTCCTTATCCCTCGTGCGCCGCACGGGGAGGCTGCGACGCGTAGGATGAGGCTACCCCCGAGGTTCATGCGGGTAAGTACCGGAGCCTGACCAAAAGCTTGCCCAATTCCTGACAAATTGAGCTCAAATACAACAATCAAGCAAAAGTGCAGGTAGAAGATAGGGAGAACAGGAGGTTAAAGGTCCTCGTCTCCACAATTGACGCGATTTTCAAACGAATCTCCACAGCTAAAACAAGCATCGCCACCCTTGTATCGAACAAGACAACCGCGTTATACTAGCCAACACACAAGCGGGCATCGCCAAGTGGTAAGGCATCAGCTTCCCAAGCTGACACTCGCGGGTTCGAGTCCCGTTGCCCGCTCCAGCTAGAAGCACAAGCACGGCACCATTACGGTGCCGTGCTTTTTTCAATAAAGTGCCGGGACTCGAACCCGACAGGGTGCGAGCGTTAAATAAACGCGAAGCGTTTATAGCGAGCAGGCAAGGGCGCCGATAGGCGACCGCAGCCGGTGCGTATTTGCGAAGCAAATACGCGGATGTCCCGTTGCCCGCTCTACCGGGCACGGGAGACATGGGGACGGCTAATTCAACAAAGTCTTCCCCTTCGGCTTCGTGAAGCTGAGGGGCTCGCCTGAAGCCGGTGCGGATTTGCGAAGCAAATGCGCGGACGTCCCGTTGCCCGCTCCAATTCCAAAATGTTAGGTTAATGCCTGCTGCCCATACTTGCACCTGCGCACGGTACAATGGATGGGTTACGACCAACGTGCCAATAACCAAAAAGGAGCCGCTATGATCGATCGCTATACCCGCCCGGAGATGGGACACATCTTCTCCCTCGAGAACAAGTACGCCATTTGGCAGGAGATCGAGGTTCTGGCCTGCGAGGCCCAGGCGGAGCTCGGCAAGATCGGTATTTCCAAAGACGAGGCCCAGTGGATCCGCGACCATGCCAACTTTGAGAAGGCGAAGGTCGATGAGATCGAGGAAGTCACGCGCCACGACGTCATTGCCTTCCTGACCAACATGAAGGAGTACATCGATGCCGATGTTCCCGAGGGCGACCCCAAGCCCAGCCGCTGGGTTCACTATGGCATGACCAGCTCCGATCTGGGCGACACGGCCCTGTGCTACCAGCTCACCCAGGCCTGCGACCTGATCATCGAGGACGTCAAGAAACTCGGCGAGATCTGCAAGCGTCGTGCCTTCGAGGAGCGCAACACGCTCTGCGCCGGACGTACTCATGGCATCCACGCCGAGCCGATGACCTTCGGCATGAAGTTTGGCTCTTGGGCCTGGGAGCTCAAGCGCGATCTGGACCGTCTTGAGGACGCCCGCAAGAATGTTGCCTTCGGTGCTATCTCGGGCGCTGTCGGCACGTACAGCTCCATCGAGCCGTTTGTCGAGGAATATGTCTGCGAGCACCTGGGCCTGGTTCACGACCCGCTGTCCACGCAGGTTATTAGCCGCGATCATCACGCCTACCTCGCCGGCGTTCTTGCCACCACCGCGGCCACCTGTGAGCGCATCGCTACCGAGGTTCGCAATCTGCAGAAGACCGATACACTCGAGGCCGAGGAACCGTTCCGTAAGGGTCAAAAGGGCAGCTCAGCCATGCCGCACAAGCGCAACCCCATCACCATGGAGAAAGTCTGCGGCCTGTCGCGCGTCGTGAAGTCCAACGCCCAGGTTGCCTTCGATAACGTCGCCCTGTGGCACGAGCGTGACATTTCGCACTCCTCTGCCGAGCGCGTCGCCCAGGCCGACAGCTTCATCGCCCTCGACCACATGTTCCAGTGCCTCATCCGCGTTATCGACGGCCTGCAGCTGTATCCCGCTCGCATGATGGCCAACCTCAACAAGACGCGCGGCCTCATCTTCTCCTCCAAAGTGCTGCTCGCCCTCGTCGACACGGGCATCACCCGCGAGGACGCGTACGCCATTGTGCAGGAGAACGCCATGGCGACCTGGCACGAGGTACAGGATTGTGTCTCCGGCCCCACCTTTAAGGAACGTCTCGAGGCCGACCCGCGCTGCACCGTCAGCCAGGAGAAGCTCGACGAGATCTTTGATCCATGGGACTTCCTCACTCGTATCGACACGGTCTTTGATCGTCTGGAGCAGCTGAGCTTCGAGTAGGTTCGGGCATAACGTTAGCTTTTTAGGGCGCTTTGCTGGTAATGTGTGTTGCCGGCAAAGCGCCTCGTTGCATTTAGGGAAAGACGGGGATAATAGTCGTCTCGAATAACATTCTGAGAGGGGATCGCATGATTTCGTTTGATTACAAGCCTCAGGGCGTGTGTGCTCGCAATATTCACCTTGACCTTTCCGATGACGGCAACAAGGTGATAGGCGTTGAGTTTACCGGTGGCTGCGACGGCAATCTCAAGGCAATCTCCAAGCTGGTCGAGGGCGCTCCTGCCGATCGCGTAATCGAGGTTCTCGCCGGTAATACCTGCGGTATGAAAAAGACCTCCTGCGCCGACCAGCTTACGCGCGCCATCGAGGCCGCTCGCGCCGAGATCGCCTAATGGGTATCGCCGATCACATCAAGAACGGAATATCGCGTCGCGGCTTTGTACTCGGTGGGGCTGCCGCGGGCGCTGCCACGGTGCTTGCCGGATGCTCGAAAAAAACGGGTACCAGCGATGATGCCGCCGGCGAGCCGCAGGTTATCAAGGACGATTCCAAAATTATCTCGATTACGGATGAGTATGAGGCTGTCGACATCGATCTTGAGCCGGCGGCGTCGTGGACGCTGCCTCTGGGTACGCTGCTGTACTACTGCGACGGCGATTACGCCGCGGCGATGATGGCGCCCGCATCGGCATTGCACGCCAACACGCTCGGTGTGCTCAACCTGGGCGATGGCTCGCTTACCACATTAATCGAGGATCCTATCGAGGGCACGGGATATGCATTCTACGATGTCCGCGCCGGCGACGGCGTATTCGCGTGGGTTGAGATGAACTTTGCCAATTCATCGTGGAAGCTCTACGCTCAAAATCTGTCGGGCGCTTCGCTCTCTGGCGATGTGGTTGAGCTCGATCGAGGTGGCAAGGACTATGATCCGCCCCTGTTTACGGCGTTCGGGTCATCAGTCATCTGGTATAAAATGCCTTCGGCAGGCGGCAATAAAACGAGTAGTGATTCGTTTTGCTATCGTCGCTCACTTGATGAATCCAAGGCCGAGACAATTTGGAAATCGACGGGCCGCTTTGCATCGGCCCCGCGCGCGAGCGACGGCATTTTGACCATCTCGCCGCGTGTCCGCAACGACGAGGGCGTCTACTACGGCATAACGGCAATCGATCTGACCGACGGCAACAACACCAAGCGTGCCCAGCTAGTCCTTCCCTCGTCAGTCTCGCCTTTCGAGGCCGTGTATATGGGCGATACCTTCGTGTTTTCTATCGAGGCGGCCTATAGCGGCGTGGGCAGCCTGGGCAATATGGGCACGTATATCGGTAATGAGGGAGGGCCGTACCTCTTTCTGTCACGCGAGCCGCTCGCATGTGCGGCTGGCAAGAAGAATAAATACCTTGTTAAGGTACAGGCGTCGCATTTCCTGATCGACACCTCTGCCAAGACCTATGGCTCGCTGCTGTCGCCCGACCGCGCTTTGGAGTATGGCGATTATCCAGCTACGGCGGGAAAATCGGACTCATTCCTTACGTACGCCACGGTGCGCAACAGCCAGGGTATACCAGAGACGGTCGCTGCACGCCTATTCTCTCTTTAAGCTTAGAGGGGTTAAAAAGGCGCCAACAGGGGAATAAACGCGTTGTAATTGTGAGTACCGCCCGCCGAGCTGCCGCGTCATAGCGGCATCCGGCGGGCTCAGGTGCGTTAAAATGGGCTTGTTCTTAGCTAATTGAGACAGGGGGGCCGTGTTATGGCTTCAGATGCAAAAAAGATTCTGCTGGTCGAGGATGAGAAGGCAATCCGTGACGCCGTCGCTGCCTATCTCGAGCGCGAAGGCTACTGGGTTGTGGGCGTCGGCGACGGCCAGTCCGCGATCGAGGAGTTCGAGAAGCATCAGTTCGACCTGGTCGTGCTCGACCTTATGCTCCCCAAGATTCCCGGCGAGCGCGTTTGCCGCACCATTCGCGATACCTCAGATGTCCCCATCATCATGCTGACGGCTAAGGGCGAGATCGAGGACCGTATTATCGGTCTTGAGCTCGGCGCCGACGACTATCTGATTAAGCCGTTCTCGCCGCGCGAGCTCGTCGCCCGCGTTCGCGCTCTGTTCCGCCGTGCCCATCAGGCCGACGAGCCCGCCGTCGAGGTACTCGACTTCGGCGATCTGGTCATCGATATCTCGGGCCACAAGATCTTGGTCGAGGGCAAGGAAGTCGATCTGACGGCTTCCGAGTTTAAGCTGCTCACCACGCTTGCCCGCCATCCCGGCCGTGTGTATAACCGCATGGAGCTGGTCGAGAAAGTGCTCGGGTATGACTTTGAGGGCTATGAGCGCACCATCGATAGCCACGTGAAGAATCTTCGCGCCAAGCTGGGCGATGATCCCAAGAAGCCCAAGTGGCTCTACACCGTCCATGGTGTCGGCTATCGCTTCGAGGCTCCGGCCAAGACCGATAAGTCGGACGAGAAATAGGGAAATCACATATGACACCTGCGCGCTTTGAAATCGGACAAAAGCACAAGCAGGAGAGCGAGGCGGGTTCCAAGGCTAGTTGGAACACGCCTCGTTCCGATTCACGGCCAACGATGAGCTATCCCTCGCGCATGGCACTTGCTTTTGCTCTGACATCGCTCATGACGGTATTGGTGCTGGTGGGCGTTGTCTCTGTTGTGTGGGGCACGGTCTTTTCGGATTACACACGCTCCAATATCGTCGAAATCGCAAATTCCGCTGCCGAGAAGTTGGCGACCTCATATGAGGAAAACGGCTCTTGGACCGCGGGAGAACTGCGCACGGTCGCAACGTCGAGTTTGGTTTCCGACGATCTGGGCATGCAGGTCGTCAATAAAAAGGGTGTGATCGTTTATGACGATTCCTGGCCCTCGGCAAGCGCCACCGCCGATGTACGCGAAAACCAGGCTACGACCGACGACACGAGCGGCAAGAGGGCATCGCATAGCCCGGTCTCGTCTGCTCCAACCGACTCCGATAGCGTTGCTAACGTCGAGATTGTAACGTCTTCCGGCGAGCATGCCGGACAGGTAAAGCTGTGGGCCATCGGCTCCGACGCTCTGCTCACCAAGGCGGACTCTGCGTTTAGGGAGAAGACCTTTAACGCCATGGCCCTCGCCGCGGTTGTTGCAATCTGCATTTCGGTCGTTATCGGATCGCTCGTGTCGCGCATGCTCACCAAACCGATTCATCGCATCACCAGTACCGCAAAGCAAATCCGTGACGGCGACCTGTCGGCTCGCACGGGGCTGCGCGGTGATGACGAGATCGATCAGCTGGGTGAGACCTTCGATGAGATGGCCACCTCGCTCGAGAAGGATATGAAACACGAGAAGCGCCTGACCTCAGACGTTGCACACGAGCTTCGCACGCCGCTTATGGCCATGCTCGCAACGGTCGAGGCCATGCAGGATGGCGTGTATCCCACCGACGATGAGCATTTGGAGACCGTTGCTTCCGAGACGCGTCGCCTGGCTCGTCTGGTGCAGCAGATGCTCGACCTATCGCGTATGGAAAACAGCACGGCTCCGCTCAATCTAGAACCGGTGGACATGGTTCCGTTCGTGCGATCGATTGTGAACGGCCAGGAGCGTCTGTTTGCCGACCGTGACCTTCGTCTTCGCTTTGCAGATGAAACCCAAGGGCACGACGATGTCGTCGAGGCCGATCCCGACATGATCACGCAATGTGTTATCAACCTCATGAGCAACGCCATGCGCTACACCCCCGAGGGCGGTTGGGTCGTGGTGTCGGTGCTCAGTGACCGCAGGCACGTCAGCATTGCCGTTTCTGATACCGGCATCGGTATTGCCAAGGACGATCTGTCGCGCATTTTCGGGCGGTTTTGGCGCGCCGATGCCAGCCGCGCCCGCGAAGCTGGCGGCCTGGGCGTCGGCCTCGCCGTGACCAAGCAGATCGTCGAGCGTCACCATGGCTACATATCCGTGGAGTCGGAGCTTGGAAAGGGTACGACTTTTACAATTCATCTGCCCCGCGAGCACACGGCGGACGCGGCATCTACTACAATGGAGCACTAGCTTTTCGCTATTCGGTGAAGGAGGGGCCGCGTCCCTGCCGCTCCGAGTTTGCGAAAACGTGCGGGAAAGAACCCGCATTACTGTCGTATTTTGGTAAGGAGTGACTCACGTGACAACGATGGAGCGTCGTCCGGATTCCCGTGGCAAGGTTCGTGATATTTACGATGCCGGTGAAAACCTGCTGATGGTCGCCACCGACCGCATTTCTGCGTTCGACTTCATTCTTCCCGACGAGATTCCGTTTAAGGGAGAGGTGCTCAATCGCATCTCGGCATTCTGGTTCGATAAGTTTGCCGACATCGTCCCCAACCATCTCGTTTCCATCGACCCGGCGGATTTCCCCGAGGAGTTTGCTGAGTATCGTGACTACCTCGCTGGCCGCGCCATGCTGGTTAAGAAGGCCCAGACGATTCCTATCGAGTGCATCGTCCGCGGCTATCTGACCGGTTCGGGCAAGAAGACCTATGACGAGAACGGCACCGTCTGCGGCATTCAGCTGCCCGAGGGTCTGACCGAGGCCTCAAAGCTTCCCGAGCCGCTGTTCACGCCGTCCACGAAGGCCGAGATCGGCGACCACGACGAGAATATCTCGTTTGAGCGTTGCTGCGAGATCGTGGGTGAGGACATCGCCGCGCAGATTCGCGACCTGTCCCTCAGGATCTACAAGGCCGCTGCCGAGTACGCCGCGACCCGTGGCATCATCATTGCCGACACCAAGTTCGAGTTTGGTGTCATCGATGGCAAGGTCACGCTGATCGACGAGTGCCTCACGCCCGACTCCAGCCGTTTCTGGCCTGCTGCCAGCTACGAGGAGGGCAAGATCCAGCCTAGCTACGACAAGCAATTCGTCCGCAATTGGCTCAAGGCCAACTGGGATATGACGGGGGAGACCCCGCACCTGCCCGCCGAGGTCATCGATGGCACGTCCGAGCGCTATCGCGAGGCCTTCCAGATCATCACGGGCTCCCAGTTCACAAGCATGAAGGAGAACGCATAAGTGAGTACCCGTAGCGCCACGAACAAGCGCACGCAATCCCACGAAGTTACCGGGGTTGCGCGCAAGTCTGCCGCATCTGCTAAGCCCGCCCGCCAAGCAGCGAGCTCCGTTCGCGTCGTGCCGGCTTCGTCTAAGGCACGCCGCAAAGAGCTCGAGAAGGGCGAGAACCTCGAGGGCCTCTCTAAAGAGGAGAAGCGCGCCCGCAAGGCTAAGCAGCGCGCCAAGGAGGACCGCATCTATACGGTGTCGAATATCCTCCTCAAGCAGGACGAGGACTACACCAAGCGCCGTCGCATCTGGTGGATTGTGCTCGCCATTGGCATGGTGCTCGTCGTGGCAATTTGGGCCTCGCTGTACTTCGCTCCCGCTGGCATGGTGTCCAGCCCTGTCCAGATGGTCGGCATCGTTTTGTCCTATGTCATCATCCTAGGTGACTTTATCTACGACTTCGCTCGTATTCGTCCCTTGCGCAACATGTACCGCGCGCAGGCCGAGGGCATGTCCGAGAACAAGCTCAACGCTCTTATCGAGCGCGCAGCTGCCGAGGAGGACAAGAAGGACTCCAAGAAGAAGTAGCGTTTGCATCCATACTTATCGCTAAGATATAAGGCGCGTCGTTTTTGCGGCGCGCCTTTTTACTGTTCTATAGATAGATGGAGTGGCACATGATTCGAGCTGCCCTGACGGTCGAAGAGGCCCTGGAGGGCATGAAGTCCCTGGAGCCCAAGATTAAAAACTATGCGCGCCTGGTTGTCCGCAAGGGCGTAAACGTTAAGCCCGGCCAGGAAGTCGTCGTTCAGTCTCCGGTTGAGTGCGCGCCGTTTGCGCGCGTGGTGGTCGCGGAGGCCTATGCTGCCGGCGCCGGCCACGTGACGGTCATCTGGGCCGATGATGCCGTGACGAGGCTCACGTACGAGCATGTCGAGAAAAGCTATTTTGAGCAGACGCCCGAGTGGAAGCGCCTGCAGCTGGATTCCCTGGCCCAGGACGGTGCCTGCTTTATCTTTATCGAGGGTGCGGACCCCGCCGCCCTTAAGGGCATCGATCCCGCTAAGCCCGCTGCAGCTTCTAAGGCAAAGAACACGCAGTGCAAAGTTTTCCGCCGTGGACTGGATTACAACATCAATCCGTGGTGCATCGCCGGCGCTCCGGTCGTGGCTTGGGCGCGCGAGGTGTTCCCGGGAGACGCCGATGAGGTTGCAATCTATAAGCTGTGGAATGCGATTCTGCACACCGCTCGCGCCGATGGCCAGGACCCAGAGAGCGACTGGGAGCTCCACGACGCCGCATTCGAAAAGAACCTGCGTTTCCTGAACGACAATCGTTTCGACTGCCTGCATTACACCGCGGCAAATGGAACCGATCTGATGATTGGCATGACGAAGGGTCACGAGTGGGCCGGCGGCAAGGGCAAGACGCCCGATGGGCACCCCTTCTTCCCCAACATTCCCACCGAGGAAGTCTTCACTTCGCCCGATCGCATGCGCGCCGACGGTATCGTGTACTCGGCCATGCCGCTCATCCACCACGGCAATAAGGTCGACGATTTTTGGATTAAGTTCGAGGGCGGCCGCGTGGTGGACTACGACGCCCGCGTGGGCAAGGCAACGCTTGCAAGTATCATCGATACGGACGAGGGCGCTGCTCACCTGGGAGAGGTCGCGCTCATTTCCAAGAACACGCCGATCCGCGAAAGTGGTGTTCTGTTCTACGATACGCTCTATGACGAGAACGCTAGCTGCCATCTCGCGCTAGGTGTCGGTTTCCCCGAATGCATCGAGGGTGGGTACGACATGTCCAAGGAGGAGCTCCTGGAGCATGGTGTTAACGTCTCGAGCACGCACGTCGATTTTATGATCGGCACGGACGACATCGATATTACGGGCATTACGCCTGATGGACGTGAAGTTGTGATTTTCCAGAACGGCCAATGGAGTTGGGAATAGTCCCAGACCGTGGTACAATGCCACCCGCGGGCCGTTAGCTCAGCTGGCAGAGCAGGGGACTTTTAATCCCAAGGTCCAGGGTTCGAACCCCTGACGGCCCACCCAAAGATTGTTGAGACGGTCAACTTCGGTTGGCCGTCTTTTTTGTTGCCGGTGCACGGGTTCGAACCCGTCGGGGCGCGGAGCTGAGTAAACGCGTGAGCGTTTGCCAGCGCAGCGCGCAAGGCGCGAAAGCGCCGCAGCGGCCGCCTGCGGAGCAGGCTGAACCCCTGACGGCCCACCCAAAGATTGTTGAGACGGTCAACTTCGGTTGGCCGTCTTTTTTGTTGCCGGTGCACGGGTTCGAACCCGTATCTATCTATATATAAGAACGCTTGGCGAACAAAACCCGCCTTTTACCGATGGGAAACAAATAGCTGATGCCTTTGGAGTAAAGTAGCGCTCCAGAGATGACCGATGTCTCAATACTCATAAAACAGCTGGTCATCGCCAATATCAGAAGCCAATGCTTCAGTTTTAACCTCAGTGACGCGACTGAGGGATCTATTCATTTGTGAACAAAATATGGAGTGCGCGATTCCCGCCCCCGGGGCCCCTCCGGTCTGGCAATATATCTCCTTGCCGCGCGGCCCGGTGGAACCGGATGAGCCGCAAAGCGTGCACCTTGAGAACCGGATACTGCGAGGATGGACACACCAGATGTGTCGCATCCGGGCAGACATCGAACCATTTGAAATGGTCTAACTTGGATTTGTTTTTCGCAAGGCCGCCGAGAGGCGGCCCCGAGAAATTCCTTTTCCTATACTAGAACCATATGAATCGAACGGAACCGATCAGCTAATAGTTGTGAGGACCGGACGGGCTCGAAGCCCATTTATTTTGGACGGAGAGTTCGATCCTGGCTCAGGATGAACGCTGGCGGCGCGCCTAA
>NZ_JAMOKO010000019.1 GCF_023656745.1 Collinsella sp. BG-O-102
GCCGTGGCCTCGCTCGAAGAGCCCGATCGCCGCCTTCCTGGCCTCGATGTCGTGCTTCACCCTCAAGTCGACACGCATAAAAAGCCTCCCATTTCTCATGTCCAAGAAATGGGAGGCAGTTCAGTGCGCAGCGGGGGTTTCTTGCATGTCCGAGGACGTTCTGAAAAGTAACTTCAGGGCGGGCCCGGACGATAACAACCGGCTACAAGTCGATGTGCGATTCCTTGATCGGGAACGGCTCCGCGAAGTGGCAGGCGCAGCAGTGGCCCGGTGCGACTTCCTTAAACTCGGGAAGCTTCTCAGAGCAGATGCCCTGCGCGATCGGGCAGCGCGTGTGGAAACGGCAGCCGGTCGGCGGATCCAGCGGCGACGGCGGGTCGCCAGCGAGGATGATGCGCTTGCGGGTCTTCTGGATATCAGGATCGGGAACCGGCACGGCAGACAGCAGCGACTGCGTGTACGGATGGTGAGGCTCGCTGTAGAGCGTCTTCCAGTCCGAAACCTCGACCATCTTACCCAGATACATAACGGCAACGCGATCGGAGATGTGCTGCACGACGGACAAGTCGTGGGCGATAAACAGATATGCGGTACCGAACTTGTCCTGGAGCTCCTTCAGTAGGTTCAGAACCTGGGCCTGAATGGACACATCCAGAGCGGAAACCGGCTCGTCGCAGATAATCAGCTTGGGCTTCAGCGCAAAAGCGCGGGCAATGCCGACACGCTGACGCTGACCGCCGGAGAACTCATGCGGATAGCGGTTGATGTGCTCGGGGTTCAGTCCAACGACGTCGAGAAGCTCGCGGACGCGCTCAATGCGCTCCTCCTTGGTACCCACGCCATGAATGGTCATGGGCTCGGAGACGATCTCGCCGATGGTCATGCGGGGATTCAGCGAAGCATAGGGATCCTGGAAGATAAACTGCATCTCGCGACGCATGTCCTTGATCTCATGCTTGCTCATCTCGGCAACATCTTTACCCTGGAAGAACACCTTACCGGCGGTCGGCTTGGTCAGGCGCATGATGGTACGGCCCGTGGTGGACTTACCGCAACCAGACTCGCCGACTAGGCCAAAGGTCTCGCCAGGATAAATCTCAAAAGAGATGTCGTTTACAGCAGAGACGACGCGCTTGGAAAAACGCTTGGCGAACATGCCGGACTCAGCGGGGAACTCCTTAGAGAGGTGCTCGACCTTCAGCAGCGGAGTACGCTCGTTGGTATCTGCCATTACGCCTCGCCTCCCTTCTTGGAATCCATGCGCGTACGGGACGTCTCAGGAGCGTTCTTGAGGAACTCGGGGTCACCGGAATAGTGGCACGCAGAATAGTGACCGGACTCGGTGACAACACGCTCGGGGCGCTGCTTGCGGCACTTATCGGTTGCATAAGGGCAACGAGGCGAGAACACGCAGCCCTCGGGCAGGTTCATTAGCGAAGGCGGATTGCCGTGAATCGGCGTAAGCGGCTTCTTCTCATCGATGGCCTGCTCCGGGATGGAGCGGATAAGGCCCCAGGTGTAGGGGTGGCGGCTCTCGTAGAAGATTTCCTCGGCAGTACCGAACTCGACGGGACGGCCGGCGTACATAACCATGATCTTGTCGGCCATATCAGCGACAACACCCAGGTCATGGGTAATCATGATGATGGCGTTGCCGTTCTTCTCCTGCATTTCCTGCATAAGCTCAATAATCTGAGCCTGGATGGTAACGTCCAGGGCAGTCGTGGGCTCATCGGCAATCAGAATATCGGGATCGCAGGCAAGAGCCATGGCAATCATGACGCGCTGACGCATACCGCCAGAGAACTGGTGCGGATACTCATTGACGCGCTTCTCGGGTTCAGGAATGCCAACGAGGTCCAAAAGCTCGGTGGCGCGCTTGAGCGCCTCCTGCTTGGAGTAACCGCGATGCAGACGAAGGCCCTCGCCCACCTGCTTGCCGATCTTATAGACCGGGTTCAAGGAGGTCATAGGATCCTGGAAGATCATCGCGATATCGTTACCGCGAATGTGCTGCATCTCTTCCTCGGTCATCTCAAGGATAGAACGACCGCGATAGCGAACGTCGCCGCCCTCAATCTTTCCCGGAGGCATCGAGATAAGACCCATGATGGTCATGGCGGTCACGGACTTGCCAGAGCCGGACTCGCCGACGACACCCAGGGTCTCGCCGCGATCGAGCGTGTAGGAGACACCGTCGACAGCGCGAACAATGCCATCCTCGGTGTGGAAATACATCTTAAGGTCATCGACCTCGAGCAGATGCTGGCCCTCGGGAACCGGCTGGTCCTTCAGGTCCACATAGTTCTTGTTCTTCTTCATCCTTATGCGTCCTTCATCTTGACGTCGAGGGCGTCGCGCAGACCGTCACCCAGCAGGGTGAAGGCGAGCACCGTCGAGAGAATTGCCAGACCGGGCATGATCATCATCCAGGGAGCGGTCAGAAGATACTGCTGACCGTCCTGAATCATGGAGCCCCACGAAGGCGTAGGCGGAATAACGCCCATGCCGAGGAAGGACAGAGCGGACTCGGTCAGAATGGCGCCACCAATGTTCATGGTCGCGTAGACCACGATGGAGGCGACGGAGTTCGGGAAGATGTGACGCACGACGATACGAGCATCGGATGCACCCATCGCGCGTGCAGCGTCAACATAGTCGTTTTCCTTGACCGTCAAGATTGCAGAGCGGAAGACGCGCGCAATCGAAGGCCAGCCGAGAATACCGATGGCGATAAAGACGTTCTGAAGACCACGGCCGATAACGGCGATCATGGCGACAACGAACAGCACGTACGGGAACGCCAGGAAGATGTCCGCACAGCGCATGATGATCGTATCCCAGATGCCGCCGTAGAAACCCGCCAGAGCACCCATGACCAGACCGATCAGCGTGGAGATCGCGGTGGCCATAATGCCGACGGACAGCGAAACACGTGCACCGTAGATAACGCGGACGAGAATGTCACGACCTAGGGCGTCGGTGCCAAACGGGTGCTCGGCACACGGAGCCAGCAGCGACGTCTGAGCCATGGTGGTCGAGTCGGAAGCCGTCGGCGAACCGAGCCAGGGCTTAGCCCACAGATCTGCGGTCAGGGCAACCACAACGACGATGATGATCCAGCAGACACCGATAACGGCGAGCTTGTTCTTACGGAGACGCTTAAAAGCGTCGCCCCACAGCGTGCGGGACTTGGCGGGAGCAGATGCGGCCTTGGTGGCGGTAGCCTGCTCCTGAGACTGAGAATCAGTTTCCTGCATGAGACGTACCTCCCTTAGGCCTTATCCGACGGACCGCCAAGGCGGATGCGCGGGTCGAGGAATGCATAGCTAATGTCGACGAGCAGGTTGATCACCATGACGACGACGACGATGAGCGTAACGCCGCCCATAACGATGGGCCAGTCACGCATGCTAATGGCGCGATAGACCTCATAGCCGATACCGGGCCAGTTAAAGACCGTCTCGGTCAGGATGGCGCCCGAAAGCATGCCGCCAAAGTCGACACCAATATAGGTAACGACGGGGATGAGTGCATTCTTAAGCGCATGCTTGATGATGATCGCGCGATTGGAGAGACCCTTGGCCTTTGCCGTACGGATGTAATCCTGGTTCATGACGTCAAGCAGCTGCGAACGCATAATGCGGGCGGCATAAGCGGTCGAAACCGAAGCCAGCGTAATGGTCGGAAGCACATAGTGCATCCAATCCTGATACTGAGAGCTGGAACCGCCGGCACCCGAGATCGGCATGGAGAATGCACCGCCCGTGGCGTCCTTGAGAATGACGCCAAAGAACAGCTGCAGCAACATACCGAGCCAGAAAGCCGGGACGGCAACGAGAATCGACGTGGTGAGCGTTACCAAAATATCCCAGAAGGAATAACGCTTAACCGCCGAAATGATACCCGCACCGATACCCATGATTGCCTCGAGCACGATGGCGCACGCGGCAAGTTTGACCGTATACGGATACTTCTGGGCAAAGATTTCCGTAACCGGCAGCTTGCGCTGATACGAATTGCCCAGATCGCCATGAAGCAGGCCGTTCATGTAATACAAGTAACGGTCCACGAGCGACGTTTGAACGGGGTCGCCGTTCTCGTCAAGGATCGCGTTGCCGTCCTCGTCCGACTGGACCAGGTGATAGCGGACGCGAAGCTGAAGCTCCACCTCGGGGGACAGAGCCTTGTCTCCACCGATCAGCTTGATCGGATCTCCCGGCACGATATTCTGGAGGGCGAACAGAATCAGCGTAACGCCCAAAAACACCGGGATGAACTGAAGCACACGTTTAACGATGTACTTACCCATACCACTCCCCTATCTAGGGATTAACCTAAATGGGATGCCGATCGCCAGACCGGCATCCCAAAATTACCATCAGCCAGTTTACCCCAGGTTAGGGAGAACTGTATGTTTCCCATGAGGTCTACGTAAATACTTGACCCTCACGGAAGCTGCAAACTCTTAGGCGAGCTCAGCGGTACCCAGCTCGGCATGCTTCTGCGGATCGACATAGAGGTGCTTGATGCGATCGGAGCCGACGATGGTGTGCGTGTAGAACATAATCGGGATGACCGGGCAGTCGGCAGCGACCATTGCGTCGGCCTCCTGCATCTTAGCGACGCGCTCCTCGTCGTCAACAATAGTACGAGCCTCGTCGACCTTGGCGTCGAACTCGGGGTTGTTGTAACCGGAGCGGTTATCGCCACCGAGGGAGTCGGAGTGGAACAGCGGATACAGGAAGTTGTCCATGATCGGGTAGTCGGCAATCCAACCCAGACGACCGAACTGATAGTTAAAGTTCTGATACTGCTCGAGCAGGGCAGACCACTCAGGAGTATCGGAGACAGCGGTAACGCCAACCTTGGCGAGGTCGCCGATGATGGACTCCATGATCTCCTTGTGACCGCCGTCCTGGTTGTAGGAAAGGGTCACGCTAATGCCACGATCCCCGTTAGCGCCAGCGGGAGCAACCTTGTCGAGGTACTCGTTAGCCTTGTCGACATCGTAGGCGCAGAACTCCCATGCGCCCTCCTTGTAGCCATCGATGCCCGGAGGAACAATGCCGTCGGCAGGGGTACGGGTACCCTTATAGATGGTCTTGCAGATGGCCTCACGGTTGATGGCCAGGGAGATGCCCCTGCGCAGGTCGGCGTTGTTGAACGGCTCGGCCGTGGTGTTGCAGGTCAGATAGTACGTGGAAGGCTCGGCGCCGAGCAGCATGCGCTCGCCGTCACCCATGGTGTAGCCGTCCTTGGACACGCCGCGATCCTTCTTGGCGGCATCGATCTGAGCGACGGGAACGTCGCAGACATCGAGGTTACCGGCCTGGAACTCCTTGTAAGCAGTCTCCATGTCCTTGATGACCTGGAAGTGGATGCCATCGATCTTGGCCTTGTCGCCATAGTAATCGTCGAACTTCTTGAGGTTGATCTCCTGACCATCCTCCCACTTGCCGTCCATCATGAACGGGCCGTTACCGACCGGTGCAAGATAGAAGCTCTTGACATCGGACTCGGCGCACTCGGGAACCGGGGCCAGAGCCGGGTGAGAGGCGACGAAGGGGAAGTCGGCGTAAGCGGAAGACAGCTTGACGACGAGGGTCTCATCGTCGGGGCAAGTAACACCGCTGAGCTCGGTAGCGTTACCGGCAAGCAGGTCGTCATAGCCCTCGACCATAGAAAGGTGATAGGAGACCTCGGAAGGGCCGTACTCGGTAGCGATGGCCGACTTGGTGTTGACCAGACGCTCCCAACCGAGCTTGAAGGACTTGGAGGTAACGTCGTCACCGTTGTGGAACTTGGCCTTCTTGATCTTGAAGGTGAACTCGGTGGCGTCGTCGTTGGCCTCAAAGGACTCGCAAGCCAGCGGAACGATCTCGCCCTTCTCGGCGTCATAAGAGGTCAGAGCATCAAAGAGCTGGTACTCGACCTGAGTGCCCTGGTCCTCCTGGACGTTATAGGGGTCGATGCAGACCGGGTTGTTGATGTAGAAGTTCAGCGTCGAACCGGACTCAGAACCGGAAGCGTCGCCGCCCTTCTTGCCGCATGCGGCAAGAAAAGCCATGGAGCTCGCAGCAAGGGTACCGCCGACAAAGGCGCGACGACCCATAACGGGCTGGTGGAACATAGAATCAGCCATGCCATCCTCCTTATGAGATAGGACAAAGTAAGTTCGGTCGGGCAACGTCAAGACAGCCCAATCGAACCATTCAAACGCGGTCCGCCGTTTTGGCTGGTTATACAAAGCGGACCAACGTATTGCAATACAGTAGCGCATTTTATGCACGATTTGGGGCTAATTCCGGTTAACGGTCGAGATTTTCTTTAGTTGGGCGAAGTATATGAGGATATTTTGACTCTGTTACAAATATGTAAACAAAATGGGTCCCGCACTTGCGGGACCCTTTTCAAGTATTTATGCGGTTCGTGATTAGTAGCCCACGATGCCCTGCGGGAAGAAGAACATGCACAGCACGACGCACACGGCAAACACGACAGCCATGATGACGGTCAGGCGGTCAAGGTTCTGCTCCATAACGCCCGTGGCAGAGCTGGAGTTATACAGCGAGCTGGCAATCATATCCGAAACGCCGGTACCCTTACCGGAATGCATCAGGACGAGAATCGTCAGCGCCACGGCAGAAACAGCCCAAACGACAAACAGAAGAATCTGGAACGGACCCATAGATAAGCTCCTTAATAGAACAGTTCAAACTCCAGTACTGTACCACAATCCCCCGCTCTCCCCTACCTGCCACTCAAGGACGGGGTGGAAATGGCAGAAATACCAAAAAGGGGGTTGTCCGGTTGTGGACAACCCCCTTGCTAGAAAACGGTATTTGTTTTCTATTAGGCCTCGGTAGCGAGCACGCGGCCCGTCATCTCGGCGGAAGGCTCAATACCAGCCATGGTGAGCATGGTCGGAGCGATATCGGAAAGACGGCCGTCCTCGATACCGGTGAGCTTGGCCTTCTCATCAACGATGATGAACGGCACGCGGTTGGTGGTGTGAGCCGTAAACGGATGCTTGGAGCCGTCGGAAGCAACGTCAAACATGTGATCGGCGTTGCCGTGGTCGGCGGTAATCAGTGCAAAGCCGCCCTTGGCGAGAATCGCCGGGACAACCTTGGACAGGGCATCGTCAACAGCCTCAACGGCCTTAACGGCAGCGTCGAAGACACCGGTGTGACCAACCATGTCGCAGTTCGCGAAGTTCACGATGTAGAAATCAGCGCGATCCTCGTTGATGGCGGCGACGAGCTTCTCGGTAACCTCGGGAGCGCTCATCTCGGGCTGCAGATCGTAGGTAGCAACCTTGGGGGAAGCGACGAGCACGCGCTCCTCGCCCTCCTTGGGCTCCTCGATGCCACCGTTGAGGAAGAACGTCACGTGGGCGTACTTCTCGGTCTCGGCAGTGTGCAGCTGCTTCAGGCCATTGGCGGCGATAACGTCGGCCAGGACGTTCTCGGGGAACGTCTTGGGGAAGGCGACCTCGACGTCAAACGTCGGATCATACTCGGTCATCGTCACAAAGTGCGAAAGCTTGATCTGCTCGCGCTCAAAGCCGTCGAACTCCTTGTCCGTGAACACGCGGGTCATCTGACGAGCACGGTCGGGACGGAAGTTGAAGAAGATGGCCGCGTCGCCCTCGTGAATGCCCTCGTTGTGGGCAGCGAAGGGCTCGACGAACTCGTCGCCGCGCGGGTCCTTCTCGTAGTAGGCCTTGATACCGGCAACGGGGTCGGTATCAGCATCGGACGCGTTGACCATGACGTCGTAGGCGCGCTGGATGCGCTCCCAACGATTATCGCGGTCCATGGCCCAATAACGGCCCGAGACGGTGGCAACGCGAGCGTCGCAACCGGTCTCCTCGGAGATCTTAGCCAGGAAAGCGCAGAACTCACTCATGTAACCGGCACCGGACTGCGGGTCAACGTCGCGACCATCCATGAAGGCGTGGACGCGAACGGTCTTGACACCGTGCTCGGCAGCCATCTTGACCAGAGCCTCGACGTGGTTCATGTGAGAATGAACACCGCCAGGGCTCATAAGGCCCATGAGGTGGAGAGTCTTACCGTCAGCCTTGACATCGTCCATAGCCTTGACGAAAACCTCGTTCTTGGCGATGGAACCGTCCTTGATGGCATTGTTGATGCGCGAAAGCTCCTGGAACACGATGCGGCCGGCACCGATGTTGAGGTGACCCACCTCGGAGTTACCCATCTGGCCGTCGGGAAGGCCCACGTCCTCGCCCGAAGCACCGAGCGTGGTGTGGGGGTACTTCTCGTACAGGCCATCAAGGAAGGGCGTCTTGGCAGCGGCGACGGCGTTCTCGCCATCGGCCGGAGCAAGGCCGCAGCCATCCATGATAATCAGGAGTGCAGGAAGATGACGTTGTGCCATATGTCCTACTCGCCTGCCTTGACGACCATAGAGGCGAAGTCGGCAGCCTTGAGCGAAGCGCCGCCCACGAGGGCGCCGTCAACGTCGGGCTTGGCGACGAGCTCGGCGATGTTGCCGGGCTTGGCGGAACCGCCATACAGCACGCGGATGCCGTTAGCGAGCTCCTCGCCGAACATCTCCTTGAGGGTCTCACGGATAGCACCGCAGACCTCCTGAGCGTCCTCGGCGGTAGCGGTCTTGCCGGTGCCGATGGCCCAGATGGGCTCGTAGGCGACGACGACCTGCTTGGGGCAGGTGATCTCAAGACCAGCAAGGCCAGCCTTGACCTGGTTCACGACGTGCTCGACATAGGTGCCAGCCTCGCGGACCTCGAGGGACTCGCCGCAGCAGAAGACGGGAACAAGGCCGGCGGCAACGAGAGCCTTAGCCTTCTTGTTCTGGTCCTCGTCGGTCTCGTGGAAGTAGTCGCGACGCTCGGAGTGACCGATGATGCAGTAGGTGCAGCCAGCGGACTTGAGCATGTCGCAAGAGGACTCACCGGTGAAGGCACCCTTGGCCTCCCAGTACACGTTCTGTGCACCGAGGGCAATGGGGGCAGCCTGAATACGGTCATGAACCGTGGTGATGTCGATGGTCGGAGGGCAGACGAGCACCTCGACGCCGGCCGGAACCTCGGGCAGAGCCTGAGCCAGCTCGTCGGCGAGCTTGGCGGCCTCGGCGACGTCGTTGTTCATCTTCCAGTTACCAGCGATAAGAAGGGTGCGATTAGGCATCGAGAAGCGCCTCCACTCCGGGCAGGGCCTTACCCTCGACGAGCTCCATGGAAGCGCCACCACCGGTGGAGATCCAGCTCATCTTGTCGGCCAGGTTGAACTTGTTGACAGCTGCGACAGAGTCGCCACCGCCGATGATCGAGGTGCAGTCGGCATCGGCGACAGCCTCGGCGATAGCCTGGGTGCCGTGAGCGAAGTTGTCGAACTCGAAGACGCCCATGGGACCATTCCAGAACACAGTCTTGGCGCCCTTGACGGCCTCGGCGTAAAGCTCCTCGGTCTTGGGGCCGATGTCCATACCCTCACGATCGTCGGGGATAGCGTCGGAAGCGACAACCTCGGGGACAGCGTCCTCGCCAAAGTGATCGGCAACGCGGTTGTCGATGGGGAGCAGGATCTTGACGCCCTTCTCCTCGGCCTTCTTGAGCATCTCGCCAGCGCGCTCGACCCAGTCCTCTTCCTTGAGGGACTGACCGACGGACAGGCCCTGAGCCAGGAAGAAGGTGTAGGCCATACCGCCACCGATGATCAGGGTGTCAGCAGAGTCGATGAGGTGATCGAGAACGCCGATCTTGGAGGAAACCTTGGAACCGCCGACGATGGCGACGAAGGGGCGCTCGGGCTCGGCGAAGATGCCGGTCAGCGTGTCGACCTCCTTCTCGAGCAGGAAGCCGGCGACGGCAGGCAGGTAAGCGGCGGGGCCCACGACGGAACCCTGGGCGCGGTGAGCGGTGCCGAAGGCATCGAGAACGAAGACGTCACCATAGGAAGCGAGCTTCTTGGCGATCTCGGGATCGTTCTTCTTCTCACGCTTATCGAAGCGGACGTTCTCGAGAACGAGGACCTTGCCCGGCTCGACGGCGGCAACAGCCTCAGCAGCCTTCTCGCCGTAGGTGTCGGCGACAAAGGCAACGTCGAGACCAGAGAGCTCGGCGAGCTTCTTGGCGACAGGCTCAAGGGAGAGCTCGGGCTGGAAGCCGGTGCCCTCGGGACGGCCGAGGTGGCTCATGAGGATGACGCGAGCGTTGTGCTCAACGAGATAGTTGATGGTGGGCAGGGCAGCCTTGATACGGGTGGTGTCGCCAACGACGCCATCCTTGATAGGCACGTTGAAGTCAACGCGGACGAGAACGCGCTTGCCGTCGACATCGATGTCGCGAACGGTCTTCTTGGTAAAGGCCATGTTTGCTTCTACCTTTCGTACGTGTCTGCCTCCCATTACGGCAGACGATTTCTTATAAAAAGGGCGCGACCCTAGGGTGTAAGCCCTATAAGGCCGCGCCCTTCTTTAGACGCTCAACGAGCTATTCGCTAAAAGCTAAATTAAGCAACGAACTTCTCGAAGTACTTGATGGTGCGGACCATCTGAGAGGTGTAGGAGTTCTCGTTGTCGTACCAAGAGGTGACCTGAACGAGGGTCTGACCGTTGCCGAGGTCAGAGCACATGGTCTGAGTGGCGTCGAAGATGGAGCCGTGGGTCTCGCCGATGATGTCGGTGGAGACGATGTCGTCCTCGTTGTAGCCGAAGGTCTCGGAGATGGTGGCAGCGTAGGCCTTCATAGCGGCGTTGACCTCGTCGACGGTGACCTTCTTGTCAACGACAGCGTAGAGGTTGGTGATGGAGCCGGTCGGCGTCGGGACGCGCTGGGCGGCACCGATGAGCTTACCGTTGAGCTCGGGGAGAACCAGGCCGATAGCCTTGGCAGCACCGGTGGTGTTGGGGACGATGTTAACGGCGCAGGCGCGGCTACGACGCTTGTTGCCCTTGCGCTGCGGGCCGTCGAGCGGCATCTGGTCGCCAGTCCAGGCGTGAATGGTGGTCATGATGCCGGACACGATGGGAGCGAAGTCGTTCAGACCCTTGGCCATCGGGGCGAGGCAGTTGGTGGTGCAGGAAGCAGCGGAGATGATGTTGTCCTCAGCGGTCAGCGTCTCATGGTTGACGTTGTACACGATGGTGGGCAGATCGCTGCCAGCCGGAGCGGAGATGACGACCTTCTTGGCGCCAGCGTTGATGTGGGCCTGAGCCTTAGCCTTGCTGGTGTAGAAGCCGGTGCACTCGAGAACGACGTCAACGTCGAGGTCGCCCCAAGGCAGGTTGTTGGCGTCGGCCTCCTTGTAGATCTTGATCTCCTTGCCGTCAACGGTGATGGAATCCTCGCCAGCAACGACCTCGTGATCGCGAGCGTAGTTGCCCTGCGTGGAGTCGTACTTCAGCAGGTAAGCGAGCATATCGGGAGAGGTGAGGTCGTTGATAGCGACGATCTCGGAGCCCTCATGACCGAACATCTGACGGAAAGCCAGACGACCGATGCGACCGAAGCCGTTAATAGCAACCTTTACTGCCATTGTGTCTCCTTTCGTAAGGCCCCCGCGAGCTACAGCGCCCGCCGTTGAGGCCCACAAACTAACCACTCGCCTAATATACCTTTTTTTTGACTTGAATTTCACGAGAATGCTCGAAATTGAAAATCAAATTTACGTTAAAACGTTTTAAAGACTAAAATAGCAGTTAAATCCATATATAAGTCGATACTTCAAACTACCTGTTTGCTTCAATGAGCTTTTCAAGCCGTAAAACACGATGGTAGAGGGCCGACTTCGACAAGGGAGGGTCAGCCATCTCCCCCAAATCACGCAGTGACAGATCGGGGTAGCGCTCGCGCAGGTCGCAAAAGACCGCCAAGGCATCCGGAAGCGCATCGCGAAGGCCACGCTGCTCGAGCTCATCGATCAACGCAAGCTGATGCTGGGCGGCACCGGCGCTTCTGGTCTGGTTGGCGAGCTCGGCGTTCACGCGACGGTTTACGTCGTTCTTAACCAATTTGACCGCGCGCGCTTCCTCGATCTCGGCAACGCTGCGCTTGGCGCCGACCAGCTTTAGGAGCTGCTCGATCTCCTCGGCGCTCTTAATGTACACGGCATATGACCCCCGCCGCGCATTAACACGAGCATGGACCCCAATCTGCTCCAACAGATCGCAAAGCCCCTTGGCATATTGCTCGCCCTGCACCGCGATCTCCAAATGAAAATCGCCGCGTGGATCGGCCACGAAGCCGCCCGCGATGAGCGCGCCGCGGATATAGGCAAGCCTGCAGCAGGGACGGGCAACGATATGTCGGGGCACGCCGGCGACAAGTCCTCCCCTGCGGTCGAGGATGCCCAGCAGCACCAGAGCCTTATCCAGGTCTGGCTGATCAGGCAAGGTGATGAGGTAGTTTCGAACCTTATGCAATACAGATTTACGAACGGTGAATTCCGTTTTGAGCTTAAGGATGCGATGCGTCAGTGTGATCATCGTGCGCGCGACGGCGCCCGTCTCGGTCGCGACCGTCAAACGATACCGCCCGGAGCCGGCCAGCGAAAGTGTACCGCTCACACGCGTCAGGGCGGCAAGCGTCGACAAATCGCAGTATTCACATTCGGGTTCGCAGCGCGCGAGTTCGTCACGCACCTCGGCGGTAAACGACATGCAGGCCTATGCTTTCGTGTTGGCGCGCGACAGGTCGCGGTGGGAAATGCTCACGTGATATTGAGCGCCTTCCAAATAACGTGCCGTGGCCTCGGCGATGGCAACGCTGCGGTGTTGACCGCCCGTGCAGCCGATGGCAATAGAAAGCTGTGGCTTGCCCTCCGCGATATAGCCCGGCATCACCGTATCGAGCAGCTGCGTCCAAGCTTTCCAGAACTCCTGGGTCTTGGGATGGTCCAGAACAAAGTCGGAGACCTTCTTATCGAGACCGGTCATGGTGCGCATCTCGGGATCGTAGAACGGATTGGGCAGGAAGCGAACGTCGATCATAATGTCCGCCTCAACGGGCATACCGTGCTTAAAGCCAAACGAGAACACGTGAACGTCCATGAGCTGCTGGTCGGACAACTCGGAGAACGCCATGCGCAATTTGTTGCGCAGGGCAGAGGTACGCAGGCGGCTCGTGTCGATGATCATATCGGCTCGGTCGCGCACACCCTGCAGCTGCAGGCGCTCGCGCTGAATCGCATCGGCCGTAGTCTCCCCCGGCTTGGCAATGGGATGGCGGCGGCGGTTTTCGCTATAACGACGGATCAGCACCTCGTCAGAGGCCTCGAGAAACACGATGTCACAGCTCATCTCGCGCTCCTCGAGTGCGGCAACGGCATCGAGCAGCTCATCGAACAAGCCCTGGCTGCGCAGGTCACAGGTGACGGCGAGATGCCTGCCCACGCCCGTATTGATGCCGACGAGCTCGGCAAGCTGGGCGATGAGACGCGGAGGCAGGTTATCGATGCAAAAATAGCCCATGTCCTCGAACACGTGCATGGCCTGTGTGCGGCCCGATCCGGACATTCCGGTGATGATGACGATATCGGGGATGCGCTCCGAGCGCTCCGCCGCATCCATGGCATCTCCCTTTTGCATGTGCTGCCTCCCGAAAACAAGCGCGGGACCCAGCAACCCGGATCCCGCGCGGTCAATTGCCTATATTGAGTATACCGCCCCGAGCGGATACGAGGCCTGTCTTACGCCTCAAGTGCAGCCTTGAACCAACTCGTAATACTCGTGGGGTGCGTGATGGCGGTGCCGACGACAACGGCCCAGGCGCCAGCATCGATCGCGGCGCGAGCCTCCTCGGGCGTATGCACGCGACCCTCGCAAATGATAGGAAGGCCGGGGAATTCCTCAGTCGCCTGACGCAGGAGCGGCAGGTCGGGGCCATCGGCCATGGTGCAGTCGATGGCGGCGACGCCGTGAGAAAGCGTGGTGGATACCAGGTCAAAGCCCATATCAACAGCACGGCGAATATCCTCGATGGTGGCACAATCCGCCATCAGGAGCACACCCTCCTCGTGCAGCGGGCGGAAGGTATCCTCGACCGTCTTGCCATCGGGGCGCGGACGATCGGTGGCGTCGATCGCCACGATATCGGCACCGGCAGCAACGCAGGCGCGAGCGTGACGCAGCGTCGGCGTGATGTAAACGCCCTCGTGCCCATCCTTCCACAGGCCGATGACGGGAACCTCACAGCGACCCTTAATGGCGGCAATGTCGGCAAGGCCCTGGCAGCGAATGGCGGCGGCGCCGCCGAGCTCGCAAGCGCGAGACATTTGCGCCATGGTCTCGGGCGTACGAAGCGGCTCGCCCATATACGCCTGAACGCTCACGACGAGCTTGCCCTTCAGGGACTGGATCAAAGGATCAACGGTCATGTTCGACTCAACCTTTCTCAAAACAGCCTTCTGAGACACCGCACCTTGACGTTCAAACCGTCGCTCGCGTACCGAAGTACGCTTCGCTCCTCTTTCACGTCAATCTGCGGCACCTCAGAAGGCGCACTTGGTAGTTATGTTTACTTCAACGATGCAAGAAGGTGTTCGGCGGCACCGATGAGCGGCGCGTCGCCCTCCAGAGAGCCGATGAGAATCGGCGTGTCCTGAAGCGGGTCGAGCGCCTGGCTGGCATAGCCCTCGTGCACCGAGTCCTTCCACGTCTGTGAACGCCAATCGGGACCTTGGTGAATCACGCCGCCCGAAAGCACGATGACCTCAGGGTCCAGGATGTTAGCGAGCGAGCCCAGGCTGGCGCCCAGCGCAAAGCCGGCGTCATGAATGACCTCGGTCGCCTTTGCGTCGCCTGCGCGGCACAGGTCGTTCACGTCACGGCCGACCGAAGGACGGCTGGGGTCGACGCGGCCAAAACGCTCATCGTACATGCGCCCGATTGATGTTCCGGAAGCAACCGACTCCAGATGGCCGGAACGCCCGCAGGCGCAGGGAATGCCGGCGGCAGCCGAGCACTCGATGTGGCCCATATGGCCGGCAGCACCATGGAAGCCCTGCATCACGCGGCCGTTCTCGACATATGCGCCGCCGATGCCCGTACCGATGCCCAAACACAAGACGGAGAACTTGCCCTTGCCGACGCCCCAGTGGGCCTCGCCCAGAGCATGAGCCTGCACGTCGCCTACAACGGCAACGGGAAGGCCGAGGTCCTCGCGCAGACGCGGCCCCAACTGAACGCCGGACCAGCCGGGCATAATCTCATTGGCATACGCGATGGCGCCCGTCTTGGGGTCGACGACACCGGCAGCGCCGATGCCAACTCCGAGGACCTCGACATCGGGATTTGCCTCAAGAGCTGCCTTGATAGACGCCTCGATGCGCTGGAAGACCGCTTCGCCACCCTCCTGGGCCTCGGTGGGAACCTCAGCCTCAAAAACGGGATGGGGCACACCGCCGTCAGCCGGGTACTCCATGATGGCAGTCGCGATCTTAGTTCCGCCGATATCGACAGAGCAGACGTACTTGTTCTCCATGTCGTTCTCCTTCGGAGACAAAACAACTACAGGAAATGCGCCGTCAGGCTAGCCGTCACAGCGCGGTAAAGGTTTTCCAGGTGCCCGAGATCGCCGAGAAACCGTGCGGCCATTGGCCTAATGGGTCATGGCCGCACGGTTGAACGGCGAGGTCGGGTGCCTGGGAAACCTTTAAAGGAGACCGTTGTCCTGGAGGACCTTGCGAATCGCCTCGACGTTCTCACCGGTCATGGCCTTCACCGGGCGCGGCATGGTCGGGCTGTCGAAGATGCCCATGAGGTTCATAGCGGTCTTGAAGGCGCCGACGCCACCGGCATAGCCCTGGACGCCCGAGGTGACATCCCAGATGTGCGAAATCTCATTGAGGCGATCCTGCTCGGCCTTGACGGTAGCCCAGTCACCAGCCTGAGCGGCCTTCCACTGACGAACGTAGCCCTCGGGCTCAACGTTGGCGAGGCCCGGAACGGAACCGTCGGCGCCACCGAGATAGGCACCGTCGACGACGACCTCATGGCCGGTAAGGATGCTCATCGGATGGCCGTTCTTCTCGTTCTCCTGAATGAGGTAGCGGAACGAGATGTCATCGCCCGAGGAATCCTTGACGCCAGCCAGGACGCCCTCGGCGCCGAGCTTAGCAAGGAGCTTCCAGGGGAGCTTGGTGTGGACGCACACGGGGATGTCGTAGGCGAAGATGGGCAGGTCGAGTTCCTCGTGAAGGATGCGGAAGTGCTCCTCGACCTCGGTCATGCCCTGCAGGGCATAGAACGGGCAGGTGGCGACGAGCGCATCGGCGCCCAGCTCCTGAGCGACCTTGCCGTGCTCGATCATGCGCTCGGTCTCGGTGTCGATGATGCCGACCAGAACGGGAACGCGGTGGTCGACGATACGGACGGCCTCTGCGACAATCTGGCGACGGCGCTCGTCGGTGGAGAAGACGACCTCGCCCGAGGAGCCCAGGAAGAACAGGCCATCGACGCCGGCATCGATCATGCGGTTGATGCTGCGCTCAAAGGAGGCAACGTCGAGCTGGTGGTCTTCGGTATCGGGAACAACGACGGGAGGGATAACGCCGGTGAATTTCTGAGTTGCCACAAGAATCTCCTTAGTTGTCTGGCGGGCAGCCCTATGCCGCCCACTCTTGTTGGCGGTGTCCAGGCCGTCTAGGCCAAAGAACACGAATAGAACGTTTGGTTAAAGAAGTCGACGACTTCGTTTTCGAACGCATTGATGCGCTCGTGAGCGTATTTGGCATAGATGATATGCCTCCGGTCACACTCAAGACCGTTGAATACGGCAAACTGGCCCTTGGGATCACTCACGGTATCCATGAGCGATGTGCCCATGAGCACCGAGCCACGAACCCGAGGCGACAGCGTCTCGAGACCGCTGGGAAGCGGATTGGCAAGCGCCGTGCAGGCAAGGCCCCGCTCGTCCAGAGCAGAAACCGCCAGCGCGACACCGCCGCCAAGGCCCTCGCCCCATGCAAAGATGCGGTCGGGATCCATGCCATCAAGGTTGCGCGCAACCTTCGCCAACGCGCAGCCCCAACGGACACGCTCGACAAAAGCAGGCGAGGTAATCCCCTGCTGCAGATCGCTGGATCCAATAGTCTCATCGTCCAGCGCAAGCACGGCATATCCCATGGCGGCAAACCGCGTCATGTGATGCCATCCCCGCACGGGTCGGTCGATGTCATGGAACATCAGACACAGCGGAACAAGCTCGGATCTTCGGGCGCAACCAGAGGGCTCAATCAAACGGCCGTGCACGACATACCCGCCGAGCTCAAAGGAAACCTCGGAGTAGCGCGCGCACGGATTGGCGAAATCAATCGCCGTAACGGTCAGCCCGCAAACCTCAAGGTCCGAAGCGGCTGTCTCCAACTCGGAAACATCCGCAGAAGCATCGCCGCGCCAATCCCGGAAATCAGAGAGCCTTGACGAAACCGTCCCAGCAATTCCCGCAAGCTCGGGGACAATCAGCTCATCGATATTGCTCTCGCACTTAGACATGAGCCTCCCCTCCCTTGCAGAAAAATGGAATGATCAGATCGTCAAAATCCTGAATCTCCTCGTGACCGAAGCCTTCAAAGAACTCATGACGCTTTTCACAGGTCAGGTTGTTGTAGACTGCAAACTGCGTCGCCGGAGGACAGACGATATCGGCTGTGCCCGTGCCAAACAGCACGGGGCATTTGACTATGGGGGCAAAGTTCTTGGAATCGAAGTACGCCAGCTTGGCATAGGCCTCGTCAATACGAGTCGAGTCCTCGTCAAACCAGCGAGACCAATAGCGCAGACCCTCGTAGGCAATGTCGTCGGCATCCAAATCCCAGACCAGGCGGAAATCCGACAGGAAGGGATAGAGGATGGCGGCGCGATTGATAAGCTCGCTGTTAAGCGCACAGGTCGCAATGCCCAAACCGCCGCCCTGCGATGCGCCGTTCACAAATACACGGGCAAGATCGATGCCCTCGAGCTCACGAACAATACGGCAAAGAATGCGGATATCTTGGTGCAAGCGGACATAGTAGAGGTTGGCCGGGTCGCCGTCGATACCGGCGACGATATGGCCCGCGACCGTCGTGCCCTCAAATCCACCAATGTCCTCGGAGGGACCTCCTTGGCCGGGGCAGTCGAGGGCGATGAGTGCCATGCCCATGCCCGCAAACGACGCCTGCTCAAACCAGCTGCGGCTTGCACCCGGATACCCATGGAACTGAAGTACCAATGGCACGGGCTCGTCCGAGACAGGTTTAAGGTACTTGGCGTGCAGGCGAGCGCCGCACATGCCGGTATACCAGAGATCGAAAAGCTGGCAGGTCACGGCATCGGTGACCGATGCCGCCTCGATCGCATAGTCAAGCCCGACGGCGTCAGCCTCGGCCATGCGATCCTTCCAAAAGAGATCGAAATCTGATGGACGGGACATAGCGCCTCGATATTCACCAAATTGATGTTGTAGCTCCTGAGCACTTGGCATGGCTCGTGAACCCAACCTTTCGAAATCGCAACGGAGGTGCGCCCGGCAAGGGAACCGGGCGCACGGGAGGGAAAGCGAAGTTACTCGCCGAGCTTGGGATGCAGCAGCGACGGCGCAGCGCCGAGCAGCATCTTAGTGTAGGGGTCTCGAGGATGCTGGAAAACCTGCTTGGCCTCGCCCTGCTCGACGATCTTGCCGCCATTCATGACGATGATGTCGTCGGAAATATAGCGGACCGTCTGGATGTCATGGCTGATGAACACCATAGCCAGGCCGAGTTCCTTCTTAAGGTCGGTCAGCAGGTTGAGAATCTGCGCGCGGACCGAAACGTCCAGAGCCGAGGTGGGCTCGTCGGCGATGATGGCATCGGGGTTCAGCGACAGGGCACGGGCAATTGCGACGCGCTGGCGCTGGCCGCCCGAAAGCTGGCCGGGAAGAACCTCGGCGGCGGAGGAGGGCAGACCGGTGAGCTCCAAGAGCTCCTTGACGCGCTTCTCCTGCTCGGCCTCGGTACCCAGGTTGTGGACGCGCATGGGGTCGAGCAGTTGCTCGCGAACGACCATGCGGGGGTTGAGCGCCGTGGCCGGGTTCTGGAACACGACCGAGATGACGCGACCCATGTGGCGACGGTCCTCGGCGGTACGCTTGGTGACGTCCTTGCCCTTAAAGTAGACCTTGCCGCTCGTGGGGGCCTGCAGGCCGCACATGACGTTAGCCGTGGTGGACTTTCCGCAACCGGACTCGCCGACGATGCCGATGGTCTGTCCGGGCATGAGCTTAATCGTTACACCCTGGACGGCGTGAACCAGGTTGGGGTGCAGAATCGAGCCGGTACGGGTCCTAAAGGTGACGTGGACGTCATCAAGGAAGATGATCGGCTCGACGCCGTTGACTGCGGTCTCGCTCATCTACATCACCTCCGCGTGAGGGGTCAAACCATTTGCCTTGAGCACCTCGTCGGGGAGCTCGGAATAGAAGTGCTCGGTGCCGGGCACGCGCTTGAAGACCGGACGGGTGTCCAGGCCAATGCGCGGATGGCTCGAGCGGGGCGCGAAGCGATCGCCCTTGGGGAAATCGCGCGGGCTCGGAACGGCGCCGGGCACCTGGTGCAGGCGGCCCGAACCGCTCTCGATGGACAGGACGGAACCCAGAAGGCCGCGGGTGTACTCGTGAATCGGGTTGGTGAGCAGCTCCTTGGTGGGCGCCTGCTCAATAACCTGGCCGGCGTACATAACCGTGATGTTGTGGGCGACCTCGGCGACCAGCGCCAGGTCGTGCGAAACGAAGATCATGGCAAAGCCGAGCTTGGCCTGAAGGTCGTTGAGCAGCTTGATGACCTGCTTCTGGACCGTAACGTCCAGAGCGGTCGTGGGCTCGTCGCAGATAACCAGCTTGGGGTCGCGGGTAAGGGCCATAGCGATCAGAACGCGCTGACGCTGACCACCGGAAAGCTCGTGCGGATAGCTCTCGAGCGTACGCTTGGGGTCGAGGCCCACGAGCTCCAGGAGTTCCTCGGCGCTACGGGTGCCGCCGCGCTTGGTGAGCTGCTTCATCTGGGCAGAGATGAGCATGGAGGGGTTGAGCGAGGACAGGGCGTCCTGATAGACCATGGCGATATCGGTACCGCGCAGGCCGAACCACTCCTTCTTGCTCATCTTGAGCAGGTCGCGGCCCTCCCAGAGAACCTCGCCGGAAAGATGCTCGTCATCGTCGGTCAGGCCCATGATGGCCAGCGTGGTGATGGACTTACCGCAGCCGGACTCGCCTACCAGGCCCATGGTCTGGCCGGGACGGACGTCAAAGTTAACGTGGTCGACGACGTTGATATCACCGTGGTGCTCAAACTGGATGCAGAAATCGCGGACCGAAAGGATCGGCTCAACGGACTCATCGGGCACATGGCGGTCGTTACGCTTGAGCTCGACATCGCGCAGTGCGCCAAGACGGGCGGACAGGGACTGAGCCTGCTCCTTGTAGGCACGAACGGGGTCGGAAACCAGCAGGTCGGCCTCGCGGCGCTTGGAGGAATCGGTCGGATCCAGGGCGGCGGAGGGAGCAGCGGCCATGGCGTCGGTAATGCCCTCGGAGAGGATGTTGAGCGCCAGGCAGGTGATCATGATGGCCAGGCCCGGGAACAGTGCCTGCCACCAACGGCCAGCGAGCACGCCACCGCGTGCGTCGGCGAGAATGTTGCCCCAGGTAGCGGTGGGCTCCTGGATGCCGGCGCCGATGAAGGTCAGCGAGGCCTCGAAGATAATGGCGTCGGCGACCAGGGTAACGGTGAAGACCATAATCGGAGCGATGCAGTTACGCAGAACATGCTTGATCAGAATCCACGGAGCCTTGGCGCCGGACACGATGACCGCGCGGACATAGTCCTCACCGTACTCGGACACGATGTTGGCGCGCACGATACGGGCGATCTGCGGGGTGTACATAAAGCCGATCGCAAAGATGATCGACGGCACGGAATTGCCCAGGATGGAAACGAAAACGGCTGCGAGGGCGATACCCGGGATGGACATGATGATGTCCAGGATACGCATGATCGCCTCAGAGATAGACTTGCGCGAAACCGCTGCAAGAGCGCCGACAACGGAACCACAGACCAAAGCCATGGCGGTAGCACCAAAGCCGATAATCAGCGAGTAACGTCCGCCGTAGAGCATGCGCGACAGAATGTCGCGACCCTTATCGTCGGTACCGAAGATAAATCCGTTGCCGGGAGCCTGGCGAGCCGTAAAGATCTCGACCGGGCTATAGGGGGCAAGAAGGGGCGCCAAAATCGCAGTCAGGGCGACCAGCACCAGCACGACGGCGGCAATCTTAGAAGACAGCGTCATCTTCTTCCAGCCACCGAGCTTGAGCCCCTTGGAGGCAGCCTTCTCGAGCTGCTCGGTTTGCTTCTCTCGAATCTTTACCATAATCTACACCGTCCTGATGCGCGGGTTGATGAGCAGGTAGAGCATGTCAACCACGATGTTGATGATGATGAAGGCAAGAGCAACGACGATAACGACGCCCTGAACCAGGTTCGCCTCGTTGCCCTGAACGCCCTGCAGAATCGCAGTGCCCATGCCGGGGAGGTTGAAGATAACCTCGATGACGACGGCGCCGCCCATGAGGTAGCCGATCTTAAGACCGAGGGTGGTGACCGGGGTGATCAGCGCATTGCGAAGAACGTTGATGCCGACGACGACCTTCTCGGGAACGCCGGCGCCACGAGCCATACGGACATAGTCCTTGTCGAGCTCCTCGACCATGGCGGTACGCACGATACGAGTCATCTGGCCCGTCAGCGGAAATGCCAAGGCGATAGCGGGCATGATCATACGTCCCAGATAGCCAACCGGATTCGTGGTGAAGTGAGGCAGAGCACCCGATGCCGGGAGCACCTTAAGGTAGGAAGAGAACAGCAGGATCAACAGAACGGCAAGCCAGAACGACGGGGTTGCCAAGCCGGCGATGGAAAAGACGCGGATCACTTGGTCCGGCCATTTGTCGCGATACAGTGCCGCGATGACGCCGAGCAAAAACGAAACGACCGCACCGATGGCAAGACCGATGAAGGTCAGCTGCATCGTGACGGGCAGGGCCGTGGAGATGCGCTTGGCAACGGAGTTGCGGGCAGCGCCGTAGGTACCCATGTCGCCATGAATCAAATCGCCCATATAGCGCACGTAGCGCACAGGCCAGGGGTCGTCCAGACCATACTTCTCATGGTACTCGGCAACCGCCTCGGGCGAGGCACCGTCACCCAACGCCGTGTAGGCGGGGTCGGTCTTGGAGAACGACATAAGGAAGAACACCAGGACGGTGACGCCCAATGCCATGATCGGCAGCGCCACAAGACGCCTTCCAATCAAACGTAGCAAGTTGTTCACGTTCTCTCCCCTTTCTTTTGTCGGTAGGACCAACTGGTATATGAGTACGGATACTCATTACAAGACCCGAGCGACATCGTTGCCGCCCGGGTCTTTGTTTCAACTATGAGGATACGGTCCCAACGGCCGACATCCTGCATACAGACTCAAGCGAGTCTTACGCCTTGACGGTCGCAACGCCCCTGAAGGACATGCTCGTCGTGCCGATGCCCTTGAAGCCGTCGAGAGCCTCGCCGTTGGGCGCGGTGGACGGATCGTCCCAGGAAGCGGAGACGGTCTTGACGTGGACAACGGGGTACAGAACGGCGTTGTCGGCGATGATGTCGAAGCACTCGTTCCACTTCTTCTGCTGCTCGTCGCCCTCGGCGGCAAGAGCCTCGTCCATGAGACCGTGAAGCTTCTGCCACTCAGCGGACTCCTTCCACGGGCAACGGGTCTGCATCCAGACGTTGTCGCCATACCACCAGTTGAGCAGCAGGTCGGGGTCAGCGCCGAAGCAGGAAGGATCGCCAGGGGCAAGGAGGATATCGTAGGCCTCGCCGCCGTCGATGGCAGCGTAGGTGGCCGGCGAGGTATCGGTCTGGATGGTCACCTCAAAGCCGAGAGCGTCGAGGTCGTTCTTGACCTGGGCGGCCATGCCCTTGATCTGCTCGTTGTCGGTGGTGCGCAGGGTGATGGCACCCGGGGTGATGCCGGACTCCTCGATGAGCTTCTTAGCCTTCTTGGCGTCGGTCTTGTACACCGTGGAAGCCTCATGATAATTGGTGAAGCTCTTGGGCAGGTAGCAGCTGGCAGCGGTGGCAAGGCCGGCAAAGGTGTTGCTGACCATCTTCTCGGTGTCGAGCGCATACATGACAGCCTGACGGACCTTGACGTTGTTCCAAGGCTCCTTGGCGACGTTGAACATGATGAAGCGGGTGCCGAAACCCTGAACGTTATCGATCTTGCAGCCGGCGCTCTCGAGCTGGTCGACGGCGTCAGCGGTAACGAGCTCCATAACGAGCGTGGAGCCCTCCTGCTGAGCGGTAACGCGAGCGGTGGGGTCGGTCAGGATGCTGTACTGGATCTTCTTATCCTCGGCAGCATACTCACCGTTGTACTCGGGGTTGGGAACCAGGGTGATCTCGGTATCGGAGATAGAGTCGTACATCCAGGGGCCGGAGCCGATCGGCTGCTTGGCGCGATCCTCCTCGGTCTGGGTGGCCGGGGTAACGCGGATGATGGCAAGACGATCCTTGAGCAGAGAGAAGTTGGGGACCTTGGTCTTGACCGTCACGGTGCTGGCGTCCTTAGCCTCGATGGACTCGAAGGGCTGGAAGAACGGAGCATAGGTAGCGGAAGCGGCGCAAGCGGTGTAGGAGGCAACGACATCGTCAGCGGTGACCTCGGTGCCATCGGAGAACTTGGCGCCCTTGCGGATGGTAACCTCGAAAGTGGTGTCGTCCACAGACTTGGGGTCGTCGGTGGCGAGCTCGTTGAAGGTGCTGTAGTCGTGGTAATCGATGCCGTAGAGGCCCTCGACGACGTGCCAGTTAGCACCCAGGCCCACAGCGGAGCCGGTGCTGGCGGGGTCGAAGCTGGACGGAGCGTAAGCGGAACCAGCGGTGATCACGCCGCCGCCACGGTTGGCGGAATCGGTGGAACCGGAAGCGGAACCCTCGTCGCTAGAGCTGCCACCGCAGCCGGTGAGACCAAGCCCTGCGACAGCAGCGACGCTGCCGGTGAGGCCGAGGAACGAACGCCTGGACATACCCTTGTTGATGATGGCCATGTCTTCTCCTATCAATAGAGAATCTTACCCGGGAGCACCTAGACTTGCCCCCGCGCAACTTGCGGACGATATATACCTTACCTACCGACAAACCCAACTTGGGTGCCGCGCTCGGCGACCGATACATACATACGCTTGAACGGTATTTACTACCGTTCACCGAATTCATTGACAAACGATTCGACAGACAGTATGTATCGACGAGGTGAGATATCAGTCTTCGTCAACCCGCAGGATAGCAGGGTTATTCACCATGGCTAGTCAAACGTTTTAGCGTTAATAAAACCCGAAATCAGCAGGTAATCGCCGCGAAATAAATGATTGAAAATCAGCCAATCATGTATATCAGTTGTTTAGAAGCGCGTTTAGTTTTCGGAACGGCTGGCCGATGCTTGGGCGCGCTCGGCATTCCATGCAACAAGTGCCTCGTGGACCGCTTTGGCGACATCGGCCGGAACGCCTCGAACTTCCGCAATCTCCTGCTCGCTTGCCGCGCGCAAACGCTTCATCGAGCCAAAATGGCGCATAATGGCACGTTTTCTGGTGGGTCCCACGCCCGGAACGTCGTCAAGCACCGAAACCGTCATAGCCTTATCGCGCAACTCGCGATGGAACGTAATCGCAAATCGGTGGGATTCATCGCGAACCTGCTTGATCAGATAAAGCGAAGCGGAGCCGGTCGGCAGCACGACGGGGGTCTCGTCCCACGGCACGAAAACTTCCTCATCGGCCTTTGCCAAGCCACAAACTGGTATATCGAGGCCAAGCGCCTCAAGTTGCTTAATTGCAGCGGTCAATTGCGGTTTGCCGCCATCGACAACGAGCAAATCGGGGCGCGAGCCAAAGCGCTCGTCCGCCATGCGCTCGGGAGCATAGCGACGCCCCAGAACCTCGGACATCGATACGAAGTCGTTCGCCTCGTCCAATTCGGCCTGAATTTTAAAGCGACGATACTGGCCCTTGTCGGCACGGCCGTTGGTAAATACCACCATCGAAGCGACGGTAAAGGTGCCGTGCAACGTCGAGATATCGAAGCACTCGATGCGCAACGGCGGCGCAGGCAGCGCCAGCGCGCTTTCGAGCTCCAGGAGCGCCTGATTAGTGCGATCGTCAGCATACCCCGTGCGCATCATGTAGCGCATGAGGGCATGGCGCGCATTTTTGGAAGCCATATCGAGCAGGCGGTGCTTTTCGCCGCGCTGCGGCCTATGGAGATGGCAAGAGCGTTCGCGCTTGCCCGCAAGCCACTCCCCCAACGCTTCGGCGTCCTCAAGCTCGACAGAGAGATTGATCTCGGCTGGAATATCAGCCGTCTCGTCGTAATAGCGCTTAAGAAAGCCCGATTGAAGCTCTTCCTCGTCGACATCCAGGCCTTTATCGAGGATGAACTCACAAGTTCGAACCGTTCGGCCCTCGCGAACGACAAAGACACAGGCGGCAGAGATAGTCTCTTCGCGATAGAAGCCGATGACGTCGATATCGACGCTCGATGGAAAAACGACCTGTTGGCGATCGTCCAGGCCCCTAATGACTTCCAGGCGACGCTTGACGCGCGCCGCACGCTCAAAATCGAGCGTCTCGGCTGCCTCCGTCATCTCGGACGTAAGCTCGTCAACGACATCCTTGCGATGGCCCGACAAGAAACGTTCGACACGTTTGACGTTCTTGGCATAGTCGGCAGGGGAAATCGCGCCGATACATGCGCCCGGCCCGCGCCCGACATGGTAGTCAAAGCAGGGACGCCCGTTTTGCGCGCAAATCATATTGACGATGTCTTCTTCGCCCTTATGAGATTCGACGATGCGGCGGCAGCGGCGCCATTCCGCACAGGATGCCGAGCAAATAGGAATAACCTTGCGTAGCGTATCGATGGTCTCACGCGCCGCACGGCTATCGGTATAGGGGCCAAAATAGCGCGTTCCCGGTTTATGACGCTCTCGCGTGTATTTAATAGCCGGAAACAAGTCGCTCTTGGTAATGGCGATAAAGGGATAGCTTTTATCGTCTTTGAGATCGACGTTAAAGTACGGATGGTACTGGCCAATCAGATTGCGCTCGAGCACCAATGCCTCGTGCTCGGTCTCCACCACGATATAGTCGAAGCTCGCCACCAGCTGCATCATGAGCGGGATCTTTTGACGCTCGTCCTGCAGCGTCACGTATTGACGCATACGGGCACGCAGGTTTTTTGCCTTGCCCACATAGATGACATCACCCTTGGCATCTTTCCAAAGGTAGCAGCCGGGTTGCGTGGGAACGCGCGAAACCTGCTCGGCAAGTGTTGGAATGTTGTCGTGACCTGCCACGCGCACCTACTTGCGACGAAGCAGCGCCGAGACCTCGGGCATCTTAAAGACGAAGGCAAGACCAAAAGTTACAGCGAGCGAGACGACGCCTGCAACACAAACGTAGCCCAGGGTAATGAGGATCGAGCTGCCAAGCGCTCCGACAAAGTGCTCAAGTGCCCACATGACGCCGGCGCCCGCGGCAGCGCCCAAGCCACCGAACAGTAGGCCGAAGAAACCGCCATGCAGGATAGACTTGACCTGAAGGCCATGCAGACGACGGCGCAGCCACCACAGTGAGCATCCGACCAAGACCACGTAGTCAACGACGTACGAAAGCGCAATTGCCGGCATACCGTAGCCCAGCACCACGCCAAACAGCAGCACAGAACCGGCCTGGCCGATAGCGGAGTACAGGCAATAGCGGCTATAAGGTTTCATATCGAGCAGGGCCGAGAAGCTCTTCTGCATCAGCACGACCACGCCGTAGAGCGGCAGGGAAAGTGCCAGATAGATAAGGAACTCCGACACCAGCGCCACACCGGATTCATCGAACTTGCCGGCACAGTAGATCATGTTGAGCGGACGGGCGAAGACGATCAGATACATCGCAAACGGAATCAGGAAGAAGAGCATCTGGGCGACACCGCGCGAAATGCCCGTGCGGACGCTGTCGTAATCCTTCTCCTGCGCATCGTGAGAGAGTTCGGTATAGAGTGCCGTCGAAAGCGAGGCGGCGATCAGCGCATAGGGCAATGTGTACCACAGGCGCGCATATGCGATGACGGAAGGGCCGGTCTCGGGCTGCACCACCAGCGCGGCGGCATTGGTAATGGAGGTCGAGACAAACATGCACACCGTGGCGAGCAGCGTCGGGATACCAAGCGCGATCGTCTGTCGCAGCGCGGGATCCTTAAAGTCGATATGGATATGAGGATGCACGCCATGCTTGCCAAGCGCGGGAATCTGGCAGGCCATCTGGACAAAGACGCCGAGGGTCGTACCAGCTGCGATCAAGATAATACCGGCCTGCTCGCCAAATTGTGCAGACACGGGAGCAAAGCCCATAAAGCTGGCGATGACGATGACATTGTTGAGAACCGGGGCAAACGTCGACCAGAAATAGTCGCGGTGTGCGTTGAGAACGCCCGAGAACACCGAGCCCAAGCCATAAAACAGAATTTGAATAGCAAAGAAGCGGAACATGAACGCAGCGGTATCCATGCTGCCGCCATCGCCCGAAAGGAACGACTGCGTCCAAATAAAGCCGGGAGCAAACACGGTGCCCAGCAGCGAGATACCGCCCAGCAGCAGAAGCAGAATACCAAGCAGGTTGCCGACATACTCGTTCGATGCCTCGCGACCCTGCTCGCGCCTCACACCCATATACACCGGCAAAAACGCCGTAACGAGCATGCCGCCCATCACGAGCTCGTAGAGCATGTTGGGCAGGTTGTTGGCAACCTGATAGGAGGACGAGAGCAGCGACATACCGATGGCGGCCGCCATGGCCCACGTGCGGATAAACCCGGTGACACGCGACACGATGGTCAGCACGGTCATAAGGCCAGCAGAACGACCAACCGTGGAGTAGTCCGACGAACCCATATCGTCTACGTCGTCCTGAGAGTCCTCATAAACCTCATCTTGTGGCGGCAAATCGTCCACGACGGCAAAGGAGCCGGTCATCGCAAAGGGATCGTCAACCAAAACGGCGTCATCAGCAGGTGCGGCGTCATCGCTGTTCGGCATGTTGTTACCGGATACGGCATCATCATCGAATATGGCATGGTCGCCAAACACCGTGTCAACTTCATTGGCGGCGACGGTTCGGGCAGAAAACGACAGAGGGTCCCAGTCGTCATCACCGTCGATGGCCACGCCCTCGACGGGATCGGTCGAACCAAGCGGCGACCATTCGTCATCCGAAAGAAGCGGTTCGCCATCATCATGAGCCGTGGGCTTGGCGGAATGAGCGGCAGGAGCGCTCTGCGGTGTGCTCTTTCCCTGGGCTGCCATCAAAAACACCGCCGTCTCATCGGGACGCGGCTCACGAGGAGCCTCGGAGGCGATCGGCATCACGCTGGCGCTCGATTGAGCGGCGGCCAAAAAGACAGCCGTCTCATCGGGACGAGCCGAAGAAAGAACCGTACGGGGAAGTGCCGTGCCGGCACCGGCGGCACGCAAGTACACGGCCGTCTCGCCCGGGTCAGCGGCAGCGGACCAGGCGTTTCGAATCTCGTTATCGAACGAAGCGGCCTCGGGCGCGGGCGTCTGAGGAGCCGACCCTTTTGCAAAGTGAGCTCCGCGCTTTGATTCTTCCTGCGGCATCGCTCAGTCCTCTCTCGTGATCGGGGCAACCGTCGCCCCGCAAAATGCAACTAAGTCATCGGGAGCAAGCTCAAGCTGATAGCCGCGCTTGCCACCCGAGATAAAAATGGTATCCCAAAGGACGCATGTCTCATCGATCAGAGTCCGGAAGCGTTTTTTCATACCGACCGGACTGCAACCGCCGCGGACATACCCCGTCGCGGCAAGCAAATCTTTGACATGCATCATGGTCAGCGACTTTTCGCCTGCGGCGCGCGCGGCGGCCTTGAGGTCGAGCTCGTCGGCAACGGGAATGCAGCACACGACATGGTCGTTGGACGGCGTCGTGCAGACCAGGGTCTTAAATCCCTGACCGGGCTCCTCGCCAAGCTGCTCGGAAATCGCGACGCCCAGCCCCGACGATTCGTCGTCATCGTCTTCGTACGTATGGAGAACATAGGGGATGCCGGCGCTTTCCAGCTCACGCATGGCGTTGGTCTTTGGCGTCTTCACGGCCTTCGGCATGGCATATCCTTTCCCTCGCAGAGCGACGCAAGGATTAAGTATAGGGCCAATTCCGCCGCATATGCCATCTCGACACACAGAAGCGCCACCGAATCAGAAGGAATCGGTGGCGCGTCGGTACTGCAACGTCTCTTTACTGCGCGTCGAGCTGCGCCTGACGCTCACGGTCACGCTTGAGCAGCGGCGCCAAGAACTTGCCCGTGTAGCTCTGCGAACATGCCGCGACTTGCTCGGGCGTGCCTGAGACCACGACGGTTCCGCCGCCATTGCCGCCCTCGGGGCCCATATCGATCAGGCGGTCGGCAACCTTGATGACATCAAGGTTGTGCTCGATCACCAGAACCGTGTTGCCCGCATCGACCAGGCGCTGCAAAACGTCGAGCAGCTGGCGAACATCCTCAAAATGAAGGCCGGTTGTGGGCTCGTCCAAAATGTAGAACGTCTTACCTGTCTGACGACGATGAAGCTCCTTGGCGAGCTTCACGCGCTGCGCCTCGCCGCCCGAAAGCGTCGTAGCGGGCTGGCCCAAGCTCACGTAGCCCAGACCCACGTCATATAGGGTCTGCAGTTTGCGCTTAATCTGCGGGATATTCCCAAAGAAAGCCAGTGCTTCGGTGACACTCATGTCGAGCACGTCCGAGATCGTCTTGCCGCGGTAGGTAACCTCGAGTGTCTCGCGGTTATAACGCTTGCCGCCACATACCTCACAGGGGACATAGATATCGGGAAGGAAGTGCATCTCGATCTTGATCTGGCCATCGCCCTTGCACGCCTCGCAGCGACCGCCGCTTACGTTAAAGGAGAAACGTCCCGGCGAGTAGCCGCGCGCCTTCGACTCCGGCGTGCTTGCAAATAGCGCACGCAGATCATCCCACAAGCCAATATAGGTCGCAGGGTTCGAACGCGGCGTGCGACCGATCGGCGACTGGTCGATATCGATTACCTTATCGATGCACTCGATGCCCTCAATCTTCTTGTACGGCCCCACGGGACGCGTCGAACGATGGATGGCATTCGTAAGCGCGGGCGCAATCGTATCGGTGACCAGGGAGCTCTTGCCCGATCCCGAAACACCGGTAACGACTGTGAGCGTACCGAACTCAATCTTGGCGGTAACGTTTTTGAGGTTGTTAGCGCGAGCGCCCGTGATCTTAAGACAGCCGCGGCCGGGCTTGCGGCGCTCATCGGGCACGCGGATCATCCGCTTGCCGGTCAAATAGGCACCCGTCATGGAATCGGGGCACGCCATGATATCGGCAGGCGTTCCTGCAGCGACCACGTGTCCGCCGTTAACGCCCGCACCGGGACCCATATCGACCACGTAGTCGGCAGCGCGAATTGTATCTTCGTCGTGCTCGACGACGATAACGGTATTACCGATATCGCGCAAGCGCTCGAGCGTCTTGATCAGGCGCTCGTTATCGCGTTGGTGGAGACCGATCGACGGCTCGTCCAGAATGTACAGAACGCCCATGAGGCCGGCGCCGATCTGCGTTGCCAGGCGAATGCGCTGGGCCTCACCGCCGGAAAGCGTCGCCGAGGCGCGATCGAGCGTCAGATAGTCGAGTCCGACATCGACCAGAAAACGCAGGCGCTCCAGGATTTCCTTGACGATGCGCCCGCCGATAAACTGCTGACGCTCGGTAAGCTCCAGGCCCTCAAAAAACTCGAGCGACTCGCGACACGACAGGCAGCAGACATCGTAAATGGACTTGCCGCCCACGGTGACGGCAAGCATCTCGGGACGCAGGCGAGCACCGTGACAGCTCGAGCATGGCTCTTCGCGAATGTATTTCTCCAAGCGAGCCCTGGTGTTCTCGTTCGTCGTCTCGCTGTAGCGCTCGTACAGGATGTTGCGCACGCCCGAGAACTTAGTGTCCCACTGGCTGCGACGCCCATCGAGCTTTTGATAGTCGACCGAAATCTTCGTGTCGCCCATGCCATCCAAAAACGCACGACGCACCCGCGGGGGCAGGTCCTCCCATGGCGTATCGGCACTCACCTTAAAGTGTTTGCAGACCGCAGCAAAAATCTGCGGATAATAGTTGGAATTGCCGAACAGGCTGCCAAAGACTCCATCGGCAATCGACTTTGAGGGGTCTTCAATCAGCGCCTCGGCATCGACCGTCTTTTTAAAGCCCAGGCCATCGCACTCGGGACATGCACCATAGGGCGCGTTGAACGAGAAATCGCGCGGCTGCAGGTCGTCGATGGAATGCCCATGTTCCGGGCACGCCAGTGCCAGCGAATACTCCAGCAGCTCGCCCTCGGTTCCCTCGGGAGCGTCGCGGTCGGGCAGCATATACACGTTCACGTTACCGTGCGCCAGTGCCGTCGCCTGCTCAACGGACTCGGCAATGCGACCCAGGGAGTTCTCTCGAATCACGATACGGTCGACCACGACCTCAATGTCGTGTTTGAACTTCTTGTCCAGGTCGATAGGGTCGTCAAGCGAGCGCACCTCGCCGTCGACGCGCACACGGCTAAAGCCCTCCGCACGCAGGTCCTCAAACAGCTTGGCATATTCGCCCTTGCGTCCACGAACCACCGGCGCCAACACAAACGCGCGACGGCCCTCCCCCGCCGCCAGCACCTTATCGGCGACCTGATCGGTCGTCTGACGCTCAATGACACGACCGCACTCAGGACAGTGCGGCGTTCCCACGCGAGCAAACAGCAGACGCAGATAGTCGTAAATCTCGGTTACGGTGCCCACCGTCGAGCGTGGGTTTTTGGACGTCGTCTTCTGATCGATCGACACAGCCGGCGACAGGCCGTCAATCGAGTCCAGATCGGGCTTGTCCATCTGGCCCAAAAACTGACGCGCATAGCTCGAAAGGCTCTCGACATAACGGCGCTGGCCCTCGGCATAGATGGTATCGAACGCCAGTGAGCTCTTGCCCGATCCGGAAAGACCGGTTATGACCACGAGCTGGTCACGCGGAATGGAAACATCGATATCGCGCAGGTTATGCTCGCGCGCGCCGCGAATAACGATAGAAGAATCAGACATGGAAGCTCCTTGCCTCCTACAACTTCAAATCACACTGACGATGAGTTTAGCGCACTCGACGCGCACAGATGTTCGTGATACAAGATTCGCAGACCTTTTGCGCTGTCTGACGCCGCAGACCGCACGCTCGGTCCGTACTTTCGAATACCGCCGATCGCCTGCCACGCATCATGAATGACTCCCGCTCGCAAACGAGGGTACAATGACGCTCGTGTCACACCGCGGGGCTCCGGCCCCAACATATACAAAGGAGTCATACATGGGTTGCGAGCACGCACAAGCAGCCGGCGGACAATCAACGCCGTCGCAATTTGAAGAGAATACGCTGTCGGAGGTCAAGCGCGTTATCGCTGTGCTTTCCGGCAAGGGAGGCGTCGGCAAGTCGTTTGTGACGGGCGCCATCGCAACCGAGCTCGCCCGCCGCGGCAACAAGGTTGGCATTCTCGACGCCGACATCACCGGCCCCTCCATCCCCAAAATGTTCGGCATGAGCGGACGCCATGTCCATGCCCTCGGCAACCTCATGCTGCCCGAGATCTCCGAGCACGGCGTCAAGGTCATGAGCTCCAACCTGTTGCTCCAAAACGAAACCGATCCCGTCCTTTGGCGTGGCCCGGTTATCGCGGGCGCCATCAGGCAATTCTGGAGCGAGACCTCGTGGGGCCCCATCGACTACCTGCTGGTCGATATGCCTCCGGGAACGGGTGACGTCGCGCTCACCGTTTTCCAATCGCTGCCCGTCGATGGCATCGTCATCGTCACGAGCCCGCAAGACTTGGTCTCGATGATCGTCGCCAAGGCAGTCAACATGGCCGAGAAGATGAACGTCCCTATTCTGGGCATTGTCGAGAACATGAGCTATATCGAGTGCCCCGACTGCGGCAAGAAGATCGAGGTCTTTGGTAAGAGCAAGCTCCCCGAAGTCGCCGAGCGCTACAACCTCGACATCTTGGGTCAGCTTCCCATCAATCCGTCACTCGCCGAGGCCTGCGATAAGGGCGAAGTCGAGACCGCACTGCCCGATGACATGCTGCCCAAGGCCGTCTCCGCCGTTGAGGCCATCGCCCCGCACAAGACAGACGAGGCCTAAGTGAACGCAAGCGCCTTCTATGACGTCTTGGTGATCGGCGGCGGGGCCTCGGGCCTCGCCGCCGCCATTACGGCGGCGCGTGTCGACAAAAGGGTCTGCGTCGTCGAGCGCGACGTCGCCTGCGGTCTCAAGCTGCTCGCAACCGGAAACGGCCGCTGCAACCTCTCAAACGAATCCATCGACATTCGGCGATATAACCGCCCCGCCTTTGTCGAATCCATCATGGGCCCCCAACCCGAGCAAGATCTCGAGAGTTTTTTCTCCTCGCTGGGCATCATGACGATCCGTGAGGAAGGCCGCCTATACCCGCGCTCCCTTCGCGCCGAGTCGGTTCGCGATGCACTCCTCAATGCATGCGAGCGTTTGGGCATCACCCTACTCTGCGGAACTAACGTCATTGCGGCTCATAAGGCTTCCGAAGGCTGGACGCTTCAGATCGACCGTCCCGCTCATGTACTCAAACCCAAAAAGCACGGCGACCGAAAGACGGAGCTCCGTTCGCTTCGAAAGGCGTTAGCCGATACTCCTCGCACGAGCGATGCCCTGCAGGCAAGGGCCGTGGTTATCGCTACGGGCGGCAACCCCACCGGCATCGCCGAGGTGTTTAGCCTTCCCTTGACGCCCCTGCGCCCCGTCCTGTGCCCCGTATCGGCATCAGTCGTCGGCGACCGGACGGCACTCGGAACTCTGGATGGTCTGCGCGTCCGAGCCCGCTTAACGCTCTCGCGCAGCCACGAAGAGCTCTGGCGAGAAGATGGCGAAGTGCTGTTCCGTGCCTTCGGCATCTCAGGCGTCGCCGCCTTCAATCTCTCTCGCCGTATCAACCAGGGCGACACTGTTCTGATCGACTTCTTTCCAGATTTCTCCAAAGATGAGCTGCTCGATACGCTCGAGCAGCGTGTCAACGTGCTCGGCGATTTTTCGCCCCGAAACTCCCACTGGCTTGACGGCATGCTCGCCCCGCAGCTCTCACACGTCGTCTGTACGGCATTCGAGCGGTGCCATCCCGGCTCGCGCGATGTCATCCACCTGGTCTCAATCCTCAAGCACTTTAAACTGTCCGTCGAAGGGACGGCAGAGGAGCGCTCAGCACAGGTCACGCGTGGCGGCATATCTATCGAGTGCGTCTCGACACCCAATCTTTACGTGAACAGCACCACAGGCGCCCCGCTTTACGTCTGCGGAGAAGCGCTCGACATCGACGCCGATTGCGGAGGCTTTAACCTTGCGTGGGCCTGGATCTCGGGTATTCGCGCTGCAAGCAGCCTGTAGCCGCGCAGTCTATAATCAAAAACGCATTCGGGCCGTCTGGGATACCGGACGGCCTCTTTCTTGCCTCTAAGGAGACCTCGATGATCGAAATCACCCAAGTCAACGCGACGCTCGATGAGGCCGGCGACGAAAACGCCTGCCTTGCTATTGGCAGACGCGCCGTCAAACGAGCCCTGCGATGCGAGGATTCCCAGATTAAAGCCATTGAGCTCCATCGCAAGTCAATCGACGCCCGTAAAAAGCGAGATGTTCATTTTATTTTGAGCTTTCGAGTTGAGCTGACAAGCTCCCGACTCGAACAGGAAGTGGTCGACCGCGTCGCCGAGCGCAACCGCTCGCGCATCCGCATGGTTGACGGCGAGGCTCCTTCATTCCCCAACCCCGTCCCGAATGCACCCAAGGGGCGTCCCGTCGTTGTCGGCGCCGGTTGCGCCGGTCTCTTCGCCGCCCTGACCCTTGCCGAAGCGGGCCTTAAACCCCTGCTCATCGAGCGCGGCGACCCGGCATTTCGCCGCTCACATGCGATCGACCTCTTTCTAAAGGAGCGCATCCTCGACCCCGAGAGCAATATCCAGTTTGGTCTGGGCGGCGCGGGGACCTTCTCGGACGGCAAGCTCAATACGGGAACCAAAAATCCCGCCCATCGCCTTATCCTCGAGACCTTCGTCGAAGCGGGCGCTCCCCGCGATATTCTATGGGATGCAAAACCGCATATTGGCTCCGACATCCTCCCCGCCGTCGTTACCAGCATCTCCCAGCGCATTGAACAGCTCGGAGGAACCGTTCGCTATCGAACGAAACTCGTTGACATTCACACTGACACATCTGGCGCCATTGTCGGTATCGACATCCAGTCGTCCCACGACGCGACAAGCGAGTCAATCAACACAAAGCATCTCATCCTTGCTTGCGGTCATTCTGCCCGCGACGTATTCGAGGTTCTCAAAACCCATGATGTCGCCCTCGCTCAAAAGACGTTTGCCATGGGCGTTCGCATCGAACACCCGCAGTGTGATATCGATCGGGCGCAATATGGCCCCGCGGCGGGTCATCCCGCGCTCGGAGCAGCCCCCTATAAGCTCGTTACCCATCTTCCCAACGGCCGCAGCGTATTCTCATTCTGCATGTGTCCTGGCGGACAGGTTGTCGCAGCCTCTTCAGAGCCCGGCCATCTGTGCGTCAACGGCGCCAGTCTCAACGCCCGCGCCGGCCGCAACGCAAACGCCGCTCTCCTCGTTAACGTCACGCCCGACGATCTCCCCAGCGACGATCCTCTTGCAGGCGTAGAACTCCAGCGCATTTGCGAGCGGGCTGCCTATCGCCTTGGCGGCTCCAACTGGAACGCACCGGCACAGCTCGTCGGCGATTTCCTTGCAGAACGCGCCAGCACGACATGCGGCAAGGTAAAGCCCACCTATCCGCTCGGCGTGACTTGGACAGCAATCGATGAGTCATTGCCGCAACATATCATCGAGTCGCTTCGTCTGGGAATTCCCTTACTCGGCAAAAAACTGCGTGGCTACGACCATCCCGATGCCGTCCTCACCGGTGTTGAGACACGCTCGAGCTCTCCGGTCACCGTTACTCGAGACCGTCAATGCCACGCTGTATCGACCCCGGGGCTCTACCCTTGCGGCGAGGGGGCCGGATATGCCGGAGGAATCATGAGCGCAGCTACCGATGGCATCCGTTGCGCCGAAGCCCTGATCGCAGACCTCTAGCGCACGAATTCCAGCACGCAAAAGACACAGGCCCCGAGCTCCACAGGGAACTCGGGGCCTGTTCGCTATTTCTTAAACCGTGCACCCTGGCGTTTTCTGCCCGATGCGAACGTGGAACCCTTGCGGGCCTGCGAACGTAAGCGCTCGATCGTCTCGTCCTCAGACGCACCCTCGAGCATCGCCCGAATCTGAACGACAGCATCGCGCAGGCGCGCCGCCTCCTCAAAGTCCATGGCGGCAGAAGCGTTGCGCATATCCTCTTCCATGGTTTCGACGATCCGCACAAGCTCGTCATGCGGCAGTTCTTCCAACTGCTCCGCAAGTGTCTGCTCGGGTGCCACCGTTTCCGGCACGCCGCCCTCGCCCGACTCATCGGGCGTATAGAATGCGCCATGGCCAAGGGAGTCGCCCTTCGAGCGCCCCTTGGAACCCACAGTCTTTTCGGCCTCGGCAATAAAGCTCGAAATGTCGTTAATGGCCTTGCGGACCGTCTTGGGCACAATGCCATGCTCTTCGTTATATGCCATCTGAATCTCGCGACGGCGCTGCGTCTCCTCGATGGCTTCTTTCATCGAATCGGTCACAACGTCTGCATACATGATGACCTCGCCGTCGGCATTACGGGCCGCACGGCCAATCGTCTGAATCAACGAACGGCGATTGCGCAAGAAGCCTTCCTTGTCAGCGTCGAGAATTGCCACCAGCGAGACCTCGGGGAGATCCAGACCCTCGCGGAGCAGGTTGATGCCAACGAGAACATCAATCTTTCCCTCGCGCAGCGTTCGCAGGATCTCGACACGGTCCATCGTCGCTGTATCGGAGTGCATGTAGTTGACCTTAATGCCGGCATCGAGCAGGTGATCGGTCAGATCCTCGGCCATGCGCTTGGTCAGCGTGGTCACCAGCACGCGCTCCTTACGGGCCACGCGCTCGCGAATCTCGTCCTCAAGATCGTCAATCTGGCCTCGGACCGGACGAACGTCGATTTTGGGATCGAGCAGGCCGGTCGGTCGAATGATCTGTTCAACATCGTTTTGACTCACACGCAACTCATAGTCGCCTGGCGTGGCCGAGACGTAAATGAACTGCGGAATCCTCGCCTCAAACTCATCGAAACGAAGCGGGCGGTTATCGAGCGCCGACGGAAGACGAAAACCATGCTCAACAAGCGTAACTTTGCGCGAACGGTCGCCTTCGTGCATACCGCGAATCTGCGGCACCGTCACATGGCTCTCGTCGATGATGCAAAGCATATCCTTGGGGAAGTAGTCAATCAAGGTAAACGGCGGTTCACCCGGCTTACGTCCATCCAGATGGCGCGAGTAGTTTTCGATGCCGTTGCAAAAGCCCATCGTCTCGAGCATCTCGAGGTCATAATCGGTCCGCTGCTGCAGACGTTGCGCCTCGAGCAACTTGTCGGTCGCCTTGAGCTCCGCCACGCGCTTCTCGCACTCTTCGCTGATTGATTTCAGGGCCGCCTTGACCTTTGGCTTCTCGGTCACGTAGTGCGAAGCCGGCCACACGGGAATCGCTTCGTACTCACGTAGCATTTCGCCGGTGACCTCATCGATCTCGGCAATCAGCTCGACCTCGTCGCCAAAGAACTCAAAGCGCAACGGATGCTCGGCATAGGGCGGATATACGTCGACAACATCGCCGCGCACGCGGAAGGTGCCACGTGCTTGGTCATAGTCATTGCGGTCGTATTGAATGTCAATGAGCGCATGGATGAAGTCGTCGCGCTCGAGCGGCACCTTCTTATCGACGTTCGGCGCCAGGCCCGCATAGTCCTCGGGAGAACCGATGCCATAGATGCACGAGACCGATGCGACGACAATCACATCCCGTCGAGAAAGCAGCGATGCCGTCGCCTGATGGCGCAGCATCTCGACCTCCTCGTTAATCGAGGAGTCTTTCTCGATATACGTATCACTCTGCGGTACATATGCCTCGGGCTGATAGTAGTCGTAGTACGAGACGAAGTAGACCACGGCGTTGTTGGGAAAGAATTCTTTGAGCTCGCTCGCGAGCTGGGCGGCGAGGGTTTTGTTGGGGGCCATGACCAGCGTTGGCTTACCGAGAGCTTCGATGGTCTTGGCCATGGTAAAGGTCTTGCCCGAGCCGGTTACGCCCAGCAAAACCTGATAGCGGTCTCCGTCCCTCACACCCTGCACAAGCGACTCAATGGCCTTTGGCTGGGAACCTGCAGGCTCATAGGGAGACACGACCTCAAACGGCACCTCAGAGCCCTCAACGCCAAAGCGTTTGAGCTCTCCGCCAACACGCTCAACTTCAAAATCCGCCATGGATACTCCTAACTCATACATCTGCAGTATACGCAGGCGGCAGGCATAGTCCTATACGAACCGGTCGGGATAGAGGGTCTTATAGCGAACCCAGGCATTATTGACACGAATCAAATAAGCTTGCGTCTCGGGGAAGGTAATCGCGTTATGGAGCGATGTGTTTTGCTGCGCCCACCCATCGACATTGCCCATTCCGGCATTGTAAGCAGCAATAGCGCTATCCGTCGAGCCATTGAAATATGTCAGCAGGTACGAGAGATATGCGCACCCAAATTCAATATTCGAAGCGGGGTCATTCAGGTTATCGGCAGAATACTCGTCCCCGTCGACAAGGCCCTTGGCGATCATATCCTGAGCGGTTTCGGGCATAAGTTGCATGAGACCTTGGGCGCCCTGGTTTGATTCCGCCTCGGGATCCCAGTTTGATTCCGACTTGATGACGGCACATACCAGATACGGATCGAGATTATGCGAAATGCTGGACTGCTTTACATACGCCTCATAGTCAATCGGATAGAACGGTTTAAAGAAAGCGGCGGGAGCACACGAGTAAACGAGCGAGATAAGGCCAAAGACGAAAACGACAGTCAGGGGCACAAGGCGATACCACGTAAAGAAGCGCGTCTTAGGCATCTGTCGTCCCCTTATCCGTAGCGTCCATAAGGCCATGGCGGGCAAGCCATGCGTCCAGTTGTACAAAGAGCGAGCTATCGCCCGCCGCGTTATCAATCACGGTAGTGGCTAGACTGCAAAGCGAAGACTCATCGGGCTGGCAAGCACAGCGAGCATCAAAATCGGATGCCTCCATACCACGGTGAATAGCGCGTTCGCGACGGACCTCCAAAGGAGCGCTAACAACCATAATTTCATCCGCAAGGCCAAAGGCGTCCTCAAAGCCAGCTGGAGCAGATACTTCGACCGCCGCAAAGGGATAGCGAGGAGTCGAAACCGTACAGCAGACAGGATCGAGAATCCTCAGCGAAAGCTGCTCAATGAGAACGGGGTGCACAATGCTATTGAGCCTTGCAACCGCATCAGGAGAGGCAAAAGCTCGAGAAGCGAGGATGTTACTTCGAACGCCGCCCTCCTCGTCCAAAATATCCCAGCCAAACTCTTCAGCAAGAGCATTGACGATATCCGACCCCGGCACGTACAGCGATTTGGCAAGAACGTCTAAATCGATAAGCAGGGCTCCGCGAGATTCCAGATAGCGGCAGGCAGTCGATTTACCCGAAGCAATATTGCCCAAAACAAAAACGGTAAACATCAAGCCCTCCCTAACGTCAATGCGAGATATTATCGCGCAAATACAAAGCGACAGTTCAAAAAACAGCCAAACAGTAAGAGAGTCAAAAGAAGGGCCCGTTCACAAGGGACAGCTTGTATATAACGCAAAAAAGGGGGAGGCCGCGAGGCCTCCCCCTTCTACATTCCCAATGGCGGCTCGGTGCCGTCCACCGGTCAGCGGCGCCCTGGCCTCCCACGGGCTGACCCCGCAGTACTCTCGGCGCGATGGGGCTTAGCTTCCGGGTTCGGAACGGGACCGGGCGTGCCCCCCATGCT
>NZ_JAMOKO010000002.1 GCF_023656745.1 Collinsella sp. BG-O-102
CCCCGCAGGTGCGGTAAGGGCTACCGCACGGGCCGATACTCAAAGCCCATTGTGGCACCCCGAGCCCGCGGAAAGAAGCTGCGCCGCGGGGGAGGCGGCCCCAATGGCTTTCTCATATCGTCTTTATCCATTCCATTAGGAGTCCCCATTGGCCAAGGAGCTCAGCATCTTCGTCGACGAGAGCGGCGACCGCGGCGGCAAAGCTCGCTACTACCTGCTCACACTCGTCTTTCACGACCAGGCAGACAGCATCGCCGAGGCGGTCACGGGCTATGAGGCCAAGCTTGCCAGGGCCGATCTCCCTAACATTCCGTTTCACTCCGAGCCTCTCATGAACGGGCACAAGGACTATGAGTTTCTTGACATCGAGCAGCGCAAGGTGATGCTCGCCTACTTCTCCTCGTTCGTCCGCAAACTTCCCATTTCCTATATCACGTTCGTCTACCGTCGCAGCCAGTTCGAAGACCCGGCAAGGCTAATGGAGCGCATGGGACGCGACATCTCCTCCGCCATGATTGAACACCTGGGCTTCTTCCAGTCCTTCGACGATGTGAAGGTCTATTACGACAACGGTCAGGACATTGTCAAGCAGGCGCTCGACCGCTCGGTGGGCAAGGTCCTCTCAAAAGGGGTCGTCCGACGCCGTAAAACCTCGATGACCGACTACCGCCTCGAGCAAGTGGCGGATTACCTCTGCACTATCGAACTTGCCTTGGTCAAGTACGAGGCCAAGGAGAACGGTGAGACGTACAACAAGTTCTTCGGTGGTATCGGCTCTTTCAAGAGGAACTGGCTCAAGCAAGCCCGCAGCAAGCGGATATAGGTGGTTCCGTAATCTCATAGGGAACGGCCATCTCTCCTCCGGCCAGGAGTCCCAAGTGGCACGCTTCGAGCAGCGATGGCGAAACGCAAGCAATGGCGTCGAGGGCGCCTCGTGCGCTACATTGTGTCCATGTGGTCATCTCCTATCGTCTCAGCGTGGTAACTGAAGATTCTAGGCGGTGGCCACACCCCTTTTCCGGGGTGCTGACACCAACGTTTGGCACGCAACCGCAGTAGACGGCAACGTCCGTCTACTGAGCAAAAGCAACGAGCTTTTCCGGGTCCAAGACCGATAAGCGAAGATGAATCAAGTTTTACTCCCTTAGCAGGCCCAACTTGCCAAGCCACTCGACAAAAGTAGTGATGATCCGCTCGGTGCGCATTTCGATGTCGCTCTCGGCGAAGTCGCCGCATCGCGCAATTTCCACGAGTTCGCGAACAGCGGTCCCCGACACCTCAACGCCCTTATCGTTCACATAGCCCTCATAATACTTGCGTTTATCCGTCAGTTGGTAATCTGAGGCGCGAATATTTACGCGCTTCTCCAACATCGCCTTGTTTCCTAGTGCTTCAAGATTTGAGCGATTGGATAGCGGGTGCACCTCGTTACGCTTTCTTGCATAGATGTGTTCAATCTCGAGCGTTGTGTCCAAGTCCATGAGAGGTTGCTTAGGATCTGAATAGGCCCACCAAACAAGCATCGATCGTGTGAAGCGACGCTGGTTGGTGAACTGATAGCTTCTGAAGCGTCCCGTAATTGTTTCACGGTCGAACAGATGGGCTGAAAAGTCGACCTTGCGACCTTCTACGATATCTATGAGTGCGGGATAGACGGGACCGCGCAGGGCGTTTACGCCGGGACGCTCAAGTGAGTAGGCGTAGATGAATCCAGTGATGTAGCAAAGGAAATCGTAGAGCTCTTTGTCGTCTAGCTCGCCTTTGGTATTGCGCTTTGCCAGGAACCAGGTACTCAACAGATAAGCCCACATGCCGTTGGGTGCATAATTGAGAACGAATAGACGGCGTGCTACACGCTCGGAAAAGCCCTCCTGCGCATCAACCCGTTTCCAAAAATCGAGCAGAGACTCCAAATCGTCGAGCGTCGCGTCCTCGCGTAGGATTTCGTACGAGCTGTCGCTGTAGAAGTCGCGTAGACTTTTGGTTGTCGTGTCGCGGATGCCCTTCTTTGCACGGCGATAATACATATAGCGGGTGAAAAGCTCGTCGAGCGGCGTGCCCGAGGTTGGTTTGAAAATGAGGTTGGCTGTTTCCTCAAGCACTTTCCAACGCGCAACGAACTCGTCTTTGCGACCCTCGATGGAGAAGTGCTTGTAGAACTGGCTCTTAAAGATGTCAGCGTCTGCCAACGGGAGTCCACGGTCGTTCAAAGTCGAGAAGATTCTGAGCGCGGTGTCCTGGGATTCCGCTTCGATGGGAAGCAAGATTACGTTATTGAGAATGCGAGCGGCAAATAGGGCGATGTAGCTTGGCCACTCGCTTGCCATTTCGGCCATTCTTTTAGAGAAGAAGGCGTAATTGCGTGAATAGGCGCTGTGGGCCATGGGGCCCACGGAGCCGTGGCGCAATATATCTAGAAACTCATCTTTATCGGAATCGCTCGCCACCTCTGAATCGATTTTCAGTGCATTCATGTCGGGGTCGTCGAACTCATCGGTCTTCCAGACGCAGCCAGCAATCGAGTCACGCACTTTAATTGACTGCTTGTCCTTCATGTTTGCGAACTTGTCGTAAAACGCCCTAAGCAGCAACATGATGGTTGTAAGTCTCTGCTGGCCATCGATTATTTCAAGCTGGCCTGCGTCGTTCTTGAAAGTAACAATGGGGCCGAGGAAGTATTCATCACTAGTGCTTTCGAAGGCGTCGCAGTCGTCGTTGGGAAACGCGAAGGTGAAGAGATCGTCCCATAGCGTTGCACACTCGTCTTCGCCCCAGGCGTAAGGTCGCTGGTAATCTGGGATGAGGAAGTCCGAATGCTTATCTGTAAGGAGCAGCTTGATCGTTTTCTGGTCGATGTTGAGCTTGGACATGCTGGAAACCTCCGTGCGGATATCTTTTTGCATCCAGAATTATATTTCACAGAGTAAATAAGGTGCTTGATGACGGCACGATAGGACCAGAGAGCGCGGGGACGAATTGAAGGCCCGCATCCAGCACTCTCTTTATGTTCTAGCGGTTATTAGTCCCAAATAGCATGGAGAACCGCGTGCCCACTCACTTGGGATAAATCCTTACTCTCGTTCTTCCGAATACCACCCGTACTTTGTCATCTTGAAATACGGGGAGTAAATGGCGAAATCGCAGGTGAAAGGGAGTAAAACGGCAAAGAAAAAGCCTCCGTCCCAACGCGGGAACGGAGGCCAGATTATCGTTTTACTCACCGCCGTCGCTGGCGGCTTTGCCGTAACTCTCGTACGAAACGAAACTCAGGAGCACAGTGCAATACTCAAAAGAGCAGGTCAAAACCCTGTCAGCCTACTCCCACTCGATGGTCGCAGGCGGCTTGGACGTAATGTCGTAGCACACGCGGTTGGCACCGGGAACCTCGGCCACGATGCGGCCCGAGATGCGGGCCAGGACGTCGTAGGGCAGCTTGGCCCAGTCGGCAGTCATGGCGTCGCTGGACTCCACGGCGCGCAAGATGATCGGGCGCTGATAGGTGCGCTCGTCGCCCATAACGCCAACGGACTTGATGTCGGGCAGGACCGCAAAATACTGCCAGCAGCTGTGCTCGGAGTTGCGCTCGCCGGTCTGCTCAAACAGACGCTGGTTATAGGCGTCGAGCTCCTCGCGCACGATGGCGTCGGCATTCTTGAGAATCTCGAGCTTCTCCTTGTCGACCGCACCGATGATGCGGATGGCCAGGCCCGGGCCCGGGAAGGGCTGACGGAACACGATGTGACCCGGCAGGCCCAGCGCCAGGCCAAGCGCGCGGACCTCGTCCTTAAAGAAGTGATCGAGCGGCTCGATAAGGTCGAAGTGCACGCCCTCGGGAAACGGAATCAGGTTGTGGTGGCTCTTGATGGTGGCCGTCTTGCCGCCCGTCTTGCGAGCGCCGGACTCGATGATGTCGGGGTAGATGGTGCCCTGAGCCAGGTACTTGACCGGCTTGCCATCGGTCTCGAGCTGCTGCGCCACGGTGAAGAACTCTTTCCAGAACTGCGTACCGATGATGCGGCGCTTCTCCTCGGGCTCGGTCACGCCGGCCAGAAGCTCGGCATAACGGTCCTCGGCGTGGACGTGGATAAAGTCGACGTCGAACTGCTTGGTGAAGACCTCCTCCACCTGCTCGGGCTCGCCCTTACGCAGCAGGCCGTGGTTGATGAACACGCAGGTCATCTGCTTGCCCACGGCGCGGGCGCCCAGCGCAGCCACGACGGAGGAGTCGACGCCGCCGGACAGGGCCAGAATCACGCGGTCGTCGCCGACCTTCTCGCGGAACTCGGCCGTCATGGTCTCGACCAGGTTGTCCATGCTCCAGTTGGGCTCCAGGCCGCAGATCTCAAACAGGAAGTTGCTCAGCAGCTGCTGACCGTACTCGGAGTGCTTGACCTCGGGGTGGAACTGCGTGGTGAAAATCTTGCGCTCGACGCACTCCATGGCGGCAACCGGGCACACGTCGGTGCTGGCGGTAACGGTAAAGCCCTCGGGCACCTCGGACACGGCGTCGCGGTGGCTCATCCACACGGTCTGCTCCATGGGCGTGGAGTTAAAAAGCTTGGCGCCGGCCGTACGCGTGATGGTGGCGCGGCCGTACTCGCCCACCTCGGAGTGGCCGACCTTGCCGCCGAGCGTCACGGCCGTAATCTGATGACCGTAGCAAAAGCCCAGGACGGGAAGGCCCAGGTCAAAGATGGCAGGATCGATGGTGGGAGCGTCCTCGGCATACACAGAAGCCGGGCCGCCGGAAAGGATGAGCGCAGAGGCGTTCATCTCGCGAATCTCATCGGCCGAGATGTCGCAGGGAACGATCTCGGAATACACGTTGAGGTCGCGGACGCGACGGGCAATGAGCTGACCGTACTGCGCACCAAAGTCGAGTACGAGGACCTTTGCGGAAGCCTTTTGATCCATGGTTTCCCCCTCTTGTTGGCGGGGAGCCGATGCCCGCCCGCGCGAATGAACGAAAATAACTTTCATAGTGTACACGTAACCAGCGGTTCTGCGCCCGTCATAGCCATCAGCGCACGGCAAACGCACGACCTGGGCCCCTATTTGACGGCAATTGAAGTGTTACCAAACGTTGCAGATGATGTAATACGTTTGAACATTGGACGCCCTGTGCCACAATACTGCCGAACGACTCCGCCTCTGCGGCGGCAAATACGATAGGAATACCAGCATGAAGCGCATCCTTCTCATCGCCACGGGCGGCACCATCGCATCGACCGAGGACGGCAATGGCCTCTCCCCCGCCCTGACCGGTGAGGAGCTCGCCCAGAGCGTCCCCGAGATCTCGGGCCTCTGCGAGCTCGACGTGGTGCAGCCCATGAACATCGACAGCACCAATATGCGCCCCAGTGACTGGATGCGTATCCGCGACGTCATCGTCGAAGGCTATGCCGACCACGACGGCTTTGTGATCCTGCACGGCACGGACACAATGAGCTACACCGCGGCGGCGCTTTCCTATCTGATTCAGGACAGCCCCAAGCCCATCGTACTCACCGGCTCGCAAAAGCCCATGGGCAATCCCTTTACCGATGCCAAGCTCAACCTGTACCAGAGCCTGCTCTATGCGCTCGACGAGCATTCGCACGACGTCTCGATCGTGTTTGGCGGCGTCGCCATTGCCGGCACGCGCGCCCGCAAACAGCGCACTATGAGCTTTAACGCGTTCATTAGCGTCAACTATCCGCCCATCGCCTATATCCGCAACGACCGCATCGTGCGCAACGGGCTTCACGGCACGCATCAGGACGAAAACCCGGTGCGCTTCTACGACAGCATCGACCCGCGCGTATTTGTACTCAAGCTTACGCCCGGCGTAAACCCGGGCATCCTCGACGCCCTTGCCGATAGCTACGACGCCGTGATTCTGGAGACCTTTGGCATTGGCGGTATCCCCGAGTTTGGTGAATCGGGCGAATCGTTCCAAGAGGCAATTTTCCGCTGGGTCGATTCGGGCCGCACCGTCGTTATGACCACGCAGGTCCCCGAAGAGGGCCTCGATCTGGGCGTTTATGAGGTCGGCCGTGCTTACGCCGATCATCCGGGTATTCTGCGCGGCGACGATATGACAACCGAGACGCTCGTGGCCAAAACCATGTGGGCACTCGGCCAGTCACGCGATGCCACCGAGATCCAGCGCCTGTTCTACAGCCAAGTCAACCACGACCGCATCCCGATGGCGTAATTCAGTTGTCGACGGGTATCCCCTATTCGATACCCTCGAGAAGCTCTGACACCGTCATGCCAAGTGCGGGCGCGATCTTAAATAGAACCTTGAGCGTGAAATTTGCCGTCCCATCTTCGATTCGGTCGAGGTAGGGTCGGCTGATTCCTGTCGCCACACAAAAATCAACCTTGGAGATACCAAGGTCTCTGCGTGTCTCTTCGACCCGCCTGCCAAGAATCTGTTTCGCACGTTCGTCCATGCAGACGAGTTTGAAATGGAGCCGAATATAAACGTAAACTATAGTTTACGTTTTGCCGAATACACAGGAGTTTTCTATGTCGGGTTCTTCGGTCCGCATGTACCGAGCCACGCTTCGCACAAACAGCGCACCGCCCAAGCTCGTCGTCGTTGAAGCAGAATGTCTTTCGCCCGATGAGCGCACAGCATTCGCATTGCTATCAAGTCGAGTCGCCGCTGTTCTGGTCCCTTGCCCGGCGCAAGGTGAACTTGCCATCCAATGCCAAGCGCACAGTTGCTCGCTCAATCAGGCTGCCGTAATCGCAACCAGTCAACGCGGCCTGCCGCTCCTTTTAGAAGCCGGTATCGCGCTCTGCCTCCGCGGTGCCGGATACGAAAACGAGGCCGCCGCCGATGTAGTCTTTCAACCACGATCGAGCGGCGGCCTCGCAGCAGCCATCGAATATGCTTGCAGGCTCGTTGCCTAAAGGCGCAAGCTAAAAGCCCAGGCCAAAGCCCATACCGGTAATCGCCGAATACATAAAGTAGACGTTGATTACGTTGAGAAACACACCCGTGATGCAGCCGTTTCGCAGGTAGCGCTCGCACACGATGCGCGCCATGGCGGCGGATTCCTCATTGTTCTTTGCCTGGCGTCCCGCCGTAAAGTACGTCGCCACGCTCAGCAGCAAGTTGAGCACCGGCAGCGCCAGCAACTCGTAGCTCTTGCCCCAGCGCGTCGCCTCGCCGGCGGCATTAAACTTTGTTGCTACCTCGGGACCAATGTTGGGGATAACACACGCTGCGACCACCAGCGGAATCACCGCAAGTACGAGCAGCGCAATACCCATGTAGCCAGCTTTTTTGCCATATTTAAACATATGCGTCGTCCTTATACGTTAAAGCGGAAGTGCACGACGTCGCCATCGGCCATGACATAGTCCTTGCCCTCAATACGCAGCTTGCCGGCAGCCTTGGCGCCCTGCTCGCCACCGAGCTCGATGTAGTCGTCGTAGCCAATGACCTCGGCCTTAATAAAGCCGCGCTCAAAGTCGGTGTGGATGACACCGGCGGCCTGCGGGGCGGTCGCGCCCTGACGCACCGTCCAGGCCTTGACCTCCATCTCGCCAGCCGTAAAGAACGACTGCAGGCCAAGCAGCTTGTAGGCGGCCTGCGCGAGCACGTCCAGACCGGGCTGCTCCAGGCCCAGGCTCTCCAGGTAGTCGGCGGCGTCCTCGGGATCGAGCTCGGAAAGCTCGGCCTCGATTTTGGCGCAGATGGGCAACGGCTTGACACCGTCGATGGGCGCCAGGTCCTCGTTGAGCATATCCTCGTCTACGTTGGCCACATACAGGATGGGCTTCATGGTGAGCAGGAACAAGCCCTTGGCAGCGGCGCGCTCCTCGTCGGTCATCTCCATGGACGCGGCGCGCTTGCCCTCGTTGAGCCAGGCAAGCAGGCGCTTGGCGACCTCAAACTTGGGCATGAGCTCCTTGTCGCGCTTGGCCTCCTTCTCGAGCTTGGGCAGCTGCTTCTCGAGCGTGCCCATGTCGGCCAGGATGAGCTCGGTCATGATGGTGTCGGCATCGCCGGCGGGATCGACGAACTCGCCCGTGCGGCCCACCTCACGCATGACGTTGGGGTCCTTAAAGTAGCGCACGACCTCGCAGATAGCGTCGGTCTCGCGGATGTTTGCCAAGAACTGGTTGCCCAGGCCCTCGCCCTCGTTAGCGCCCTTCACCAGACCTGCGATGTCGACAAACTCGACCGTAGCCGGCACAATGCGGCCGGGGTTGACGATGTCGGCGAGCTTTTGCAAGCGGCTATCGGGCACGTCGACGATACCCACGTTGGGGTCGATTGTGGCAAACGGGTAGTTGGCGGCAAGACCGGTCTTTTTGGTAAGCGCGGTGAACAGCGTCGACTTGCCCACGTTGGGCAGGCCCACGATACCGATGGAAAGGGACACGACAGCTCCTTTTGGTACAGGTACTTCAAACTGCATAAGTATAGCGCCGCCGCAGCATCTGGGCGAACCCGGACGCCACGGCGGCGCAAATGAAGCAGAGATGAGTGAGAGTTCGAGACTGCAGTCCTTACTTAAGCTCGGGCCAGAAATCCTTGTTGGCCTCGATGAGCTCGTCCAGGATCTGCTTAGCAACGCTCGCCGAAGGAATGGTCTTGGAGAGCGTGAGTGCCTGCCAGAGCTTCTGGTAGCTGCCCTCGACCCAAGCCTGGACAACGAGCTTCTCGACGGAAACCTGCTGCTCCATCAGGCCCTTCTGGAACTGCGGAATCGGGCCCTGGCAGATCTTCTCAAAGCCGTTGGAACCGACGATGCAAGGCACCTCGACCATGGCCGTCGGGTCGAAGTTGGGCACAGCGCCATCGTTGGGGACGATCAGCAGGAAGCGCTCGAGCGTGTTCTCGGCCAGTGCGCAGGCAAGGTCGACGATGTAGTTGGCATGTACATCTGGCTCAAAGCCGCCGTCTTTAGCCGTACCCTTGGCGATGATGTCGCGGCAAGCGCCAAAGACCTTCTTCTCGCGGCCGTCCATAACCTCATTGGCGCGAGTGTAGTTGGGGTCAGACGTCTCGACGACATAGTCCGGGTACAGGTAATACTTGAGGTAGGTATTGGGAATCGTCTCGGGATCGACAGCATAGACATCCTTGGCCTTGCCGAAGGTGTGAATCCAGCTCTCCTCGACATGCTGCTCCTTGCCGGCCTCGTGCTCGATGCCGTCCAGGTAGCCGTTCTTAGCCATGTGCTCCTTAATCTGCGGCATGAGGTCGTTGCCGTCCTTGTCGTAGATCTTGCTCCACCAACCAAAGTGGTTGAGGCCGTAGTAGCTATACTGCAGCTCGCGACGATCCTTGATGCCGCACATACGGCTCATCTTATCCATGAGGTCGATCGGCATGTCGCAGATGTTGATGATGCGGCTGTTGGGGCGCAGCACGCGGCAAGCCTCGGCGACGATGGCCGCGGGGTTGGAGTAGTTGAGCATCCAGGCGTTGGGGCTGTACTTCTCCATGTAGTCGAGGATCTCGATAACGCCGCCGATGGAGCGCATGCCGTAGGCGATACCGCCGGCACCGCAGGTCTCTTGGCCAACGCAGCCGTACTTGAGAGGAATCTTCTCGTCGAGCTCACGCATGGCGTACAGGCCGACGCGGATGTGAGCAAGGACGAAGTCAGTCCCGGTGAATGCGGTCTCGGGGTCGGTGGTGTAGCTAAACTCAACCTCGGGGGCGTTCTCGTGGAAGTAGATCTCGCAGGCCTTGGCCACGGTCTCCTGGCGCTCGGCGTTGTTGTCGTAGAAGGTCACCTTGTTGACCGGGAAGCGGTCGCGCTCCTCAAGCAGCATCAGAGCGATGCCCGGGGTGAAGGTAGAGCCACCGCCGGCAATGGTCACGGCATAGTTTTTCTTGGACATGATGTCCTCCTCATTCTGGCCGCTTGCTCAATCCATCCCCGTACGCGGCCTGCACGGTTTGGAATTGTTACCTAGAAGTGGAGTTTTTTATCTCTAGAATCGGCCTTGCGGTGCATACCGGCTCTGCAAGGCCGATTGTTTCGATGGACGATGGTTTACAGAAGACTCTCGAACTTCTCGCGAACCTGCGGGACGGTAAGGCCGATGATGACCTGGATTGACTGGCCTTGGACCACCAAGCCATGCGTACCGATTGCCTTGAAGGAAGCCTCGGGTGCAACGGCGCCCTTGTCCTTGACGTTAACGCGCAGACGGGTAGCGCAGTTAGTTACATCGATGACGTTGTCCGTGCCACCGAGTAGATCGAGGATGTTCTCGGCAAGCACCAAGCGCTCGTCATCCTTACTCTGGGCGACCGATTTGCTAGCAGCAGCACCGCTCTGCTTTTGCTTGTAGTCGGCCTTGGACTTGAGCTCGACCTCAACATCGTCATCCTCGCGACCGGGGGTCTTAAAGTCGAACTTGATGATCAAGAAACGGAAGACCACGACCCAAAGAGCGGTAAAGCACAGACCGACAAGGATGGAGATGGCGTACTGCAGACCGTGTGCGGCCCAAAGGGGCAGCCAGTCCCACGAGAGCATCGAGATGATTCCGCCGTCGAAGATGCCCACGACGCCAAGGAGGTTTTGAGCCATGCAGCCGAGCGCTCCGAGCACGCAGTGGACGACGAACAGGCCGGGCGCAATGAACAGGAAGGTGAAGTCAAGCGGCTCGGTAATACCGCAAAGCATAGCGGTAAGGGTGACGGGAATGAGCAGAGCCTTGACGCGCTGCTTGCGCTCGGGTTTGGCGGTCATATAAAACGCAATGGCGACGCCGAGCGAGCCGAAGACCTTAGTCCAACCAGGGCAGGTATAGGCAGCCCAGGGTGCGGCATCCTTAAGAGCAATGCTCGGATCGGCAGCCAGTTGGGGCAGGATGTTGGCCCAAGCAGCAAAGATGCCACCGTTGACCGCCGCGTTGTCGTAATAGAACGGCGTATAGATAAAGTGGTGCAGGCCTGTAGGGATCAGCACGCGCTCGAAGAAAGCAAAGACGCCCACGCCGAACGTACCGGCGGAAAGGATGAATCCCTGGAAGGCGGAGATAGCAGCCTGGACATGCGGCCACACCAGGCAGGCGATAAGAGCGACCGGAACCATAACGAAGAAACCGATCATATAGATGAACACGGAGCCCGAGAACACGCCCAACCACTCAGGAAGTTCGGTGTCGAAGTACTTGTTGTGAAGCATCGTGGCGATACCTGAAATGATAAGCGCGCCCATGATGCCCATATCAAGCGTTTTGATGCTTGCGATAGTGGCAAGACCAGTACCGCTGCCCGCCTCGACAGAGTAGTCGACCCCAAAGACAGGGCCCCACTGCCCCAAGATTGTGCTTACAAAGTAGTTGAAGGTAAGGTAGATGGCCAAAGCCTCCATGCAGCAGCGAGCGTTCTGCTTGTTCGCGAGCGAGATTGGCAACGCTACGCAAAACAGCAAAGGCATCTGGTTAAAGAGCGTCCAACCACCCTGGAGCAGCACATTCCAGCAATCAAACCAAAGATGGCCCGCAGTGGCCATCTCGCCAAAGATCGCCTCGGTGGTAAACAACGTACCCAGGCCGACGACGATTCCGGAAAATGCGAAAAGAATTGCAGGCGTGTACATTGCACCGCCGAAACGTTGTATCTTTTGCATCATGACGGGGAATCCCCCTCTCTTCATTCGGAGCGGCTGCGGTTTTGGCTTCACTCGAGACCGCAGACGCGCCGTTTGCGTGTACCTCGTGCAATAGGACGGGTGGGCCCGTGTCCCCGACTTCTTGCGCTTCTATTTTTATCATATCACTTATCTAGACAAGTTAGCATCAATACTACGGTCGGTAAACGGTTGATTATTAGCCGTAAACGGTATATGTCCAGTATTTCACCTGCTAAAGCTGATATAGCTGATGGCCACAATTCATAATTCTTTTCTACTTGTCTAGATATGCTTGTCTATATCTGCATACACGCCTATACTTCATTACAACATTCACCGCCACGTTAAGGAGTCACCATGAAAAGCGCGGTCTTCTATGGAAAGCACGACCTCAGAGTCGAGGAATCGGCAAAGCCGGCCGTGGGCAGGCGCGACGTTCTGATCAACGTCAAGGCTTGCGGCGTCTGCGGTACCGACGTTCATATCTATGAAGGCGACAAGGGCGCAGCGGACGTTACCCCGCCCACGATCCTTGGTCATGAGTTTGCGGGCGTTGTCGAGGCCGTGGGCAGCGATGTCGCTGGCTTTAAACCGGGCGATCGCGTGTGCATCGACCCAAACCATCCCTGCGGCTGCTGCGAACCCTGCCGCGACGGAATCAACCACTACTGCGAGCATATGACCGGTTACGGGACCACCGTTAACGGCGGCTTTGCCGAGTACTGCTCCGTCGATATGCAGCAAGTCTACAAGTTGGGCGATCACACCAGCTTTGAGCAGGGTGCTATGACCGAGCCCGTCGCCTGCTGCCTGCACGGCATCGATATGTGCAACATCAAGCCCGGCAGCACAGTTGTCGTTATCGGCGGTGGCATGATCGGTCTGCTCATGATGCAGCTTGCCAAAAACGCCGGCGCCACCAAGGTCGTCTTGCTCGAGCCCGTCGAGGGCAAGCGCGAGGTTGCGCTCAAACTCGGCGCCGATCTGGCAATTGATTCCATCCACGAGGACGTCCCGGCCCGCCTGGAGCAGGAGGGCGTCGGCAACGTCGATGTCGTTATCGAGTGTGTTGGCAAGCCCGTCACCATCGAGCAGGCCATCCAGATCGCCGGCCACAAGGCTACGGTCATGATGTTCGGCCTCACCAAGCCCGATGAGACAATCACCGTCAAGCCCTTCGAGGTCTTCCAGAAGGAGCTTGTGCTCACCTCGTCCTACATCAACCCTTATACGCAGCGTCGCGCGCTCGAGCTCATCGACTCTGGCAGGCTCGACGTATCCTCGATGGTCGCCAAGGTGGCTTCCCTCGACGAACTCGGCGCCATCCTGTCAGACCCAGCTCTGCGTGCCATGGGTAAATATATAATCGACCCCAGCAAGTAAATCGATTGACACCTGCGCGGACGGCCCTCATCCGTCGTTCACGCACCCAGCTCTAGGAGACCGTCATGGCGCGAGCCATCTTCCAAACTATTTATGACAACGTGAAGCAGTCGATTGACGACGGCACATACGCCTATCAGAGCTATCTGCCTTCGGAGACTGAGCTCACGCAGCTGTTTGACTGTTCGCGCATGACGGTCCGTCGCGCCATCTCGATGCTTGCGGCAGATGGTTACGTGCTCCCCCAGCAAGGCAAAGGCATGCGCGTCATTCGCAACATCAGTGACGAGAAGAGTCGTGGTGGCGGCGGACTCGAGACCTTTAAGGAAATCGCGGTCAACCGAGGCTTTGAGCTCAAGACTGTCACCACCGTCTTTGAGCTCCTCATCTGCAGCAAGGCGCTCTCCAAGATTACCGGGTTTCCCGAAGGCTGTGAGCTCACACGCGCCAAACGCATCCGTTATGCAGACGGACAAGCCGTGTGCTCCGACGACTCCTATTACCTAAGCTCACAGGTACCGGGGCTGACGCCCGAGATTGTCAACGACTCGATCTATCGTTACCTCGAAGAAGGCCTTGGCATTAAGATTGCCACGGGCAAACGCGATGTAACGATTGAGCATCCCACGCCCGAGGATGCACGCGTGCTCGATCTCGACGACTTTAACGCACTCGCCGTTGTACGCGGACAGACCTACAACGCCGACGGCATCCTTATGGAATACACCGAGACAAAGCAGGTTCCCAGCTTCTTTTTACTCCACGAAACGGTCACCCGCCGCAATAACGGCAGCGAGACCCATCAGAGCAGTATGAGCTAACCATCTATTAGTTGCGGTGGGATAGTTCCTAGAATGGCCAGCTTAAGGGCAAAACAGGAACTATTCCACCGCAACTTCTTTGGCCGGTGGGGCAGTACCTGTCCCACCGGCCATCATTTACGCTCTTTTAGCTAGTCCGCGAGCTTTTCCACTTGGTCGAGCATCTTGTTGAGCTTTTCCTTTGCCTCAGCCTTGACCTTCTCAGCTTCTTCATGAGCCTTTGCCTTCTGAGCGGCCTTTTCCTCGGCCTCGGGGTCGACGACGACCAAGTTGGACGCATCGTGCTCAACAAGCTTGAGCGCATGTTCGGGACAAACCTTGACACAGGCGCCGCAGCCTAAACAATACGTGGACTCCAACGCAAAGCGGCCGCTTCCCACCAGGTCGCAGGCAGATGTGGGGCACGCATTGACGCACTCGCCGCACGACGTGCACTTGTCAAAATCGCACTCCGGCGTGCTCACCTGCATGTTCTGGGCAAGCTCGGGATGGTTCTGCAGTGTCGAGAGCACCAGCTGTCGCCCGTGCGTGAGCGAACGGCGACGCTTGGTCGTCGTGGTGCCGCACATGGTGCTGAGCGTGCGCTCCAGCTGGGTAATCTGATGGCGATGGGCTTTGAGCTTTTGCGTCACCGAGGCCAGCGCCGCCGTCGCCGGGTTGAGCTTGGTCACCGTCAGGCCCGTCGTGCGGGCGATCTTTTCCATGTACTCCTTGCGCTCGTACTCGCGAAGCTTATGGCACTTGAGGCTCTTGGGGTCGACCTCAAGGCCCATACCCGTGCCAGACCACTCCTCGGCCTTCGCAATCGCCTCGCCCAGAATGTCCTCACCGCCGGTGTTGCGGCATTTATCGCACACGCCCAACGGCAGGTAGACGCTCACGTTGGGATAGTCGGCCAGCACCGAGAACCAGGTCTCGGCCGTAATATCGCCCACGCAGGCGACGACGACCTCGTTTTCGCGCGGCATGCGCTTAAGGGCGCGCGTGCAGGTGACGTAGGCGGTCTCGTGGCTTGTGGCAGCAGAAACAATCTCGTCATAGAGGTTTTTGGGCGCCAGGCGCGGCGAGATGATCGCCTCGGTCGGACAGGCAGCGGCGCACAGGCCGCACTTGCGACAGGAGTCGAGAATCTCAATGGCATCTTCCTCGACCTCGATGGCATTGACCGGGCACACGTCCATGCACGCGGTACAACCGCTCTTCTCGTTTTTACAGGTCAAGCACGGAATGGTGTTGCCGCGCGGACGCTCCTTATAGTCGGCAGGATTCCACTGCGGCGCCGACGGATCGAGTGCATCGGTCACACCGCCAAGCGGGTTTTTAAGAAAGTCGAAACCCTTGCTGATCTCGATAATGTCATCAAACAGATCGTGTTCCTGCGCCATGCGCGGCCCCTCCCTGAGCAGTGCAAACAAGCAACGATAAATGATACGCCATCAGCACCCGCCTCGGGCAAATTACACGCGGAGCATCTTTGCGGCAAATAGCCCATGGCCTATCGCCGACTCGATTGCACAAGGTCAATCAAGAGCCAAACTATGCCTCGCACATGAGCTGCACGAGCTTTTGTTTGGTCACCTTGGCCTGCTCGTTGGCCATATTACGCCCGTTTCTAAAGACCGCATTTGCAACACTCTGCAGATCGGCATCGGAAATCTCGCCAAGGCCCAGCTCCTCGAGCGTCGTCGGCAGACCGACGCGTTGGCAAAACTCGAGCACCCGATCAAGCTCGGGTGCACGCTCCAGACGAAGCTGAACCATCAGACCAAACGCTACGGCCTCGCCGTGCATGGCCTTGCACTCGGGCAAAATCGTCAGGCCGTTGGCGATCGCATGCGCCAACGCCAAACCGCCACTCTCAAAGCCAACACCCGAGAGCAGAATATTGCACTCGATCAGGCGCTCAACTGCCGGCGATGTACGGCCCTTTTTGAGATCGCGCTTGGCAGCGACGCCGCACTCCATGAGTGTGTCATAGCAGGCACGAGCCGCAACCAAGGCCAAGTGCCCCGGCGCGCCACCGTGCTCGTTGGCACCGTGCGCCGCGGCGCACGAACGCGCCTCGAAGTACGTTGCCAGTGCGTCGCCCATGCCAGCGACCGTCATACGCAGTGGGGCTGCCGCGACCACGTTGGTATCGACCACGACCAGGTCTGGATTCTTCTCGAGCATCAGGTAGTGGTCGAACGACCCATCCTCGTGATACAGCACCGAAATCGCGCTGCACGGACCGTCCATCGAAGCCGCCGTGGGGCATACGCACAACGGCACCTCGGCATAAAACGCAACGGCCTTGGCAATATCGAGTATCTTGCCGCCGCCAATGCCCACCACCATGTCGCAATACTCGGCCCGGGCTTCCTTAGCCATTTCGACAACGGCGTCTTCCGTACACGGACCGTCATAAATCTTAAAGAACGGCTCACTTAGATCTTCGTCCAGAAATCCATCGACGATCTGCTTGCACAGCCGATCCTCGGTGCCCTGGTCAAACAAGACATAAGCAGCGCAGCCCAACCATGACAAATACCTGCCCTGACGCGAAAGTTCGCCCGGCCCCTGAACATACCGGCCGGGACCGCCATAAACCATGGGAAGCGCCATACGAGAATCCGCCCTTCATCAAACAACGATTGGTGCAAAGTAACCTGCCCCCTGCACCAACTTGTGCATTGGAGACAGGCCACTTTGCACCATAGTAAAAAGGGGCAAAGCCATCTGCTTGCTTTGCCCCTTCCTTAGCTTGATTTACTCATCCATGAGATAGTAGTGGCCCAGCGCGTCGGCACCCAGGATGGCGTTTGCGACCATCTCGGGCGTCACCTCAAACGGCATGTTGCACATGGTGTCATCGGGTGCGCAGGCGGCCTCGGCAACAATCATGGCCTGCTCGCGCGTAAGCTCGGCAACGCCAAGTTCCTTCATCGTGACCGGCAGGCCCAGCTCAATGCAGAAGCCCAAGACTTCCTCGAGCTTCTCGGTCGGGGCATCCTCGAGTACCAGCTGGACGATGGTGCCGAAGGCGACCTTCTCGCCGTGATACATGCCGTGGCACTCGGGCAGCATCGTCAGGCCATTGTGGATAGCATGAGCAGCAGCAAGGCCCGAGCTCTCAAAGCCAATGCCCGAAAGCAGCGTATTGGCCTCAATGATGTGCTCGACGGCAGGCGTGAGCGCACCCTTCTCCAGCGCGACCTTGGCCTTGACGCCATCGGCCATAAGCGTCTCGTAGCAGAGCTTGGCGAGCGCCAGGCCGGCCATGCCGCCCTTGCCGCCGGCGCAAGTGCCGCCGTCGGCATCATGCGTCGCCTGGGCCTCAAAGTAGGTTGCGAGCGCATCGCCCATGCCGGAAACCGTCAGGCGCACCGGGCTCGCCGCGATAACCGTCGTATCCATCAGGACAATATTGGGGTTTGCCTTAAGGAAGAGATACTTGTCGAACTGGCCGTCGTCGGTGTAGAGCACCGAAAGTGCCGAGCACGGAGCATCGGTCGAAGCAATGGTGGGGCAAATGATGACCGGGGACTCCAGGTAGTAGGCAACGGCCTTCGCGGTGTCGAGGATCTTGCCGCCACCGACGCCGACGATGATGTCGCAACCGTTGTCGCGAGCGAGCGCAACCAGACGATCGACCTCGCCCTTGGAGCACTCGCCGTTAAAGTCCTCAAACAGCAGCTCGGCCTTGGCCTCGGCAAAACCGCCCTCGATCTTGGCACCGACGCGCTTCTTGCCCGAAGGCGTCACGATGACGAGGGCTTTAGCACCGAGCGGCTCGACATAGGAGCCGAGCTTTACGAGCTCGTCCGGACCCTGGATGTACTTGCTGGGGCTATTGAAAATTGCAGCCATAACTATCCCATTCTCTAATAATAAAAAAGAAAGGGGCTCCGTACGGATACGTGCGGAGCCCCTCGTTACGATAACAAGAGTCGATTAGAAATCGATGTCGGTGTCGTAGTAGCAGGCCTTGAGAATCTTCTCGAAGTCGGCAGCCTTGGTCTCACGCGGGTTCTCGGGCGTGCAGGCGTCGGTCTCGGCGTTCGCGGCGATCTCGGGAAGCTTGGCGAGGAACTCCTCCTCGGAGACCATCTGCGGGTTCTCGGCGTCGACCTTCACGCCACCATTCGCGTAATCCTTGATGGACTGCGGAATGTTGAGCTGGTCGTTGAGGTCGCGAATCTTCTGGACGAGCGCGGCGATGAGCTCCTCGTTGGTCTCGCCGGGAAGGTGCAGGATCTCCTTGGCCACGTAAGCATAACGCTCGGCAGCACGGGGATCCTTGGAGTTCCACTGGATGACCTTGCCCAGGTACATGGCGTTAGCAGCACCGTGGATGATGTGGCCGTTCTCGAAGGCAGCACCGGTCTTGTGAGCCATGGAGTGAACGATGCCGAGCAGGCCCGAGGAGAAGGCGATACCGGCGATGCACTGAGCCTCGTGCATGTGCTGACGGGCCTCATGGTCGCCAGCATAGGACTTGGGCAGCCACTCAACGATCTCGCGGATGCCGTGCAGAGCGTTGGCGTCGGTGAACATAGAGGCGCAGGTGGAAACGTAGGCCTCCATGCAGTGGGTCAGAGCGTCCATGCCGGTGTGAGCGCACAGCTTGGCGGGCATGGTGTAGGTGAGCTCGGGGTCGACGATGGCGACATCAGGGGTGATGTTGAAGTCGGCCAGCGGGTACTTGATGCCCTTGGCGTAGTCGGTAATGACGGAGAAGGCAGTGACCTCGGTAGCGGTACCGGAGGTAGAGGAGATGGCGCAGAAGTGAGCCTTCTGACGCAGCTCGGGGAAGCTGAACGGCTGGATGATGTTATCGAAGGACTCCTCGGGATACTCGTAGAAGACCCACATGGCCTTAGCGGCATCGATGGGCGAGCCGCCGCCGATGGCGATAATCCAGTCGGGCTCGAACTCGCGCATGGCCTCGGCGCCCTTCATGACCGTCTCGATGGACGGATCGGACTCGACGCCCTCGAACAGCTTGACCTCCATGCCGGCCTCTTTGAGGTCGGCCTCAACGTCCTGCAGGAACCCGCCGCGGCGCATAGAGCTGCCGCCAGAAACGATGATGGCCTTCTTGCCCTTGAGGTTCTTCACCTCGTGGCGAGCGCCCTCACCAAAGTACAGATCGCGAGGATTGGTAAAACGTCCCATACTGTGCCTCCTAAACAAGCCCCTCTTAGACTTGCGTATATAACGGAGCACCCGATTGGCTCCGTTAGGACCGTTTTGCGCGTTGCCGGCGATGACAATGCGCGATGTCTAAACGTCTCAACGCTCAGACAAACATTATTCTACCGTTCTGGTTGGTCAGTTATTCACCTAAAGCCGACAATGATGAAACGTTTTTTCTATCCCTGAAGACCCTTGTGGGGCATTCATACTCCCAAGCTGGGCAAACGTTTTATCAAGGTTGACCACATATCCCGGGCAGGACTGTGGCCCTCCAAAATGTGCCCCGTTCGCCGCCAAAAATCGACCGTTTGCGGCATCGTGATACCACTCAGTCGTCCAAGGTGCCGACATTTGTGCGACATCCGTCTTCGTGGTGCAAAGGTGCATGTCCAAGTGCGGCACCCCCGGTGTGCCACATGCGGGTAAACTAGAACCTTATATAGAGACATTTGAACCCTAACCGCAGCAAAGGAGGCCCCATGGCATTCGATCCCATTCAAGAGGATTGCCATCGCCTCGTTCTTGAGGCCTTGCGCCGCGACAATATCCCGCTCACCGACGGTGCCGCCGTAGAGCGTCTGATGGAACAATTCACCCGCAACCCCGCGCCGCTCATCGTGCACGACCGCGACCGCGCCGGGCACCTCATTGCCAAGGTGGTCGAGGCTGTCGACTACCGCATTCCCTTTATCCCTGACGATACCCAGGCAGAGCAAGAAGAGGCCGCTGCCGAGAACATGCTTCGCGAGGCAGCCGCGCTCGACCCCACCAACTGGGATGCCCAGCGCATGCTGACCGCCCTCACCGCCAACTCCAACGAGGAGTACGTACAGTACCTGGTATCCAAGCGCGATGAAGTCGAGCACGACCTGGCACTCAAGATCGCCTCGGCGCAGGACCCCTACGAGCGTGAGGCCGCAGGCGACCTTATGCGCCGCCCCTACCTGCGCTGGCTTGCCGCCCTTGCGTCGCGCGCCCTCATTAGCGGCCGCTATCGCATGTCGCTCGAAGCCGCAAACTGCAGCCTCGACTTTGCCCCCAACGATCCGGCCGGCGTCCGTCACACCGCGATGCTCGCCATGGCGAAGCTCGAATACCCCGCTGAGGAGCTCAAGCGCTTTCGCTCTGCCCACTCCGTCCCCTATCTCACCAACACGCCGCTACGCCGTCGTCCCAAGGACGCGGAGCGCGACTTGGACCCATGGACGCTCATCGCGCTGATGAGCGCTGCCTGGCGCGAGCTGGACTACGAGGGTGCCGAGCACTACTTGCGCATCCTTGCACGCTCGTGCCCACACGCAGCCGAGGCGCTCTATTTCCAAACCGAGTTTCCCGATGGCGTCTATGCCCGCGTCAACGTGGGCGTGGGCTCCACCGACGAGCTTGTCCTTGCGCTGTCCGAGGCGACGCCGGTACTGCAAGAGGGCTTGGGCGCCCCCGACAACGCCAGCTTTGCCGCCTGGGTCGCCACCAACGATATCGTGCGTTCCCAGATTGACGAGCGCATCCTGCGGGCGGCCGAGCAGGGCCTGCCGTTTAAGGGAGGAGACCTCTAATGGATCCGAGCGTCTACATCCCCGCCTACCTGGAGCGCGCCTACCTTGCGTCGCACCCCGAACTCACCGATGCAGCACGCGAGCTTGTCCATAACGACGTGAGCGTCAACCCTCATAAGTATGCGCAGACCGAGCATGCCCAGGCACTGCTGTCCTATGCAGGCGTCCACCGCCACCTGCTCGACGAGCTCCATCGCATCGAGGACATGGGCAGCGACGAGGAGTTTGAACAGACGCGCAACCACCTGTTCGACGATACGCGCGATGAGCTGCTCAAGATCGTCCGCGTCGACGCGCTGGCCGTCGATGCCCAGCTGCTCGCCATCATTTTGGCGGACACGCCCGTCGACGCCTGTCTGGGCGACCTGATGAAACTCGAGGCGACCACGACCGATTACCTGCAGCAAAGCGTGCCCGGGTTCGACATGGAGGCCCCGCACTACTGGGCCAACAAGGTGCTGGCAGACGGCGTGACGGCGGCCGATCTCACCGTAAGCGAGCCGGCTCTTATCGGGTGGCTCCACACGCTCGAGGCCATCTCGCTGCTGTGCATGGCGAGCGCTCGCTACCGTGCTGCCGCCAACTACGCCCGCCGCGTCCTTAAGGCGGAAGGCTATCCCACCCGAGCTGCAGGCACCGTGCTACTCGCCCTCGCTCGCCTAGAAGACGAGGACGGCTTTTTTGCCCTGGCCCACCAGCTCGAGGAGCAGATGGGGGCCGATACCCTCGAGAACTCCCCCTGGTACCTGCTCGCCCGCACGATCTTGCTGTTCAAAACGAACAAGATGCGCCCGGCGACACGCGCGCTGCGTGAGTTTGCCAACCGCTGCGAGGGCGGCGCGTTCTTTTTGCTGAACCCCATGTATCAGACGCCGTATCTTCCCTGCCGGCCCGAACCGCACGACCCCTGGGACCTTTCGCATCAGGCAGTTTGGGAGGCCGACGGCATCATCTCGGATACTCCCGACTTTGCCCCCTGGGCCAGCGCTTGCGAAGACGTATCGCAGCTTGCCCAGGAATTTGCGCGCCGCTACGGCTTTTAACGGCACAAACGTCACGACCATGTCATTCACGTTAGGAACGGCTTCATGAACTTCCGCTCATCTCTCGCCTGCACCTCGAGCGATATCGCCCGCTGGGGACTGCGCTCCGTCCTTAAGCGCCAGGGCGGCGTACTCCCCGGCCGTATCGCCATGAAGATCGACCCCGAGCTGCTAAGCGACCTCGCGGGCCTTGTCGACCGCAGCGTGGTGATCACCGGCACCAACGGCAAGACCACCACCTCCAACCTCATCGCCGATGCCGTTGCCGCCAGCGGCGCCACCGTGGTATGCAACCGTGCCGGAAACAACATGGAGCCGGGCGTGGTGGGCGCGTTGCTCGAGGCGCGCGGCAACCTTAAGCGAACCGCCAGCAGCAAGCGCGTAGGCGTCTTTGAGTGCGACGAGCTCTACACGGTGCGCGTCCTGCCCAAGCTCAAGCCGACCTACTTTGTGCTGCTCAACCTGTTCCGCGACCAGCTGGACCGCTACGGTGAGATCGACCACACCCAGGACGTCATCGCCCACGCGCTGGAGCTTTCGCCGACAACGACGCTCATCTATAACGCCGACGACCCGCTGTGCGCCGCGATCGCCGCGCGCGTTCCCAATGCAAGCATCGCCTTTGGCATCGACGGCGCCACCGACACCGAGTCTGACCGCATTAGCGACTCGCGCTTTTGCTCGCAGTGCAACACCCCGTTGGAGTACGACTACGTGCAATACGGCCAGCTCGGCGCCTATCATTGTCCTTCGTGCGGCTGGAGTCGCCCAGCGCTGCTCCGTCGCGTGACAGGCGTTGAGCTCACCTGCGACGGCTACGGCTTTGACCTGAACTTTGGACCCAATACCGACGCACCCGCAACGCACATCGCCACGCGCTACAACGGCTTGTACATGGTCTACAACGTTGCCGCCGCCTTCTTTGCGGCGCGCGAGCTGGGCGTGGACGCGGCGCATCTGCAGCCCACGCTCGATGCCTACGTCCCCGCCGGCGGGCGCATGGGCCGCTGGGAAATCGCTGGCCGTACCGTCGAGGCAAATCTGGCCAAAAATCCCGTGGGCTTCGATCGCCAGATCCAGTCCATTAAAACGGCAGGCGGCAGGCTCTGCGCCTTCTTCCTGAACGACAACGACGCCGACGGCCACGATGTATCGTGGATCTACGACGTCGACTTCGAGCGCATCGCCGATACCCCAGGTCTTATCGCCTTTGTCGGGGGTACACGCGCGCACGATATGCAGGTACGCCTGAAGTACGCCGGCATCGACTCCGCCATCATCTCGAATATCGAGCAGGCGATCGGTGCCGTGGCGGACGAGGAGGCTGGTGATACTTTCTACGCCGTCGCCAACTACACGGCCTTCCCGCCGCTGATCAAGGAGCTCGACGAGCTTAAGAGCACCGATGCGAGCTCGGTCGCCTCCCACGCCGTAACGCGCGCCGATGGCAGCGCTGTCCCCACCGACATTGCGCCGGTCGAGCTTTCGCGCCCGCTACGCATCGTCTACCTGTATCCCGATGCCCTCAACCTCTATGGCGACGGCGGCAACGTCATTGCCCTCGAGCGCCGCTGCGCCTGGCGTGGCATCCCCGTGCGCGTGGACGAGGTCCGTATGGGCGAGTCGCTCGATCTCACCGACGCCGACATCGTCATGATGGGCGGTGGCTCCGACCGCGATCAGCTGGCCGTGGCACACGAGCTGTTCGCTCAAAAAGACAAGGTCGCGGCCTATGTTGAGGATGGCGGCTCGCTGCTCGCTATCTGTGGCAGCTATCAGCTGCTCGGCCGTTCGTACTATATGGGCGAGAATCGCATCGAGGGCCTGGGCGTCATTGCCGCCGAGACCGTGCGCGGCTCCGACCGTCTGATCGGCAACGTCGCCGTCAAGACCGACCTGTCACCCGAGCCCTTTGTGGGATTCGAGAACCACGGCGGCCGCACCCTGCTCGATGCAGAGGCCACGCCGCTCGGAACGTCCGTCGTCACGGGTACCGGTAACAACGGCGACGATGGCTTTGAGGGCATCATCTACAAGGGCGTCATCGGCACGTACCTACACGGACCGGCACTGCCCAAGAACCCCGAGCTCGCCGACTGGCTCATCGCCCACGCTCTCGAGCGCCGTGGCGATGCACGGGCCACCGCTCTGCTGCCGCTCAAGCCCCTCGACGACACTTACGAGCACGCCGCCCACGACGCCGCGATGAAGCTCCTCCTCTAACGCCCCGCCACCACAAAGGGGACAGGCACCTTTGTGGTGGTTTTGACCTGCCACGGCAGTTTGTCTCAATCTGTAACATCTAGACCGTTAAAAGTCGTCTTACTGTTACAGATTGAGATATTCGTCCCGACGCCCGCCGTTTGTCTCGATCTGTAACAGATAGAGCCGATTTGCCCGCCCAGATGTTACAGATTGAGATATTTGAAAATCAGGATAGGGAGCCAGCTCCTGTGTGGTGGTTTTCCAGTTTGCCAACGATATACGCGCCGGCAAAAAAGTCTGCTATACTCTTTCCCGCTGTCCCCATCGTCTAGCGGCCAAGGACGCCACCCTTTCAAGGTGGATATCGCGGGTTCGAATCCCGCTGGGGGCACCACAGAATCTGAGAAGCCCGTTGCCAATTCGGTAGCGGGCTTTTTGCTACCCATGTGCCGGGATTCGAACCCGACAGGGTGCGGAGCTGAGGAAACGCGCAAGCGTTTTCCAGCGCAGCGCGCAAGGAGTGAAGCGACGCAGCGGAAGCGGGCGGCGCCAGCCGCACGCGGACATCCCGCTGGGGGCACCAACTCAAAAATGTACGAACCCGTGCGAGTTACCATCGCACGGGTTCGTTCTTTCTTGACATTAGATGAAGAAGACTCAAAGCCCCTGCGCTAGATAAACAGCTCGCACTCCTTCCGCTCGGCACAAACTTTGCTCAACATCTTGGTAGTCGCAGAGAGCATGACGGGATTTACCGCGCGAGCGCCCCACGGACATACGGCAATGCAGCGCATGCAGGAAATGCAGGCCTTTTTGTCCACCCGCTTGGGATCGTCTTTATCGATAGCGCCAACGGGACACGCTGCGACGCAAGCCCCGCAGGCGGTGCACTCCTTTGTGGCCCTAGGCACCATGCCGGTACCCCCGGCCTTCTTATAGGGACGATTACCCGGAATAGCCGGCTCAGAAGCATCTCCTGCAGACATCTTTTGCTGAATCTGATCCGCAAACCCAGCGAGCTGCGCCGCGTCCTGTGCATCAGGCCGACCGGCTGCAAACTGGCGAACAATAGAATGCTCGGCGATGGCAGAAACCGCCGCGATCACCCGAAAGCCCGCGCCCTTTGCCGCATCCTCAAGCTCGACCAGCGTGTCCTCATACGCGCGGTTTCCGTAAACACAAACCAGAACCGCCTGCGCACCGTTTCCCCGCATCATACCCAAGCGCTCCGCAGCCACAGCCGGGACTCGCCCGCCATACGAGGGTACCGCGATCACGGCTACATCCTCTTTTGTCATCGCAACCGTGCGAAAACCAAGCCCGCTATCGGTCAGATCTACAGCAACGGTTTCCCCTTCCAACGCATTGGCAATGTAGCCAGACGCCTTTTCCGTTCCGCCGGTCGGGCTAAACACGATATCGAATACCTTCATCGGATAATCCTCCCCTTTATGAACAAACGGCCGAAACGTCCGCGTGCCAAAACAGGTTACAACTTTTAAGATGTCCCGCGTGAAACGCCCGCTCGGCTGCAAGTTCAAAGCAGGTCAAAGCGGCAAAAAAGAAGGGGCCTCACACAGGCGAGACCCCTTCACACGCAAAATCAAACGTGTCTGTTACACATAGAACAGAATGTCGTCGTAGGTCGGGACCGGCCAGTAGTCGGCGGCCACGATCTCCTCCATGGCATCCACGGCGGCGCGCAGCGTATCCATAGCGGGAACGACCTCGTGCGCGTACACGTTGGCCTGCTCCTGACCATCGAGGGCTTCGGCCTTCTGATGCACGGCATCGAGCGCCTTGATGGAGTCGTTGATGGTGGTGATGCCGTTGCAGAGCTTGTTGAGCGTGTTCTGCTCGCACTGCATGGCGGCCTCGGCACCGGCGGCACGAATAGTCTCAAGGCCCTTAGCGACCTTGGTGGCATAGGCGGTAATGACCGGGCGATAGGTACGACGCGCCTCGCGAACCATCGTGGTGGCCTCGATGTTCATGAGCTTGTTGTACTTCTCGAGCTTGCAATCGTAGCGGCACTGGGCCTCGGCCTTGGTCAGGACACCCGTCTCCTCAAAGAGCGCAATGGCCTTATCGGAAACAAAGGCGGGCAGGGCGTCGGCCGTGGTCTTGTTGTTGGCAAGGCCGCGCTTCTCGGCCTCGACGGGCCACTCGTCGGAGTAGCCATCGCCGGAGAAGAGGATACGCTGGTGGTCGGTCAGGACCTTCTTGCAGTACTCGAGCGCGGCGTCCTGGAACTCATCCTCGGGCGTACCCTCAAGCGCGTCGGCGAAGGACTTGAGCGACTTGGCCACGGCGGCATCGAGCACCAGGTTGGAGTCGGAGACGTTCTGCTCGGAGCCGCAGGCACGGAACTCAAACTTATTGCCGGTAAAGGCAAACGGGGAGGTGCGGTTGCGGTCGGTGTTGTCCTGCATCAGCTTGGGCAGGGTATCGGCGCCCAGGTCGAGCACGCCGCGCGTGGCATGGACGGAAGCCTTGCCATCGATGATCTTCTCGACGACCTCGGTAAGCTGGTCGCCCAGGAAGATGGACATAATCGCCGGAGGAGCCTCGTTGGCGCCCAGACGATGGTCGTTGCCGGCCGAGGCAACGGAGGCACGCAGGAGCTCCTGATAGTTATCGACGGCCTCGATCACCGCGGTGAGGAAGACGATGAACTGCAGGTTGTCGAGCGGGGTGTCGCCCGGATCGAGCAGATTCTCGGACTCGGTGCCAAGCGACCAGTTGTTGTGCTTGCCCGAACCGTTGATGCCCTCAAAGGGCTTCTCGTGCAGCAGGCAGACCAAGTCGTGGCGGGAGGCGATGAGCTTCATCTTCTCCATCATGACCAGATTCTGGTCGATGGCCTCGTTGACCTCGCCATAGACCGGTGCGAGCTCATGCTGGCAGGGAGCAACCTCGTTGTGCTTGGTCTTGGCGGGAATGCCAAGCGCCCACAGTTCATCGTCCAGGTCCTTCATATAGGCCGAGACGGTGGGGCGGATAGCGCCAAAGTAGTGCTCCTCGAGCTCCTGGCCCTTGCAGGGAGCGGCACCAAAGAGGGTGCGGCCGGTGATGACCAGGTCCTTGCGCTTGCGATAGGCGTCCTTCTTGATCAGGAAGTACTCCTGCTCGTCGCCCACGGAAGGAACGACCTTCTTGGGGGTCTTGCCAAACAGCGCCAAAACGCGCTTAGACTCACGCGAGAGCGCGGTCATGGAACGCAGCAGCGGGGTCTTCTTGTCCAGGGCCTCGCCCGTGTAGGAGCAGAAAGCCGTGGGGATGCACAGGACATCGTCCTTGATAAAGGCGGGGCTAGTGGGATCCCAAGCAGTGTAGCCACGGGCCTCGAAGGTAGCGCGCAGGCCGCCGTTGGGGAAGCTGGAGGCGTCCGGCTCGCCCTGGATGAGGTTCTTGCCCGTAAACTTGGTAATGGCGGTGCCGTCGTGGTTGGGCTCCAGGAAGCTGTCGTGCTTCTCGGAAGTAATGCCCGAAAGCGGCTGGAACCAGTGCGCGTAGTGCGTCGCACCCTTGGAGATGGCCCAGACCTTCATGGCATGGGCAACGGCGTTGGCCACGTCCAGGTCGAGCGGCTCACCGCCCTCGAGGGTTGCAGCAAGGCGCTTCCAAATGTCCTTGGGGAGGTAATCCTTCATGACTTCCTCAGAGAACACCATGGTCCCGAAGCGGTCAGTAAGTTCGGCCATACGGAACTCCCTTCGTATCGGCACCGCGTGAGAAGCGGTGTTGATTACTAACGAACGAGTCATAGCTTAGACTCGCCGTGTTTCCGCGACATTACCGTTATGTTGCCGTCGCGAAACCAATCAATGAGGTTACCCTATCGAGGCGGCGTTGCCACCCTCAACAGTCAATCAACTGCATAAATTGCAGACCTCTCCCCATGGTTTAAGGGTGGTCAATGTAGGATGGGGCTCTATTAACTGGTATTTCGCATCAGATACCATTCAATATAGCCCCATCCTACATTGACCGCTCTGTTATAGGAAATGCCGATAGCAAGGCATCTTTGATTGGTATCCCCAAATAGCGAGTGAAACTCCACCGTGGCACAGTGGTGCAGTAGAATCCTTACAAGACATCACACTATTACGTATCTAGAGGAGCACGATATGCGCGTCGACGAGGTTTTTAAGCAGGCAGCATCCCAGGGCACCGCGCCCGTTTCGTTTGAGATGTTCCCGCCCAAGGGCGAGCTGACCCTCGATACGGCTCGCGAAGTGGCAGGCAATCTGTGCAAGCTTTCGCCGAGCTTTGTCTCGGTCACCTGCTCGGCCGGCGGCTCGGGCAACGGTGCCACCACCGCCCCCATCGCGCATATGATTACGAGCGAATTCGATACGCCCTCGGTGGCGCACCTCACCTGCGTTGGCCGCACCCACGCCGACATCGCCGCCAAGATTGACGAGTATCGCTCGGCCGGTGTGGAAAACGTGCTAGCCCTGCGCGGCGACCTGCCCGCTGGCGCGACTGAAGATGACAAGCCCGCCTCGGACTACGCCTACGCCTGCGACCTCATCCCGGAGCTCGTCGATGCCGGCTTTTGCGTGGGCGCCGCAGCCTACCCCGAGGGCCACATTGCCTGCGAGGATCTCAACCTCTCGGTCGAATACCTCAAGCAAAAACAGGACGCCGGCGCGAGCTTCTTTGTGACGCAGCTCTTTTTTGACAACGAGTGCTTCTACCGTTTTCGCGAGCTTGCCGACAAGGCCGGCATCACCGTGCCCATTACCGCGGGCATCATGCCGTTTATGGGCAAGTCGCAGATCAGCCGCATGGTCTTTATGTGCGGCGCGTCGCTGCCCTCCCCCGTCATCAAGATTCTCGCCAAGTACGAGAACGACCCCGAGAGCCTGCAGGCGGCCGGTGTAGATTATGCTGCTCGTCAGCTTTGCGACCTTAAGGAGCACGGTGCCGACGGTCTGCACCTGTACACTATGAATCGTCCTGCGATCGCCGCAACCATTATGGAGCGCCTGGGGTAATGGAAAAACCGCACATCGATACAGCTTTTGGTGAAGTGCCGGCTGACCTTGCGTCGCCGGCGCTCTACCGTATCGATGCTGCCCATCGCCCCCGAGTCGACCGTGCCGAAATGCTGCGCTACCTGGGCTACGGCGGTCAGCAGATTGAGCCCGAGCTGTCGCAGCGTATTGAGCTTGTCGTTGAACGTTTGGAACTGGACATTGAGCCCCGTGGCGTGCGACGCGTGTTTGCCGTCGATGCCACGGGCGTCGACGAGCAGGGCGAGCCTTGCATCCGCCTGGTCGGCACCAACGTTGAGCTGCGCGGCCGCGATATCTATCGCCACCTCAAAGACGCCCGCTTTGCCGCACTCATGGCATGCACCCTCGGCATGGACGCCGAGCGTCGCCTGCGCACCACGGGAGCCCAGCAGCCCCTAGAGGGAGCCGTGCTCGACGCCGCATGCTCTGCCTATGTAGAAGCCGCCGTCGAGCAGATGGACCAACAGGTCAAGGCTGCGGCCGCCGCACACGGACTCGCCGGTAACTGGCGCTTCAGTCCCGGCTATGGCGACTGCCCGCTTACGGCCCAGCGCTCAATCGTAGCTGCACTCAACGCCACGCGGCTCATCGGGCTTACCGTCACACCTACCAGCCTGCTCATGCCCACCAAGAGTGTGACCGCAGTGATCGGTCTGTTTGACGGCGAGGTCCACGACGCCCAGAGCCGCCCCACCTGCAATATCTGCCGCATGCACGAGCACTGCCGCTTCCGCGCCGCCCACACCACCTGCTATTCCAGCCATTAGGAGCCCTCGATGTTTACTCCGCTTATCACCCATGATTCCGACGGTACCGCGCTGGCAGCGCCCGTCAATACTGCGCGTTGTAACGGCGCCACGTACAAGACGCGCACAATCGACGACCTTCGCATTAAGGACGATCGCCTGCGCGCCGCCATCGAGGGCACGGGGCACCTGCTGTTCGACGGCGGCATGGGCACCATGCTGCAGGCGGCCGGCATGAAAGCCGGCGCCCTGCCCGAGCTGCTCAACTTTGAGGAGCCTCAGGTCATTACCGACATTCAGCGCCAATACGTCGAGGCTGGCTGCGACGTGATCACCGCCAACACCTTTGGTGCCAACGCCCACAAGCTCGACGGCGCCGCCACCGTGGCAGATGTCTTTGCCGCCGCTGTCGCCTGCGCCCGCGCGGCCGGTGCCCACTACGTCGCCGGCGATATCGGCCCCATCGGCGCGCTACTTCGCCCCTTGGGCACCCTGAGCTTCGACGAGGCCTATGACCTCTTTGCCGAGGAAGTGCGCGCCGGCATCGATGCGGGCGTGGACCTCTTTATTATCGAGACCATGACCGACCTTGCCGAGATCAAGGCCGCCGTCCTCGCCTGCCGCGAGAACTCCGACCTGCCCGTCTTTGCCACCATGACCTTTGAGGAAGACGGCCGCACCTTCCTGGGAACGAGCCCCGAGGTCGCCGCCATCACCCTCGACGCCATCGGCGCCGACGTCCTGGGCATCAACTGCAGCCAGGGCCCGGCCGAGCTCCGAGGACTCGCCGCGCGTATGCTCACCGTCACCGACAAGCCCGTTATGGTGCAGGCCAATGCGGGACTGCCCCGCGTGGACGATGACGGCAATACCGTCTTTGACATCCAGGCACCCGAATACGCCGAGGCCGTCGCCGGCATGATTGAGGACGGCGTGAGCGTCGTGGGTGGCTGCTGTGGCACCACGCCCACGCACATGGCGGCACTTCGCACCCTCATCGACAATCACACGCCCAGCCCGCGTCACCGCAAGCCCAGTATGTCGGTCACGAGCGCCCAGACGGTCGTGGACCTCCCCTGCGACGGCCACAAGATCGCCGTCATCGGCGAGCGCATCAATCCCACCGGCAAAAAGCGCCTGCAACAGGCCCTGCGCGACGGCGACCTAGACTACGTCGTGAGCCAGGGCATCAGCCAGCAGGAACAGGGCGCCGACATCCTGGACGTCAACGTAGGCCTGCCCGAGATCGACGAGGTCAAGATCATCCAGCAGGCGACCGAGCAGCTCCAGGGCTCCACGCTGCTGCCGCTGCAGATCGACTCCACCGACCCCGCAGCCGTCGAGGCAGCCGTGCGCCGCTACGCCGGCAAGCCCATCATCAACTCGGTCAATGGCAAACGGCAAATCATGGACGAGATCTTTCCCCTAGTCGCCCACTACGGCACCAACGTTGTCGGCCTCACGCTCGACGAAGACGGCATCCCCGATACCGCCGAGGCTCGCTTCGCCATCGCCGAGCGCATCGTGGCAGAGGCTGCCCGTTACGGCATCGGACCGAACCGCATCCTCATCGACTGCCTGGTCATGACCGCCTCGACCAACCAGCGCCAGGCCGAGCAGATCCTGCGCGCCATGTCCCTGTGCAAGGAGCGTCTGGGCGTCAAATGCGCACTCGGCGTGTCGAACATCAGCTTTGGTCTGCCCGCCCGCCCGCTGCTGGGCTCGGTCTTTTTGGCTGCCGCCTTCGGCGCGGGCCTGGACGCCCCCATCATGAACCCAGGTTCCAAGCGCTTTATGGATACCGTCTACAGCTATCGCGTCTTGAGCGTTGAGGACGAGGGCTCGACCGGATACATCGAGCGCTACGCCGGCTGGACCGATCCGTACAAGATCGCCGCTAACCCGGCAGCAGCTCAAGCAGTATCGAGCGATGCCGCACCTGCCGCAAGCACCACCGCAAGCGCCGATGACGATCCCATCCGCCACATGGTCGTCTCGGGCCGCAAAGGCGAGATCGCAGCCGAGACCGAGCGTCTTCTGGCAGATCACGACGCCATGGACCTCATCAACAACCACTTTATCCCCGCCCTCGACGAGGTTGGCGTCCTCTTTGACCAGGGAAAGTTCTTCTTGCCGCAGCTCATGGCCTCGGCCGAGGCCGCGCGCGTGGGCTTTGACACCATTAAGCGGCTGATGCCCGCCGGCGAGATTGCCGATAAGGGCAAGATCTGCGTGGCCACCGTCAAGGGCGACATCCACGACATCGGTAAGAACATCGTCAAGATGCTGCTCGATAACTACGGCTACACCGTCTTTGATCTGGGTCGCGACGTCGACCCGCAGGAGGTGCTCAAGACCGTCAAGGAACGCGACATTAAGCTCGTCGGCCTCTCGGCGCTTATGACCACCACGGTCGTCGCCATGGAGGAGACCATCAAGCTGCTTCATGCCGAGGTGCCGGGCGTCAAGATCATCGTGGGCGGCGCCGTGCTCACCCCCGAATACGCCAAGCAGATCGGCGCGGACTACTACGCCAAGGACGCCGCCGAAAGTGCTCGTATCGCCGAAGAGGTCTTTGGGCAGTAACACAACGGAAACAACCGAGCACCAAAACGTGCCGCATGCGCCACTTGGCACGTGCGGCACGTTAGAATAGATAAGACTATGCTCGTTTTGGCAGATAGGAGCGCAAGGATGGCGATTACGCCCGCAGAAATCGCGGAAACCCGCGGCATGGTTGAGGAGCAGAACCTCGACATCAGGACCATCACCATGGGTGTTTCGCTCATGGGTTGCGGTGACGAGAACCTCGACCGCATGTGCACGAAGATCTACGACCACGTGACGCACACGGCTGAGCACCTGGTCGAGACCGCCGAGAACCTCGAGCGCGAGTACGGTATCCCCATCGTCAACAAGCGCGTTTCCGTCACCCCGGTGGCGCAGATTGCCGCTTGCTGCAAGGATGAGAACCTCACCCCTATCGCGCATGCCCTCGACCGCGCGGCCGAGACGCTCGGCATCGATTACCTGGGCGGCTTCTCCGCGCTCGTCCAGAAGGGCATCGGCGACGCCGACCGCCGTGTCATCCAGTCCATCCCCCAGGCGCTCGCCGCCACCAGCCGCGTCTGCTCCAGCGTCAACGTCGCTAGCCTGCGCGCCGGCATCAACATGGATGCCGTGCTCATGGCGGCTCAGACCATCATCGATGCCGCCAAGCTTACGGCAGACGAGGATTCCGTTGGCGCCTCCAAGTTTGTCTGCTTTGCCAACATGGTCGAGGACTCCCCGTTTATGGCGGGTGCCGTCCACGGCGGTGGCGAGGCCGACGCCGTCATCAACGTAGGCGTCTCGGGTCCCGGTGTTATGGCTGCAGCCCTGGAGACGCTGCCCGATTCCGCATCGATGATGGAGGTCGCCGAGAAGATCAAGCAGACCGCCTTTAAGATCACCCGTGCCGGCGAGCTCATGAGCCGCGAGGCCGCCCGTCGCCTGGGTGTCGAGAAGGGCATTGTCGACCTGTCGCTGGCTCCCACGCCCGCCATCGGCGACTCCGTCGCGCGTATCCTCGAGATCATCGGCGTGGGCACCTGCGGTGGCCCGGGCACGACCTGCGCACTCGCCATGCTCAACGATGCCGTCAAGAAGGGCGGCGTCATGGCCAGCTCCAGCGTGGGTGGCCTCTCGGGCGCCTTTATCCCCGTGTCCGAGGACGCCGGCATGATTGCCGCCGTCGAGGCCGGCGCGCTTTCGCTCGAGAAGCTCGAGGCCATGACCTGCGTGTGCTCCGTCGGCCTGGACATGATCGCCATCCCCGGCGACACCCCGGTCGAGACCATCGCCGGCATCATCGCCGACGAGATGGCCATCGGCGTCATCAACAATAAGACCACGGCCGTGCGCGTGATTCCCGCTATCGGCAAGGGCGTGGGCGACTGCGTTGAGTACGGCGGTCTGTTCGGCCGTGCGCCCATCATGCCGGTGAACCCCAACGCCGGCACCGTGCTTGCCCACCGCGGTGGACGTTTCCCGGCGCCGCTGAACTCGCTGAAGAACTAGCTGAGGGGGACTGGCGAGGAGCCCCGGGGAGGGCAAATATATAAGGTCGCCTGCTCGGACAGTCCTGACTCGCACGGAGAGCACATTAAGTGCTCTCCGGCTCGTGCGGAACTCGCGATCGACCTTATATATTTGCCCTCCCCGGGGCTCCCGCACAACGGGACCTCGGTTGGGTTCTATCCCGATTGCAGTTGCTTCGCTCCTGCACCACTTGGTTGGTGCGGCGGTTTGGCGTTGGAACGGTTCTTTTTCTGATATATGCTGGTTGCGGCTCTTCTTTTGGGAGGAGTCGCTTTTTTGTTGTGAGGGGGATGGCCCGTGGCTGATGGTGTAATTCAATCTGAGCTGCTTGCTGCGGATTGGAATGGCGAATGGATGCGCCTGCAAAGTGGTCGGCATCGGGCTGATGATTCTTTTGAGTGGGATAAGCGGGCTCGGCATTTTCGTCCGCTGGAGACTGCCCCGTATGCTCGGGATTTTATAAAGCTGTTGGCGCTTGAGCCTGGTGAGTCGGTGCTTGATATGGGATGTGGGGCTGGGTCGATTGCTATTCCGCTTGCTCAGGCTGGGCATCCCGTGATTGCTGCCGACTTCTCTCCTGCCATGTTGGGCACCCTTGATGCCGGCATTGAGTATTACGGGCTCGAGGATCTGATTACGCCGCTTGAGCTTGCTTGGGATGATGATTGGGATCTGGTTGGGCCGGTTGCCAAGACTGTAGATGTTGCCTTTGCGAGTCGCTCGGTTACTACGAACGACCTGAAGGGAGCACTTGCCAAGCTTGACCGTACGGCTCGTCGGCGTTGTGCTGTCACGATGGTCGCCAACTCCAGCCCGCGTTATGACCTGCACTTGATGAATGCCATCGGTGCCTCGGTTACCTGCAGCAATGGTTTTGTGTACGCCTTTAACATCCTCATTCAGATGGGTGCCCTGCCGCAGGTCACGTACTTTGAATCGCCTCGTCGCGATACCTTCGATAGCCTTGAGGCGGGAGTGGCGGACTTCTCCCGCATGCTCGAGCACGGTAACGAGGATAAGATTGACCGTCTACGCGACTACGTCGCTCAGCATATGATTGAGAATCCCCATGCCGGCGAGCCAGGGTCCAAGGGCGTACCGCAGGGGCGTTACATGCTCGACCACGTCCGCAAGGTCCGTTGGGCGTTTATTGCATGGGAGCCGGTCTCTTCGGGCCGTCCATAGACCGCTTTCGGCCGCCGTACACGTCCGCCTGTAACCCGCGCTGTTCTCCCGCTCGGCATCCGCATTCTTTGCGAACTGGGCAAACGCGCTCCACACCGCGCCGTTCCTGCGCTATCGTGGGACAGCTCACGTAGATTAAGGCCCCATTGCGGGGCGCCCCATACATAGAAAGCGAGAACCCATGGCACTGACAGGAGCCCAGGTCAAGCAGCTTCGCAGCATGGCCCATCACCTCAACCCCGCCATCATCATCGGCAAGTCCGATATCAACGAGGGCACCGTCGAGCAGACGGTCGCCTACCTGGAGAAGCACGAGCTCGTTAAGTGCTCCGTGCTCGATGGCTCCAGCCTTTCCGCCCGCGAGGCCGCCGAGGAGCTCGCCGAGCGTTGCCACGCCGAGATCGTCCAGGTCATCGGCCGCAAGTTCTCACTGTATCGCGAGTCCTCGCGCAAGGACATCGAGAAGATCAAGCTCGTCTAAGAGCCAATGATCCGGCGAGCCAACACATAGCAAGCTTACGGGCGCCCAAGTACTTCGGGCGCCCGTTTTTTATCGCTCGACCAGCACGCGATTGAGCCGCCCCTCCACCAAGCGCTCGTATAGACGCCGCGTCTCGGGCTCGGGCACGCCATTGACCTGCTCCCTCAGGTGGTGCATATGCCCGCTGTACAGCTCGACGATATCGCGCCGTCGCCCCGCCGCACTGTAGACGCGCATGGCGCAGCGCACCATATCCTCACGCGCCGTTTCCTGCCGAAGCCCCGACTCCGCCAGCCAAATCGCCGACTGCAGATCGTTTTCTTCTAGAGCGGCATTTGCTCCCTTAATCATGCAATCGATGTACTTTGACTGCATAATGCGTCGCATACGCAAAAAGTAGGTGGGATTACAGCCATTGGGAACATACAGCGGTCCGGCATAAAGCTGCTCAATCTTAAGGCACAGCTCAACTAAATGGGGCCCGCGCGCACCCGTGCGATTTCCCAAAACCTCGCGGCTTATCTGGTCAAACAGCCGTACATCGGTCTTGACGTAGTCGCCGTTGAGTCCGATGCATTCATTTTGGATGAGCACACACGACTTGCCATCCGGCGTCGGTCCCAGAGCCGACCGCAAGCGCGATATCGTCGAGTACAGGTTGTTGCGGGCGCTATTAAACTCGGCATGGGGCCACAGCTCCATGGCCAGCGTCTCGCGATCGACGAGCGCATCCATGCCCAGCGCAAGCCGCTCGGCAAGCGTCGCCGCCTTCTTGCGGCGCCACATTTTGTCCGTGATGGGAAACCCGTCGCGCTCGGCGCGAAACGCACCAAACATGCGAATCTCGATATGGTCGATGGTATCAACGGCTTCAACCTCGCCGGCCTGGAACAGGCGCTCACCCTCCCCTTCCAAATCGTCGCGCAGCGAGTACCGCGACAGCTCGCGCACGGGAAGCTTCTTGCGTATCCTGCCCGCCGGCTCGCCCAGACAATGCATGGCAAGGCGCGCAAAGAGCCGATACGATGGCTCTAGAATCCCCGCACGATTCATGGACATCCAGGCCGCAAGATCGCTGTCTCGGCCCGCACAGGCCAAATGCAGCGCCACCATCCAGGCTTCTGCGCCACCAACCTGCGTCTGGCTTATATCGAGTAGCTCCGCTTCCTCGCGCACCGAAACCATCGAGGTGTTACGCAGATATGCCGCGCGCTCCAGCAGCAATGCGTTATCGCGCATGTACGCAATCGACTCCTCGGCAAGTTTGAGCACTTGGACCGCACGGAACTTTGCATTAACCGGCCGTCCCTCCGCCAGCGATTGCCAGCCCTCCAGCAAAAGCCCAAACAGCTGAATTTGATTGTCGCGAACACGCACCGCAAAGCGATCGAGCTCGCCAAACGCCACATCGTCGGTCACGGGCAAGCCCGCGAGCAGGCGTCGCGCCGCCAGCACCATACGCAGCCAAATGGATGGCGCCTTAAGCCCGCGGATATCGAGCGCCTCGAGTATCTGCGCCATCTTGTCATCGCGCTCGTCGGGTTTAGTAAACGAGCCGTCGAACAGCTCCACCAGCATATGGTCGGCCTGTATGAGAATCCCCGCGATATCGAGCTCGCAATCATAGGCTTTGCATGCCTTGAGCTTCGCGAGAACATTGCCGTCTTCCGCTCGCTCGGTCAGGTGGCGCTTGACCTCGATATGCGCGGACAGCATGTCGAGCACCTCGCAGGATGTCTGTTCTTGCAAAACAGGGTTGGCGGGAAGCCCCAGGTCATTGTCGCCGTAAAAGGCGATAGTGAGTGCCTGGGCTATTTTCCAGGTAGCGGGGTCGAGCTCGCGTGCGGCCTGGTCACCCGCACATTCGATAACGGACGCCATATACCTTGCGAGCTTTGTATTGCACACGCTGACAGCCGCCAGATACACGCCGAGTGCCTCGGCGGGTGCCGGCTCTTGCTCCTGCTTTTCCGCATTGATCATCGCCGACGCCGCACGGCAAATGTCCCCTCCATGCCCGGTCAAGGCAAGATCGGCCCCATACTGCCCGGCAAGTTCCAACACCACATGGCGGTCCAAGAACGCATCGGCCAGGTCCATGGCCAAATCGCATCGGCCTGCCTTAATCAAAATGCGAGCAGCCCGCGATACAAGTTCGGGACGGATCTCGGCAACAAGCTTTCGCAACCTCAGGCGCGCATTGTCCTTAGCACCCAAACACCTAAAGGTGCGATCAGACGGATCCACGCCAAAAATCGGATAATCGCGCACAAAGATGGACTGGTCGATCATCGAAAGCCTTACACCGCACGCCTCTAGCTCCGCAATGCGGCCCTCGCCCATCAGCACCATCAAGCAGGCAACGGTAAACAACAGGTTGTTCTCGAGCGATGCGAGATCTGCCAGCGCCGCACCGTACACGTTGACGATTTCGTTCTCGAGCAACCCGGAAACATCGCCCTGTCCATACATTCCCGTCTGCAGGGCAGATACCAGCTCGGGCACACCCTGCGTGAGCCGATAAAAATCGAGCGATGTACTGATCGAAAACGCCGTAGCCCATGACGAATACTCATAGGCGTGCACCTTGAGCATCTGCGCATTGACTTTTACAGAATCGCCCAGCCTGTGGATAAGCAATCGGTTGGAGGGGCGGCAAGTAATAAAGACCCCCGTCCCCGTAGCACGTAAGCTGCGGATTCGATCGATGAGGTCCTCTGTTTCGCGCTGCTCGAGATTGGGCACGTTGTCGATTGCAACGAGCGAATGCGGTTTGTCCTTAAGCTCATCGGCGACAACCTCGAACTGCATAAAGAGCTCGCGTCCAATCGCGCGGTCGGCCTCGATTATCCGAACCGGCCCTCGCGTGGGATCCGATTTAACTTCCTGCACGTATTGCAGCAATACCGACGTCTTACCAAACCCGTCGGGCGCGTAAAGCAGAACGATTCCTGCCTTGCGCCCTTTAACGATGAGCTCGTTCATCAAGCGATCGCGCCGCACCATATAGCCGCCGCCCGTCGGCATCAACTCGAGGTCGTCCGTATTGCCCAGATCGTTTACCATGCCTGCTCCTCAACTCGACCATATGGACACCGTAGCTGCAGGACCATATGAGCCACCCCGTGAATAGCGCGACTTAGAGTTTTTGGTTGTCTGCCGGTACGTGTTTGGCAAGTTTTTGTACAGCGAGGCCCGATGGTAATTTATCCCCCGACCAATAGGTCTTTGCGCAGGTCAATGCGCTTGCCAGCATGTCCCATCCAATTTGCAGTGTAGCGCAGTCGTCTATTTTTATTTGAGTTGCGCAACTCGCCTATTCCTCGCTACCGCTTGCGACTCTATAGTGGCAAATGTGCATAGAATCTGGTATGGAATGAATCTCATGATTTAGAGCCCACTCGCCAAGCATGTGGCAAGGTTTCCGTCATGCACACATTACGGCCCGCATCCACTAAAAAGGCCCCCGCAAAGCGAGGGCCTTTTGGAAAGCTATGTAAGATCGCTTGGTCGCGCTACTCGCAGAGCGAAAGGGCGGCCTCGTCGGCAACGACAACGCAGTTAGTGTGCAGCTGCAGGATCGAAGCCGGGCACTCGGGCGTAACCGGGCCATAGCACATGTCATGCACGGCCTGAGCCTTGGCCTCGCCGTTGGCGACGACCAGGATCATGCGGGCATACATGATGGTCTGGGTACCCATGGTGTAGGCCTGACGGGGAACATCGTCGATGCTGTCGAACAGGCGGCTGTTGGCCTGAATGGTGCTCTCGGTGAGGTCGACGCAGTGCGTACCCTTGGAGAAGTGGTCATCGGGCTCGTTGAAGCCGATGTGGCCGTTGTTGCCAATGCCGAGCAGCTGCAGATCCGGGTAACCGGCGGCGGCGACGATCTTGTCGTACTCAGAGCACGCAGCGGCGGCGTCGGGGTTGGAGCCATCGGGCACATGCGTGTTGTTCAGGTCGATGTTGATGTGATCGAAGAAGTTCTCGCGCATGAAGTAGTGATAGCTCTGGGGATCGTCGTGCGAAAGGCCGCGATACTCGTCCAGGTTGTAGGTGCTGACCTCGGCAAAGTCGACGTCGCCCTTCTCGTACCAAGCAGCGAGCTGCTTGTAGGCACCGATCGGGGTGGAGCCGGTGGCAAGACCCAGCACACAGTCGGGCTTGAGGATAACCTGGGCCGAGATGATATTGGCGGCCTTGCGGCTCATATCCTCGTAGTCTTTAGCTTTAATGATCTTCATTACGCGTCCTTTCTCGTACAAGAGAGGCAAGGCCCCCTTACAAGCACTTGCCCGCGGCCCGCGTCGGCCGCAACCAACGTGTGCGGCCACCAGGGCGAGGTCGCGTAATGTATGTGTCTCGTGTCTAGCCGCGTCGAGGCCCCTGCCCGTCCACGGTGACCCAAAGCTGTTTAGCCTCGGACAAATCCCATCTTGCCACGGAGGGCGTCCTCTTTCAAGGGCGCCCTCCGTAAACGTGCTTGAATTGTAGGCTAATGGCCACGTGCACTTGCTAGCGCTCGCGAGCAACGATGAGTTGGTCCATCTCTTCGACATGCACACCAACGGAGCCCTTGATGCTCGAGAACTCAACGGAGTTGCACACCAAGATGGGAACCGTCACATCGTAGCCCTCGGCAGCAATTGCCTCGCGATCGAACTCAATGAGTACATCGCCCTTATGGACGATGTCACCCACTTGCGCATGTACGGTAAAGTGCTTGCCCTCGAGCTGAACAGTGTCCAAACCAACGTGGATGAGCACGTCCAAGCCATCGACCGTGTTAAGCGCAACGGCGTGTCCCGTGGGAAAAATAGCCTCGACCTTGGCATCAGCCGGCGCGATCACGCGCGTTCCGGTGGGCTGAATCGCCACGCCCTGGCCCAAAAGGCCGGTGGCAAACGTCTGGTCGTTTACCTCGGAAAGCGGAATGACGTCGCCCGAGATGGGAGCATCCAGCGTAAGGACTCGACCACGCATACCAAAAGACCTTAGGACTTTAGTGAACATGCTCCCCCTCGGACATACCGATCAATCAAAATAACCTTAACAGTTTACCACTTGGCAACGGTTTTTGACCATTAGGGAAGTTCGCGCTTGACAACCTCGACGATGTCGTCGACAACGCGCTGGGTCAACTCATGCGTCTCGGCCTCGGCCATCACGCGGACCAGCGGCTCGGTACCGCTCGGGCGCACCAGAATGCGGCCACGGCCGTCAAGCTCCTTCTCGGCAGCAGCGACGGCATCCCAGATGGGCTGGCAATCGTCCAGACCAGCCTTGTTGTCGGAATGCACGTTGACGAGTACCTGCGGATACTTCTTCATGATACCGGCAAGATCGGTGAGGGTGCGACCGGTGCGCTTGAGCACGGCCAGCAGCTGCAGAGCCGTCACCAGGCCGTCACCGGTGGTGTTGTGCTCCAGGAAGATGATATGGCCGGACTGTTCGCCGCCGATGACGGCGCCGTCCGCGAGCATGCGCTCCAGAACGTAGCGGTCGCCCACGGCGGTCTGGACCATCTCGAAGCCCTGCTCCTTCATAGCGATGGAGAAGCCCAGGTTGCACATGACGGTCGAAACGATCTCGGAGTTGGCGAGCTTGCCGCGAGCGGCAAGGTCAGAACCGCAGATAGCCAGGATGTAGTCACCATCGATCTCATTGCCCTCGCTGTCCACGAACAGTACGCGGTCGGCGTCGCCGTCGTGGGCCAGACCGATGTCAGCATGGGTGCGCAGCACGAGCTCGCGCAGGGGCTCGAGGTGCGTAGAGCCGCACTCAACGTTAATGTCAGTGCCGCAGTAATCGGTGTTGATAGCGTGCACCGTGGCACCTAGGCGCTGCAGTGCGGCGGGCGTGGTCTGGCAAGAAGCACCGTGGCCGCAGTCAACGGCAACGACCAGGCCGTCAAGCCTCAGGCCATCAAGCGTATCGATGGCGTGGTCGACGTATGCCTTGCGAGCGTCCTTCATCTTGATAATGTGGCCCACGCCGGCACCGGTCGGCAGCGTGTCGGCAGCCATAGCTTCCTCGGACATGACCCAGGCGCTGATCTCTTCCTCGACAGCATCAGGAAGCTTCATGCCTTTGCGGCTAAAGAACTTGATGCCGTTGAATTCCGGCGGATTGTGCGAAGCGGAGATGACAATGCCGCCATCGAGCTCGTTTTGAACAGTGAGCAGCGCCACGGCGGGCGTGGGGATAACGCCGCAGCAATGCGGGCGGCCGCCCTCGGCCATAATGCCGGCGGTCAGAGCGCTCTCGAGCATGGTGCCCGAAAGGCGCGTGTCGCGGCCGATGCAGATATCCGGACCAAGAAACTTGGTCGCCGCACGGCCCAGGCGAAACGCGAGGTCGCACGAGAGGTCGGCATTGGCGACGCCACGGACGCCGTCGGTACCGAAGATGTTCTGGGGCATAGGATCGCTCCTTCCCTAGCAGGCGATATGCAACCGCCCACCCTAGTCGAAAAAGAAAAGCGGGACCCGCCGAGGAATCGGCAGGCCCCGCTTGTACATTGTATCTCGAAAGGAGATAAAACCTTAGCGCTTGGAGAACTGGGGAGCGCGGCGGGCCTTCTTGAGGCCGTACTTCTTGCGCTCGACCACGCGAGCATCGCGCGTAAGGAAACCGGCCTTCTTGAGGTCAGCACGGTAGTCGCCAGCGTTCAGAAGAGCGCGAGCGATGCCCAGGCGCAGAGCGCCGGACTGACCGGAGATGCCGCCGCCATCGCACAGAGCGATAACGTCGAACTGACCGGCGGTGTCGGTCACCTTGAAGGGAGCAAGGGCGTTCTCAACGAGCTGATGACGGCCGAAATACTGCTCGGCGTCACGCTTGTTGATGGTCACCTTGCCGGTGCCGGGGACGAGACGGACGCGGGCGACGGCGTTCTTACGACGGCCGGTACCCTGGTAGACAACGGTGTTCTCAGCCATCTTTAAGCCTCCAGCTCAATCTTCGTGGGGTTCTGGGCAGTGTGCGGATGCTCGGCACCAGCGTAGACCTTAAGCTTGGTCATCTGGGCACGGCCGAGGGTGGTCTTGGGCAGCATACCGCGAACGGCGCGCTCGATGACCTTCTCCGGGTGCTTCTCCATAGCCTGGCGGAAGCTCTCAGCCTTGAGGCCGCCGTTGTAGCCGCTGTGGCGATAATAGGTCTTCGTGTCGGCCTTGTTACCGGTAAGCTGGACCTTATCGGCGTTGATGACGACAACGAAGTCGCCGCAGTCGCTGTTGGGCGTGAACTGGGGCTTGTTCTTACCGCGCAGGATCATTGCGATCTGGGTGGCAAGACGGCCCAGGACAGCACCATCGGCGTCAACGAGAACCCAGTTGCGCTGGACCTCGCCCTGCTTGGCGTAGTGAGTCGATTTCGAAATCACTTAGACTCCTCCATGTACAGTACGTGTTGTTACAGAGATTCACGGGGCTCTGCAAGTAACCCGTCCATATTACCCCGCTCGCCGTACGAGTCAACAGGTATTTTGGCTCCGACCAGAGTTTCTGCACATGTCATCCACGAGCCGTGATTTTCCAGCTCTTTAGCTGTTGCCATTTTTTGAGGGTTCGCCGTCGTTAGCGCTCAACGAACTCTTGGATTTCCGCGAGCAGACGCTTTGCCTCCTGACGGCCCTGGATATACAGGTCCAAAAGCTTTGCCGAATCGTGCTCGACATGGCCGACCTCGACCGGCTTTTGCGGAGCGACGACCAACGCACGGCCCTCGCGCTCATACTTCCACAGGTGCATGCGCTGGATGTTGTAACGGTCGTGGCGCGTCTCGATAGCCTCGAGCAGATAGGGGTAGTCGGCATAGCGGGCGCGCGCGGCAGGCATAAACTCGTAGGGCTTTTTCTCGTACGAGCGGTCCTGCGTGACAATGACAACCGCGCGATCGAAGCCCGCCTCCTCCAGCACGTGCTCGATAGGAACCGAATCGGCCACACCGCCGTCGACGTATTTGTGCCCGTCAATCTCGACCGGCGGCGTCACCAGCGGCAGCGACGTCGATGCGCGCACAGCGTCGAGATCGAGCACGGCGCTTTTGACCGGCAGGTACGCGGCGGTTCCAAAAAGCATGTCCGTCGCGACGGCGTACATCTCGATGGGGCTCGCGTCGAACGTCTCGTTGTCAAAGGGGTCCAGGCGGTCCTGGACATCGTTGAAGATAAAGTCGTAACCCACAATAGAGCCCGTGGACGCAAACGATGCGGCGCCCATGAAGCGACTGTCGTTGCAGAAAGCCAGGTTGATGCGGTTGGCACGGCCGATCTGGTGCGACTTATAGTTCACGCCGTTGAGGGCGCCGGCCGAGACGCCGTACACCGCCGGGATTTCGACACCAGCCTCCATGAGGACGTCGAGCACGCCTGCGGTAAATTGCCCGCGAAAGCTACCGCCCTCCAGGACGAGCGCGACCTTGCCGGCGTTCTTTGCCTTATCTTCTGCAGTCATGTTGACCTCCTGCGATTGCGTTTTGGCTTTCTTCTACCCAGTTTTGGGATGGTGAGAGCGCAGGTTTTTCGAGGCGGCAGGTGAAGCGGAAAGTGTGTCCCGTTCTCAGAGCAAATTCCGGGTCTCATTTTCCGCTGAGCCCACCATCAGGAAAATGAATCCCATTCCGAGCTTAGATTCCGGGATGCGCTTTCCGCTTGAGCTGCCATTGGGAAAGCATGTCCCACTCTACGGCGGGATTCCGGGTCGCAGTTTCCGCTTGAGGCGCCATCCGGAAACTACGTCCCAGTCTGAGCGCGGATTCCGGGACACGCTTTCCGCCTGGGCCGCCATTGGGAAAGCGCGTCCCGGTCTGCGTTGCCAAGGCGTTTTCTTTACGCTCGCGCCCTGCATAGAGTTCGATTCTCCGCGGGTAGAGATGACGTTGGCGCGGGGGCATTGTCGGCTGTCATCCGATCGACATCGCATCTGTTTTGGGCTGAGGCATTGCGCGGAGAATCCGCGTATTTACTTCGCAAATACGCACCGGCTTCGGCCGCCTACCGGCGTCCTCGCCCGCGGGCTAAAAACGCTTACGCGTTTTCTTTACGCCCGCGCCCTGCACAGAGTTCGATTCTCCGCGGTACGGACTAGAAATAAAAAGACAGGCAGATACGAATATCTACCTGTCTGTTGCTTATGGTGGAGGCGCGGAGAATCGAACTCCGGTCCACGAAAGCCCCCTGATTGGCATCTCCAAGCTCAGTCGCTGGTTTAGTCTCGGACGCTTTGCGCGCAGCGACACGCTCGCGGCGTCCTAACCGGTTCGGTCTTAGCCTGCGCCATACCGATTACGTGCGCAGGAGCATTCCCCTAACATGACGTCGCGCCGGTGTCGGGGAAATCACCGGGTTGACGCGCCGCTATAAACTAAGCAGCGAGAGCCATAGGCTCAAAAGAAGAGTTGTTGTCAATTCAATTTGACGGTACCCCTGTTTAACGAGGCGAGGAGACCTCGGCTTGCTTCCTCTCTCAGAGCTATCGTGTCGAAACCAGTCGCCCCCGAATGTCGGGAAAGTCTGGATGGCATTGGGCACGAGCACCCAACACCCGTCGACTTTTCAAGGAACATGCGGGGCGAGCCCCGCTTGTGGAGTGTTATCTTACCACGTTCTGAAAGCGGACAGCTGTTCTATGCACGAGCTGTGAAGACCCCAATGTGCTCCGCACTTCGCACTTTTGCTACCGATCGCGTCACGTATATTTTCGCCAAGCAAAATTGACCCGTCGAAAGGACCGTTATGGATACCAAGCAGCAACTCGTCAATGCCCTCGCAGGCCTGGGCTCAACCATTACCGAAGCTATGGATGTCATCGAAGGCTTTGTCCCCTGCGGACATCCCGCCCTCACGGTATCGAACGCACTCGTCGCGCTGGACGCCGACGATGATGCAGCTCTCGCCCAGCAGCTTGAGACCGTCGAGGGCTTTATCGACCACGTGAGTGAGAACCGCGGCGTGGCCGCCTACCACGGCATCGAGGTAGAGCTCGCAGGTCCCAAGGCCGATCTGCTCGCAGCAATCCGCGAGGTAGGTACCCTTATGCAGACTGCAGGCGTCAAGAACACCCAGGTCAACGAGTGGGTCTACCGCAGTCTGGCAGCACTCGACAGCTCAGACGAAAAGGCAGCCGAGCAGCTCGCAGAAAGTCCCACCATTAAGGCCGAGCTTTTGTAAATAGCAGACGCGAGTCCCTTGGCGCATCGTCGTCCAAGAGGCCCGCAAACAGTTCGCGTCAGCCGATAGCCGCGCCGCCGCGTTCGGCCAAAGCAAGAATCGACATCATTTGGCGCGGGGTCTTCGCTGCAAGATCGGCATGTTCGAGCAGCTTGTGATCGTTGGTCACTAAGTAATCGACCTGTGCGCGCTTGCACGCGGCGAGCACCAAGTTGTCCTCGTAATCGCGATGGAGCGTCAGATATTTGTCGGCTAGCCACAGATCGGATGCGTCTGCACCCACGGCCGTAGCGTTTTCGGTCATGTTCCGAACAAACGCCAACGCCGCATCGCCAATTGCACGGGCAGATGCCTCGTCGAGCGCTCCCCCGCTGGCAAGAACGCTACGCTTCAGCTCGTGTTGGACAACGTACAGCACGTCCTTGGCGATATGCACCGGAAAGAACAGCAATGCCCCCGTCTCCGCCGCCTGCCCAATAAACGCACGCGCGGCAAGCGACTCGGCATGGTCGACGCAAAACGAATCAACCCATACGTTGGCGTCCACCATTATTTTGAGGGGAGCCCCGCTCACAGGATCATCCCCTTTTGGCGATAGCGCTCGTCCATGGCTTCGGAATAGATTGTGTCCCAACCGCGATCGTCGGATACGGGCGACGTAGCGATGCCCAAATCTGCATAAAGCCGGTCTGCCGCTGCCCACGACGCGGCGAACGGAGTATCGGGCGCGACGGTCTGCTGCCGGTCGTCGACGGCCGCAAGCACTTCCTCGCACTGCCCGCCACCCTGCGCGACCTTGGCCACGACCTTTTTGATGAGCTCGGGCAGCGAGACGCCCGAAAGCCGCAGCGCTTCCTCGGCGCGCTCTTTAACCGAGCGATCTACGCGAACATTCACCTGTGCCATGCTGCCAACGGTAGCCATCTCAACCTCACCTTCAGCATTTACTAGCATTGCTAGCACGAGCATATATCCGAGCTAACATATCGTCAAACAAAAGAAGGCCTGCACCCTGACGGCTGCGGTGCCGCCCGAATGCAGGCCATATACTCAATCGAAAACGCTAACGCAGGTACGCCTTTGCGTTGCCCAGGCTGTAGGCGATCGTTGAGCCGTTGTGCAGCAGTGACGACGTCTGCGGAGTGATCATGCCGGTAATACCCAATGCCAACAGCGCCGAGTTGGTGAGCATCACCTTGGAATACGAACTCGACAGACGGTCGATAAGCCCCTGACTCATGCGGCGCAGGCGCACGATTGCGGCCAGATCGGTATCCGCCAGGATGATGTCGGCGACCTCCTTGGCGATGTCGCTTCCGCCACCCATGGCCATGCCCACATCGGCCAGGCCCAGCGCCGGCGAATCGTTGACGCCGTCGCCCACCATGGCAACGTGGCGCCCCTCGCCCTTAATGCGCTCCACATACGCGTACTTGTCCTCGGGCAGCAGTTCGGCCTTAAACTCGTCGACACCCGCCTCGCGCGCAATGCGCTCGGCCGTGCGCTCCGAATCGCCCGTGAGCATAACGACATGCTTGACGCCCAGCGCATGCAAGTCGGCGATGGCCTCACGGACGCCGGGCTTGAGCGGATCCTCGATGCCGAGCACGCCGACGACCTTGCCGTCGACCGCCAGATACAGCGGCGACAGGCCTTGCATCTGGAGCTCGATTTGCTCCTTGATGTCGGACTCGAGCTGCGCACCCTCGTCCTCAAATATAAAGTGCGCCGAACCGATAATGGCGCGACGCCCCTCGATGGACGAAGCGATGCCGTGCGCCACGATGTACTCGACCGCGGCATGGCGCTCGCGGTGCTCGAGCCCGCGCTCGAGGGCGGCGTTGACCACGGCACGCGCCACCGGATGCGGGAAATGCTCCTCCAAGCAAGCGGAAAGGCGCAGGACCTCGTCCTCGCTCCAGCCGTCGGTCGTCAGCACGCAAGCCAGGCGCGGCTGCGCCTCGGTGAGCGTGCCAGTCTTATCAAACACAATGGTGTCGGCCTTGGCAAACGACTCAAAGTACTTTGCGCCCTTGACCATGACGCCCATCTTGGCAGCATCGCTCATAGCGGTCATGACGGCGACGGAACCCGTGAGCTTGAGTGCGCACGAGTAGTCGACCATCAGCGCCGCCGAGGTCTTGATAAGGCTGCGCGTGGTGAGCGCAACCAGGCCCGCGAGCAGGAAGTTCCACGGGACGATCTTGTTGGCGAGGTCCTCCATATGCGACTGGCCCTCGGATTTGAGCGAGTCGGCCGTCTGCACGAGCGAGACGATCGAGCGCAGTTTGGTCTGCGCCGTGTTGGCGCGCACGCGCACCAAGATGCTGCCGTCTTCCACGACGGTACCGGCGAACACGTCGTCGCCCACGCTGCGCTCAACGGCCAGCGGCTCGCCGGTCAGGGTCGCCTGGTTGACCATAGCGCTCCCCTGCCCGACGACACCGTCGATGCAAATGGACATGCCAGTGCGCACGGCGACCAGATCGCCGGGCTCGAGCTCGGTCGCAGCAACGCTTACCTCGGTATCGCCGACGACCTTTTGCGCCTTGTCGGGTACATCGAGCAGCGAGTTGATGAGCTCGTTTTCGCTCATGGCGCGGGTGTAGTCCTCGAGCAGCTCGCCCACGTTGAGCAGGAACATTGTCTGGCCCGCGGTGTCGACATCACGCTTGACGAACGAAATGCCGATGGCCGAAGCATCGAGCACGGGAACGGTCAGGCGCGGCTGCGCGAGCTCACGGAGGGCGGCGCGCAAAAATGCCATGTAACCGGCCACGACAAACACAGCACGCAGAGGCGTCGGCAAGAACCAGCGGCGCGCGTAGTGGGCGCCGATAAGTGTGGCAAGATCCATGACGAGCTTGTGCTTGCGTGGCTCAAGCTGCATCACGTAACCCGTCTTTGCGTCGGCGATGGCCTGAGCGTCGAGCGCACCGACGGCGGCCAGCACGGCATCGCGGCGCGACTCGTCGTATTCGAGTGCCATCTGGCCAATGCGGCCGTAGACGCGCACCTTGTGCACGCCGTCGATGTCGCCGCCAAGCTTAAGAAGTGCATCGAGATCGCTCTCTGGCACAGGACCCGCCAATTGAAGACGGGTCCTGCCGGGGATCTCGCTAATAATCGAGAATCTCATAGTTTGTGCCTGGGAGCGTTACTCGGCTGCCTCGTCAGCAGCGGCCTCGCTCTGGGTGATGTAAGCAGCCTCGGCAACCATGTCGTCGACATTAGCCTTGGCCTGCTCGACCATGTCCTGGTAGCCGTTCTTGATGCGCATGCCGCACGCGATACCCTGCACGCAGGCGTTCTTTACCGGAGCGCTGGTAAGCAGCTTGATGCCGGCCGTGCCAAGCAGAAAACCGCCACCGACAAGCAGGGTATTGAACGTCGACTTCTTCATGTTGCTTCTCCTTTTTGCCGCATTGGACGCGGCATGGTGCTTCAGCACCCGAGTAAACAAGTTTGCTCGAGCACGCTTTTGAAATATCTCAATTTTATCTAACTATCTAGGTCAGCCATGGCTAACCTTTTGAAAATTAACGATGCGGAGTAACCGATTGTCAATGTGAGAAAGGGACTGTCCCTTTGCCCCTTCTTACAACTGCCAGGTAGCTGCTTCCTTTTGCAGCGCCACCATGCGGGCGAATTCTCCACCTGCCGCCTTGAGCTGCGCCGGAGTGCCCTGCTCGGCAACCACACCATCCTTGAGTACAACGATCTTATCGGCATTTTCCACCGTGCGCATACGGTGGGCAATAACGATAACCGTCTTACCTGCAAGCAGACGGGAGAGCGCCTGCTGAACCACGGTCTCGTTCTCCACATCCAAGCTCGCCGTCGCCTCGTCCAACAGCACGATAGGCGCGTCTTTGAGCAGCGCACGGGCGATAGAGATGCGCTGGCGCTCACCGCCGGACAGCTTGGAGCCGTTCTCGCCGATCATGGTGTCATAGCCCTGCGGCATGCGGCTCACAAACTCGTCGCAGTTGGCGGCACGCGCGGCAGCAAGCACTTCCTCATCGGTGGCATCGCGACGACCAAGACGGATGTTTCCCATCACCGTGTCGTCAAAGAGCAGCACGTCTTGGAACACAATGGCGTAGTCGCGCAGCAGCGCCTCGGGATCCACGCTCGCAACATCCACGCCGCCCACGGTGACCGTGCCTTCGGTGGCGTCCCAAAAGCGCGCGGCCAGGCGGCTCACCGTGGACTTACCGGAGCCCGAAGGACCGACCAGTGCCGTGACCTCGCCTTCCTTGGCGGTAAAGCTCACATCGGTAAGAACTTTCTCGCCGGCGCGGCCGTCCTCGCCCGCACCATAGCCAAATGCCACGTGATCGAACACCACATCGTGGCCTACGGGCTCAAACTGCTCGCTGCCCCGCGCCACGGGCTCTTCCATGATGGAACGCATGCGCTTGGCCGACGACTCGGCGGCAAACAGCTCGGACATCAGCATCAGCGCCTGATCAAAGGGCGCATAGATGCGGCTCACCATAAGCAGGAAGGCAAACATCATCAAAAAGTCGACCTGGCCGGAGGCGACCATCGCAGCGCCCGTGACCAACGTGGTGGCAATCCCCAGGCGCAGGATGGCAAAGGCGGAGTTGACCAAAAGCCCATTGGCGAGCTCGCCCTTGGTGGTCTCGCGCTCCTCGGCATCGATCACGGCGTTGAGCCCCTCAAGATAATGAGTCTCCTGGTTAGTGGCGCGGATCTCGCGCACGCAGTCGAGCGTCTCCTGGATCGCCTCGGTAACCTTGACCTTCTCGGCACGCACATGGTCGAACACCGGGGTCATGGGGCCGCGTGTCAGATACAGCACGGCAAAGGCCACGGGCACGCTCCAAAACGCCGCGATCGCCAGCTGCCAGCAAAAGAACAGCGACGCCACGAACACAATAGCGCTTGCGATGATGGCACCCCAAAGCTCTCCCAGCACGTGGCTGTAGGCGTGCTCCATGGCCTGGACGTCGCCCATGATGGTCTCGGTTAAATCGGCCAGATCACGACGGCCAAAAAACGACAGCGGCAGCTTGCGCAAGCGCTCGGCAATCTCCATACGCTGCTTGCCGCACTCCTCGTAAAAGATGCAGTAGGTGTAGTAATACTGCTGCCAGTTAGAGGCAAAGAGCAACACGAAAAAGACCAGGAGGCCGCCCACAATCGGCAGGGCATCCGGCAGGTCGGCACCGGTGGCGAGATGTTCGACAAAACCGGCCATGACCAGGAACAATAAGCCCATGCCGGCCATGGCAATGAGATTGGTGAGCGCGGTCCAGAAAATGCCGCGTTTTACGCCGGCGACGCCTTTATCGGATAGGAAATACTTCTTTTGGAATGAGGCGAACATTTAGGCCTCGCCTCCCTTCGTGACGGCGGCATCCGCGGCAGCAGTGATCTTCCAGCTCGCGGCCTGTTCGTATTCGGCCCACATCTTGGCGTATAGACCGTTTTGGGACAGCAGCTCGGCATGGGCGCCAGTCTCCTGCACGCTACCTTGGTTGAGCACCACGATCTTGTCGGCCCCCACCACGGTCGAAAGCCGGTGCGCGATCATAATGACCGTGCGACCCGCCGCCAGTTTGCTAAAGGCACGCTGGATGAGCGCCTCGTTCTCGGGGTCGGCAAACGCTGTGGCCTCATCGAGCACCACGATAGGTGCGTCTTTAAGGATCGCGCGGGCGAGTGCCACGCGCTGTACCTCGCCGCCCGAAAGATATGCCCCTCCAGCACCGAGCATGGTGTTAATACCCTGCGGGAGCTTGGCCACAATGTCGTCGCACTGAGCTGCGGAGAGGGCCGCACGCACTTCGTCGTCAGTGGCCGTAGGCTTGGAGGCGCGCACGTTATCGGCAAGTGTTTGCCGGAACAGTTGGTTGGTCTGAAACACAAAGGCGACCTGGTCCATGAGCTCGTGCGGATCCATGTCGCGAACGTCTACGCCGCCCACAAGCACGCGACCCGAGGAAACATCCCAAAAACGCGGGATCAGGCTTGCGCAGGTTGACTTACCGCCGCCCGAGGGACCAACCAACGCAAGGGTGCTACCTGCGGGAACGCTAAAGCTCACATGATCGACGGCAGGCGCTTCGGCACCCTCGTAGGTAAAGCTTACATCCTCAAAGCGCACATCGCTGCCGATAGGGTGCTTGGGCTGGGCAGGCACGGAGAGCTGCTTGGAATCCATAACGCTTCGGATGCGCGCCAGCGAATCGGCACTCATCTGAGACGCCTCGCCCACAAACATGAGCTTGGTCATGGCCGTCGGCACCACGGCCGAAAAGATCGCGTAAAACGTGAAGTTGACCATAAAGTGCGCGAAGTCCGTCTCGCCCGGCGCCAACAGCAACGCCACGGGCAAAAGAAATGCCACGAGGCCATTGAGCGCGGTAAGGTTGAGCACCTGCGGGCCTCGGCAGAACGTGCCCGCATAGCTTTGCGCCATGTCGGCGTATTCGGCGATCGCATCGTGAAACGCCTTAAAGGAGTAGACCGTCTGCTGGAAGACCTTGACCACGGGGATGCCGCGTACGTATTCGGTGCCGGTCTTGTTCATCTTGACCAGCGCGCCCATGTAAGCCTTCATAAACTCGGCGCCCTTGCCGCTCATCATGGTGGCCATGGCGCAAAACGAAACGGCCACCGAAATGAGGCATGCCGCACCCAAACGCCAATCGAGGGCGAAAAGCAGCACGAGCAGGCCCACGACCATGGCGGTGGCGCCGGCGATATCGGGCAGCATGTGCGCGAGCAGGGTCTCGGTGGAGGCGGCGCATCCGTCTACGATACGGCGCAGCTCACCGGTGGCGTGCGTGTCAAAGTAGCCGAGCGGCAGCTTAAGCAGATGCTCGCTCGTGGTCTTGCGGATATTGGATGCGCAGCGAAACGCGGACAGGTGCGTGCACATGAGTCCCACGAAATAGACCACGATGCTTGCCAGGGCAAAACCGACAGCCCACCAACCATACATCGCGATGTCGGCGGCCTCGCTCCAGTTAGGCGCCACAGCGATCAGGTCTCGCGCAACAAGCCAGATGCACACGTACGGGCCAAAGCTCAACAGCTGCGAGAACGCCGAGAGGGCCATGCCCAAATACGTTAGGAATTTACGGTCACCGGCATATGCAAGCAGCTCGCCGATGCCGCCGCCTTCCTTTTTTGATCCCTTTGTCATGAGATTCCTTTCTAACGGCTTGAGAGTTAACCGTAAGAAACTTATCATGGGCGTGTTAGCCAAGGCACACAATTGGGCCAGGCGTGGACGTTTTCGCAAATGAAGGGGACGCTTTTGAAAATGCGGCGGGCGGCAACCGATATAACCGAGCTCTACGCACCGCAGTTTGAGCAGTTTGGCTTGGAGTTCTCCGGCAAGGGCGCTGTCTTTACCGGCGAGGTGGCAAACGATCGGGCGCACGGACGCGCATGGATCATGCCCCTTTCCCCCACCTGCATCGTCATGGAGCATTTCATTACCCCGATGCGCAACATGCACCTAGCCGAATACACGCCCGAACCGTACGCGTGCGTGAGCGAGGTCAGCGCGCCCACGCTCATGTGCATGCCCGAAGCCGGCATAACGCCTGCGAACCTCAAGCCGCTGCATGGACCGTGGCCGAACAGCGCGATCTGCAGCTTTGTCCAAGATAGCTGCGGTGAGGAGCTAAGCCCGCTGTTTGCAGGGCAGCTCTACCACTCGCGCTCGGTCCTCTTTTTGCCCGGTTATTTTGACGAGCTGGAGCACCGCTATCCCACCGAGTTCGCGGGGGTCTTTGAGGCGTTTGCCGAGTCATGGCACGAGGAGGCAGCGTCTGCCATCTACCACACGCTGCGCCGGGTTAACGAGGAACGCGCCCGCACCGTAGGCGGACACGTCTATATGCAAGGCATCGTGGAGACCATGGTCGCGGAGCTCGCCTGTTCGCGCGCGGCCCACAAGCAGGCGCAGCAGGCGGCAGACACACGCGCCAGCGTGACCAGTGCCGAAGAAGCAACGGCAATGATTGAGCGCGCGCTCGACAAAGGCAGGCGTGTGGGTATCAACGAGGTGGCCGAGAGGCTCTACACAAGCCGCTCCAAACTATGCGCCACCTTTAAGGCCCAAACTGGCGAGTCCCTGGGCGCCTACATTCGCAGACGCCGTATGGAACGAGCACAGGACCTTTTGGCCGATAGCACGCTCACGATAGCGCAGGTGGCAGAGCGTCTAGGCTACCCTCAGCAGGCCGCCTTCGCCCAAGCCTTCAAGCAACACACCGGCACCACCCCCACCACCTGGCGCTCCCAACACCAGTAAGGAGCCAGCAAAGGGACAGACCAATGAGCTCCACATGCAGAGAAGGTCACCTGCAATGTGACAAAGGGACTGTCCCTTTGTCACATTCACAAAAATGGGCGCGCCAACGGCACGCCCATTCACCAAATTCCATTCAGCCCACCTGACCCGGAAGGCCGAGTCGTCAGGGCGGGGAAGGCCCCCGGAGCGGCGGGGCGCTTGCTCAAAATGAGTTCCGCACGCAAAGAAGGCCACTTAATGTGGCCTTCGTCTTGCGCAGGACTGTTCGAAATTTTGAGGAAGCACCCCACCGCTCCGGGGGCCTTCCCCGCCCGTGAGTCTACGCGAGCGCCTTTCTCAGCAACTCGTTGAAGAGCTTCGGGTTGCCCTTGCCGCGGCTCGCCTTCATGCACTGGCCCACCAAAAAGCCGATAACCTTCTGGTTGCCGTCACGATACTGCTGCGCCTGATCGGCACAGTTAGCCAGCACCTCGTCCACGATCGGCTGCAACGCACCGGCATCGCTCACCTGACGCATACCACGCTCGTCGACGATCTTGTTGGGGTCGTCACCGGTCTGGGCCATGGCCTCAAAGACCTCGTGCGCTTGGTTGGAGCTGATGGCATCGGTCGCCAGCAGCTTGGCAAGAGCGGCCACCTGAGTCGGCGCGATGCCGGACTCGGCGAGCGACACGCCCGCGCCCTTAAGGTAGGCGATCATCTCGTTGACCAGCAGGTTTGCGACCGTCTGGGCCTCTTTGCCAGCCATACCAGCAGCAGCGGCCTCAAAGAAGTCGGCAAACTCGGGGTCGCCGGCGATCTGCTCGGCGTCTGCTGTCTTAATGCCAAAATCGGCCTCAAAACGGACGCGCTTGGCATCGGGCAGCTCGGGGATCTCGCCACGGCAGCGGTCGATGAACTCGTCGTCCAGGTCGAACGGCGCCAGGTCGGGATCGGGGAACAGGCGATAGTCGTCGGCCGTCTCCTTCACACGCATGACCACGGTGCGCTTGCGGCTAGGCTCCCAGTGGCGGGTCTCCTGATAGATGATGCCGCCCTCCTCGAGTACCTCGGCCTGGCGGCAGATCTCGTAGGCAAGGCCGTCATGCAGGCTCTTAAACGAGTTGAGGTTCTTGAGCTCGGTCTTGGTGCCCAGCTTGGTCTCGCCGCGGCGACGCAGCGAAACGTTGCCGTCGCAGCGCATGGAACCCTTCTCCATGGAGCAGTCGGAAATGCCCAGCGTCACAAAAATGCGACGGAGCTTTTCCATAAACAGGCGAGCCTCCTCGGGCGTGCGCAGATCAGGCTCAGTCACGAGCTCGATCAAAGGCGTGCCGCAGCGGTTGTAGTCGACGAGTGACTCGGCCGCGGCGGTAATACGGCCCTCGGCACCGCCCACGTGCACCATCTTGGCGGCGTCCTCCTCCATGTGGATGCGCAGGATGCGGATGGGCACCGTGTAGGAACCGTCCTCGCGACGCTCGGGCATCTGCAAGTTGGACGCATCATAGCTGGCCAGGTGGCCGGCGCGCTGGTTGCCCTCGCGCATGGTCGACGTCATGGACGTGGACAGACCCTCGGCGTTGGCCGAGGCGCTCGCCAGGCTCTGGACCTCGGCCTCACCAAACGCGCAGTCGGGGCGCTCGGCGGCACCGCGACCGGTCACATCCAGATCCAGGTGACCGTACATGGCAAAGGCGACCGGACCCTGCGTAGTCTGGAAGTTCTTGGCCATATCGGGATAGAAGTAGTGCTTGCGGTAGAACATCGAGTGGCGCTGAATCTCGCAGTTGGTGGCCAGACCCGCCTTGACGATGCTCTCGATGGCACGTTTGTTGGGCACCGGCAGGGCGCCGGGCAGGCCCAGGCACACCGGGCACACGTTGGCGTTGGGCTCGTCATCGTGGCTGAGCTTGCAGTTGCAGAACATCTTGGTATCGAGTGCGGTGAGCTCGGTATGGATCTCCAGGCCAATCACGGCCTCCCAATCCTGCAGGACCTCGGAAAGCTCCTTCATTACAGCTCGCCTCCCTTCCCGGCAAAATCGGGCGCGACGGAAAGCGCGGGCGCACCCGTGGCGGCATCGGCAAAGCCGCGCTCCAGGGCGCGAGCAAACGTGAGCAGCTGACGGTCCTTAAACGCCGGACCCACCAGCTGGGCAGAAACGGGCAGCTGAGTATCCTCGCCCAGGCCCAGCGGCACCGAGATGCCACCGTTGCCGCAAATGTTGAGCGAGATGGTGTACAGGTCGGAGAGGTACATCTGCGTGGGGTCGCTGATCTCGCCAAACTTAAAGGCCGTGCGCGGCGAGGCGGGCATGAGGATGGTGTCCACCTTGGCATACGCGGCGTCGTAGTCCTGCGTGATGAGCGTGCGGGCCTTTTGCGCGGCGTAGTAGTACTTGTCGTACACGCCCGAGCTCAGCAGGTAGGCGCCGAGCATCTGACGGCGTTTGGCCTCGGCGCCAAAGCCGTGGGCGCGCGACAGCGAGCTCTGGTCGGATAGGTTGGCGCAGCCCTCCTCCTGATAGCCATAGCGAATGCCGTCGAAACGAGCCAGGTTGGAGAACGCCTCGGCCGGGCCGATGACGTAGTAGGCGGCGATGGCGGCGTCCAGGTGCGGCAGGTCGACCTCTACCAGCTCGGCGCCCTGGTTCTGCAGCTCCTGGGCGGCGCGCTCAACGGCGGAGCGGACCTCGGGCGTCAGGCCCTCGGCCTCCATAAACACGGGGATGATGCCCACGCGCCTACCCTCGATGCTGTCGTTGAGATGCTCGGTAAAGTCGACGGCGCAATCCTGGCTGGTACAGTCGTACGGATCGTGGCCCGCACCGGTAAGCGCGTTCATGGCCAGCGCGACATCCTCGACCGTGCGGCCGAAGGGGCCAACCTGGTCGAGCGACGAGCCAAAGGCCACAACGCCGTAACGGCTCACGGCGCCATACGTGGGCTTAAAGCCCACCACGCCGCAGAGCGCCGCCGGTTGGCGAATAGAGCCGCCGGTGTCCGAGCCCAGCGAGAGCGCGACCTCGCCCGCGGCGACGGCGGCAGCGGAGCCGCCCGAGGAGCCGCCGGGCACGCGCTCGGTATCCCAGGGGTTGTTGGTGCGGTGGAACGCCGAGCTCTCGGTGGAGCTGCCAAAGGCAAACTCGTCCATGTTGGCCTTGCCCATGGGCAGGCAGCCGGCGTCGAGCATGCGCTGGACGCAGGTGGCGGTGTAGACGCTCTGGTAGTTCTCGAGCATGCGGGAAGCGCAGGTGGTGCGCGTACCCACGAGGTTCATGTTGTCCTTAATGGCCAGCGGCACGCCCGCGAGCGGGGGCAGCGGCTTGCCTGCGGCACGGTCGGCATCCACGCGCGCGGCGGCCTCGAGCGCAAGCTCGGGCGCCACCTGCAGGAATGCCTGGACCCCGCCCTCGCGCGCCTCGATGGCGGCAAGGGAGGCCTGGGCCACCTCGGTAGCGGTAAAGTCGCCGGCGGCAACGCCTGCGGCGATCTGGGCGGCGGTAAAGGAATCGAAGCTTAGCGCCATTACTCGCTCTCCCCCTCTCCCAAAATGGACGGCACGCGGAAGTAGCGGTCGCGCGCGCTGCCGGCGTTTTCGAGCGCAATGTCGAGCGGCAGGTCGCGCTCGGGCTCGCGCAGGTCATCGCCCATCACGTTGGACAGGCTTCCGATGGGATGGAACGTGGGCTCCACGTCGGGCAAGTCATATTGCAAGACGGGCTCGAGCATCTGGACGGCGTCGTTCATGTAGGACGTCATCTGGGTGAGCTCGTCATCGGTCAGTGCGATCTTTGCGTACTCGGCGATGCCGCGCACGTCTTTCTCGCTGAGTGCCATAGGCGCTCCCTTCCGCATAACAGTTAAACCGCTCTAGTATACAAGGCAACGCCGGCTTGGAGCAGGCGCTTTACCCAAATGCAGTGAAAACGTAACGAGGGCGGCGGTTGGTAGGCGGCGGGCTGGCGGTTCTATAGCGAATCCGCACCGTCCATACCGAAAACCGTCTCGTCCACAGCGAAAAGCATCCCGACCACAACGAAAAGCATCACAACATTCGACGCTTTTCGTCAAAATCGCGATTTTCATCGAATGTTGTGATGGTCTGGATATCTCGAATGCCCAGTTGAAGCCAATCCGCCACAAAGGCGTACTGTCCCCTTGCAGAGTTCTCCCCCAGCGCTACAGCAGATGTTCCTCGATAAAGATCGCGATGCCGTCTTTGTCGTTGCTGGCGGTTACAAAATCGGCGGCGGAGCAGGTGGCGTCGCTGCCATTTGCCATGGCCACCCCCACGCCGGCGTCAGCCACCATGCAGGTGTCGTTATCGGCATCGCCAAACACGCAGATGTCCTGGAGCTCCATGTCGTTGAGCTCCGCCACGCGCACAAGGCCGCGCGTCTTGGACACGCGCGGATCCATGAACTCGTAGAGCCGCTGCGTGGTTTGCAGAGCCGCCGCCTTAACAGTGTTATCGGCAAACGTCGACGCCCGCTCAATCACCCGCGGCATTACCTCGGGCGCCATGGTAAACATCACCTTGGGCTGCGGCTCGCGCAAAAACTCGGCAAAATCGACCACCTGGTAGGGCACGCCGTCGACGCGCGACAGGTGCTCGACGCACGCGTTGCTCTCGGGCACGTAGAACACGCCGTCTCGGGGGCAGACGGGCGTTGCCGGAAGGTCCGCCATGTGCTTGCAGATGCGCGCGATAGTCTCGCCCAGCAGTGGATAGCTCAGCTCGTTGATGTCGTGCGCGCGGTCGATGACCTCGGCGCCACCGCAGCCCACGAGCACGTCCACCAGGCCTTCGATGCCCCAGAGCTCGTACATGGCCTCGGTCGCATGGGCGTCGCGCCCGGTGCACAGGCCAAAGAGCACGCCGCGCTCGCGCAGGGCGCGGATCGCCGCCACGGTGCGCGGGGACACCGTGTGCTGGCTCGTGAGCAGCGTGCCGTCGATATCGCAGAACACGGCTTTGATGTGGCTGAAGGTGGTGTCCATGGGGGCCTTTCTGGGTTGTGCGGCGGTGTGGGGTGCATTCGCAAACGGCGTACATGGTATACCAAGGCGCAGGTGCGGCCCGTCAAAGCAAAAACCACCACAAAGGTGCCTGGCCCCTTTGTGGTGGAAGTGACGTTTGCGGGCCAAGCCATCACAACATTCGATGTTTTTCGCCATAATTGAGATTTCCATCGAATGTTGTGATGGTTTTTACTGCCTTGCGGCACGATCAAAATGCCGGCGTCCAAACAGCAGCAACGCCGTAGGGACCGCCGTCACGACCATGCCTGCCCCCACGAGTGTCTGCTGTACGCCAAATGTCGCCGCCAGCCACGGGGCAATCGCCAGCGGCGCCACGCCGGCGAACATATTGCCAAAGCCCATGACCGAGTTCACTCGACCGAGCTGCTCGAGCGGGGCCGTCGTTTGCACAATGGTGTTGTGGAGCGGGTTGACGACGCCCCACGCCACGCCCAGGAAAATCTGGCCGACGAGGGCTACACCCACGTACGGTGTTCCCACATAGAGCAAACTTCCCAGGCCCACGGACATAAGCGCCACGAGCAGCGTTTTAAGGTTGACCAGGTGCGGCGGCAAGCGGAGCGCGAGGACGGCGCCCAGCACCGCGCCGACACCGCTGGCCGACGAGAGCCAGCCCATCCACTCAACGCCGACATGCAGGACATCGCGATAGAAGAACGACTCGAGCGGGTCGAAGGCTCCATAGCCAAAGTTCGAAAGAAAAATGATGCAGAAAAGTAGCGCGAGGACGCTGTTGGTGAAGACTGTCTTGATGCTGGCTGCGAAGGTGGCGCGGGCGGACGTGCTGGGGTTGGAGCTTTGTCCCGCACGCTCCCCTTCCTCCGCCGAATCGGCATCCGCATCCCCGGCGACATGGCTGGTCTGCGGCCTAAAGCCCCAACCGACGACGAACGCCAGCACGGTAAAGAGCATCATAAGCACAAACACCGCGCGCGACGACGCAGCCGCCGCGACAAAGCCGCCCAACGTGGGTCCGACGATAATACTCACGTTTGAGAACATGGCGATGGCGGAGTTGATGTCTTTGAGCTCGACAGAATCGTCGGTGAGATACGCCGGATAGGACGTAGCGATGGGCTGGGCGAATCCCATCACAAAGCCCAGGAGTACCGCACCGAGCAGGACGATGCCAGTCGCGCTGCCAAAAACGAGGATCGCCGCGCCGGTTGCCAACGTGCCGACGATACTTGCCCGGAAATGCCGGCACGGACCCCAAGCGTCAAGCGCCGCTCCACCCGCAAAGGACCCCAGGATCACGAAAACGTTCATAAACAGAACGGCCAGCGATGTCGCCACGACCGAGGCATCGTCTGCATAGGTGAGCGTTCCGATGACGCCGATAAAGTAGCTGGTCTGAAAACCGGTGTAGATGAGAAAGCGCATCGCCACCAGGCGCTTGGCCTGCACGGACAGCGATGATTGAGGCTTTGAGAAAAGAGAGGCGAGCATGGAGACTCCTTGTTTCATACGAATGCGGACGGTGGGCATTCGCCACCGTCTGTCAAATCAATCTATCCGCATGAAACATTAAGGACGCATCAAGCCCCTTCTCTCCGTTTTTCGCCCGTCATGAACTACTTGGTAGATTGTAAGACATGTCCCACACATCTACCAAAGCAAAAACCACCACAAAGGTGCCTGTCCCCTTTGTGGTGGAAATGACGTTTGCCCAGATAAAACCTGCCAAAATAAACCTGTCCCTATTTGGCAGGTTATGGCAGCGCAGCGAGCCAGCCCTTAAAGGTGATCTTGGATAAGATCGCAGATGGCTCGGGCGTCGTTGATGTTGATGGCTCGGGTCGCAAAGCCGGCGTCGAAGGCCTGACGCGCCAGGGCTTCGTTGCAGGCAAGGGCCAACGTGTGACCGTCGACCAGGTCGAGCGAGCTCTTGCCGCGCAGACGGTCGACACCGGAGCGTGCGACGACGATGTTGTCGAAGCCCTCGGTCTTGTAGCCCTCGATGATTACTACGTCGACATCGTTGTAGCGCGACAGCAGCTCGCGCGCGGGCATCTCGTCCTCCTCGCGCGTGTCGGCGTACTCCGCCCAGCGCGTGGCGCAGATGAGGCCCACGTGTTTTGAGCCGGCCTGGTGATGGCGCCACGTATCCTTAGCGGGCACGTCGATATCAAAGCCGTGGTGCCCGTGATGCTTGAGCGAACCCACGCGCAGACCGCGGCGGGTGAGCTCGGCAATGACCTTCTCGACGAGCGTGGTCTTGCCCGAGTTTTGGTAGCCGATAAACGCGATCGCGGGGACGGCCGGTGCCGGAGCTGCGGGCGCGACGGCGACGGGTGCGTTTGCGAGCGCGGCACCGTCAGTGGCCACGGTCTCAGCGGCAGCGGCCTGACGCTCTGCGCGATCCCATACGCCCGAGCGGCCGCCCTCCTTGTGCAGCAGGCGCACGCCGACGATCTCCATGCCGCGATCGACCGCCTTGCACATGTCATAGATCGTTAGGCACGCGGCACTCGCTCCAGTCAGTGCCTCCATCTCGATACCCGTCTTGCCCGTCACGCCCGCCGTGACCAGCACGTGAAAGCCAACCTGCCCGTCCGTGCGCGCCGGCGCCCAGCCCTCAGGCACGTCATCGACAGGCGTCCCTGCCGGAGCGATGGGCTCAATATCGCACTTACTCTTGGTAATGAGCAACGGATGGCACATGGGGATGATGTCGCTCGTGCGCTTGATGGCCATGATGCCCGCGACGCGCGCGCAGGCGAGCACGTCGCCCTTTTTGGCGCGGTCCTGCAGCACCATGGCCTGCGTCTCGGGATGCATGAGGATGGTGCCCTCGGCGATGGCAATGCGATGGGTCTCGGCCTTGTCGGACACGTCGACCATGCGAACCTCGCCCTTGGCATCCACGTGCGTCAGCTCGTCGCGACGGGCGTCGCGGGCGGGCTCGGTGGCAGCGCTGGTAGTCGGCTGCACGGACGTGTCGGCGTTGCCAGTATTAGCCGCGACTGAGGCTTTATGGGCAGACATCGCGGCCCTGCGAGCGGCCTTGGTGGCATCGGCGTACCTGCTCTTGGCCATATGATCATCCTCCGATTTGGGACATAAATCGTTGCGTGCCCTCAATTATCGCGTGTTCCTGCGGTTTGTGGGCCACGGCATCGCGCCAAATCGAAAGTACCTGCATATCATCACCACGGCGCAGCGCCTCACGCACCGAATACTCGGCATCGCTGAACAGGCACGGACGCACGTTGCCGTCTGCCGTCAGGCGCAGACGGTTGCAGTTCGCGCAAAAATGATTGGACATAGCACTGATAAAGCCCACCGTACCCGCCGCGCCCGGAAAGCGCCAGTAGCGCGCGGGGCCCGCGCCGGCAGGAGCGTCGTTGATGTCGAGCGGTTCAAGCTCGCCCAGTCCCGCCGCGGTGGCCCCGGCATTGATGCGCGCCCGCAGCTCGTCACTCGGCACGGTATCGCTCGCGTCCCACAGCTCGGGATTGAGCGCGGGCGCATGCGGGTCCACAGCGCAATGCGAGCTGGTGCGCTCGTCGCCGATGGGCATGTATTCGATAAAGCGCAGGTGGATAGGGCGGTCGAGCGTGAGCCGCGCGAGGGCCGCCACATCCTGGTTGAGCCGGCGCACCACAACGCAGTTGACCTTAACGGGCTCAAAGCCCCAAGCCAGCGCCGCGTCGATGCCAGCCATGGTCTGCTCGAGCCGACCCAAGCGCGTGATCTTTCCAAAGAGCGTAGGGTCGAGCGTATCGAGCGAGATGTTGACGCGGTTAAGCCCGGCGTCTTTGAGCTGCGGCGCCAGCTTGGGCAGCAGGGCGCCGTTGGTGGTGAGCGAAATGTCCTCGATCTGCGGAATCGCGCGGATATCACGAATGAGCGGAATAATACGGCGGCTGACCAGCGGCTCGCCGCCCGTCAGGCGTACGCGGCGAATGCCCTCCCCCGCCACCAGGCGCACAAAGCGGGCGATCTCCTCGGCGCTGAGCAGCTCGTCGTGCGCGCGGGGTGCCACGCCATCGGCCGGCATGCAATAGATGCAGCGGAAATTGCACTTGTCGGTAACGGCAATGCGCAGGTAGTTGATGTCGCGGCCAAAACCGTCATGTTGCACGTGCCCGTCCACGCAGCCCTCCCCTCACGCGGCGTTTTATTCTTCGGAAAACATAATACCCCACGAGAGAATCATGCCAACACCCGTACGACAGGACAGGCCACTTCGAGCAAGACCGGCCTCCCAAGCCCATCCTCAGCACGCAAACCATCACAACATTCGATGCTTTTCTCGTTTTTGGCAAAAAACGTTGAATGTTGTGATGGTTTGTCTGCCCACGGCACCCCGTAGAAGGGCCGGAACGCCCCTAGAGGCCGCCGTCCCAGTGCCGAATCACGAATTCTCGCAGGTCGTTCTGACGTTTCTGAAACGCTTCGCTTCGATCGCACTTAAGGCCCATAGCGAGCGCGATGGCGTTCATCGCCCGATGCAATTGCAGCTGATGGGCAAACTGAGTCCCGGTGAGGACGATCATCCTAAAGCCCAGCGCGCTCAGCACGGTCATACGCTCCGCATCCGACGCGCTGCGCTGTTTATCAAGATGGTCCGAGCCGTTGTATTCAATCCCCGTACCGCTCGCAGGCGCATATACGTCGATTTCGAAATACCCGGCCTTCGCGAGATATTTGAACTCGCTGGGAACATTGACCCGATGGTTGAGCTCGATCTTGGCGTATCCCAGCCCGCCCTGGGAACGTTTTGCTACGATCATGATTGCGGTGGCCGTCTCCATGGGCGACCGCGCGCCATCGTGCACGCGCTTGAGCACGGCGGCCGCGCGTATAGCCCCCTGACGAGATCGGTTCTCATTGCAATAAGCATTCAAATCGGCAACGGTATGCCTCTGCCCCATCTCGATATAATCGCCTGTCGACAGGTGATTCAAATGGTATCGGGCGCAGATTTCGTAGCCATATTCCAGCTGCTCGGGTTCGCTCATCCACGAACCCGCCTGGACAAAGCACATGACCTCATCAACCACCAGAAGGCCCTCTGCCACTTCGATAAGATGGCCTGGAGGTACCGGCGCCCCAAACACGTGACACCTAAATCCAGCCGGCGTCGAGCGCTCAAAATCGAAGTTGACGAGCGTGTCGATATGATCGAGCTCTTCTCGTGGAATACCAAGCGAAACCAGATAGTCGGCAACGATCCCAACTGCCGTTGAAGCCCTCAGCCCCTTGGCATCGAGTCCCAATTTGGGCAGGCTCGCAATCGGCTCCGCCTCGTTAGCAAGCGAGTCCTCATCGTATAGACTGCTTGCTCTCGAGAGCGGCTCGGACGGACGTGCCACGTTGTGGTACAGCCAGGCAGTCTTATGGGACAGGACGATCGGCAGGTCCATGAGCCCTCCAATGGAGTCGGATAACCAACCTTATTCCCCTGCCCACGGGTCCGCACACCCTCATGCGCAAGAAAGCGGTTCCACCCGGTCGAGTGGCAGAAAAACCATCACAACATTCGATGCTTTTCCCGATTTTGGCAAAAAACGTCGAATGTTGTGGTGGTTTGAGGCGAGGTGAGGGGCACGGAGGGATCAAAGCATCGTGCTCGAACGGGTTAATCCAACTCTTTTAAGCCATGCGCCAGCTGCCAGTACTCGCCGTGCTGGGCGAGCAGCTCTTCGTGCGTGCCGCGCTCGATGATGCGGCCGTGTTCGAGGACCATGATGGCGTCGGCGTCGCGGACAGTGGACAGGCGGTGCGCGATCATAAACGTGGTGCGACCGCGCATGATGCGGTCCATACCGCGCTCGATGAGCTTTTCGGTACGCGTGTCAATGGAGCTCGTGGCCTCGTCCAGGATGAGCACCGGCGGATCGGCGACGGCCACGCGCGCGATGGCGAGCAGCTGACGCTGACCCTGCGACAGGTTGGCGCCGTCGGCCGTGACCGGTGTGTCGTAGCCCCGCGGCAGGCGGCGGATAAACGAGTCGGCGCAGGCGGCCTCGGCAGCGGCGCGCACCTCCTCGTCGGTCGCGTCGAGCTTGCCAAAGCGGATGTTCTGCGCAATGGTGCCGCTAAACAGGTGCGTGTCCTGCAGCACAATGCCGAGCGACCCGCGCAGGCTGGCCTTGGCAATGTGCTTGACGTCGATGCCGTCGTACGTGATCTCGCCGTCATCGACCTCGTAGAAGCGGTTGATGAGGTTGGTGATGGTCGTCTTGCCGGCACCCGTGGAGCCCACAAACGCGATCTTTTGCCCCGGCTTGGCAAACAGGTTGAGGTCCGTGAGCACGCGGGTGCCCGGCACGTAGGAAAAATCCACGGCATGGAAGCGCACGTCGCCGGCAAGCGGGACCAAACCGCACGTGAGCTCGGTGCCGTCGGCAGCCACCGCGCGGCCCGACTCATCAACGGCTGCCACATCATGCAAATGCCCGTACGTGCCCACGCCCTGGCCCTCGGGAATCTTCCACGCCCACGCGGCGTCGCCCGTCTGCACCAGCTCCACGCAGCCCTCGTCCACCTCGGGCTCAAGGTCCATGGCGGCAAACAGGCGCTCGGCACCGGCCAGCGCGTTGAGCAAGAAGTTGCCCAGCTGCGTAAACTGGTTGATGGGCATGGCCGCCTGGCGCACAAAGACCAGGTAGCTCGCGAGCGCGCCCACGTCGGCAAGTCCCTTGATGCAGAGCATGCCGCCCGCCACGGCAACGATGGCGTAGTTGACGTAGCCGATCACCACGGTCATGGGCACCATTGAGTTGGCATAGCTCACGGCGGCGGTGCCGGTGCGGCGAAGCTCGTCGTTGCGGCAGGTGAAGCCGGCGACATTCGCCGCCTCGCGGTTAAAGACCTTGATGACCTTTTGGCCCGAGACCATCTCTTCGATATATCCATCCAGGTCGCCAAGCGATGCCTGCTGGGCGGCAAAGAAACGCTTAGAGCGCGCGCCCGAGTAGCGCGCATACAGCACAATGGCCGCATCGCACACGAGCGTGATAATCGTGAGCTGCCAGTTAAGGATGATGAGCATGGCCGTGGTGCCCACAACCTGAATGGCGGCCTGAATCACGTTGGCAAAGCTGTTGTTGAGCGCCTCGGAGACGGTGTCGACGTCGTTGGTGAAAAAACTCATGATGTCGCCCGAGCGCGTGCTGTCAAAATAACTGAGCGGCAGCGTCTGGATGTGCGCGAACAGGTCGCGGCGAATATCGGACACCACGCGTTGGGCCGCGCGCACCATGATCTGTGAGTAGCCCAGGGCCGAGAGCACGCCCGCGGCGTAGATGATCGCCGTCAGGATAACCTGCTTGGCAAGCAGTTCCTCCCCGCCCGTGGCCAAACCGTTAACGATGGGACGCACCATGTAGGTGCCGACGAGGCTCGCAATGGCGGCGACGGAGGCGAGCACGCCCACCGCAAGCAGCGAGAACTTGGCATGCCCCATGTAGGAGAGCAAGCGGCGCACAGTGCGCTTGAGGTCGGCCGGGCGTGCTTGGGCTGCGGTCTTAGGCACGGCGCTCACCCCCTTCCAAGGGTGATCCGCATGCGACGGAGGAAAACGGATCATTCGCGCAACCATCGTCGTTGCCATCGCCGGCGTCCGCGTTCCCCGCAAACTCCATCTGCGAGGCGTAAATCTCCTGGTATATGTTGTCGCCCGCCAGCAGTTCCTCGTGCGTGCCCACGCCGTGGACACGACCGTCGTCCAGCACCACAATGCGATCGGCATCCATGACACTCGCGATGCGCTGGGCGATGATGAGCACGGTCGTATCGGAAATCCGGGCGATGTGCTCGCGAATCTTAGCGTCGGTCGCCATATCGACCGCGCTGGTGGAGTCATCAAAAATGAGCACGCGCGGATGCTTGAGCAGCGTGCGCGCGATGCACAGGCGTTGCTTCTGGCCACCCGAGACACCGGCGCCGCCTTGGCCCAACTCGCCGTCCAGCCCGCCGATGCGATCAAGGAACTCGTCCACGCACGCCGCGCGGCAAGCCGCGAGGAGCTCATCGTCCGACGCCTGCGGATTGCCCCACTGCAGGTTCTCGCGCACGGTACCCGTAAACAGCACATTCTTTTGCAGCACAATGCCCACAGCGTCGCGCAAGGCGGCGAGGTCGTAGTCGCGCACGTCGTGTCCGCCCACAAGCACGGCGCCTTCGGTAGCGTCGTACAGGCGCGCAATCAGCTGCACAAGTGAGCTCTTGCCCGAGCCCGTGCCGCCGAGGATGCCCACCGTCGAGCCGCTCTCGATGCGAAGGTCGATATGCTCGAGCACATCCTCGGCTGCATCCGCGCGGTATTTAAAGGAAACGTCGCGAAACTCGATACTGCCGTCCGCTGGCGCCGCAATCGCGAGGTCTCCCGCGGGGTTGGCGATAAAGGGCTCCTCATCGAGCACCTCGGCGATACGGCCCACACTCGTAAGAGCGCGCGTGAGCAGCAAAAACACGTTGGAAATCATCATGAGCGAATTCATGATCAGCAGCACGTAGCTCATAAAGCCTGTGAGCGAGCCCACGCCCAGCTTGCCGGCGAGAATCATGCGGCCGCCAATCCACAGGATGGAGAGCGCAGCCACGTACATCGACAGCTGAAACACCGGCAGGTTGAGCACCGCGCTGCCAAAGGTCTTTGTCGCAGTGCCGGCGAGCTCGGTATTGACGGTGTCGAACTTGGCCTCCTCGTGCTCGGCACGCACATACGCCTTGACGGCACGCACGGCGGTGAGGTCTTCCTGTACCACGCCGTTGAGGTGGTCCATCGAGGTCTGGAGTTGGCGGTAGAGCGGACTGACGCGATAGGTGATGGCGCCCAGTACGATTGCCAGCACGGGCAAGATGATCGCAAAGACGGTGGCGAGCGGGCGCGACAGCATCAGCGCGTAGATAAGGCCGACGATAAGCGTCACCGGGCCGCGCACCATAGGGCGAAAGCCGTTGCCCACAGCATTTTGGATAACGGTGATGTCCGTGGTCATGCGGGTGACGAGCGAGCTGGCGTCGTAGTTGTCCAGGTTACCAAAAGCGAGCGTCTGAATCTTTTTGTACTCGGCCTCGCGCAGGTTAGCGCCTAGGCCCGAGGCAACGCGGGCGGACGTGCAGGCATAACCCAAGCCCAGTACCAGCGAAAGCGCAGCGCACACCAGCATGTACGCGCCCTGCAGCAGCATGTAGTTGATATCACCCGCAGGCACGCCCACATCGATGATGTTGGCCATGATGACCGGGATAAACAGCTCGAGCACCGTCTCGACCGACACAAAGAACACGCCGAGGATGGCATCGCGACGGTATGCCCCTAGATAGGAAAACAGTATTTTGAGATTGCGCACGCAGGTTCAACCCCCATCAAACGTTGTTCGCAAACGCACGTATTATTGCGCGCCGAATAATGGTGTCAAGTATTCCGAAATCGTTTTCTGCAAGGTTAGCGCCGGCGGCGAGTTCTCGTGATGTGTGTCCATATTCACTCGGAATAATGGTGCGCGAGACTTTTTCGCTCCGGCGTCAACACAAACCTTGACTCTACAATCGTTGTAGGGTTTTCACTACACTGGTACGTAAACAAACCCAGCCAGAAAGCCCCGCCCATGGAACACGACCTCACACGCGGCAATGTCCTTAAGACCATCGCGGTCTTTGCCCTGCCCTATATGCTCTCGTACTTTTTGCAGATGCTCTACGGCATGGCCGACCTGTACATGATGGGGCAGTTTAGCGGCGCCGCCGGTATCACCGCCGTGGGCAATGGCGCGCAGACGCTCTATATCATTACCGTGACGCTCGTGGGCCTGGCCATGGGAACGACGGTGATCGTCGGCCACGCCGTGGGCTCGCGCCGCTTCGACCGCGCCGAGACCGCCATCGGCAATACCATCACGCTCTTTATGGGCGTCTCGGTGGTGCTGGCCGCTGTCCTGCTTGCATTGTGTCCGCAGATTGTGGCACTCATTGGCACGCCGGCCGAGGCGGTCGAAGGAACCGCCGCCTACCTGCGCATCTGCTTTGTCGGCATTCCGTTTATCGCCGCATACAACATCCTCTCGGCCATCTTTCGCGGGCTGGGCGATTCGCGCTCGCCCATGTACGTGATCGGCGTGGCATGCATCATCAACATCGCGCTCGACTTTCTATTTATCGGCCACATGGGACTCGGCCCCGTGGGTGCGGCGCTCGGCACGGTAACCGCCCAGACGGCAAGCGTTGCCCTCGCGCTCGTGTGGCTCAAGAGCCGTCGCACGAACATCCACGTTAAGCGTAGCGACCTGCGCCCCCAGCCCGAGGTGCTCGGCAGCATTCTTAAGATCGGCGTGCCCGTGGCCGTGCAGGACGGCTGCATCCAGGTGGCGTTTATGTTCATCACCGTCATTGCCAACCACCGAGGGCTCGTCGACGCTGCCGCCGTGGGCCTGGCCGAAAAGATGATCAGCTTTTTGTTCATTGTGCCGAGTTCCATGGGCGCTACCGTCAGTGCACTCACGGCGCAAAACGCCGGCGCGGGCAAGGGCGACCGTGCACGTCAGGTGCTCAAAGACGCCATGACGATCTCGGTGGTGTACGGCTGTCTGATCACGGTGCTGATGTGGCTAGTGGCGCCGGCGTTTATCGGCTTTTTTGCCAAGGACGCCGCGGTAGTCGCGGCCGGCACCGGCTATATGCGCAGCTATATTTTCGACGCGATTTTTGCCGGCATCCACATTTGCTTTAGCGGCTTTTTCGCTGCGTATGGCAAGAGCTACATCGGCTTTGCGCACAACGTACTAGCCGTGGCGCTCATTCGCGTGCCGGGCGCGTGGCTGCTGTCGAACGCCTATTCCGACACGCTGTTTCCCATGGGCATCGCCTCGCCGTGCGGATCGATTTTGTCGGCGGTCATCTGTGTTGTCGCGTTTACCGTGCTCAACCGGCGCGGGGCTTTTGACAAGTTGGCAGCGTAGCGGGGCAACGTGAGATTGCCCTGATCGACGACATCATCAGCGACGATCCCACAACCTACGTGACGCAGATCACGGTGCCGGTTGCCCCGTCCAAATAAGAACTGCCCAGAAAACGTTCGGCTGAAAGCAGAATCTTGACGTTATAGGCCATATTTTGCCTCAAGGTCATCGAGAGCCTCAAAGGCATCACGCGCCATGCCAGCAGTACGCTCCCGCTCGGCCACAGCTATACGAGCCATCAGACGAGCCTTAGCCTGTTCCTGAACCATGAAGTCATAGTCTTCAGATCGAAGTACAACAAATTTGCTATAGCCGTTTTTTGTAACAGTCACTGGACCAGGAGCCTCCCAACAAGCTCGCCAAACGCCGGGGACAATCCCCGATATGGCGGTTTTACTCCTCCGGAATCGGAAACGCACGGATGAACTCTGCAGGCGAGAAGGTCTTGATGGTCGAGCGCACAAAAGCGGCGCGGTCACGCGTGATGATAAAGTCCACGCCGGCACGCTCGGCCATCGCACGGATACAGCCGTCCTCAAAGTCCGGCTCATCGGAATAGGCGGAGGTAAAACAAGCTTCTTGGTCGAGAGGCTCTACCGAGTAGCTCTTAAGACAGTCGCGCACTACCTCGCGGGCGCGCGCCTCGTCTGTCTGTTTAGTGAGAATGTAGTACGCGTCCTTGAGAGAGCAGGCCGAAACAACACCCTCGATAAGTCCCACGTCAACGAGCCCCTTGATCGTTTGCGCCGCTGCGTGCTCCAGCCGGCCCGGAAGCACGCAATCGAGCAGAAAGTTGGTATCAAGAAATGCCCTCATAGGTAGCGCTCCCTCGCGACGCGCTTTTCATCTTCAACCGTCATCGTATCGAGCGGCGTTCCCTTTGGCATGTTAGCCACGATATCGAGATACTCCTGGTAGTCCTCATTCTCCGCGAGCATCTCACGGATCTCCTTCCAGGTGATCTTGGGATGCCACATCGTACCCACGTCGCGCTTGGGCTTGTCCGTGCCGCACGCCGGCTTTGCGCCCCCACGCTCCTGAGCAGCGTCATATTCCACCGCAACGGGGCTTTCATAGTCGAGCGGCACGATCTTGAACAACGGCTTGCTCCGCTTGAAGACCACAACCTCCTCGCCATCATTGGCAACCCTTTCGGCCACCTGCGTAAGGTTTTGGCGCAGTTCCGAAAACGCGACGGTAACCATAACTGCTCCTCTCAACATATATCTTTACTGCTAAGTATACACGTTAATGTTAATGTTAAAGTGTATAAAACTCATCACGATGGGGCAGCCCTGTTGTGGGACCTCACTGCGGGGCCCCTTTGCTTTGTATGAATCTTCTATCGCTCCGGAACGACACCGCTCCGCAGGGTCACCCTCAGCAACCTACATGACGCGGATCATGCTGCCCGCCACCACGCCCAAATAAAAACCTCCCGGAAAGTATCAACCTTTCCGGGAGGTTTTCTAATTTGATTATCGATGTCCTAAGCCTGGGGCACCTGACCAGTCGCCAGGATCTGCTCGAGTGCGTCCTCGTCCAGCACGGGCACGCCCAGCTGCTCGGCCTTGGTGAGCTTGGAGCCCGCTTTGGGGCCGGCGACCAGATAGCTCGTCTTCTTTGAAACACTGCCCGAGACCTTGGCACCAAGCACCTTGAGCGCCGCGCCTGCCTCGTCGCGCGTGCGGTTGACGAGCGTGCCGGTGAGCACGAAGGTCAGACCCGCAAGCGGCTGTGCGTCGGCGAGCTCGCCCGCCACGCCAGCGTCGGCTGCGGCTTGCGCGTGCGCGGCGCCCAAATCGACCTCGAGCGACAGGCCCGCCTGGCGCAGGCGCTCCAGCACGGCAAGGTTCTCGGGCACGGCCAGGAACTGCTTAACGCTCGCCGCAATCTTGGGACCGATGCCCTCGCATTCGGCGATGTCCTCTTCGCTCGCCAAGATAAGCTTGTCAATCGACAGGAATCGCTCGGCGATGACCTCGCCCACGCTCTTGCCCACATGGCGGATACCTAGGGCAAACAGCACGCGACCGAGCGGCTGGCTCTTGGACTTGTTGAGCTCGGCGATGATTTTCTCGGCCGTCTTGAGGCCCACCGGAATGGGGTCGCCCTTCTTGACGCCCTTTTTGCTGTTGGAGCTGGCATAGGTGCGCCCCGTGTCCAGGCCTGCGATGTCGTCGACCGTGAGCTGGTAGAAGTCTGCGACATCGTGGATCAGGCCGGCGGCGATCATCTTGTCGACGATCTCGTCGCCCAGGCCGTCGACGTCCATGCAGCCGCGGCTCACCCAGTGGAGCAAGCGCTCCTTGAGCTGTGCGGGGCAATCGATGGAGACGCAACGGTAAGCGACCTCGCCATCCTCGTGGACAACGGGGCTGCCGCACACGGGGCAGACCTCGGGCATGTGCCAGTCGACCGAATCGACCGGGCGCTTGTCGAGCACCGGGCCCACAACCTCGGGGATTACGTCGCCCGCCTTGTGCACGATGATAGTGTCGCCCTCGCGCACGTTTTTGCGGCGGATCTCGTCGATGTTGTGCAGCGTGGCGCGCGCGATGGTGGAGCCGGCGACCGTCACCGGGTCGAACTCGGCGACCGGTGTGAGCACACCGGTGCGGCCCACCTGGATGCGAATTTCGCGCAGGACGGTCTGCTTTTCCTCGGGCGGAAACTTAAAGGCAATGGCCCAGCGCGGCGCGCGGGCGGTAAAGCCCAGGTCGAGCTGCTGCTGGAAGCTGTCGACCTTTACGACCACGCCGTCGATATCGTAGTCCAAGTCGCCGCGGTGCTCGAGGGCCTGGGCGCAGAACTCGTGGACCTCGGCCGGCGTGGCGCAGCGTGCCACGTTGGGGTTGACGCTAAAGCCGGCGCTACGCAGCCAATCGAGAAACTCACGCTGGCTGTGGACGTGCAACGGGTCGGTATCGGCGATGGCATAGATAAAGGTGGCCAGGTCGCGGCGCGCCGTGACCTTGGGGTCCTTTTGGCGCAGGCTGCCGGCGGCGGCGTTGCGCGGGTTGGCGAAGGGGTCGCGGCCCTCGGCATCGGCCTCTTCATTCAGACGCACAAAGCTGCCCTTGGGCATATAGACCTCGCCGCGTACCTCAATGGTGCGCTCGCGGTCGGCGCCCATGTGGGCGAGCGCCGGCTCGGACAGGTGCATGGGCACATCCTTGATAGTACGGACGTTGAGCGACACGTCCTCGCCCGTGGTGCCATCGCCACGTGTGGCTGCGCGTACGAAGGTGCCGTTTTGGTAAGTAAGGGCCACGCCCAGACCGTCGATCTTAAGCTCGCAGGTATAGGTGACGCTACCGGCACCGAGGGCATCCTCAGTGCGCTGGAGCCACGCGTCGAGTTCGTCCAGGTCCATGGCATCGTCCATGGAATACATGCGCGCCATATGCGTGACCGGCGTAAACTGCTCGCTCACGTAGCCGCCCACGCGCTGGGTATAGCTGTCGGGCGTCACCAGGTCAGGGTAGGTGGCCTCGATTTCCTGCAGTTCAACAAGCATTTTGTCGAAGGCGGCGTCCGTGATCTCGGGCGCATCGAGCATGTAGTAGCGATAGGCGTGGTAGTCGAGCTCGTGGCGCAGTTCGGCCGCGCGCGCTGCCGCCTGGGCACGGGCATCGGTCGGTGCGGTGGCTTCCGCGGTCGCGGGCGTTTCGGTATCGATGTCCACACCGTCACCAAACAGGCTCGATTGCTCCATAGCAGCACTCCTTCGCTCGATTTCAAACGGATACTAGAGTACCACCGGTCGCAATGGGGTCGAATAGCCCTTTCGAACCGCACCGAATCGGCAGCCGCCAGACCGGGGTGGGTCGCGCAATCAAACCATGCTCTTATCAGCTCTAAATGACCCGTTTTCCTCCGTCCCCAACGGATCAATAAGTAGAGAGGGGCTGTCCCGCGTTGATGGGACAGCCCCTCTGGCATCGGTATGTGCGATACGGCTCGCTAGTAGCCCTGACCGTAGCCTTGACCCTGGCCCTGCTGGCCCAACAGCTCCTCCAGATACTGGCGCAGCTGCTCGTCGGTAATACCGCCGTTGCCGGTGTCGGTCGCGCTGTCATCCTGCTGCTGGTTCTGCAGCTCCTCATCGGAGCCCAGCTCGACGGTGACCTTCTTCTCTTCCTTGCCGCGCATGAGCGTGATCTCGACCTTCTCGCCCACCTCGTGGCTGCGCAGGGCGATGATCAGGCCATCGGCACTCGTAATCTCGTCGTCGCCCAGCTTGGTAATGACATCGCCCTCCTGGATGCCGGCCTTGGCAGCAGGGCCATCCTCAACGACGCTCGCCACATACGCGCCGCTATCGGTGCTCAGCTTGTTGGTGCGGGCGTTGAGCGCGTTGACGCTCGAAAGCGTGGCGCCCAGGTACGGGTGCACCGGCGTCTTACCGTCGATGATCTGGTCGGCAATGTTCTTGGCGTAGTTAACCGGAATGGCAAAGCCCACGCCCGAGCTGGAGCCCGAATAGCTCTCGATAAGCGAATTAATGCCCACCAGCTCACCATTGTCGTTGACGAGCGCGCCGCCGGAGTTGCCCGGGTTGATGGCGGCATCGGTCTGGATCATGTTGGCATAGATGGTGTTACCGTTGGTAGAGCTCATGGCCGTGGAGCGATACAGCGCCGACACAATGCCCGTGGAGACAGACTGCTCGTTGCCGAACGGCGAGCCGATCGCCATGACCCACTCGCCCACGTTGAGCTTGGAGGAATCACCAATCTCAATCGGCGTGAGCTTGGAGGCGTCAGCATCCTTGAGCTTGATGACAGCCAGGTCGCTCGAAGCATCGTTGCCCACGAACTCAGCCTCGTAGGTGGTGCCGTCGTCCATGGTCACCACGTACTGGTCGTAACCATCGACCACGTGGTTGTTGGTGAGGATGTGGCCCTCGGTATCGAGCACGACGCCCGAACCGACGCTGCCCGAGCTATCCGACTCATCAGCAGACTGCGAAAGCGAGCCATTCTGGCTGCCGCTCGAAGTGGCGGTAATGGAAACGACGGAGGGCAGGGCCTTAGCAGAAACGGCCTCGGCCAGCGTGGTGTCCTCGGAGTCAATGGTGATCTTTTGCGTCGACGAACCCGAAGCACCCGCCGTCACGGCATTCTTGCCACCACCGATATCGAGCGTGCCGCTCATAATGAGCGCAATGACCAGCAGGGCTCCGCAGGCACAGCCGGCAAGCGCCGTAATAAAGATCGGCAGCTTTTTGGTCTTGGTCTTGACCACCGTGTGCTTGTTCACGACCTGCTGGCCACCCAGCGGCTTGCCGGTCTGCGTGTCGTAGGCCTGCACGTAGGGAATGTTACTGCCGGCAGGCGTCGACTCCACCTGCACACGCGGCTGCTGCTGGGTCTCGCCGGCGTTGCCCGCATCCTGGGGACGCTGGGAATCGTACTCGCTCATGGCTGCGATCCTTTCGTCAAATAACCAAAGGCCCGCCAAACATGTGGCGGGCCATCATTGTTCACGTTGAGTTGTACCCCAATATGCGGGCGCAAGTGTATGAGAACGCAATCTTTTAGGAAGGCTTAAGTTCTGCCGCAGACCCGAAAGGAATCCGTACCTGCGTCAAAACCACCACAAAAGTGCCTGTCCCCTTTGTGGTGGAAATCTAGTCTTTAAACAGATAGCCCACGCCGCGGACGGTGGTGATGTGCGCCGCGATCTGCGGACCCACCTTGGAGCGGATGCGTCGAATGTGCACGTCGACGGTGCGCGTGCCGCCGCAGTACTCAAAGCCCCATACGCGGTGCAGCAGCACCTCGCGGCTGTAGGCGCGGTTGGGGTGCGTCGCCAAAAAGCTCAGCAGCGAGTACTCCATCAGCGTCAGGTCGATGGGCTCGTTATCGAGCGTCACCTGGTAGGTGGCCAAGTTGATCTCGAGGTTATCGATGTTGAGCACATCGTCGGCGGCGACGGTCTCCTCCTCGCCCATCAGGCGCTGCGCACGAGACTTAAGCTCGTTGGGCGTCGCCGTGGGGCATACAAAGTCGGCATGCGCGTGATTGGGCAGGCGCAGGGTGCCGAGCGCCTCGTCGTCAACGATCACCAGCATGGGGACGCCGCCGCGGTCGTCGAGCCACTTGGCAATCTGATCGATGCGGTCACTGCGGATGCCATCGGAATCGAGGATCAGCAGGTCAAAGTCGTGCGCCGCAGTCGGCGAATCGGGGGTTGCCAAGCTCACCTCGACACCCAGAGTGGTCGTCAAGCTGCGGGCAAACTCGTGGAAGCGCGTCGTGCGCGCCATGAACAGGGCACTCTTTTCGGACATATCGGCCTCCAAAGAAATGAGCTCAATCGTACTGGAACAAGCCAGCACGATTAGGAGTTCGCCAGGTAGTGCTTGATCTCCCACTCGGTGATCGTAGACTCAAACTTATGCCACTCGTCGCGTTTCTTTTTGAGGAAGAAGCTGTGGATGTGCTCGCCGAGGGCATCCTTCATAAACTGCGAGTCCTCAAACACGTCGAGCGCCTCTTTGAGCGAGCGCGGTAGCGGCGTGTAGCCGGCCTCAACCATCTGACGGTCGGTGAGCTTGAGCGTCTCGGCCGTGGCCTCGGGCGGGAGCTCCAGCTTGCGCTCGATGCCGTCCAGACCAGCCGCCAGCGTGACGGCGTTGACCAGGTACGGGTTGGCCATGGGGTCGGGGCTGCGAAGCTCGATGCGCGTGGACAGCTGCTTGCCGGGCTTGTAGACCGGAATGCGGACCATGCTCGCGCGGTTGCGCAGGCCCCACGTGGCGTACTGCGGCACGGAGTCGCCGCCTGTGGTGATGCGCTTGTACGAGTTGACCGTGGGGTTGGTGATGGCGCTAATCTCGCGGGCATGCGCCAGGATGCCGGCCATGTAGTGCTTGGCGATATCGGAGAGGTGGTACTTCTCGTCGTCCTCGCCCCAAAAGACGTTGTTGCCGTCGTGGTCGAATAGCGACTGGCACAGGAACATAGCGCTGCCGTCCTCGCCCGCCAACGGCTTGGGCATAAAGGAGGCGTGGCAACCGCTCTCGTAGGCCTGCTGCTTAATGATGAGTTTGGCCGTGGTGATGGCGTCGGACATGCTCAGGGCCTCGGCGTGGCGCAGGCTCATGCCGTGCTGCGAGCGGCCGGCAGCGTGGAAGGTGTACTCCACGGGCACGGACATCTTCTCGAGCGTGAGAACCGTGTTGCGGCGCAGGTCGCGGGCGGCATCGCTCACCGAAAGATCGAAGTAGCCCACGTTGTCGAGCGGCTCGGGCGTGTGCTCGTCGGGGAAGTAGTAATACTCCAGCTCGGCACCCACGTTGAGCAGATAGCCAGCCTTCTCGGCCTTGCGGAACATGCGGCGCAGGGCATCGCGTGGATCGCCGGCAAAGGGCTTGCAATCGGGAGTGCACACGTCGCAGAACACGCGGGCGACGCCGTTGTGGCTCGGGCGCCACGGCAGGATCTGGAAGGTCGAAGCATCGGGAAACGCCAGCATGTCGGCTTCCTCGGGCGTGGCAAAGCCCTCGATGGCGGAGCCGTCAAAGCCAATACCCTCCTCAAAAGCGACCTCGAGGTCCTCGGGGCTAATGGCAAAGTTCTTGAGGCGGCCGAGAATGTCGACAAACCACAGACGCACAAAGCGGATGTCACGCTGCTCTACGGAGCGGAGTACGTAATCGATGTTCTGCTGGTTCATGTCGCTCCCCTTTCTTTCGGGCGGGTTTCGACTGGTCTATATCGCAGATACTATCGCAGAAAAATGTTTCCGCAGGGTTAAAGCGTATCAAGCGCTCAAAAAACGTGCGCGAACAGGCAGTTGCGAACGAGCGGCTAACGTGAGGTCGATGCGCGGTATTCGATGCGGCCGGGGATCTCGATGCGTTTGGGCGCCAGCTTTGCGGCCTCGCCCACGGTGGTGGTAACGACGTCGATGCGCTCGGACAGGCGCTCGACTACGCGCTCGGCAATGGTAAGGGTGTCTTGCGCGGCCGTGGTCACACCGCCAAAGAGCACATGGTTCCAGGGATAATCGTCAAACGTCGCGATTTTGAGCCCCGCCGGCAGCGAGGGACCAAGCTGCGCCAGCGCCTCGGTCAGACGCAGGAAAACCAGGCCGTTGACAGCAATGAGGCCGAGCTTTTTGCCTGCATAGCCGCGGATGGTCTCGTCCAAGCGGCCGACGCCCGAGGCGCCACCGTCGGCCAGAGTGACGACCTCACCCGCAAGGCCGCGTCGCGAAAGTTCGTCGGCAAAGGCCTCGGCACGCTCGCGACGCACGGGGCTGTCGTCGCTTGCCTCGGTGAGCAGGCACAGGCGCTCGCTGCCAACGGCGGCGAGCTCGTCTACCAAGCCAGCGACCAGCTCACGGTTGTTAGATGTCACCAGATCGACACCGCCGTCGGCAACGTCGCGGTCGAGCAGCACGACGGGCAGGCGTCCCGCGGCAGCGGCGATGGCTTCGTCGTTACCACCGCAGGTATTGACGACCAGGCCATCCACGCCAGCGTCGATAAGTCTGGTGAGCGACTCGGCCTCCTTGGCGGGGTCGTTGCCGCTAATGGCCGTCATGAGCGAGCAGCCGCGCGCGGCGGCGCTGACGGAAAGCCCTTCGAGCATGGCGCTGGAGAACGGGTTGGCGATGTCGGCCAGGATCACGCCGATGAGGTTGGTGCGCGAGCTGCGTAGATTGCGCGCGGCGGCACGCGGGCGATAGCCGGTGCGCTCGATAACCGCCGCGATGCGAGCACGGGTTTCCTCGGTCATTTGCCCGGGGCGGTTGTTGAGATAGCGCGAGACCGTGGCCGGGCTCACGCCCGCCTCGGCGGCAATGTCCTTGATTCTCATCTGCGCCATAACGCACCCCGTTTCCCAATTGTCGGCGGTCTGAGCCATTTTAGGCATTTTTTTAAAAATCTCGGTTGCAAAACGCTGTAGGTGAGTATACTACAACTCGAAACGAAACCGATTTCGTAAACCGATTTCGGTGAGCGTTGGCACGCAGGTGCAAAGACGCACCCTACCGTCTTGGCACCTGCGTGCCAACGCCATATCAAAGGTGTACGCACGAGCAAGAAGGAGCTACGCGACCATGGGTAAAACGGTTCTTACCTTCGGCGAGATCATGATGAGACTCTCACCCAAAGACCACCTGCGTATTGAGCAGGCAACCGAGTTTGACGTCCGCTACGGCGGCGCCGAGGCCAACACTGCGCTTTCCCTGGCCTACCAGGGCGACAAGGCCGCTTACGTCTCCGTTGTCCCGGCCAACCGTCTGGGCGAGTGCGCCCTGCGTTCGCTGAAGGCCTACGGCGTCGACACCACGCGCGTCGTGCGTCAGGGCGACCGTCTTGGCTCCTATGTGTTTGAGGTCGGCGCCTCGCAGCGCGGTAACGGTTGCGTCTACGACCGCAAGTTCTCTGCCATCAACATGGCCAAGCGCGATGTTTTTGACTGGGACGAGATCCTCAAGGGCATCGATGTCTTCTACTTCTCCGGCGTGACCCCCGCCGTCTCCGACGAGATGGCCGCCGCCTGCAAGGAGGCTCTCGCCGTCTGCCGCGCCAAGGGCATCACCACCGTGTGCGACGTGAACTATCGCGGCAAGATGTGGTCGCCCGAGAAATCGCAGGCAACCATGAAGGAACTCCTGCCGCTCGTCGACATCTGCATCGCCAACGACGAGGATGCGCCTGCCGGCCTTGGCATGACCTGCGTCTCCGGCTCCCTTGCCCACGGCATCGAGGAGCGTGACACCTACGTCGAGATGGCCCGTCAGATCTGCGCCGAGTACGGTTGCAAGAAGGTCGCCTCGGTCGTCCGCAACATTTCCTGCGTCGAGCGCTCCATCTGGATGGGCATGCTCTTTGACGCCGAGAGCGGCGAGCACTGGTTCTCCCCTGCTCACGACGTGCACGTGCTCGAGGGCGTTGCCGCCGGCGACGCTTTCAACGCCGGCCTCGTCCATGCCCTCATCAACGACTTTGACCCGCAGGACGCCGTCAACTACGCGATTGCAGCCTCGATCCTCAAGCTCACCATCAAGGGCGATTCCAACTTGGTTACCGCAAGCGAGATCGCAGCCGTGGCATCCGCCGCCGACGGTGGCACCCGCGTCGCGCGCTAGTCCGTCTCCATTCCGCGGGCCGCAGCTTTCCAATCCCATACCCCTGCGGCCCGCTCCCCGATTCCTCCGGCCGGGCAAAACCACCAGTCCCATTCCGGTTTTGCCTGGCATTCCCTACATGACTGGTCGAGCAGCCGGTTTTGGAATTGCTTGAACCCCAAGCAGTGCCTCCGATAACCAATCCAAAATCGGCTCCTGACCAGCACATTTGGCAATCACGCGCCCATGCGCGCCACACATCGAAAGGAACATCATGTTCGATCAGTTCTACACCACGCTTGAGTCCCTGGGCATCGTGCCGGTCGTTGTGCTCGACAAGGTCGAGGACGCCGCTCCGCTCGCCCACGCCCTTATGGCAGCTGGCATGAAGTCCGCCGAGGTCACCTTCCGCACCGCCTGCGCCGCCGAGTGCATCGCCGCTATGGCCGAGGCCGAGCCCGAGATGTGCGTTGGCGCCGGCACTGTCCTGACCGTCGAGCAGATTGAGCAGGCCCGCGCAGCCGGTGCCAAGTTCATCGTCTCCCCGGGTTACAACGAGGACGTCGTGAAGCACTGCATCGACATCGACCTGCCCGTCCTTCCCGGCACCGTGACCCCCTCCGAGGTCACCGCAGCCGAGAACCTGGGCCTCAAGGTCACCAAGTTCTTCCCCGCGTCCCAGTATGGCGGCCTGAACACCATCAAGGCCCTCGCCGCTCCGTTTGTCGGTCACCGCTTTATGCCTACCGGCGGCGTGAGCACCGCCAACGTCGAGGAGTACCTGAGCTCCTCCGCCATCATCGCCTGCGGTGGCACCTGGATGGTTAAGCCGGCCCTGTTTGCCGACGGCGACTTCTCCAAGGTCGAGCAGATTGCCCGCGAGGCCATGGACGTCGTCAAGAAGGTCCGCGGCTAGGTTTAGCTCTCTATCGTGAAAGGGGGCGTGCCCTAGACCTCGCCCCCTTTCTTTTAAAACGGCTCGGAAGCGCGCCGTTTCCGTCACGAGCAAGAACCGAAAACGTCTTGTATGCTGATAGAACGTGACGGAAGCGACACGCCCCCGAGCCGCTTTGCCTACTCGGCTGGCAGTCGCACTCAACTAAGACACTTCGACAAAAGCCGAACCATCAAAACAGCTGCGGCACCGTCTGGAGGAATGGACCCTTGCTTCCGGTCTTTTCCTCCAAGCGGCGCCGCAGCGTTTTCGTGCCCCGATGTGCCCCGGCACTTGCGGTGGAATACGGACTGCTTACACCATCAGAGCCGCAAAACAATCCCTATTTCACCGCAACTAATGAAGAGAACGAGTTAGATGGCCGAGTCTTTGGACAGCTCAAAATAGTCGGGATGTAAGGCGATAACCGGGCCCTGCTCCTCGGGCATCAGGTGCAGGTGTGTCTCGGCCAGATAGCTCGCCGTGTCGGTATCGCCCTTTTTAATGGCCTCGAGAATTCGGCGATGCTGCCGACGAATCGGCTCCCAATCCAGATCCTGAGAGACCATACGCAACCAGTTGTATCGCTCAAAATGCGTATTGACGCTCTTCATCCAATCCCACAACATGTGGCGGCCGGCAATCTCAAAACACGTCTCATGGAACAGGTTGTCCAGATCGAAAAAGCGACGCGTTTCGCTATGGTCGAGCGACTCGGACTCGGCAAGAATCTGCTCGAGCCGATGCTTTTGCTCGGGCGTGGCGGCCGAACAGCATTTAATAAGCACGCTTCTCTCGAGCTTCTCACGCAAGAAGCAGGCGTTTTCGGCGTGTTCCATGCTGATCTTAGAGACGTAGGTGCCGCTTTTGGGGCGCGTTTCCACCAGCTCCTGCTCACGCAGGCGTACAAAGGACTCGCGAATGGGCGTGCGCCCGATTCCCGTCTCCTTTTCCAGACCAATCGCCGAAAGGCGCGTGCCGGGCTTGAGCTCGGCATAGATGATCTTGGAGCGCAATGCGTTGTATGCCTGGTCTTGCAGGCTCTGATAATGCTGGTGTTGTTCCATAAAGCCCTCGGATGAAGCCTCGGTTAATCGAATACCACCATGCAATACTATCGCATCCCCCGCCCCCTCATAAGTTGCGGTGGAATAGTTCCTGTTCAAGGCCTTCAGCAGCAAAAACAGGAACTATTCCACCGCAACTTATGAGGGGGGACGGGTGCGACATGCCGTTGGTATAAAAAGCAAAGGCCCGCGGACAGTTTGATAGGCAACTGTCCGCGGGCTTGCGGTGAGACACGCTTGTCTTATGCGTTTCTCGCCTAGATAAACAGGCTCAGGATTAGAACCATGATGAGGCCGACAACGGAGTTGACGAGCTCCAACAGGCCCCATGTCTTATAGGTATCCTTCATCGACAGGCCAAACGACTGCTGGAACAGCAGGTAGCCGCCGTCATACATAGGCGTGATGGTATTGGATGCGCAGGCGCAGACCAGTACTGCAAGCACCGGGTTGATGCCAAACTGCGTAACCATAGGCGCCACGACGCCGGCGGCGGTGATGGCCGAGACGGTACCCTGGCCGGTGAGCAGGCGCAGGACCACCGTGATCACCCAAGCCAAAATCAGCGGCGACACTGGCATGAGGCTCACCATGTCGGCAAGCGTCGCGCCAACGCCAGAAGTAATGATGACCTGCTTCATGATGCCGCCGGCACCGATAACGAGCAGCACGTTCGCGACGCCCTTGATAGCATCGGACATAGAGCTAGAGATCTCTCCGCCATCCATGCCGCGCGTATAACCATACGCAACCATGGCAAGAATCATCGTGATGAGCATAGTGATATCTGCGCTACCGATGCAGCTGGCAAGATCGTATGCAAAGCAACCCTCGCCCACCGTGTTCTTGATAATCGAAGCCCCAATCATGATGATTGCCGGGAACAGCGGCACCAGAATGGAAAGCCAAAACGGCGGAAGCTCGTCCGCGGGCCTGCGCTCCGCCGGCTTCATAACATTGCCAAGCGGCATGTCATCGAGACCGGGGATGAAATGGCACAGCAAAAGACCAGAGCAGATAAGTGTCGGAATCGTGACGATCAGACCAAAGATGTAGACCGGCGGAACCTCGGCACCAAAGGCACTCACCAGCGCCATAGGACCAGGCTGCGGCGGAAAAAGAGAATGGCCCATCGTGGTACCAGAAACAGCCGGGATAATCAGGCGCATATAGGGGATGTCGGCCTCTTTGGCGATGCTGATAACGAGCGGCGTAACGATAAGGAACGCCACCTCGTAGAACATGCTCATACCAAAGATAACGCCGATGATCAGAAGCGCAACAGGCAGCAGCTTAATACCGAGCTTGTCAACGATAGTGTCGGCAATCTGCTGCGAGGCACCCGAATCGGTCATCAGTTTTCCGATGGCTGCGCCAAAGATAATGATCAGCGCAAGCGACTTAAGCGTTCCGCCCAGTCCATCTTCCATGGTGGTGACAAGGTCGCCCACAGAGATGCCGTCGGCAAGGGCGATAAAAATGGCGGAAAGAATAAGCGCAATGATGCTGTTGATTTTAAACTTAACGATCATGGCGACCAGCAGGACTACGCCCACCAGCACCCAAAGGAGTGAAACAACTCCCGCATTCATAGATAAGCTCCTTTTAACTGGCAATGAAGCCAAGTGCTTCTATTCGAAATAGCAGCTTTTACTCGCTTATAGGTTGGCGACAATTGCCTGGGCGATCTCGTCGTACTGAGCCGACTCGAGCGTGACGCGACCGGGGTTCATGGCAAACACGTCGCCAAACTCAAACGGGTCGTCCTTGTACTTGGGGACGATATGCACGTGCAGGTGATGCATGGTGTCGCCGTAGGCACCAAAGTTAATCTTGTCGGGATTGAACGCCTTGTGCAGCGCTGCCGCGACGTGGCGGACATCGGCCATAAAGGCGGCGGCGTCTTCCTCGGACATGCAGGAGATGTCATCGACGTGCTGCTTGGAGGCCACGATTACGCGGCCCTTATGACTCTGCTCCTTAAACAAGATGAGCTTGCTGGCAGGCAGGTCAAGCATGGGGATGCCAAAGGCATCGACGAGCGTGTTGTCGGTCCCGCACATGCAGTACGAGCAATCGGTATGCTGTTCCACGGTGATCCTTTCGATCTGGACAATGATGAATGCCGCTTTTGCGGCAGGCGTAACCCCTCGTTTACACCACCAGATAATGGACAGATACAACGCATGCGTAGTCGATACGAAATCGGTTTCGTATCGACTACCGCCATGATACAGCCAACGAGTTGTTACGATTAGGTGAACGTTCACTTTTTATTGTTTTTCTCTTTGCAAATAGAATCCCGTGCGTATACTAAGGCTCAAACGAAACCGATTTCATCGAGCGTGAGCAATAGGATGCTAAGACGCACCCTACCATCTTGGCATCCTATTGCCCACGCAATGTCATTTGCTTTCCTCCCGTCTCGCTGGCTCTTCAGTCCCATTCCGGCACAGCGAGACACTTCCTAGACAACTGACCGTGGGGCCGGCTTTTCTGCTTTAACAGCAGTGCCTCCGATAATCCTCTTTTGCCGGTCCGGGTCAGTTTTTTCACACAACCGAAAGAACGGGTAGCAACATGCGACCGCTCATCATCATGAATGGCGAGAAGATCGATTGGTTCCATACCGTCATCAGGATGCTGATGTATCTGGCGGGCGTTGCAGTACTGGCACTCGGCATGAGTCTCCAGACGGCATCCGGCCTGGGCGTCGCCACGCTCACGTGCTTTGCCACAACCCTATCCATGCTCACGGGCAAGACGCTCGGCTTTTGGATCACTGCTACCTATGTCGCCTACATCGTGGCACAATTCACTATCTTGCGACGCGAGTTCCAGCCGCGCATCCTGCTCGAGCTGTGCTTCTCAACGCTCATCGGCGGCTTCACCGACTTCTTCATGGCGGTCAACCCGCTGCATCCCGCAGCACTCCCCATACAGGTTGAGACCATGCTGCTCTCCCTCGCTGTCACTGCATTTGGCGTAAGTCTCGTCGTCAACATGGGCGTTGTCCCCAACGCGCCCGACGGCCTGGTGCAGGTCATTGCCGAAAAGATTAAACGCCGCTTTGGCGACGTAAAAGTCGTGTTCGACTGCTCGCATGTCGCCGTGTCTCTCGTTCTGTCGCTCGCGCTCATGCACAACCTAGGCGGCTTTGGCGTGACCACCGCCATCTCGGCGCTGTTCTTGGACCATGTCATCAACATCGCTAATAAGCTGTTCGCCCAGCGCTTTGTGCGCGCGGCATTCGGGAAATAGCACCACCGTAAGAACCCGCAAACAGCGCTATACGTTGCTATATCTCACTATACTTTGCTATACTTTGCTATATCTTGCTATATCTTGAGCAAAGGTGGCTCACATGCAAACAAACCCTTTTAAGCCCACAGCAGGTAAAACACCTCCCACGATTATCGGCCGCGAAGATGTACTTGAAGAATTCAGTGAAGGCCTCACCAACGGGCCTGGTGCCCCTGGGCGCCTAATGCGCATAGCCGGCGTCCGTGGAACGGGCAAGACGGTCCTCCTTGACGAGTGCTCACGTTTGGCGCAAAGCCGTGGCTGGACGGTCATAAAAGAGGTCGCAACCGAGGGACTTTGCCAGCGCATTCTCGAACAGCTGCAGCCCAAATTCCAGGCCAAACACGCCAGATTTGAGCCCACCGTAGCTGGCATATCCATCGGCAGCATAGATATTGAGCGAATCGGCCCATCGCTACGCGACGCCATGAGACAGACAATATCCAAGAATGGAAATGGCCTGCTCATCACTCTCGACGAGGTTCAAGACGCAGAGCTCGATGAGGTCCGAACGCTCTCCATTGCGATTCAGCAGGTTATCGGCGAAGACCTTGATATCGCCTTTGTTTTTGCTGGGCTGCCTTCGATGATTGAAAGCATCATCAACGGAAAGACACTTACGTTTTTGCGCCGTGCCCTCCCCTTTGATCTGAAGGCTGTGGCAGTAACCGAAGTGTCGTACTCCCTCGAGGAAACCATTGAAGCGTCTGGCATGGAGTTGCAGCCAGGTATTGCCGGCCAACTTGCCGAGGCAACGCAAGGCTATCCTTTCATGATCCAACTCGTTGGATACTACGCATGGCAGTTGGCAAGACGCGCGCACACAGCGATTATTGGAGAAGAAGAAGCCGAGCGTGGCATTGCAACGGCACGCGAACGCTTCTGCGCCATGGTGATTGAGCCCGCGCTGCAGCGCATTCCGCCCACGTGCATCGCTTATCTGCTGAGCATGGCGTCTTTGGGGCAGACGAGCTCGACCAGCATGGTTGCCGATGCCCTAAACAAAACGCCTCAACAGGTGAGCTCCGTCCGCAGCCGCCTGTTAAGAGAATCGATTATCGAGGCTCCTTCGTACGGCAAGGTCTCATTTGCCATCCCCTACATGCGCGACTACCTCTACGAACACAAAGCCGAACTGGAAGTTGAACTGTAGAAACGGCAACTGCCCTGCAAGGTGAAAACCGTTTTCGTACGGATTTAAAGCAGACGTAAACGGTTTTCGTCTTGATTTGCGTCCGAAATTAAGACGTAAATTGCGCTTTCGTACGCTTATTACCAGACGCAAATTGTTTTCGTCCGGCTATGCGTCCCCAATCTAGACGCAAAGAGCCCCGAGTTCATACTGAACTGCCTCCCATTTCTTGTGTCCAAGAAATGGGAGGCAGTTCAGTATGAACTCGGGGCTCTTTGCGTCACGCATCTATGAGAGGGAATCGATGCGCCCGGGCGCTACTCCATGTAGCCACCCTGAATGGCGGAAACTGCATGTTCGGTAAAGAACTTGAGCGTGCCGGAGGTATAGCGATTAGCCTTGGGCTTCCAAGCGGCTCGACGCTCGGCCAGGACGGCGTCGACCTCGGCCGGCTCCATCTTCTTGCCGGCGATGCCCACGATGGACAGCGAGCGCTCGGGAATGTTGATCTGGATCAGGTCGCCTTCCTCGATCAGGGCAATCGGGCCGCCCACGGCAGCCTCGGGCGAAACGTGACCGATAGCCGGGCCCTTGGAGGCGCCGGAGAAGCGGCCATCGGTGATCAGGGCAATGCTCGCACCCAGCTCGGGATCGCTGGCGATAGCCTCAGTGGTGTAGAACATCTCGGGCATTCCGGAACCCTTGGGGCCCTCATAGCGAATGATAACGGCATCGCCGGGCTTGACCTCATGCGTCAGGACGGCGTGAATGGCGTCCTCCTCGCAGTCGAACGGACGGGCCTTGAGCGTAGCCTGGAACATCTCACGCGGAACGACGGTGTGCTTGACGACGGCACCCTCGGGGGCAAGGTTGCCGTGAAGGATGGCGATGGAGCCATCGGTACCAAAAGCCTGGTCGAACGGACGGATGATGTCCTCGCGCTTGAGGTTCCACTTCTCCAGGTAGCGGCCGCACTTCTCGTAGTAGCCGTTGTTCTTGAGGTCCTCGAGGTTCTCGCCGAGAGTCTTGCCGGTGACGGTCATGACGTCGAGATGGAGCATCGACTTGATCTCCTCCATGATGCGCGGCACGCCGCCCGCATAATAGAAGAACTGCGCCGGCCACTCGCCTGCGGGACGAACGTTGAGCAGGTAGTGGGCGCCACGGTGCAGACGATCGAAGTCGTCGGCGGACATCTCGATGCCAAACTCACGGGCGATTGCGGGGATGTGCAGCAGGGAGTTGGTGGAACCAGAGATGGCGCCGTGGACCATGATGAGGTTCTCGAAGGATTCCTTGGTCACGATGTCACGCGGACACAGGTTGTGCTCGGAGAGCCACACGGACTGACGGCCGGCCTCGCGGGCGAACTCGCGCAGGTCGGAGCTGGTGGCGGGCAGCAGAGCCGTGCCGGGGAGCATAAGGCCCAGGGCCTCGGCGGTAACCTGCATGGTCGAGGCGGTGCCCATAAAGGAGCAGGCGCCGCAGCTGGGGCATGCGTTGTGCTTGGCAAACTCAAGCTCCTCGCGGGAGATCTCGCCGCGCTCGTAACGGGCAGAAATCGCGCCGAGCTGCTCCAGGGTCAACAGATCGGGACCGGCATCCATGACACCGCCGGTAACGACGATGGAGGGGATGTTGATGCGGCCCATGGCCATGAGGTTCGCAGGCAGGCCCTTATCGCAGCTGGCGACAAAGACGCCGGCATCGAACGGGGTGGCCTTGGCGTGGATCTCGATCATGTTGGCGATCATGTCGCGGCTGGGCAGCGAGTAGTTGATGCCGTCGTGGCCCTGGGCCTCGCCGTCGCAGATATCGGTGCAGAAGTAACGGGCACCGTGACCGCCAGCCTCGGCAACGCCAGCGCGCACCTCCTCGACCAGCTCGAACAGGCCGGCAGAACCCGGGTGCGAATCGCCAAAGGTCGACTCGATGATGACCTGCGGCTTGTCCAGGTCCTCGATCGTCCAGCCGGAGCCCAGACGCAGCGGGTCCATCTCGGGGCTGATGGTGCGAAACTTGCCGGAACGCGGCTGCAGCTTGGCAACCAGGTCGGCGGCCTCCTGCTGAATCTGTGCCTTGGTTTTCTCGTCCATGATGTTCTCCTCTTTTGGTTTGAACGGTTGTACCAATCGTTGGTGAATAAATCTGGTGTAGGTGGCTGCCGAGCGATGTGCTCGGCAAAAGATGCTTAGCTACGCGAACTAGGCGAAGAACGAAATCACCAAGGCGCAGGCAAGACCCGAAAGACCGATGAGCGTCTCCATAACGGTCCAGGACTTGAGGGTGGTCTTCTCGTCAATCTCCAGGAACGAGGAGCACATCCAAAAACCGGCATCGTTGACGTGCGAGAGGGCCGTGGCACCGCCGCAGATAGCAAGACAGATAGCGGCACGCATGAGCACCGAAGCACCAGCGACCGCGGGCATGGCAGCCATAATGCCCGATGCCATGGTCATAGAGACGATGGAGCTGCCGACAGAGGCGCGCACCATGACGGCAATCAAAAAGGCAACGACCACCAAAGGCAGCGGTGAGGCCTCGAGCACGGGGCCGATAACCTGGCCCAAGCCGCAGTCTTGCAGCATCCAGCGAATGACGCCGCCACAGGCGATAACCAGCAAGATCATGCCGACGGGCTTAAGAGAACGGTCGAGCAGGGCCTTGAGCTCGGCGCCGGAGTAGCCGCGGCGCGCGCCCAGCAGATACATCGCGACGAGCGTGGCGAGCGTCAAAGCGACGAACGGCTTGCCCAGGAAGGCGAGAATCGAGGCGAGCTCGGCGGGCATGGGGATATAAGAGGACAACGTGCCCAGCAAAATCAGACAAAGCGGCGTGAGCACGATGGCAAGCACCATGCCAAAGGGGGGAAGCTCCTTTTCGTCGCTCGCACCCTCGGCAGAGGTAAAGTGCTCCGGAACATCGGTAAAAATGCGACCGCCCACGTTGCGGCCCCAGATGACGCCGGCAATCGCCATGGCGATGAAGGCGGTGGGGATACCGACGAGAATCATGGTGCCCAGGTCGACACCGAGCGTGCCGGCGACCAAAACCGACCCGGCCGATGGCGGCACAAACGCATAGCCAGCGGCAAGTCCCGCGAGCAGCGCGATGCCGTAGTAGAGCGTCGACTTTTTGGTCTGCGATGCCACGCTAAAGGCAAGCGGGATCAAAACGACCACGCCGGCCTCAAAGAACACCGTGGTGCCGATGACCAAACCGGTGATGCCCAGCGCCCAGCTGGAGTGGCCCTGGCCAAAGGTGTCAATGAAGGTCTGGGCGATCTTCTTGGCGCCGCCGCTCTCCTCCAAAATCTGGCCAAACATCGATCCCAGGCCAATGAGCAAGGCGATGTTTTGCAGCGTGGTGCCCACGCCCTTGGTGACGGTGTCTGCCACCATGTCGAGCGGCATGCCGGCACCGATACCGATCACGAGCGCCGAGACCATCATCGACAGCACGGGGTGCAGCTTGAACTTGATGATGAGCGCAAGCAGCAGCGCGATGCCCACGATGGCGGCGATGACCAGCCTGGTGGGATCAGCCATAAACGTTGGGTCTGACATCTTTCCTCCAATTCATCAGACCTTTTGAATTCGTCTGATGACTATAGCGTGTTTTGGAATGGTCTGATGTTTCATTTTGAAATTTGTCCGAAATACATCTGATGTATTTGGTAAACGGTCGTATTTGCGCTGCGAACGGTATATCTAAGCCGCCCGACTCAAATCCATCGGCCAATATCGCATCCGTGGTGCGCTAAAATAGCTCAGATGAATTCTGTATTGAAAGGTATAGCTATGGCCCGCGGCGAATCGGGACTCCCCGAGCAAATATCGGAGAAAATCATTCAATTGATTCTGGATGAACACCTTGAGCAAGGCGATCGCCTGCCTAAGGAAACCGTGCTGGTCGAGCGCTTGGGCGCCGGCAGGAGCACCGTGCGCGAAGCCATGAAGTTGCTGCAGTCGCGCAATATCGTGCGCATTAAGCAGGGTTCGGGCACCTATGTGGCGTCAAACCCCGGCGTTGCCGACGACCCGCTGGGCTTTACCTTTATTGACGACAAGCAGCGTCTGGCGCGCGACCTACTCGAGGTGCGCTTTATGATCGAGCCGCAGATGGCACGCATGGCGGCCGAGCACGCAACCAACGATCAGGTCGTCTGTATCGAAGAGCTCTGCGACGAATCCGAGCGCCTGGCCGAGGCCGGTGAGGATTACTCCGCCGCCGACACCGCGTTCCACAATGCCATTGCCGAGAGCTCCGGAAACCTCGTCGTTCCCCGCCTGATGGGCGTGCTCAAGGCATCCGTCCCCCTCTTTATCGACGTGACTGGCAAAAAGCTCGTCGAGGAAACTATCCGCACGCACCGCGATGTGGCCGACGCCATCGCCTCGCGCAATCCCACCGCCGCGCACGACGCGATGTATCTGCACCTGGTGTATAACCGCAACATGATTGCGGAGGGCGCGCAGGAACAGAGCGAATAAACGTCCGCGCGGCAAGGGCGAGATCACCGTTTACCTTTTAAAAGTGAACGTTCACCTGATTTTAGGAGAATCTGACTTTTAATTCCCCCTCTTCTCCTATACTGACCTTGTATGAAAAGCAAGACTTATATAGATGAACGTTTCTTTTGAAAGGATCGCTATGTCTGATCTTATGGACAGCTTCCGCCTGGATGGCAAGGTCGCGCTCGTAACCGGCGCCACCTATGGCATCGGTATGGCCATTGCCGAGGCGCTCGGAGAGGCCGGCGCCAAGATCGCCTTTAACGCACGTCACGCCGACAAGGTCGCCGAGGCCGAGAAGCACTACCGCGAGCTGGGCTTTGAGGCCCATGGTTACGTGGCAGACGTCACCGACGAGGCCGTCGTCGCCGAGCTCATCGCCAAGATCGAGGCCGACTTTGGTACCACGCCCGATATCCTGGTCAACAACGCCGGCGTCATTCAGCGCACCCCGATGCTCGACATGAGCGCCGAGGACTTCCGTCGTGTCGTCGATATTGACCTCAACGCACCGTTTATCGTGTCCAAGGCCTGTCTGCCCGGCATGATCGCCAAGGGCCACGGCAAGATCATCAACATCTGCTCGATGATGAGTGAGCTGGGCCGTGAGACCATCGCCGGCTATGCCGCGGCCAAGGGCGGCCTGAAGATGCTCACCAAGAACATCTGCTCCGAGTTTGGCGAGGCCAACATCCAGTGCAACGGCATTGGGCCCGGCTACATCGCCACGCCGCAGACCGCGCCGCTGCGCGAGACGCAGCCTAACGGAAGCCGCCATCCGTTTGACCAGTTCATCATTGCCAAGACGCCGGCCGCCCGTTGGGGCACGCCCGAGGACCTGAAGGGCCCCGCCGTGTTCCTGGCTTCCGACGCGTCGAACTTCGTCAACGGCCACATCCTCTACGTCGACGGCGGCATCCTCGCATACATTGGAAAGCAGCCTCAATAAGCGTCACCGCAACTGCCCACATCAGGTTTCATCCACTCGTTTTTCATTTGAGTTGCGGTGAGATAAGGATTGGTTTTGGCTTCTATCAGGCAAAACAGTCCGTATTTCACCGCAAGTTAGAAATAGAAAGGTAATTCGCAATGAAGATCGCTCTGATCAACGAAAACTCTCAGAACTCCAAGAACCCTATGATCGAGGCTGCCCTTAAGAAGGTTGTCGAGCCCATGGGCCACACCGTCTTTAACTATGGCATGTATGCCGACGCCGACTCCAAGCCCCTCACCTATGTGCAGAACGGCATCCTGGCCGCCGTGCTGCTCAACTCCGGCGCTGCCGACTACGTCGTGACCGGCTGTGGCACCGGCGAGGGCGCCATGCTCGCCTGCAACTCCTTCCCCGGCGTGCTGTGCGGCCATGTTGCCGACCCGCTCGATGCCTACACCTTTGCCCAGGTCAACGACGGTAACGCTGTCGCCATGCCCTTCGCCCTCAAGAACGGCTGGGGCCAGGAGCTCAACCTCGAGTACACCTTTGAGAAGCTCTTTGGCTTTGGTTCGGGCAACGGCTATCCTGCCGAGCGTGTTGAGCCCGAGCAGCGCAACAAGAAAATCCTCGACGGCGTCCGCGCTGTGACTATGCGTCCGCTCGTCGACGTTCTGGGCGAGATCGATCAGGACCTGGTGAAGGGCGCACTTGCCGGCGAACACTTCCAGGAGTACTTCTTTGCCAACGCCACCGACGAGGCCATCATCGCCAAGGTCAAGGAGATCCTGGGCCTCTAATCGCACGACTCATTGCAGCTAACGCAAGCGGCGGTCGTCCCACGTACGGGACGACCGCCGCTTTTTGCTATCTACCGACTGACGCCGCGGGGACAGGCCCCATGCGCCAAGGGATTAACTAGAGCTCGCAGGCAATCTTGTAGCCGTCGCCGATGGCGTCGCGGATGTTGCCGCACTTGTTGGCATCGCCCAACACGTGGGTGGTAACGCCGGCTGCAGCAAGGTCGTCGGCCAACTTGGTATTGGGACGATAGCCCATGGCAAGTACCAGCGTATCGGCATCGGCGATGGTGTGGATCTCGCCGTCCTTTTCGTAGCTGATGGCATCCTCGGTAATCTCGGTCACCTTGGCCTCGGTCAGCACGTGAACGCCCTTGGAGAGCATGCGCGTGATGAGCACCGCGCGACCGGCGCCGCCCTCGTTGGCGGCGAGCGTCTTGGTCATCTCGATGACGGTAACGTCGCGATTGGCCGGCGACAGATCGTTGACCAACGGGGCCAGGTAGTCGGCCGTCTCGCAACCGACGGTGCCGCCGCCCACGATGACAATCTTCTTGCCCGGGAAAGCCTTGCCGCCCAATAGGTCGTCAGCCGTCATGACCTGCTTAAATCCCTGCATGAAGGCCGGGGCGATGGGCTCGGCGCCATAGGCCAGGACGACCTCGTAGCCGGCGTAGTCACGCTGAATGTCCTCGGCAGTAAGCTCGGTGCCAAATACGCACTTCACGCCGACCTCGGCCAGGCGACGGTACTGATACTTGATCACGCGGGTGAGTTCCTGCTTTGCCGGCGGAACGGCCGCGATGCGCATCTCGCCACCCGGCTCGTCCTGTTTGTCCACGAGCACCACGTTATGACCGCGCTTGGCGGCAATGTAGGCTGCCTCCATGCCCGCAGGACCAGCGCCCACAACCAGTACGTTCTTGGCCTCGGCGGCAGGCTCGTAACCGGCCTCGTCGCGCTCAACATCGGGGTTGACGGTGCAGGAGATGCGCTTGCCAAACATAATGCCGTTCAGGCAGCGCAGGCAGCCAATGCAGGGGCGGATATCGTCGGCGTTGCCGGCAGCGGCCTTATTGCAGAACTCGGCATCGCACAGATTGGCGCGGCCCATCATGCAGATGTCGGCAGCGCCGTCCTCGATCAGCTCCTCGGCGATCCAGGCCTCGTTAATGCGACCGACGGTGGCGACGGGAATGTTGACGTGCTTTTTGATCTCGCGCGAGCAGGCGGCATGCGAGGCCTGCTGGGTACCGGCGGCGGGAATTGCGGAGCCGCGCTTGATGGTGGTACCACCCGACACATGAATCATGTCGACGCCGGCCTTCTCCAGGCGACGCGAGACGTAGATCATGTCGTTGAGGGTCAGGCCGCCATCGGTGTACTCATCGCCCGAAATGCGGACGTCGATGATAAAGTCCTTGCCGCAGCGCTCACGAATCTCGGCGATGACCTCGAGCAAGAAGCGCATACGGGCGTCGAGCGAGCCACCATACTCGTCGGTACGCTTGTTGTAGAGCGGAGTCAAAAAGCCGCCGAGCATGCCGTGGGCGTGTGCCGCATGGACTTCAACGCCATCGACGCCAGCCTTCTGCATACGCACGGCAGCGTCGCCAAACTGATGCGTGAGCTCGTGAATCTCGTCGACCGTGATGGGGCGCGGTGCCTCGCGGGCATAGGACGGGCCCACAAAGGACGGAGCGATCAGGCGCGGCGTGCCCGGAATGTTAAAGGCCATGTAGGCGGGGTGGAAGAGCTGCGGCATGATTTTGCAACCGTACTCGTGGACGGCCGCGGCGAGCTTTTCCCAGCCAGGAATAAACGTGTCGTCGTAGCAGCACATGTCACCCGGCAGATAGGTATAGGTGGGCTCGACCGTCACGACTTCGGTGATGATCAGGCCCACGCCGCCCTTGGCGCGGGCACGGTAATGATCGACCAAATCGTCGGTCACATAGCCATGATCGGCCAGGTTGGTGGACACCGGCGGCATAAAGACGCGGTTCTTGACCTCGGTCGTACCGACCTTGATCGGGCTAAAGAGCATCGGATAGGCGGAGGACTCCATACAGGGTTCCTTTCGTTTGAGCCGCTGGGCGGCAGTTGCTAACGTACCTATCGTATCAGTATCCGCCGCAATCGCACTCGCTCGCACTCCCCACCTTCAATCCCGACCCTCACAAAAAAGTTGCGGTGGAATACGGAGTAGATGAGGCTTTTGACAGGCAAAACAGTCCGTATTTCACCGCAACTGATGGGCGGGGTGGAATTGAGGGCTCAGATAGTCAGTCACGCCCTCATCCGCCACTCCCTCACCTACAGCGCGCCGTCCAGCATAAGGTTCACCTTGAGCACGTTGACCGTGGGCTCGCCGAAGACGCCCAGGAATCGGCCTTTGGTGCACTGGGCGATGATCTCGCGCACCTCACCTTCGCTCTTGCCCGTGGCCTTGGCAAGGCGCGGGACCTGGTACTCGGCGGCATCCGGAGAGATCTCCGGGTCGAGGCCGGACCCCGAGCACGTCACCAGGTCGACGGGCACAGCGTCCATATCGGCATCGGGGTTGGCGGCGCGGATCTTCTTCACGCGCGCGTCCACAAGCTGCCGATACTCCTCACTCGCCGGGGACAGGTTGGACGGGGCACCATACGCCATGAGCTCGCCGTCTTCGCCTTCGACAATTGACACGTTCTGGATACGACCCCACATGTGGGCTTCGTCATCGAAGTTCTGGCCGATGAGTTCGGAACCCACAACCTTGTCGTCGACCGTAATAAGCGATCCGTTCGCCTGGTACGGAAACGCAAGCTGCGCGACGCCGGTCACCACAAGCGTGTATCCCAGGCCGCAGACGATGGTAAACAGCGCGAACACGCCGAGTGCGCGCGATGCGATACCTTTGAACATACATACCTCCGTCTACATCATGCCAATGCCGAACAAGGCCAGCAGCATGTCGATAATCTTGATGAATACGAACGGCGCCACGATACCGCCCAGACCCCACACCAGCAGGTTGTGGGTCAGCAGCTGGCCGGACGAAAGCTCGCGGTACTTCACGCCTTTCAGGGCGGCAGGAATCAGCGCGACGATGACCAGCGCGTTGTAGATAATGGCGGACAGCACGGCAGTCAACGGGCTGGTGAGCCCCAGGATGTTGAGGGCGTCCAACCCGGGGTAGATCGGCGAGAATAGCGCCGGGATGATGGCGAAATACTTGGCGACGTCGTTGGCAACCGAGAAGGTCGTGAGCGAGCCGCGGGTCATGAGCAGTTGCTTGCCGATACGCACGATATCGATGAGCTTGGTGGGGCTGGAGTCGAGGTCGACCATGTTGCCGGCCTCCTTGGCAGCCTGGGTTCCCGTGTTCATGGCCACGGCGACGTCGGCCTGAGCCAGAGCGGGCGCGTCGTTGGTGCCGTCGCCGGTCATCGCGACCAGATGGCCCTCACGCTGGAACGCGCGGATCTTATCGAGCTTGCCCTCGGGCGTCGCTTCGGCCAGGAAGTCGTCCACACCGGCCTCGGCGGCGATGGCGGCGGCCGTCAGCGGATTATCACCCGTCACCATTATGGTCTTGATACCCATGCGGCGCAGATCGGCGAACTTTTCCTTCACGCCGGACTTGATGATGTCCTTAAGGTAGACGACACCCAGCACACGTCGGTCCTTTGCCACGACCAACGGAGTGCCACCCACCTTCGCAATGCGTTCGACGGCCTCGTCGCACTCCTTCGAGAACACTCCTCCGGCAGCCTCCACATAAGCGCGAACGGAATCGGCCGCACCCTTGCGAATCTCGCTGTCGGCGTAGTTCACACCGGACATGCGGGTCGCCGCGGTGAAGGGGATGAACTCCATGCCCTTATCCTCGAGTGTGCGGCCGCGCAGCCCAAACTGCTCCTTGGCGAGCACGACGATGGAGCGGCCCTCGGGGGTCTCATCCGCCAGAGAGGACAGCTGCGCGGCATCGGCGAGTTCTGCCGGATCGACACCGTCGACCGGAATGAACTCAGCGGCTTGGCGGTTGCCCAAGGTGATGGTACCGGTCTTATCGAGCATGAGGATGTCGACGTCGCCGGCGGCCTCGATGGCGCGGCCGGACATGGCCAGTACGTTGGCCTCGTTCAGTCGGCTCATGCCGGCGATGCCAATGGCGGACAGCAGCGCACCAATGGTGGTGGGCGCCAGACAGACGAGCAAGGCAACGAGCGTGGTCACAGCGGTGGGGTTCGCCATACCGTTGAGCCCTGCAGAGAAACTCGAGTAGCAGTACAGTGCGAGCGTCACGAGGATGAAGATGACGGACAGAGCAACCAGAAAGATCTCGAGCGCGACCTCGTTGGGGGTCTTCTTGCGGGCGGCGCCCTCGACCATGGCGATCATCTTATCCAGGAAGCTCTGGCCAGGCTCGCTGGTGATTTTCACCACAATCCAATCGGAAAGCACGGTGGTGCCGCCAGTGACGGCAGAACGGTCGCCGCCAGCCTCGCGAACCACGGGTGCAGACTCGCCGGTGATGGCCGACTCATCAACCGAGGCGGCACCCTCGATGACATCGCCGTCTCCCGGAATCTGCTCGCCGGCGCGCACGACCACCAGATCCCCGCGCGAGAGCTCGGTACCGGGAACGACCGCGAAGCGGTCCTTATCCTCGACGGACTCGATGCGATGGGCCTCGACGTCCTTTTTCGCCGCGCGCAGGGAGTCTGCCTGCGCCTTACCGCGGCCCTCGGCAAGTGCCTCGGCAAAATTTGAAAAGAGGTCGGTCAGCCAGAGAATGACGGCAATGGCGATCACATAGTACGTGGGGACGTCGGCGTCCTGTACCCCAAAAATAGAGGCGATGGCCAGAATGGAGGTCATGGCGGCCGACAGCCACACCAGGAACATGACCGGGTTTTGGACCTGGACACGGGGGTCAAGCTTGGCAAATGAATCGCGCACCGCGCGGCTCATCATGTCTTTTTGCATAGCCATAAATCTGCGACTCCTTTACGCAACCATCTGGAAGAATTCGGCAACGGGACCAAGCGCCAACGCCGGGAAGAAACTCAGGGCGCCAATCAGCAGAACGACGAATACCAGCAGGAACACGAACATGGCATTGGTGGTGGAAAGCGTGCCGGCGCTCTCGGCGACCTTGCCCTTCCCGGCCAGCGAGCCCGCGATGGCGAGCGTGCCCACAATCGGCAGGAACCGCGCGAACAGCATCTCGATACCCAGCAGCACGTTGATCCACGGGATGTTGCAGTTCATGCCGGCGAATGAGGAGCCGTTGTTGCCGCCAGCCGAAGTAAGGGTGTACAGGACCTCGGAGAAGCCATGCGCCCCGCCGTTGTTGAGTTGGTCGACAAGACCGGGCACCATGCAGGCGATAGCGGAGCTCACCAGAATGGCGAACGGGGTGGCGAGACACAGAACCACCGCCCAGCGCATCTCGGTCGGCTCGATCTTCTTGCCCAGGAACTCGGGCGTGCGGCCGACCATAAGGCCGGCGATAAACACCGTGAGGATGGCGAAGCCGATCATGCCGTACAGGCCGCAGCCCACGCCGCCGAACACCACCTCGCCCAGCGCTATCTGGAGCATCTGGACAAACCCGCCGAGCGGGGTGTAGGAGTCGTGCATGGAGTTGACCGAGCCGTTGGAAGCAGCCGTCGTGAAAGCGGACCAGGTGGAAGAGGAGGCGATGCCAAAGCGGCTCTCCTTGCCCTCCATGTTGCCGCCCGCCTGGCCATCGGTCATCTCGATGTTGACCGCGCCGCCATCTGCCAGCTGCGGCGTACCCATATGCTCGTTAACGGCGATGATGCCGGTAAAGACCACGAGCAGGATAAGCATCGCCGCGAAGATGGCCTTGCCCTGCCTGGCATTCTTGACACCGATGCCGAAGGTGAAGCAGCAGGCGACCGGAATCAGCAGCAGGCTGGTCATCTCGATGATGTTGGTGAAGGCACTGGGGTTCTCATACGGATGGGCGGAGTTCACGCCGAAGAAGCCGCCGCCGTTGGTGCCGGACTGCTTGATGGCGACCTGAGGAGCCGCGGGACCCTGGGGCAGGAACTGCTCGGTGACCACGCGCGCGCCCTCGACAACCTTGCCGTCGACCTTGACCGTGTCGCCCTCGATCTGGGCGCCGTCGATGACGCTCCAGCCGCCGTCTGCATTAGGCTGAACAGCGACGGGTTCTACGAGCTCAGCCTTCTGAGCCGGCTGGAAGTTGGAGATGACGCCACCGGCAGCCAGGCAGATGCCAAACACGAGGTTCAGCGGAATGAGCACATACAGGACGGTGCGGGTGAGGTCGACCCAGAAGGAACCCAGACCCTGCTCCTTGACCTGACGGAAGCCGCGGATCAGCGCGAACATGACCGCGATACCGGTGCCAGCGGAAACGAAGTTCTGCACAGTGAGACCCATGAACTGCACAAGGTAGGACAGGGTGGTCTCACCGGAGTAGGACTGCCAGTTGGTGTTGGTTATGAAGGAAGCAGCCGTATTGAACGACAGGTCCCATGACACACCCGGCAGGTGCTGGGGATTGCCTGGCAAGAAGGACTGAAGCGCCTGGAGTGCCACAAGAGTCACGAGGCCGATCCCCGAAAAGACCAGCACGCTCGCCAGATAGCGCCTACACCCCATCTGTTCTGCCGCGTCGATGCGAAGCAGACGATAGACGCCACGCTCCACAGGAGCAATCACAGGCGACAGGAACGTATGCTCACCATCCATGATATGGGCCATGAACCGACCGAGCGGAACGGCCAGGACGACGAGTACGGCAAAGTACAAGATGTACTGAATCGCAGCGTCCATAGTTTACGAATCACTCCTCATCAGAATGTAGATGTAATAGATAAGAAGTCCAATGCAGACGACTCCGATGATGGGAATGAGGATGTCCATTTACCGCCCCTTTCACACGCGGTCCGATGTCTCGGACGCCTGCCCTCGCAAGCGTCTGGGGACAGTAAACGCTTCTAGGGATTAAAGAGGCGTGAGGGCCGGGGCTCACGTCCTTAAGATGCCGTAAAGATGCAGGTAGAAAGCACTATTGCAGCTGCAGTGCGCCTATACTCGACCTCGCGAGCATACAGTGGTGTCTTCACCGCGTATGCACGCATGGACAACGCTTCAGAAAGGCTACGCTATGCAGCGCGACGCATCGGACACTCGCGTCAATCCAGACCTCATCCTCAAGGCAATTGAGAAAGACGAGGTCGCCGATGACACTCGAACCAGCCGGGGACACCTCAAAATTTTCTTTGGCTACGCTGCTGGTACAGGCAAAACCTATGCAATGCTTCAAGCCGCCCACGCCGCCAAGCGGCGAGGTGTCGACGTCGTCGCGGGATACATCGAGCCGCACGAACGTCCGGCAACTGCCCATCTTGCACAAGGGCTTGAGAACGTGCCCTGTAAACTCATCGAGCACAACGGCATTGCGCTCAGCGAGTTCGATCTAGATGCGGCTATCGAGCGCGCCCCTCAGCTCATCCTTGTCGACGAGCTCGCCCATACGAATGCGCCGGGGTCTCGCCACGACAAACGCTATCAAGACGTCGAGGAACTTCTACATGCGGGCATCGACGTCTATACGACCGTGAACGTTCAGCATATCGAGAGCCTAAACGACATGGTTGCATCCATCACCGGCGTTGTCGTGAGCGAACGAATCCCCGACCGTATCTTCGATGATGCCGACCAGGTCGAGCTCGTCGACATAGAGCCCGAAGACCTACTTGAGCGCCTTCGCGCCGGCCTCGTCTACCGTCCCGCACAAGCCGACCGAGCGCAACAGCATTTTTTTACCGTCGAGAACCTCACCGCACTCCGAGAAATCGCGCTGCGCCGCTGCGCCGATCGCACCGGTCACCTCACAGACGCCGCACGCGTGCTGGGAAACCGTGACTACTACACCAGGGAGCGTATCTTAGTCTGTGTCTCCCCGGCGCCGACCAATCCCCGCATCATCCGTGCCGCCGCACGCATGGCGAAAGCGTTTCGCAGCGAACTCGTCGCCCTGTTCGTAGAGAGCCCGCGCACGCAAGCCATGAGCGATGATGAGCGCGCCAAGCTTGCAGCCAATATCGCCCTAGCCGAGCAGCTCGGAGCACATATGGAAACCGTCTATGGCGACGACATCGCGTTTCAGATCTCCGAGTTCGCGCGCCTGTCGGGTATTTCGAAGATCGTCATGGGGCGCACGGGCGAGCGCAGCAGCGTCCGTCAGGCCCTCTTCGGCCGCAAATCTCTCGTAGAACAGCTCATAACATTCGCCCCGAACCTCGACATTTACATCATTCCAGAACAGTCGACTCCGCCCTCCCGACCCAAAGGACGCCGCCATGCGCTCGCCCTGCAGCCGCCCAGCAGCCGAAACGTGCTTCGCACGCTGGCCCTCTCTCTTGCCGCCACGGCGATCGGCACGGCTTTCCGCCATCTGGGATTTGCCGACTCCAGCATCATATCCCTCTATATCTTCACGGCCCTGCTGACCGCCGTCACCACGACGGGGCGTATCTGCACGATCGTATCGAGCGTGCTCTCTGTAGTGCTTTACAACTTCTGCTTTGTCACGCCTCTGTTTTCGCTCGCCAGCTACGACCGAAGCTATCTGGTCACGTTCGGCATCATGTTCGCCACCGCTATGGTCGCCGGCGAGTTAACTGCGCGCATCGCCGACAACGCCCGTACATCCGCCGAGAACGCATTCAAAACGCGCGTACTCCTCGAAACGAACCAGCTCTTGCAGCAAGCCCATAGCGCGGAGGAGTGCGCCCGCGTCGCCATGAACCAACTCGTCAAACTGCTAAAACTCGACGTGGTCTTCTACCCCGCCGAACACGGCACGCTCGGCAAGGCGCTCTATGAGTCCGCTGGCACCGAAAACCGATCCGCGTCGCTGCTCACCGACTACGAGCGCGCCGTTGCAACCTGGACCTACACCAACAACAAGCGCGCGGGCGCAAGCACGCGGACCCTGCCTGAGGCGCGCTGTCTCTACCTCGCGGTTCGCACCGGCGACAAGGTATTCGGTGTCATCGGCATCGCCCTGGAGGGGCGCGAGATCGAAGCCTTCGAGCATTCGATCGTCCTATCTATCGTAGGTGAATGCGCCTTGGCGCTCGAAAGCGACCGGGCGGCGCAAGAGCGCGAAGAGGCTGCGGTCTTGGCGAAAAACGAGCAGCTGCGCGCCAACCTTTTACGCTCCATCGGCCACGATTTGAGGACACCCCTCACGGCTATATCCGGATCTGCGGCAATCCTTCGGAAGAGCGACGAGAAGCTCAGCCTCGAACAACGCTGCGATCTTGCCGATGCCATCTACGACGACTCCCTCTGGCTTATCGATACCGTGGAGAACCTCCTCGCCATCACACGCGTCGAGGACGGCACCATTCGCCTCAACTTAACATCCGAGCTCATCGACGAGGTCATCGAGGCCGCCCTCAGCCATGTCGCCCAAGCATCGCATGGACGTGCCGTCACCATCGAGCACACTGACGACATCCTGCTGGTACGCATCGACGTCCATCTCATCATGCAGGTGCTTACGAATCTCATCATGAACGCCTTCAAATACACGCCCGAGGACTCGTCTGTCACCATCAGCGCACGTCGCGAGGGCGCGTTCGTCGTGGTGGACGTCGCAGACGATGGGCCGGGTGTGGCAGACTGCGACAAGCCTCATATCTTTGAGCGCTTCTTCACCTCAGGCAATACGCGGCCCGTGGATTCGCGTCGAAGCATCGGCCTTGGCCTGTCGCTCTGCCGCTCCATCGTGGAGGCGCATGGCGGCGTCATCGAAGTTCGCGACAACCACCCCCATGGGGCCGTCTTCCGTTTTACCCTGCCCGCCGAGGAGATTGAGATTCATGAATAATGCCGCTAAGCCACGCATCCTCCTGGTCGAAGATGACCCGACCGTTCAAAACCTCGTTTCGACCGCGCTTGACCTCCACGGCTATGTCGTGAGCAAGGTTTGCAACGGCCAAGCCGCCATCATGGATGCGGTGTCGCACGGCCCCAGCCTCATCATGCTCGACCTCGGCCTTCCCGACATTGACGGTATCGAGGTCATCACGAAGATCCGAAGCTGGTCGGCAGTCCCCATTATCGTCATTTCGGCGCGCACCGAAGATTCCGACAAGATTGCAGCACTTGACGCAGGGGCAGACGACTACCTCACCAAGCCCTTTTCTGTGGATGAGTTGCTCGCGCGCGTCCGTGCGAATTTGAGGCGCTCCTCGATGGCGTCGAGCGAGTCGACAGAAGCGAGCACGTTTGACAACGGTCCGCTGCATATCGACTACGCCGCGGGATACGCGACGAAAGACGGACGCGAGCTCTCGCTCACCCCAACCGAGTACAAATTGCTCGTCCTTCTGGCGAAAAACGTCGACAAGGTGCTCACCCACACCTTCATCACCCACGAGATATGGGGCACGAGCTGGGACAGCGATCTGGCGAGCCTGCGCGTGTTCATGCGCACCCTGCGCAAGAAGATCGAGGCAGACCCCTCTCACCCCAAGATGATTCAGACGCACATGGGTGTCGGGTACCGCATGCAGCGTCTCTAGCCCACCCAACAAAAAGTTGCGGTGGAATACGGAGTAGATAAGGCCTTTGACAGCCAAAACAGTCCGTATTTCACCGCAACTGATAAGGGTGGGATGGATTAGAGGCCCAGGTAGGATGTCATGCCTTCGACGGCGAGCTTGGCACCGGCCACGGCATGGACCACGGTGAGCGGGCCGTTGACCACGTCGCCGGCGGCAAAGACGCCCGGCACGGTGGTCATGCCGTGCTCATCGACCGAAAGCAGACCGCGATGGTCGGTCTCCAGACCGCCCGTTGTAAGCACGAGCTTGTCCTTGGGCACTTGAGACGCCGCAATCACAACCGTGTCGGCGGACACGTGGTCGAGCTCTTCCTCATAGCCCACCACGTTGTTGTCCTCGTCAAAGATAGCCGTCTCAAACACCGGACCGTTATCGTCGATGGCACAAATCGCCTTGCCGCACACGATTTCGGCACCGTCAAGCTCGGTCAGCTCGACCTCGTCGTCGATGGCCGAGATATGGCGCGAGCGGGCATACACAGTGACCTTGCGAGCGCCCGAGCGCAGGGCCGTACGGGCAACATCCATGGCCACATTGCCGGCGCCGATAACCGCCACGTTCTGCCCGATTGCCACGCTCGCGGGATCGACCAGATAATCGATGCCAAACAGCACGTTGCCGCGCGACTCGCCGGGAATACCCAACTTTCGAGCTCGCCAGGTACCGGTACCAACAAAGACCGCATCGTAGCCGTCGCGCAGCAGGTCATCGATGTGCAACGCGCCGCCGATGGTGGTCGAAGGGCGCACACGCACGCCGAGCGAGCACATCACGTGGCGATACTTTTGCACGAGCGCACGGGGCAGGCGGAACTCGGGGATACCGTATTCCAGCACCCCGCCGATCTCGGGGCGCTGTTCAAATACCGTGACGGCACAGCCCAGCTGGGCCATTTTAATGGCCACGGTAATACCGGCGGGACCGGAACCGACCACAGCAACCTGTTTGCCGCACGACGACGCGGGCGTCCACTCCTTACGATCCAAATACGCTGTCGAGATATAGTTCTCGATGCTCGAGAAATGCACAGGTGTGCCCTTGCGGCCCTGGATGCAAGCACCCTCGCACTGGCCCGAATGGTTGCACACCATGGAGCAGACCGCGCTCATGGGATTGTTCTGGAACAGCAGCTCGCCCGCTTCTTCTAAACGACGCTGTTTGAACAGGTCGATGACCTGCGGAATAGGCGTCTGAACCGGGCAGCCCTTAACCTGACAGAACGCCCTTTTACAACCTAGGCAACGATTCGCCTCTTCGACAATGTGGATAGCCACGCAACTCCCCTTTTTAATGCAATCCAATGGGGCGACGATAAAGACCCTTCACCGCCGCCCCCATACAGGTAATCTCAATCTGCCGACACGGCAAAAGCCAATGCTATAACTCGCGATGCGGAGCCCCGCAGCGAGCGGACATGTGCTCGAGTGTCGCCAGGCAGTCAGCCGCCGTCGCCGGCACGCTGTTCTCGACCACGCAGGGAATCCCAGGGCAGGCGGCGGCAGCCCAGGCCACCACGGGCTCAAAGTCATAGCGACCCGTCTCGCCCACGCCGTGGCACACCAGGCGTGAACCCGTACCGTCGCACCAACCGGCTTCGTCCTCGTTATCAACGACCTCAAAATCCTTGGCGTGCAGCACGCGGATCTTACTGCCGCATAAGTAGAGCATGCGCGCTGTGATTTCCTGCGCTTCGTCAACGACGCTGGGGTGCAGCAGCGACACTGGGTCGTAGATCACGCCGAGCGACGGGCTCGAGACGCGCTCCAGCACCTCACGGCAGCGATCCGGCGTATTAACCGTCTCGTTCCAACCGGGCTCGATCAGTATTTGCCCGCCCACAGCCTCGGCCCGATCGCAGACGTGTGCAAGTCCGTCTGCAAACGCATCGAGTGCCTCGTCGGTCATGCGGTCGTCCGCGACGCGGTTCTGCGCATTGGGACGACCGGTCTCGGTGCCAACCGGGCATCCGCCGAGCATCTGGGCAAAATTCAAGCACGCCTCGTACTCGGCAATGTTATCCATGAGCTGTTGTCGATCGGGCGTCGCCAGATTCTTATAACAGCCGAGTACGGCGACCGAAACGCCCGCCTCGTCGAGCACCGCACGCAAATGGTCGGCAAGCTCGCGGGTCAGGCCGCCTCGATCGATCCCCATCGATGCGTAGAGCACCTTGCTCGGCAGTTGAATGCACGAAAAGCCCAGCTCTCCCGCCATACGAATGCGTTCCTCGACGGTCCCCTGCGGAAGGTCGTGCAAACGTACGCCCGGAGTAATAGCCCCCACGTTATTCACATCCCTTATGAGCGTTGATGCCCGGGGTGTATCCGCCAAACGGGTCCTCGATGGAGCACACGCCCGAGGGGGCGAGCGGATCGCGCTTACCGGCCAGCTTGTCGTGATGCATGGTCTCGATATAGGCAAGCACCAGCGGCGCCACACCCTTTGCATCATTTTTGACCACGGGCTCGCTCATGTAGTAATCAAACGTGCCCTCGCGGTGCGCGGTGTTTCCCAAGCCCGCAACCAGGCAGATGTTGTCGAGCGCCAGCTGCCCGTCACACTCGGACAGGCAGGTTTCGCAGATGCCATCGAAGGCGCGACGGCCGTACTGATAGTAACGCTCGCCCAGCACGCCCAGACGCACGCCCTTCATGATGGCGTTGGCAAAGATGGCGCTGCCCGACTCCTCTAGGTAGTTAGGGGCGATATTGGGCAGGTTGATGACCTGGTGCCACATGCCGGTCTTCTCGTCCTGATACGGCAGCATGGCGTCGATCAGATCGTGGAACATCTTGCGGATCTCGTCCTTCTCGGCTGACATCGAAGGCGGCATGAGCTCCCACGTGTCGATGAGCGCCATGGCGAACCAGCCCTCGGCGCGCAGCCAGAAGTTAGCCGAAAGGCCGGTGACCGGGTCGCACCAGAACTGTTTGCGACTCGCGTCGTAAGCGTGATAGTACAGACCGTTGAGGGGGTTGCGCATCAGGTCATGCACAACCTGGAACATATGGAAGCTGTCCGAGCAGGCACGACGGTTGTGGAAGCTCAGCTCATACTGCATGTAGAACGGCTGCGCCATATACATGCCGTCGAGCCAGATCTGGTTGGGGTAGACGGCCTTGTGCCAAAACACGCCCTCTTTGGTACGCGGCTGGGTTTCGAGCTGACGATAGATGGTATCCATGGCGGCGCGATACTTGGGCTTGCCCACCAGGTCATAGAGCTTGTAGAGGGTCTTGCCCGCATTGACGTTATCGAGGTTGTACTCCTGCGGGTTGTAATGCTTGATGGTGCCGTCGTCCTGGACAAAGAAATCGATATAGTCGTCGGCAAAGGTCAGGTAGCGCTGCTCGCCCGTGATCTCGTACAGTTCGATGAGCGCCTTGATCATGCAGCCGTCGATATAGTTCCAGGTGTTCTCCTTACCGGCACGAATCTTTTCGATATTCCAAGCCGGCGCCTGCGGCGTAGAGGTTTCGATCAACTGCTCGATATAACGGTCCAGGATTTGATTGCAACCCATTGCTGTCCCCTCTGACGTTAATGATAGGTGAACGTTACCCCTAGTGTAACGCGAACGGGGAATATAGGGTGAACGTTAACCCTATATTCCCCGCAAACGGCAGACTTTTAGCGGCAAACGGCGGCTAAGCCCGCGGCGATGCGATGCGCCAGGCGCTCATAGCCGGCAGGACTGTAATGCAGACCGTCCGGCATATAGAGCTCGCGGTGCTCCGGCAAAAACGGGCTGATGCCGCTTTGCGCATACAGGTCAATCACCGGCACGGAGTAGCGGTCGCAGACTTCAAGCATCGCTCGCACGTAGGCGGCCTGCGTCAACCCCAGGTGGTTGAGCTCGTCGCTTGCCGGGATATCCTTCTCGTGCTTACCACTCGTCTTGCATGGCGTCATAAACACGAGCTTTGCCTGAGGTGAGCGCGCCGTGATGGTTCGGATCAGATAGTCGACCGCACCATAGAACTCATGCACATCGGTGCTGCCCAACTCGCCAAGCGGCACGTTGCGGCTAAAGTCGTTAACGCCGCCAAAGACAACATAGACATCGGCCGCATCGTCGATGCCGTCCAAGCGCTCGACAAATGAATCGCTGCGGTCGGCCTTGATGGCGATACGCGAACCCTTGATGCCAAAGTTCTCGACGACTGCACCTCCCAGCAACGCGCCCAGATGCGAAGTCCAAGAGATGTCGTTGCCGCCTGCGCCGCATCCGTTATCCCCCCATGTGGTCGAATCGCCAAAGCAGCAAATGGTCGATTCACTCAAGTTCTTCGTTTCCATAATCTTCTCCTCATCCGCCCATTGGCGGCCATACAGGTACGTACCGTTTATTTGCAGCATGCCGAGGGGCTATGCACGGTCGCATTTCGCAACGTGCGAATCGAGCCATTCGATATCCTCGACAAGATGTGTCACTCCCAGATGGTGTTCACCCGGACACACCTCGTGCCGCAGGCCATCTCTGCGACTCAGCAACTTGTAGGCATCGAGCACGATCTCGAGCTGTTCATCGACATTTTTCAGCCCGCGCGAACCGTTCAGATGATCTTCTTCGCAGCTCTGCACTAACAACGGGCGCGGCGCAATAAGCGAGGCAATATCGCCCATGTCGAGCAAGCGCCAAAGTCCGGGTGTGTAGTTGCAGCTGCAATTGCCGTTGAGGTGCAGCAGCGAATCATCGACACCGTACAGGTAGCCCGAGACAAACGTCTTACATACGCGTGGGTCGAGCGCCGCCAGATACAGCGTCATGTATCCGCCGCCCGAAAAGCCAAAACAGCCCAGGTCGTCCATGGCAATGTCGCCGCGCGCCTCTAGGTAATCGATCAGACGCATGTTATCCCAGGCGTTGAGACCCGCAACGGTAAGTCCCAGCGGCTCGGCCATGCGCGCCTGGTTTAGGCACGTGCCGCGCAGAAAGCTGTTCTCGTCATCGCCCTGGCCCTTCCAGTCACGACGGTATCCCCAACCGCGTGCGTCGGGGCAGACGGTCACGTAACCCATACGCGCCAAACGCAGACCGTAGTCGTAATTGAACTTACGCACAGCATCATCGACCGCCGGCACGCCCGTCACGCCCGCAACACTTGCGGCGCCTGCTCCCTGATGGCCATGCGGGCAGATATAGCAACACTTGCGGCCGTGTGCATCGAGCTTAGGCGACTGCGGCTCGAGCAGGTAGAACGGCATCCAAACATCGCGCTCGACCTGCAACATCGCATGGGTGCGCACGATGCCGCCGGCAACCCGCACGCGGCTGAGCTCACGAATCTCAATCGGGACGCGGTCCATAAGCGAAAGGCCCAAAACATCGTACAGACGAGTCCTGGTCGCAATCTTCCATGCCTCAAAATCTGCAGGAGTCTTGCCCGTAAAAGCAGCCGAACGCCCCTCGCGCTTCAGCCGGGCACGCAGCGCAGGTTCGTCTTCGCAGTACGTCTCGATGTGCACGGTGCGGCCGTTGGCAGACAGTTCAGCCGTCTCAACCGCATCACCGTCGCCGCCCTCGGGATCCCAGCCATCCCCACCGGCAAGCACCTGCTCGCGAGCGTACCCGGCGGCAGCCATCACATCGAGTTCATTCGCCCACGGCACCCAGCCGGTAGTATCACCCGCCGGCCCATGCAGAATCGCGCCAGCATACTGCACGCAGTTGTGTGCCGCCGGCTTATTCCAATCCCACCAGCCTTCGCGCTTGATATGTCGCCCCAGCCAGCAATCGATCAGCACAGTTTGCGCCCATTCGCGCCAAGGACGACCCAGGTAGACCGAATCCGGCGCCACGCCATCCGGAGCTGTAAACGAACAGCCGTGGAACACAAAGCCGTGCGGCTCGCCTTCGGGCGTCGACGCCGCCGTCACGTAGCCGTTCACGTCCATATCGCGGTTGAGCGAGCGAATCTCGCACCCCTCAAAGTAGGCACGCGCGCCGCCAAAGATAAAGTCGACATCGCCCTCGATCCGGCAACGTCGAAAATACTGGCGCCCCACCCGGCGCGGCGCATACTGTTTGGGTCCTATAAACCCGCCCGGTTTGGCCTCATGCGGCGGCAGCGGACCCAAAAACAGCGTGTCTTGGTGTCCCTTAATGCAGCAGGCATCGACAACCAGACGGTCGCCATCAGCATACAGGGCAATCGCTTGACCGACCTCGCGCCCATCGCCCGCATCGTTTTCGATCGTGAGGTTCTCGAGCCGTACGTCGTCGGCATCGACCAAAACGGTATAGGTCCTAAACGTGCCGAGCGTGCCGTCGACGCCCGAGCCGTCCTCCGAAGGCATCTTGGCACCCAGGCTGCCCACGATACGCACGCTGTCGGCCGTCTCTCCCTCAATCGTCACATGCGGGCGATGAATCTCGACCCGTTCGCGGTACTCACCCGGCTCGATATGGATTGTCACCGGCCGTCCGTCATTCGGACAGGATTCGTCAATTGCCTCCAAGGCCTTAGAGATACTGTGATATGCCCCCGCACGCTCGGGCGAAACCTCAAAAAATCGTCTCTCACTCATCATCAGTCACCGCGTCCTTTCGTCGTAGACCGTCTACGTTGCAGTTTCGGCATATAAAAAGTTCGCGCAATGGGTCGGGAAGGCCCTGCCCATCGCGCGCCACGACATACCGAATGTAATTGTTTAGGAGCAAACGCCTACGCACGGATAACCTTGTCGACGTTCTGGAGCTGCAGTTCCTCGCCGTCCTGGCCCTCGATCACCACATTTTGCAGGTCGAGTACCTTGACGTTTTGCGCGATGATGCCCTGGCGCACCATGGGCTCAACGCCGCAGGCCATGGCCGGGACAAAGGGCTCGGCATCCGGCGCGAAGGTCACGTGGACATCCTGGAACGTCAGGCGCGTCACTTTGCTCTCGGGCAGGCCCGTGATGTAAGCAGCAGCCGCGTGGCAGTTAGTAGCCTCGATATCACAAAACGTCGTGGCACCAAAGCCAGGTGTGCGGTCGTCGACGGGCAGTGCCTCGCGAGACTGCACGTAGTCGGTCTTGCCGTCCTTGTCGCAGAAGTAGAACGAGTTGACCACGAAGGGCGTAAGCACCTCGTCCATACGAATGTGCTCGAAGGTGATGCCCTCGTTAACGGCGTCCTTGCCGCGCCCGCGGCGGGTCTTGACGCGCAGGCCGCGGTCGGTGCGCTCAAAGAGGCACTTGCTCACGGTAAGGTCCTTGATGCCGCCGGCAGCCTCTGAACCCAGGACCACGGCGCCGTGACCATCGTGCATGTAGCAGTGAGAGATCAGCACGTCGTGTGTGGCGGGACGAAGCTCGGGCTCAATGCCCAGCTTGCCGCTCTTGATGGCGATGCAGTCGTCACCCACCGAGAACTGACAGCCAAGGATGCGGACAAAGCCGCAGCTCTCGGGATCGAAACCGTCGGTGTTGTGGGAGTTCTTGGGGCCCTCGATGGACAGGCAGAGCGCATCGACGTGCTCGCACAGGATGGGGTGGATGTTCCACGCCGGGCTGTTGCGGACGGTGAAGCCGGCAAGGCTCACGTTTTGGCACTCGGACAGGAAGATCATGCGCGGACGGGCGACCTCGCGGCCCTCCTCCGGGCGAAAGATGTTCTTAAAGTCCTTGTTCCACCAGTTGTCCTCGGCAAAATCGGTCTGACCGTCAATCGCGCCGCGACCATAGATGCACACGTCGTGCACGCCCAGACCCGTAAAGGTAGAACAGTAGGTCGAGAAGCTCTCCCCCTCCCAGCGGCCCAGGGGCAGCATATCGGTACCGGCATAACCGGCGCCCTCGTTGCCCGTGACCGTTCCCGGAATGTAGGCAAGCGCGGCACGATCGTGGCGGGCCAGCAGCACCGCTCCCTCGGCGAGCTCGATGTTGATATTGCTCTTAAGGAAGAGAGACTTGATGCGATAACTACCGGCGGGGATCAGCACGCGGCCACCCTTGGGGCAGGCCATGATGGCAGCCTGGATGTTGGTGGTGTCATCATGCTCGGCATCGCCCTTGGCGCCACAGTCGCGAACGTTGATGGTAAAGGGCTCAGCCGGCGTGGTGACACCTACGCTCAGCTCACGCTCGCCACAGACAAAACGGACCAGGTTGCGCTTGCCGGGGGTCAGGCCGTCGACATAGGTCTCGACCGTATTCGTGGTACCGGCGGGCTCGTCGTTGACAAAGATCTCCCACGTATCGGCGCAGGTAAAGTAACCTCCGTCGTCAAGCTCGATAACCGCCGCGCGCGCGTTGCGCCAGATAACGTTCGTCTCCATGGGTTTCTCCCTCAAAAAGATGCTCTAAAGGCAAATTGTACGCTGTTGAAAAAGGGCCGTGCCTGCCGGCGGAATTCCGGTGGCACGGCCCTGTGATTTGGACGATATGTCGGCCTTACTCGGCGGGAGTTACGCTACCGTCCTGGAAGCCAACGTTGTTGTGGGCAAAGCAGTCCTCGTACTTAAAGCCGGAGAGCTCCTCGCAAAGCGCCTTGACCTCGGGCTTGACGTCGGCCATCTTGCCACCCTCCTTGACTCGGTGAATCTCGTCGCAAAGGACGTCGCACTGCTCCTTGTCGATCTTGATGCCGCGGGCAAGGACGGCCGCAAGCAGGAAGAAGCCGGCGCAGCCGATGATCATGTAGCCGCAGATATACAGAGGCACGGTAGCGGGCTGGGTCACGGCGTCGCTATTGCCGGCGGTCTGAATGAAGCCGGAGGCAGCAAGGACGATAGCCCACACGTTGACGGCGATAGCCTGGGCGATCTGCTGGCAGAGCTGCTGCGCGGAGCTGTAGATGCCCTCGCGACGACGCAGGGTGATGAGCTCATCGACATCGGGGATGTAGTTGAGCAGAACATCGGGCAGGTACTGGAAGCCGACGTAGAAGAACTTCCAGATGGCGAAGATGATGGGGTAGGCGATCATGGCGATGGCGACCGTGGAGGTGCCATTGATCTGACCAAAGGCGAAGTAGTTGTAGGCGATGATGCACGCAGCGCAACCGACGTTGGCCAGGTACCAAGACTTGTGGAAGCCCTTCTTGGCCATGAGAGCGACCCAGATGGCGGTGCAGACGATAGCGACGACCTTGCCAGGCATCTCCATCACGGACTCGTAGGACTTAGGAATCTGCAGGCAGTAGACGATGAAGAAGGACAGGCAGGCAGACCAGCAGGCAGCAGCGAGCTTCGTGGAGACCTGTGCGTACAGGACCTTGCGGAAGGACTTGTTGCGGAAGGTGGAGATTACGTCGATGAAGAACTTCTTGATACCCTCGCCGACGCTCTCGATCTTCTCCTGAGCGACCTCCTCGGGGGTGTGCTCCCACGTGGACAGGTACACGCAGAGCAGCGAGATTGCCATGACCGAAGCGTTGATCGTAGCGATGATGAAGTAGCTGAACGGGTTGGTCTCGCCGAAGGTGCCAAAGCCGAAGCCCACAAGTGCAGCCATCAGGAAGCCGGCGGCGTTACCAAAGAGATGCTTGTAGCCGGTGAGGTACGTACGCTCCTTGAAGTCATCGGTCATCTCGATGGTAAGCGGCGACAGGTTGGCGGTGCAGAACGTATACGCGACGTTGTAGATCAGGTACAGCACAAAGTAGTACGGGAAGCCAAACGGCGTAGCCACGAAGATGAGCGGCTCGGCGATCATCATCGGGATGGCCAGCAAGATCCAGAAACGACGACGACCAAAGATGCGGCCAATCTTGGTGGCATAGAAGTTATCGGCCACAAAGCCCATCAGCGGGCAAAGAATAGCGTTGACATAGATGGCAAACGAGCTGATCAGTGCAGCCTCGCCTGCGGACAGGCCACACTCCGTGGACAGGAACAGCACCATGTAGCTGTGCGTAAAGGTCAGGGCACCGGAATTGAGCATACCGCCCATACCAAAGCCCAAGCGCGTCCAGAATGTGATCTTACGCTTTTTTCCGATCTTATTAGTCATCGAGCTCCCTCTCTTTTCTCGATTGTCTTGCAGCAAGACATTGGAGTCCACACTGACATCTGTCTGCCCAGCGTTCAGGGTGAACGTTTAGTTAGATTATGCGCGATTGCTTATGACAGGTGAACGTTCACTTGAATAATATCCTTGAACGGTCGATTTTTACCGCTGAACGGACACAATTGAGATCCTCACACCTATTTTCTGCTGGTAAGGGTGCCATGCTGGACAGCCATGAGATAGGTGAACGTTTATCAGATTTTCCAACATATTCACTTAACCACGAAACGAAAAAGCCCCGCCGGGAACACTCCCGATGGGGCCGGTGACATCTTGCTATGCTTGGGCGCACTTGCCGCTACAAGCAGACGCCGTCCTTCCAGATACTGATCTCGTGACAGCCACGGCGCTCAGCACTCGTGAGCTTACCGCTCGCCGTCTCCAGCACCAGCTGGTACAGATCGTGGGCAGCCTCGTCGAGCGTACGCTCACCCGTGGCAATCACGCCAGCGTTAAAGTCCATCCAGTTGGCCTTGTGGTCGCACAAACGCTGATTGGTGAACACCTTGAGGGTAGGCGCCGGCGCGCCAAACGGTGTGCCGCGGCCGGTCGAGAACAGAATCACGTGGCAGCCGGCAGCCGTCAACGCCGTGGTGGATACCATGTCGTTGCCCGGACCGCACAGCATGTTCAGGCCGTGTTTATTTGCCTGGCCGGCATACGGCAGCACGTCGACGATGGGGGCAGATCCGCCCTTTTGCACGCAGCCGCAGCTCTTGTCCTCGAGCGTGGTAATACCGCCGTCCTTGTTGCCGGGACTCGGGTTCTCATAAACGACCTCGCCGTGGCTAATAAAGTAGTCCTTAAATCCATTGAGCATGTCGGAGGCAGCGTTAAAGACCTGCTCATTCTCGCAACGGTCGAGCAGGATGCTCTCCGCGCCAAACATCTCGGGCACCTCGGTAAGCACCGACGTGCCGCCACGGGCGACGACCATATCGCTCACGCGACCGATCGTGGGGTTGGCGGTAATGCCCGAAAGACCGTCGGAGCCGCCACACTTAAGACCAATGACCAGCTCGGAGGCCGGAATGGGCTCGCGCTTGGACTGCTTTGCCAGGTCTGCCAGCTCGGCCAGAATCTTGTGACCCTCGATTTGCTCGTCGGCTACATCCTGGCAGGTGAGAAAGCGAACGCGCTCGTGATCGAAGTCACCGAGCTCGTCGAGCACCTGCTGGTGTGTGCAGTTCTCGCAACCGAGCGACAGGAACAGCACGCCGGCCGCATTAGGATGACGCGAGAGCGCCACCAGCAGACGACGCGTCTGGGCATGGTCGGCGCCGGTCTGCGAGCAGCCAAAGGGATGCGGGAAGTAGTAAACACCCTCCAGCGAGCCATCGACCAGATCCTGGGCCTGCTCACACATGGCACGGGCGACTTCGTTGACACAGCCGACCGTGGGGATGATCCACAGCTCATTACGCGTCGCGGCACGACCGTCGGCGCGGCGGAAGCCCATAAAGGTCTCAGGCTCAACGGGATCCACGACCGGATGCGTGGGGTTGTAGGCGTACTCGACCTCGCCCGAAAGGTTGGTCTTCACATTGTGCGTGTGGAGCCACTGACCGGGCTGGACATCGCCCGTCACATGGCCGATAGGAAGGCCGTACTTGATGACGTCCTCCCCTGCGGCAATCGCGCGCACCGCCATCTTATGGCCCTGCGGAATATCCTCCACGGCCACGACCTCGCCCACCCCGGGAACCGCGACGGCAGTGCCCTTGGCAAGCGGCGACAGCGCAACGATCACGTTATCGGCCGGATTGATCTGGATAGTATTCATTACAAATGGTCCTAACCCTACAGGTTGAGCAGAAGTCGAGACGCGGGCACGCCGTCCCGCGCCCGCGTCTGCGCCGGAAATTTACGCCTGAGCGTTGGCGAAGGCCTGCTTGGCGCCCTCGGCACGCACGACAGCGAGCGCGCTGACGACAAACTCCTCAAGACCTGCGATTTGCGTAAGGTCCTCGCCCCACATCTGCTCGTTGGTGAGCACGTCGTGCACCAGCTGGGCATCGTCGGCGCCGGCATGGGCGGCGTAGAAGTCGAGCACGAAGGCGTCGTCCTGAGCGGTGTACTCGGTGCCGTCGGAGCGACGCAGGTGCAGGCCGTCGCCCTCGCGGGACACGAGCTCCTGCGTGTAGAAGGAGATGAGCGTAGCGAGGCTCGTCGCCAGGCACTTGGGCAGGTTGCCGGTCTCGGCAACGTAGTCCTTGAGTGTGGGCAGGTCGCGAGCGCGCCACTTAGCCGTGGAGTTGAGGCAGATGGAGAGCAGCGCATGATCAATAAACGGGTTGTCGAAGCGGTTTTCGACGGCGGCGGCAAAGGCCTTGCAGTCCTCGACATCCAAGTCGGCGGCAAGCGTCGGAATGACCTCGTCGTAGAGCATGGTGTTCATGAAGCCGCGAATGGTCTCGTCATGCATGCAGTCGCGCACGATATCAAAGCCGGCAACCCAGGAACCCGGAACGAAGGCGGTGTGGGCACCGTTGAGGATGCGGACCTTGCGCTTTTTGTACGGGGTGACGTCGGGAGTCACAAAGACACCCGGAAGACCAGCCTTCACAAAGGGAAGCTTCTCGGCAAGCGACTCGTCACCCTGGATGCCCCACATCTGAAAGGGCTCGCGCACGGCCAGGAAGGGATCCTCGTAGCCCAGACGCTCAGCCACCGCGGCGGCCTCGGATGCGTCGCGGATACGGCCCGGTACGATGGTGTCGACGAGCGTGGTGCAGACGGTGCAGTCGTTGGCCATCCACTGCGCAAACTCGTCCTCCCAGCCCCAGTCGCTCACATACTGGTTCATGATGCGCAGCAACTCCTCGCCGTTGTGATCGATGAGCTCGCAGGCGAGGACGATGACGCCCGGCTTACCGGCAGCCCAGCGGGTGTGGAGCACCTGGGCAAGCTTGGCGGGGAAGCTCGCAGGTGGCATGTCGTCGGCCTTGCAGGACGGGTCATAGGCGATACCGGCCTCGGTGGTGTTGGAGACGATAATCTCTAGGTCGTCGGAGACAGCGACCTCCATCATGGCGCGGTAGTCGTCCTCACGATACGGGTTAAGGCAGCGGCTGCAGGCGCTGATCACGCGGGACTCGTCAACCGTGTTGCCGTTCTCCTTGCCGCGCACCAGCACGGTGTACAGGTCGTCCTGGGCATTGATGCCGTCGGCAAAGCCAAAGGCACCGCTGATGGGCTGCACCATGACGACCTTGCCGTTCCAGCCGGTGGCCTCGTTGCCCATGTCAAAGAAACGGTCGACGAAGGCGCGCAGGAAATTGCCCTCGCCAAACTGTAGAACCTTCTCGGGAGCGTCCTTGGGCAGCAGATAGCCCTTGTAGCCGATCTTCTCGAGCGCATCGTAGCTGATGTTCTCCATCTGTGTCTCTCCTTAGATAGCTGTTAGCGTGCAAGCAAAACGGGGGCGCCGTGTGTGGCAACGGCGCTCCCGTGTTCGATGTGATTCGATGCGGGCTTAGGCCTCGACGGTGTCCAGGTCAAAGCCAAAGTAGCGGACCGCATTGTTGTAGCTGATGTCGCGCACAACCTCGCCCAGCAGCTCCATGTCGGCCGGGTACTTGCCCTGCTCGACCCACTCGCCGATCACGCTGCACAGCACGCGACGGAAGTACTCGTGGCGCGGATAGGACAGGAAGGAGCGGGAATCGGTAAGCATGCCCACAAAGTTGCCCAACACGCCCTCGTTAGCCAGAGCCGTAAGCTGCTCGCGCATGCCGACCTCGTTGTCGTTGAACCACCAGGCGGAGCCGTTCTGGATCTTACCGGCAGTCGGAGCCTCCTGGAAGCAGCCCATGACGGTATCGATCATGGTGTTATCGATGGGGTTCAGGCTGTACAGGATGGTCTTGGGCAGGCCGCAGGTCTCCTGGATGGAGTTGAGGAAATCGGCGAGCTGGTCGGACGGCGTGTAGTTGGAGATGCAGTCGTAGCCGGTGTCGGGACCGAGTTTGGCGAACATGGCGCGGTTGTTGTCGCGCTTGCAGCCAAAGTGCAGCTGCATGGCCCAGCCCAGACGGACATACTCGCCGGCAACGAACTGCATAAAGGCAGTCTTGTACTTGAGGACCTCTTCCTCGGTAAGCGGCTCGGCAGCCAGACCCTTGGCAAAGATAGCCTCGATCTCGTCGGCGGTAGCCGGGACGTACATAACGTAGTCGAGTGCGTGGTCGGAGGCGCGGCAGCCCAGCTCGTGAGCAACGTCGTAGCGCTTGGAAATGGCAGCCTTCATGCCCTCAAAGTCGCTGACCTCAACGCCGGCAACCTCGGAAAGGTGCTTGCAGTAGTCGGCAAACTCCTGGCCGCGCTCGATGCGCAAAGCGGCATCGGGGCGCATGGCGGGAACGATCTGAACGTCAAAGCTGTCGTCGGCGGCAATCTTCTTGTGCCACTCAAAGCTGTCGGCGGGGTCGTCGGTAGTGCAGATCATGCGGACGTTGGACTGCTTGATCAGGTTGCGGCAGGTAAAGCTAGCCTCAGCGAGCTTGGCGTTGGCAAGGTCCCAGACCTCCTGGGCAGTCTTGCCATTGAGGACGCCCTCGTAGCCAAAGTAGCGCTTAAGCTCCAGGTGGCTCCACTCAAAGACGGGGTTGCCAACGCAGCGACCCAGGGTCTCGGCCCACTTTTGGAACTTCTCGCGAGCAGGGGCGTCGCCAGTGATAAAACGCTCGTCGACGCCGTTGGCGCGCATCAGGCGCCACTTGTAGTGGTCGCCGCCCAGCCAAACCTCGGTGATGTTCTCGAAACGCTTGTCCTCCCAAATCTCCTTGGGAGAAATGTGGCAGTGATAGTCGACGATGGGCATGCCCTCGGCAAAGTTGTGGAACAGCTCCTCACCGGTCTTGGTGCTCAGCAGGAAATCCTGATCGTCCATAAAGTTTTTCATCAAACAGCCCCTTTGCTGGCAACGCGGGCGCACGGCGCGCTCGTTATCCTTTAGGTGAACGTTCACCATACTAATCCATTACGACTCAAAAGGTGAACGTTCACCTAACAACCATGGGGTGAACGGTAGGTTTTGCCCGTTCAACGGTTGCCGGAGCTGTGACTTGCATGCATTGCGGACCGGTTGGCGTCCCCGAACACCGAACTTGAGCGCTTTTGCTCAGGTGGGTCATGTCCCGACGTACATTTTTGGGAGTATTCAGCATTGGAGCGCGCCGTGCGCCATCCTCAGCGTCCTATTTGGAACGCAGATAGCGCCCGATCGGCATAAAAAGTGCCCCCGATGGCAAATTACGCCATCGGGGGGGGGTAGCGCGCAGAGATGTGGTGTAAGAGGCGGGGCATGCCCCGCCTCTTCCCTTTCTTGAAAGGGAGGGGACACCGCCTAGAATTCGTCGTTGGAGTAATGAAGGTGACGAATGGAAGGAAAGGCGATGCCCCAAGAAGAGAGTGTACTGCGCCTCGGCCGCGACGAGGCCCTCGAGGCGGCGAGGCTTTGGCAGGAGTGCGGCGACGCGCGCGAGTTCGCGTGCAGGGTGCTGGGCGGCGTGATGAACGCGCTGATGGACTCCGAGGCCCAGCAGATGTGCGGCGCGAGCCGCAACGAGCGCAGCGACGGCAGGGAGAACAGCCGCAACGGCTACCGCCCCAGGTCGCTCAAGACCGCCGTGGGCGACGTGGAGCTCGAGATACCCAAGCTCAGGCACGGCACCTACTACCCCGAGGGCATGCTCGCGCGATGGTCGCGCGTCGACACCTCGGTGGCCGCCATCGTGCAGGAGATGTACGTGTGCGGCGTGTCCACCCGCAAGGTCGAGCGCGTGGCGTCCAAGCTGGGCATATCCTCGCTGTCGAGCTCGGAGGTCTCGAGCCTCTGCTCCGACCTCGACGCCGAGGTGGCGGAGTTCCGCCGCCGCGACCTGTCGGGCACGCCGTGCTGCTACCTGTGGCTCGACGCCACCTACATGAGCTGCAGGGTCGGCTCGTCGGTCGTCTCGCAGGGCGTCGTGACCGCGATCGGGCTGGGCGCCGACGGGCGCAAGCACTTCCTGGGCTGCGACGTGGTCGACACCGAGAGCGAGGACTCCTGGGCGGCATTCCTCGGCGGGCTGCGCGAGCGCGGGCTGGCCGGCGTCCGCCTCGTGGTCTCCGACAGCCACGCCGGGCTCGTGGCCGCCGTCTCGCGCCTGTTCCAGGGCTGCGCCTGGCAGCGCTGCGTGACGCACCTGCAGCGCAACCTCCAGAGCGCCTGCTCGGGCAGGCCCGAGGACTCCAAGGCGGCCGTCAGGGACCTCGTGCACGCCGCGGTCTACCAGGACGACCCCGACCTCGCGCGCTGCGTGTGGGCCGAGGCGGCGCCCTGGGTGGCGTCGGTGTCCGCCAGGGCCGGCGAGGTCTTCGAGCAGGCCGAGGACTCCGCGCTGGCGTTCACGGCCTTCCCCAGGGCGCACTGGGCCAAGCTCCGCACCAACAACGTCCAGGAGCGCGCCAACCGCGAGATCAAGCGCCGCTACAGGGTCGTGCAGTCCTTCCCCTCGAGGGAGTCGATGCTGCGCCTGACGTGCGCGAGCCTCATGGAGACCGAGGGGCAGTGGTCCCAGCAGCGCGTGTTCTCCGAGGCCTCGGCCGCCGAGGGCTTCGCCGAGCCCGCGGACAGGCCGGCCCCGACAGAGGGGAGGCGCCGCGCGCTCGGGCGGCGCGCCAGGGAGATAGTGGACGAGATAGTCGAGAAGCGCGGCCTCAAGAAGGAGTAACATCGGGACTTGCAGCGACGGACCTCAGGACACTCTTACACCACGTCTGCGCGCGCGACCATCGGGGGCACTTAAAACAGTCGTTCTGCACCTCATTCAGGGCATGCCAATGCTGAATACTCCCAAAAATGCACGTCGCAAGAGGGGGTACCTGCTCAATCGGCTAAATACCCGCAAGTTCGCAGTAGCGGTCGACATTGCTGGCAAATACCATCTCGACGGCACCCTTCTGGACGGGCACCGTCGGGGTCCTTCCCCACAGCAGATAATCGCCCAGCGTCTTAGCGCCGCGATACGCCAGGCTCGTCGGGTCCTTATAGACAATATTGGTAAAGATACCGCGGCGCAAGGCCAGAGCACTTTCGGGAAACAGGTCGTTGCCGATCACCATGACCCGACCGGCCTTGCCGGTCGAGACGAGCGCGTCGGCAACCACTTCGGAACCAACGGCAAAAACGCTACAGATAAGTTCGGGGGCGTCCGGCGCACTCAAGCGCTTTTCGAGCTCATGCTCGAGTTGTTTGACTTGCGCATGGGCACCTGCAAGATCCTCAACCTGCCATGGAATATCACGTTCGCGCAGGTAATTGTGGAAGGCGCGGGCGGTTAGATAGTGCGAATCGGTATATGGGTCGCCTGTCAAAAGGAGCACGCGGGCGTCGGCCCCAGAAGCATGGACCAGGTTTGCCGCCTGCTCGGCCATAAGGCTGCCTGCCGTCGAATAATCGGCCAAGCTCGCACCCAAACGATTCAAATGCGGACGGTCGCCGTCGACAAGCTCAATCGTCACGCCCGCCTCGGCGATCTGCCCCAAAAGCTCAGTCGCACGATCGTCGCCCGGCGCATAGGCGAGCAAGCCATCAATCTTCTCGCCCACCTGCAGACGCTCGTCGATTTGCTCGAGTGCATCAGCGTAGCCGCCCACGCCAAATTCAACGCGCTCAACCGTAATGCCCCGGTCGATGACCTCCTGTTCAAAGCGATTGCAGCCTTCCCACAGGTAACGGAAAAAGTACGCTCCCTCGCGCGATGCGCGGGGCAGGCAAAACACCAGATTGATATCCTTGCGGCGCAGGCTTGAGGCACTTGTGTTGCGGTGATAGCCCATGGCCTCGGCCTTAGCGTTCACCTTGGCGCGCACGGATTCGCTCACGCCGGCCTTTCCCGTCAGAGCCTTGTGCACGGTATTGATGGAAACGCCAAGCTCGGCGGCTATGTCCTTCATGGTTACGCGAGCGCTCATGCGGTTACTCCGTTATAGATAAGTTGCCAATTAATAGTCCAGTTAACGATACCCCAAAAATACTCTTCGACTCGCCGTGCTCTCCCTCAAATGCACAAAGCGCCCCGCGAACGGATGCTCGCGAGGCGCTTAGATGTCTGGGCCTTACTTGATTCCGCGGCCCAAGTCTTCGGCGATTTTGTCCACGCCCTTAAGTGCGGCGCACGTCTTTTTGTTGGAGCAATGCCCCGTGCAAACGCCACCCTGAGCGCAGTCGGCGCAGGTGCCCTTGCGGTAGATGCGCACGCACACGGCGACAAACGCAATACCGATAACAGCCAGTACAACAATATCGATAGGTGCCATAGCAAGCCTCCTCTAGTTAACCATCACTTACTTTACCCCATTCTCCACCTACCAAATAGGGACAGGTTTATTTTGGTCGGTTTTATCTGCGGAAACGCCACATCTTACTTCTGGAGCAAAGCAATCTGTCCCCCCATTGCGTCAAAAAGCCCGAGTGTCGCTGGGACACCCGGGCTCGTGGAAAGGGGTTAATCCTTATTCGGACTTAAGCGGAAACTGCGGCGGAGGCAGCGTTGGTCTCGTCCTCGTCGGTCCATGCATGCTTGGGCATGGGACGGAAGATCTGGAAGAGCATCGCAACCAGCAGCATGATGGCCACAATCGTCCAGATACCAAACTGTCCAAGGACAAGCAGGTTGTAGAACTGGTTGATGAACAGGCCGATTACCCAAGCGAAGGCGCACTCGTAGCCGATGGCAATCGCAGTCCACTTGCCGGAATCCATCTGGTTGCGAATGGTGCCCATGGCGGCAAAGCACGGAGCGCACAGCAGGTTGAATGCACCAAAGGCAACGCAAGCGCCCATGGTCGGGAACATGCCGGCGAACGCGGTCCACAGGCTCGGGTCGGTCTCGGCGGCGTCGGCAACGGACAGCAGCGAGCCGGCGGTGGCGACGACGTTCTCCTTGGCGACAAGTCCAGAGACAGTCAGCGCGGTGGCCTGCCAGGTGCTAAAGCCGAGCGGGGCGAAGATCCAAGCGACCAGGTTGCCCAGCATGGCGAGCACGGAGTAGTCCATAAACTCCTCGGGGATGCCGTCCATAGCAGGCAGGAAGCCAAAGGAACCGTTGTAGCTACCAAAGTTGGAGAGGAACCAAACCACGACGGTAGAGGCGAAGATGACCGTGCCGGCCTTCTTGATAAAGGCCCAGCAGCGCTCCCATACATGCAGCGCCCAAGAGCGGATTGCCGGGAAGTGATAGGCGGGAAGCTCCATAACGAACGGCGTCGGGCGACCGGCGAAGAGCTTGGTCTTCTTGAGCATGAGGCCCGAGGCGATGACGGCAAAGACGCCCAAGAAGTAGAACAGCGGGCTGATCCACGCAGCGGTGGTGGAAGAATCGCCGATGATGGAGCCCATGAGCAGGGCGATGATCGGCAGCTTAGCGCCACAGGGAATGAACGTGGTGGTCATGACCGTCATGCGGCGGTCCTTCTCGTTCTCGATGGTCTTGGTGGCCATGACGCCGGGGACGCCGCAGCCCGAGGACACGAGCATGGGGATAAAGGACTTACCGGACAGGCCAAAGCGGCGGAACACGCGGTCCATGATGAAGGCGACGCGGGCCATATAGCCGCAGTCCTCCAGGAAAGACAGCATCACAAAGAGCAGGAACATCTGCGGGACGAAACCGAAGATGGCGCCCAGGCCGCCGACGATACCGTCACAGACCAGCGAATCGACCAGGCCGCCGTCCTCGGTACCACCCGCCACAAGGGCGTCGTGCACCACGGTGGTGATGCCGGGGACATAGGGGCCGTACTGTGCTGGGTCGACCGAGTCGGCGTTGTCGCCCGCAGCCTCAACAGCTGCGTCATAGGCGTCACGACCCTGACCGAGCACGTACCAGCCGTCGGTGCCGAAGAGCTGGTCGTTGGTGAAGTCGGTCACCGTGCCGCCCAGGGTGGAAACGGCGATGTAGTACACGCAGAACATGATGACCACAAAGATCGGCAGGCCCAGGATACGGTTGGTAACCACGCGGTCGATCTTCTCGGAGGTGCTCATCTTGGCAGGAGCCTTGGTCATGCACTCGTCGATAATGTGGGCAATCACGCCATAGCGCTCGCCGGTGATGATGGACTCGGCGTCGTCGTCGCAATCCTGCTCGCACTGGGCGACCAGCTGCTCGACGCGAGCGGCCTTCTCCTTGGTGAGGTTGATGAGCTTGCAGGCGTCCGCGTCGCGCTCAAACAGCTTGACAGCGTAGTAGCGACGCTTGTTGGCGGGAACGCTCGCCGGCAGGTTGTTCTCGATGTGGTCCAGAACGTCCTCGATGGAGGAATCGAACTTGTGCTCCGGCACCTGGCCCTTGGAAGCAGCGGACTTCTTGACCTGCTCGAACAGCTCGTTGATGCCCTTGTTCTTAAGGGCCGAGATCATCATGACCGGGCAGCCGAGCTTCTTGGAGAGCTTGTCCGTGTCGATCTTGTCGCCGTTCTTCTCGACCAAGTCGGCCATGTTAAGGGCGACGACCACGGGCAGGCCGGTCTCGATAACCTGAAGCGCTAGGTACAGGTTGCGCTCGAGGTTGGTGGCGTCGACCACCTGGACGACGACATCGGGCTCGCCGCTCATGAGGTAATCGCGCGAGCACTGCTCCTCGGGGCTATAGGGGGAAAGCGAGTAGATGCCGGGGAGGTCCGTGATGGTAACGTTCTTGTCGCTCAGGAGCTTGGCTTCCTTTTTCTCAACCGTGACACCGGGCCAGTTGCCAACGTAGCCGTTGGCGCCGGTGATCAGGTTGAAAAGCGTGGTCTTGCCGCAGTTGGGGTTACCCGCCAGCGCGACATGGATCTGAGAATCCGCCATTCAATCCTTCTTCCTTGTGTGCCTGCGCTGCTTTCTCCGCGCGGGCTGGATAATGTGCTTCAACGTTGCAAGTTTAAGTTAGAAAAACCTAACTTTATCTGCAGAAATATGTGCCGCCGGCCCTTACTGGACCTCGACGACGGCAGCCTCCTCCTTGCGGATGGAGAGCTCGTAGCCACGCACGTTGATCTCGACCGGATCTCCGAGCGGTGCAACCTTTACGACCTTGAACGAAGTGCCCTTGATGAGCCCCAGGTCCATAAGGTGGCGGCGAAGCGCACCCTCACCGTGAAGCTTGACGATGGTGGAGCTCTCGCCCACCTTAACGTCACCCAACGTCTTCATTTACTTGTCCCCCTTTCGGTTTTTTAAATGCTGCGGACTAACTGACGGTCATGATGTGCATGGCAACCTTGGAATCGATACCAAAGCGTGCGCCCAGCACCGTGACGATGATATTGGCGCCACTCGAACTCACCACGTGAACCTCACTGCCCTCGACAAAGCCGAGGTCCTTGAGGTGGTGCTTCATGTCCTCATTGCCCTTTACACGAGACACGCGCACGGTTTCGCCCGCTTTCACCATCGAAAGCGGCATGGCCGGCATCTGCGGTCCGCAAGACATGAGTGTGCTCCTAACGTCAGTTCGTCCTCAACATCGACGCAGCAAAAGTTAACCACGTCTATGTTCGCTACAGTAAACTAGCACGTGGTTAACTTTTTGGAAAGGGTCCCCATTCAGTTTTCGGAAAAGTTTCCTATATGAAACAAAGAAGGCACCGCAAAGACTGTCTCTTTGCGGTGCCTTGTCATACCAATTTATGCAACAGAGGGGGCTGCCCCTTTGCCACATTATTGCGGTTAAAGCGAGAGGTTTCTGATCGACGTGACGCAGGAGGCCTCATCCACGCCCGAAACGCGGAACACGATGTCTTCGCCACATTCGCCGTAGAGAGCCATGAGCCCCATCACATCGCGGCCGTCGGTATGGCGATCGCCGATGCTGACCGATACGTTGCTACGATGCTTGGCAATAATGTCATAGAGCAGCGCAACCGGGCGGGCATGCAATCCCAACGGATCTTTAATCGTCTTTGTAAACTCGACCATGTCCCCTCCCACGACGTCGCACATTCGGCCGGCAAACCCAGCCACGTGGTAGTTATTGTAGCGTTAGATGCTTGTCGAGACCCGCCAGAAGCTCGACTGGAAAGTGCGTCCCGTTATTTGGCTGGAGTCTGGGTCGCAGTTTCCCAAAGGGCCCTGTTTGGGAAACCGCAGCCCACTCTGGACGCAAATTCCGGGTCGCAGTTTCCGCTGAGCGGCCCTAGCGGAAAGCCCATCCCGCTCTGGGTGCAAATTCTGGGACGCAGTTTCCGCGACGCCCAGTCATCCCATGCCCCCACAATCTCGGCGTATAAAAAACGAGGAAAGGCACGTGTCCTTCCCTCGTTACGGGCACTATGTAGTCGCTCGCCTACATCAGGCGCAGGCTGACGTCCTTGAGCTGGGCGCCGGAAACGGCACTCGGGGCGCCCGACATGAGGTCGGAGCCGCTGGCCGTCTTGGGGAACGCCATGACGTCGCGGATGGAGTCGGAGCCGGTGAGCAGCATGCACACACGGTCCAGGCCCAGGGCGAAGCCGCCCATCGGGGGCGCACCAAACTTGAGCGCCTCCATGAGGAAGCCAAACTGCGACTCGGCGCGCTCTTCGGTAAAGCCCAGGAGCTTGAGCATGGACATCTGCATCTCGGCGTTGTGGATACGCATACCGCCGCCACCGGCCTCAAAGCCGTCCATGACAAAGTCGTAGGTGCAAGAACCGGCTGCCAACGGATTGGCCTCGATCTTGGCGATGTCGGTCTCGGTCGGCAGGGTGAAGGGCTGGTGCTCGGCAGCGTAGGCCTTGCGGTCCTCGTCCCAGTGGAACAGCGGGAAGTTGACGACCCACAGGAAGTCGTGGCCCTCGCGCTTGATCTCGAGCGCATTGGCCATGTGGGAACGCATGCCGCCCAGGATCTCGTCGGAGAGCAGGCGCGGGCCGGCGGCGAACATCACAAGGTCGCCGGGCTCAACGTCCATGCGCTCGCGCAGGGCCGCCATCTCCTCGTCCGAGAAGAACTTGACGATGGGGCTGTTGATGGAGCCGTCCTCGCGAAAAGCGATCCATGCCAGGCCCTTGGCGCCAAACGTGGAGGCCACGCCGGCGAGCTTATCGATCTTGGCACGGGCCCAGGCACCGGCGCCCTTGGCGTTGATGGCCTTGACGACAGAACCCTCCTCGTTTGCGGCGGTCGCAAAGACCTTGAACTTGGAGTTGGCAAAGATGTCGGTCAGGTCGACCAGGTGCATGCCATAGCGGGTATCGGGCTTGTCGGAGCCATAGGTGTCCATGGCCTCCCAGTAATCCATGCGGCGCAGCGGCGTGGGCATCTCGACACCCATGCGGCCGAAAGCGTCGGCCAGGACCTCCTCGAGCGCGCTCATGACGTCGTTCTGGTCCACGAAGGACATCTCGATATCGACCTGGGTGAACTCGGGCTGACGGTCGGCACGCAGATCCTCGTCGCGGAAGCACTTGGCAACCTGGTAGTAGCGCTCGACGCCACCGACCATGAGCAGCTGCTTCAGGAGCTGCGGGGACTGCGGCAGGGCGTAGAAGTTGCCCGGCTGGATGCGGCTGGGGACGATAAAGTCGCGGGCACCCTCGGGCGTAGACTTGAACAGGGAGGGCGTCTCGACCTCCATGAACTCACGGTTGTGCAGCGCCTCGCGAATGGCAAAGGTAAAGTCGGAGCGCAGCTTGAGGTTGGCCATCATCTCGGGACGACGGAGGTCCAGATAGCGATAACGCAGACGGGTGTCCTCGCTGGTCTCGATACCGTCCTCAATCTGGAACGGCGGGGTGACCGACGTGTTGAGTACCTCGGCGTGGTCGGTCAGGACCTCGATCTCGCCGGTCGCGAGCTTGGTGTTGGTGGTCTCCTCGCCACGAGCGCGCACGACGCCGTGGATCTTGATGGGCCACTCGGGACGCATGGTCTCGGCGATCTTAAAGGCATCGCCGTCGGAGTGCTCGGGGTCGAAAGTGAGCTGCGTGATGCCCTCGCGGTCGCGAAGGTCGCAAAAGATTAGGCCGCCGTGGTCGCGGCGACGGCTCACCCAACCGGTGAGGGTGACCTCTTCGCCCACGTTCTCGCGGCGAAGCTCGCCGCAGGTACGGGTGTGCATGGAATGCTCATCGATGGGACGGGTCTGGCTCATACCAGTGATCCTCCTTTATGGATCTGTGCCGCCCCGTGTCGTTCCGGGCGGCGTCGTACAGATTTGCCCAGCCTGCGTAAACCGCGCAGCCAGACATGGCGTTCTATCTTATCGCACTCGCGTCGATGTGCCGCGAAAAAGTGGCTCCTGCCCAAAGACTTGACGGAGACGAAACAATTGACGCGCCGCGACACCCGCCCGCGCTCGTCACGTGCGACAATATGCCCCAATAAAACAGCACTCGGAAAGGCCCACCATGACTGCACGCCTCATCGTTATGGATATCGACTCCACGCTCATCAACCAGGAGGTCATCGACCTGTTGGGCGAAGAGGCCGGCGTGGGCGAGCAGGTGGCACAGATCACCGAACGCGCCATGCGCGGCGAGCTTGACTTTAAGCAGGCGCTCGAGGAGCGCGTGGGGCTGCTCGCCGGCCTGGACGAGAGCGTGTTCGAGCGCACCTTTGAGCGCGTGACATTTACCCCCGGCGCGTTGGAGCTTGTGCGCTCAGCGCACAGCAAGGGCTGGAAGGTCGGCGTGGTGAGCGGCGGCTTTCACGAGGTCGCCGACAAGATCGTGGCTGCCACGGGCATCGATTTTTGCCTGGCCAATCGTCTGGAGGTCGTGGACGGCAAGCTCACCGGTAAGTTGGCTGCCGACATTGTGACCAAGGAGTCCAAGCATATCCAGCTGCTGGACTGGGCAGTTGAGTGCGGCGTCGATATGGCACACACCGTGGCAATCGGCGACGGGGCAAACGACATCCCCATGATCCAGGCCGCAGGGACGGGCATCGCGTTTTGCGCCAAGCCCAAGACGCGCGAGGCCGCCCCGTTTACCATCGACGAGCGCAACCTGATGCTCGCCATGGACATCATCCTGCGCGACTAGTCGATCCGTCTAACAATTGAATCAGTCTGTCCTATAGTTTCCGAACAATTTTGTCTTAGTGTTCGGAAATATACCCTTTGAGTGCTAGACTTTGCGCCGTCGAAGGGAACATATATGGATAAGCGAGATCTTGAGCAATTGCTGAGCGATGTTGCCGGCGGAGCAGTCACCCCTGCCGACGCCCTCACGCGCATCCAGACGGCTCCAACCGCCGATTTGGGCTTTGCGCAGCTCGATCTTTCGCGCGGGGTGCGCCAGGGAGCCGGCGAGGTTGTCTACGGGGCCGGTAAAACCGCCGATCAGATTGCCGCCATTATCGAAGCACTGCGCGATGCCGGCCAGGAGCGCATCCTGGTCACGCGCCTGGATGCCGAAAAAGCCGCGCGCACCGCTGAGCTTCTTGGCAACGGCATCGACCTGGGATATGTCCCGGACGCACAGCTCGCCCTCGTGGGCGGCAAGCCCTTCCCTACCGGCAACGGACGCATCGTCGTCGCCTGCGCCGGCACGAGCGACCTGCCCGTCGCCGAAGAAGCCGCGTTGACGGCCGAGTTCTATGGCAACGAGGTCGACCGCCTCTACGACGTGGGTGTCGCCGGCCTGCACCGTCTGCTCGCGCATGCCGAGGAACTTGCCCAGGCACAGGTGGTCATCGCCATTGCCGGCATGGAGGGCGCACTGGCGAGCGTTGTCGGCGGCCTGGTAAGCTGTCCGGTCATAGCCGTTCCCACCAGCGTGGGTTACGGCGCGAACTTTGGCGGCGTGGCCGCACTGCTCGCCATGCTCAACTCCTGCGCCAGCGGCGTCTCGGTCGTCAATATCGACAACGGCTTTGGTGCCGCCTACCAGGCAAGTCTTATCAATCATCTGAGCGCCGGCACGTCCTGCGCCCGCTAAGGAGCATTTCATGTCCAACCATCAGCACACGCTTATCATCGACGGCACCTCGGGCATCAGCGGCGACATGACCGTTGCGGCCCTGCTCGACCTGGGCGCCAGCGAGGAGCACCTGCGCGAGCAACTTGCCACGCTGCCGGTCGACGGCTTTGCGGTCGCTGTCACGCGCGTAAACAAGCATGGCATCGACGCCTGCGACTTCGATGTTCAGCTTGCAGCGGAGCTCGAAAACCACGATCACGATATGGCCTGGCTCTACGGCAACGAAGCGGGCACCGAGCACACACATGAGCATGAGCACCACCATCATGATCATGGCGAGCACGAACACGAGCACTGCCACGAGCATGACCATGAGGCCCACGGCCATGACCACGATGGCCATCATCACGCCCACCACCATCACCACCGCTCTTTGGCAGACGTCACCGCCATCATCGATGGCTCACGGCTAAGCGATGGTGCCAAGCGTCGTGCCCTCGCCATTTTTTCTGTACTCGCTGATGCCGAGGCAAAGGCTCACGGCAAAACGCCCGACACCGTCCTGTTTCACGAGGTGGGCGCCGTCGACTCCATTGTCGACGTCTGCTCTGTCGCCATCTGCCTCGACGACCTTGGTATTGAGGACATCGTGGTCGAGTCGCTCTCCGAGGGTCACGGCACCATCCACTGTGCCCACGGCCTCATGCCCATTCCCGTCCCCGCTGTCGTCAACCTGTGCCAGGCGGGCAATATCGCCCTCGCGCCTGCACCGGTCGCCGGCGAGCTCGTGACGCCGACGGGCGCCGCCATCGTCACCGCGCTGCGCACGTCCGACCAACTGCCCTCACGCTACCGCATCGAAGCCGTCGGCTACGGCGCCGGCAAACGCCCCTACGAAGGTTGCTCCGGTACGCTCCGCTGCCTGCTCGTTCACGCGGACGCATAGCCATGGATGCCCGCAAGGCAAAAAGCCGCGCTGCCATCGTTACGGCGTTCTCCGAGCTCCTGTGCGAGAAAGACTACGGCAAGATCACCGTCGGCGACATCATCACTCGTGCCCACGTAGGTCGGGCCACGTTCTACGGGCTCTTCAAGAGCAAAGATGACCTGCTCGCTGAGCTCGTGCGCGATATCTGCACCCATGCCCTCGACGATGACGGTACGCCCCTCGATGACCCACTCGTACAGGTCGAGCATATCCTCAACAACCTCTGGAATCGTCGGCAGGGTGTACGGGCACTGGTAGCCGGCGCCGGCTCACGCGTCTTCGCCGACTGTCTCCGCAAGACCATCATGTCGCGCGCAGCCGAAACCGTCCCCGTCGGCCCCGCAGGCCCCGCCGGCACCATGGACCGCAGTTTCCTACTACACCACATAGCCTCAAGCTTCGTAGGAATGGTCCAATGGTGGGCCTGGCACAATTTCCAAGCAGATAAAGCCGACGTAGCCAAAGACTACCTCTCAGCCATAAAGCCCCTCTTCACCTAAGTAAGAAGCTCATCCCAAATCATCGACCCAACGCAGGGCTCCGCGCACCCCAAAGTGTCACTCGCGCCTCAACGCCCCCACCAGCAACAAGCGCCCACCACATCCAAATTCAGATATATATGTTGGTTGCTTGTTCGAACGCAGCTGGATTCCCGCAGGGTTCGGCTAGGTTAACTTTCCGCCGCACTCCGCAGGACGCAAGAAGCTCCCGCCGCACGAAGTGCGCAGCGGGAGCTTCTTGCATGTCCGAGGACGCGGCGGAAAGTTAACCTATGCCGAACCCGGGCGTTATATCAATTGTCTTGGACTAGAACATGCCCAAGAAGCCGTGCACAAACAGTGCAGCCAGAGCGGCACCGACAAACGGAGCGATGCCAGGAACAAGCAGGCCATACTTCCAGTTGTTGTCAGCCTTGTTCTTAATCGGCAACACCTGATAGGCCATGCGAGGACCAAGGTCACGTGCCTGGTTCATGGCGAAGCCGGTGATGCCGCCCATGCCCATGCCAACGGCCCAGACAATCAGACCGACGCAGATGGCGAGCAACAGAACGTTCTCACCAGCACGGCTAGCAGCAGCAAGGATGGCGCTGATGAACACGAAGGTGCAGATAGCCTCGCAGAAGAAGTTGCGGGCATAGTTCGTGCCCTCGGTGGTGGGGTTGGTCGAGAAGATGTTGCGCTGAGCAATGGGATCGACGACGCCTTCGGAAGCCTTGAACTCATCGGCATACATAAACCAAGCGATAACGGCACCCACAAAGCCGCCGAGCATATCGGCAAGCATGAAGGGGATGCAGTTGCCCCACGGCACCAGACCGACGATGCACTGGGCAAGCACCATGGCCGGGTTCATGCACACGGCGCCACCAAAGACAAACAGGCAGACCGAGATGCCAAAAGACCAAGTGGTGATGGCAAACATGTGGCCGGAGCCCTGATACTTGGTGCCCTTAAGCACGGTATCGCAGTGTACGCCCACGCCAAAGATGATCATGAGGGCCGTTGCGCCGAATTCGCAGAGGAGTTTGGTAAGCATAAAACCTTATCTTTCTTGTCGGTTATAAACGATTCGTTTAGGCCGCGCGCTAGTGCTGAGCGACGACAACGCCCAGGCCATCGGGAATGACGGCCACCTTGGCATCGGCACCCTTCATCTCAAAGGCGAGCTTGAGCGCCTCCTCGAGGGTGTTGACCGGCGTCATGTGCATATCCTTAATCATCTGGTGATCGCACAGGTCGGTAACCATGATCACAGGGTGATGTGCCAGGATGCGGGCGAAAATCTGGCTCGTCCACTGATCGGGCAGGGTCTCGTCCTTTGGACGATCGATGCAGGCACGCTCAAACTCTGCCGGATCGTTGTCGGCGATGTTGTGATAGAAGCCCTCGCCACCGTGACCGTCGGCACAACCGGCAACGTCGATAATCACACCGCCCTCGGGAAGCGTGGCCTCGGCAGAGCACATGCCCTTCACGGCCTGGTAGATGTTCTGGTCGAGCGGGTAGCCGCCGTTGGTGGTGATGGCAATCTCGCACTCGACGGGCTCAACGCCGGCAAGGCTCTTTACGAACTCGCAGCCAGCCTCGTGTGCCTTGTGGATGTCGCCGGCGAAGGAGCCAATGACCTCGTGCTTGCCGTTGAGCACCACGTTAAGCACAAAGGCAAGGTGAGCCATCTCGGCAGCGGCAAACATGTCCTCGCTCACGTGGTTATGGCACAGGTTGCCGGCACGCGAATGGGAATCGTTCACAAACTGGCCGTTGTGGTTGTACATGATGGTCTTGTAGCTGGCGATGCCAGGCAGGACGGACTTGCGGCTGCCGGAGAAACCAGCAAAGAAGTGCGGCTCAATAAAGCCCTCGGCAAGCAGCAGATCGCAATCGACGGCAATCTTATTGATGATGCACTCGCCACCAGAAGGCAGGGTGCCGATCTTTTTCATCATGCTGTCGTCAGTCGCGACGTGCATAACGATTTCCTCGTTGGCAACAATTTCCTCGCCGTACTTGTTGACGAGCTCCTCGTGCGTCGACGGACGATGCATACCCGTAGCAACCAAAATACGCACGCGAGCCTCGGGCGCAGCGGAATGGATGTGATGCAGCAGAATAGGCATCGTCACACGCGAGGGAACGGGGCGCGTATGGTCGGAGCTAATGATGACGATATCCTTCTTGCCAGCACAAAGCTCCTCGAGCGAAGGCGAGCCATAAGGGTTGGCAAGCGACTCCTCCACCAGCTCTTCCTGCGATTTCGTGGTCTTAAACTCGTTTTGATGACCTTCCATCACACCCGCGAAGTTCTTATCCTCGAGCTCCAGATGCAACGTTTTGTGGTCAAACGGCAGTTCACATTCAAACAATGATGAGCGCCCTCTTCCTTTCAACTGACACACTAGATAAACCGTTGGAAGGATACGCCGCTCACCGAAAAACACCACCGTCCACCGACTCATTAACACAACGTTCATATTTGACCCACAACAAAACGGCCGCGATCCCAAACGGGACCGCAGCCGCTACAGTCGTAAGGCGCGAAGCGCACTTAATTCTCATCAGCCCCAATCCCCGAAGACCGAGAACAAAGGGGCCCGATGGGTCTCCCTCTGAATGCATTCCGCAGCACGAAGCCTTTTCCAAACGCGCGAAGCGCGCCATTATTCCCCCAGCCAGTAATCCGCCGAAGACCGGACATCGCAGGGCCCGCCATTAGTTTACTTTTAGGCACACTCCGCAGGACGCAAGAAGCCCTCGCCGCACGAAGTGCGCAGCGAGGGCTTCTTGCATGTCCGAGGACGTGCCTAAAAGTAAACTAATGGCGGGCCCGGACGACTACAGGGCTATCGATTACCCCGTGTTCTGCAATCCTGCCGAGACGCCGGTCACAGTCGAAAGAATCAGGCTCATGTACTCGGCCTTCTTCTCCTCGGCCATCTCGTCCTGGTTCATACGCACCTCGCGAAGGGCGCGGACCTGGGCGATGGACAGGGCGTCGACGTAGGGGTTGCGCACGCGGACGGCGCAACCGAGCACGCGGCGACGCTGCAGCGGCCACTCATCACCGACGATGGCAAGGACCCACTTACGCGTGAGCTGCATCTCGGTGAAGACCTTCTCGGACAGATCCTGGCGATCGCCCAGGTGCAGATACATCTTGGCGATGCGCTGGTCGGTCTTGGCGATCGACATCTCGATGTTGTCGATAAAGGTGCGGAAGAACGGCCACTCCTGGTAGGCAGCCTTGAGCTGGTCAAGATCGCCAAGCTGCTCGCAGGCGGTGCCCAGACCGTACCAAGCGGCCAGGTTAATGCGCGCCTGGCTCCAGCTGAAGATCCACGGGATGGTACGCAGGTCGTCGAGCGACTTGGCACCCAAGCCGCGCTTGGCGGGACGCGAGCCGATCGGCAGCAGACCGACCTCGGTCAGCGGCGTCACGGTCGAGAACCATGGCGTAAAGTCCTCGGTGTTCAGCAGGTCCAGATAGCGCTCGTGGCTTGCGGTGTTGAGCTTCTCGGCCATATCCCAGAACTTCTGCGTGGTCTCGGTGTTGGTCTTCTCGACACTCGGGGCCGACTGCAAAAGCGTTGCGGCAGCAACGGACTCAACATGGCGCTGAGCCAGCGTGCGGTTACCGTAACGGGCAAAGATGACCTCGCCCTGCTCGGTAAGCTTAAAGAAGCAGTTGACCGAACCCTTGGGCTGCGCCAGCACGGCCTTGTTGGCCGGGCCGCCGCCACGGCCCACGGCACCGCCGCGACCGTGCATGAGCACCAGGTCGATATCGTTCTTCTCTGCCCACTTGGCGATGCGCTCCTGCGCGGAGTGCAGCGCGAGCATGGCCGTGGTAGGACCGGCATCCTTGGAAGAGTCGGAATAGCCCAGCATGACCTCCATGCGGCGGTTGGTCTGGGCAAGGCGCTTTTGCACCACGGGCAGCGTAAGCATCTGATCGAGCACGTCGACGCAGCCCTCGAGGTCCTCGAGCTGCTCGAACAACGGGATCACGTCGAGCTCGGGGACATCCTCCTCGTGTGCAAAGGACAGGTGCGCCAGCTCAAAGACGTCGGCCACATGCTGAGCGCTCTTGGTAAACGAGATGATGTAGCGGTGCGCCATCTTCTTGCCGTAGCGCTTTTGGATGGAGCCGATAGCGCGGAAGGTATCGATGACCTCGCGCGTCATGGGCTGCAGGTCGCCATGGATACCGTTCTCGTGGATATCCTTAAGGGCGCGGGCATGCACCACGGAGTGCTGACGGAACTCCATCTCGACCATATGGAAGCCGAAGGACTCGACCTGCCAGATGATGGTCTGGACCGGGCCGTAGGCAGCACGGACGGCACCGCAGGCGGCCAGCGAGCGCTGGACGACGCGCAGGTCCTCCAGGAACTCATCGGCGCTGTGGTACATGGTGTCGGTGATACGACGGACGGTGGCGTTCAGGCGGTCGGCCATGACGAGCATGACGGCGCGATGCGGCTCGTGCTCGGAGATCAGCTCGGCGCGGGCCGTGTAACGAGGGCTCATCTCGACCTGATGGTTCCACAGGTTAATGAGCTCGGCCGACGGCTTGCTGTAGGTAGCCTCGAGCGTGAGGTTGCGGCCGATGTGGCGGCACTTGTCCTCGAGCTTGAGCACCATGTGCGTAAAGTACTTGGCGGCGACCTCACGGCTCACCTTGGCGGTGACGTTGGGGTTACCGTCGCGGTCGGAACCGATCCAGCTGCCGGGATGGAAGAACGCCGGGCACAGCGGCGGCACAGTACCGGCCTTGTCGCCCAGCACCCAATCGTCAAAACGACGATAGATAACGGGGATAACGTCGAACAGCGTGTTATCGAAGATGTCGATGATGGTATCGGCTTCCTCGACCGGCGTGGGCTTCTTGAGCGCGATGGGGCTCGTACGCACCAGGGCGTCGATCTCCTGCAGCATATGGCGCTCGTTCTCCACCAGGTCGGAGCCGCCCAGACGCGGACGCTCCTCCAGCAGGTTGGAGATACGGCGGATCTTGCCCTCGACGGCCTTACGACGGGCCTCGGTGGGATGTGCGGTAAAGACAGGGTGGAACTCGAGCTTGTCGAGCAGCTCGTTGGCACCCTCGACACCCAGCTCATTCACCAGCTGGTGATAGGCAACGGTAAGCTCGTTGGCAGGATCGACCTCGGTATCGGTCGACGCACCGGCCTCGCGCTCGCGCAGCTGCGCCACACGGTAGTTCTCCTCCGACAGGTTTGCCAGATGGAAAAAGCTCGTAAAGGCGCGAACGATGACCTGCTGCTTATCGAGCGGCAGGCTGTCGATCAAATCGACGACCTCACGAAATGCCACGGCAGTGGGCTCGTCGGCGGTGGGCACGCCCTGCTCGTCGACGGCTTCGTCGGCAGCGCAGGTACCGGGGTTGCCGGCATTGACCACAATCTCGGCTGTCAAAATCTTGTCGAACAGGTCCGCGATCTCGGGATCATACTCGCTAAGCACACGGCGCTCCAGGCGCAAGAACAGCGCCAGATTGTCGCGCAGCTCCTCGGGGATCTCGATCTCGGCGAGACGCTCCCTGGACTCGGCATTCGAGCCGATTCGGTTAACGAGGCGGTTGACCACGGCAGCGACGCGCGCCGCGGCTTCGGGTACAGACTGGTTGCTTAGGTTCTCAGCCACGTTTCCTCCCATTCCTCCTTCTATGCACGTAACATGCGGTATTCATTATAGGCGCTTGAGAAATACTTTCGACACTGATTGCGCTTTACCACACAAAAGTATTTTCTGCATTGCAAAGGTTTTTGCCCTAAATGGTCGTATTTCTCGGTGGGCGGCATACGTAAACGGGGGCATTCCGCATAAAAGCGAAACACCCCCGTAACAATCGCTCTCCATGAGCAGGGCACGTTAGCAGGCCCGAAGCTCAAAAAGATGCGCTACAGGCGCTCGCGAACCGCCTCGACGACGTTGTCCAGATCGGCGAGCACCTCGTCATGGCTCTGCATGTCGCGCACTTTGACCTTGCCGGCGGCAAGCTCGTCGCCACCCAGGACCAAGATGAGCTTGGCGCCTACCTTATCGGCTTGCTTAAACTGGGCCTTGAGCGAACGACCCTGATAGTCGGCCTCGGTCACGATACCTGCGGCGCGAAGCTCCTGCGTAATGGCAAAGACGTTCTGACGCAGCTCCTTGCCGGCGTTGGCGACATAGACGCACGGGGCCTCATCGGCACCCAAATCGCTGCCAAAGGCCTGCAGGGCCAGCAGGGCGCGCTCAAAACCGACAGCAAAGCCGACGCCCGCCGTGGGCTTGCCACCCTCGAGCTCGACCAGGCCATCGTAGCGGCCGCCGCCGCCGATGGAGCCGACGCCGGCGCCAGGGGCCTCGACCTCAAAGACAGTACGGGTGTAGTAGTCCAGGCCGCGCACCAAGGTGGGATCCTCGACATACTCGATACCGGCGGCATCCAGATAGCGCTTGACCTGCTCGTAGTGCTCGCGGCACTCATCGCACAGGTTGTCACCCATCAGCGGAGCCTCGGCCATGATCTCGCGGCAGTGGTCGTTCTTGCAGTCGAAGGCACGCAGCGGGTTGAGCTCGGCGCGCTCGCGGCACTCGTCACACATCTCGTCTGCGTGATCGAGGATGAACTGCTTGACCTGCTCGCGGTAAGCCGGACGGCACTGGGCGTCACCCATCGAGTTGATGAGCAGACGAAGCTTGGAAAGATCGAAGCCCAGGCGCTTGTAGAACTCCATGAGCATGATGATGCACTCGGCGTCTGCCGCCGGATCGGGAGCGCCGAGCCACTCGATGCCCACCTGGTGGAACTGGCGCAGGCGGCCCTTCTGGGGACGCTCGCCGCGGAACATGGCCTCGGCGTAGTAAGCCTTAAACGGCGTGGAGCCCTGGGGCACCAGATTGTTCTCGACGACGGCGCGCACCACGCCGGCCGTGCCCTCGGGGCGAAGTGCCAGGCGCTGCTTGGGCTTGAGTTTGGTGTCGGTGCCCTCGGTAAAGACGCGCTCCAGGTTGGCACCGCTGAACACGCGGAACATTTCCTTGCGCACGACGTCGGTCGACTGGCCGATACCGTGGACAAACACGTCAACCTGCTCGATCGCGGGCGTCTCGATGGGTTTAAAACCAAACGGCTCGAACACGCCGGCCGCAATCTGCTGCATCTTTTGCCAGGCGCGCATCTCGGCGCCGATAAGGTCGCGGGTTCCCTCCGCCTTCTGTGCCTGCATGGGCAAACACCTTTCTTTTGTATCGCGTCATAGGTAGTGGACATTATACGGCACAAAGCAGCAACGCGGCGGCGCGCCTGACCGAACGAGGGTATGGGGACTCGTTCGGCCAGACGCGCCGCCGCGGACGAAGCGGACAAGCGGCGATGCGCTTTGGCCTACCTACTCCCCCGCCACGCTCGCGCGCAGCTTGGCGGCGATGGGCTCGGATGCCAGCAGGAACACGAGCATGACCACGGAGCACGCCAGGCACACGATCCAGGTGCTCGCAAAGGAGCCCGAGACGGCAAAGAGCACATAGACCTGCCAAAGCTCACCCACAAAGCTCATGCCCGCGAGCACCGTCGAGGTGGCGATAACGGTAAGCGAGCCCAATACGCGGCCACTCACCTTATCGGCAACATGGCCGATAACGAGCGAACCCACGACACTCACCACGGTGGAGATGGCATTGGAGATGTTGTACTGCGCAAGGGAAATGCCCAGGTCGCTGACGATCAGCGGCTGGAACAGGCTCATGCAGTTGACGAAAATCGTGTAGCACGTGGCCATGATCACGAAGCCGGAGGTCACAACGAGCCAGCCGGGGAAGAACTTACGCTGCTGGGACATACTGCTCCTTATTTAACAAACGAATAGCCGGCGCCGGGCGCCGGTAGTGCCCAAGATTGCCTTGAAAGACAAGGGCATAGGCCTTACGGCCATGCCCGCAGGCTTGAAAGGCAAGGTTGGGTGCTACCGGTGGTCGGCGATATAGCCCAAAGCGACGGCGGTATAGGCCGCGGCGCCGAGAGGAAGCTCGGCATCGTTAAAACGTGCCTTGGGATGGTGCTGGGCAAAGTGTTCGTCCGTGTCGGTTACGGCCGCGCCCACGGTAAAGTACGCACTCGGAATCTCGCTCGAGATAAGCGCAAAGTCCTCACTCGCCATGGCATGGAAAAGCGGCAAGAAAGCCACCTTGGGCAGCACTGCGCCCACGTAGCCAAGCGACGCCTGAGTCATATCGCTGTCGAGTACAAGCGGCGGAACATCCGAAAGCGTCTCGATGGTCGCCGGCGTACGATATGTTGCGGCAACGCCGTTAACGACCTCCGCGATGCGGGTCTTTAGGTGCTCCATGAGCTCAACATCAAAGCCGCGCAGCGTTCCCTCAAGCACGCAGGTGTCGGGGATGACGTTGGCCGCCAAGCCGCCGGCAAACTTACCAACGGTAAGTGCGACTTCCTTGGCCGCCGGCACCTCGCGGGAGATGAGCTCCTGAAGTGCCAGATGCACATGCACGCCGGCCGTGATGGGGTCGATGCAAATCTCGGGGCTCGAGCCATGGCCGCCCTTGCCTTGAAGCGTGATGCGAAAACCGTACACGCCCGAGAGCGCCGGGCTGCCGTAGAGCACCAAACCAAGCGGCGACTGGCTATTGACATGCATGGCAAAGGCGACCTGAGGACGCGGGTTCTGCAGCAGACCGTCGGCGATGGCGGCGCGGGCACCCTCAAAGGTTTCCTCGCCCGGCTGGAACAGCAACTTAACCGTGGCGTTGGCATCAACAAGCTCTGCCTCGCGCGCTTTGAGCATACGAGCCGCACCAAGCAGCGCCGTCGCGTGCATATCGTGACCGCAAGCGTGCATGCAGCCGTTGGTGGATGCAAAGGGCTCGCCGGATTCCTCGGCAACGGGCAGGGCGTCCATGTCGCCACGGAGCATGATGACCGTACCGGCCTGCTCATTCGTGCAGACGCCATTACCCTGGGCCGCGGCGGCACCGGCGCCGACAAGGCCCACAACGCAGGAACCATCGACGAGCGTGGCAAACGGGATGTCCATCTCGGTCAGGCGCGCTTGGATATACGCAGAGGTCTGTGGGAGGCTATTACCCAGCTCGGGCATCTGGTGTAGATCGTGTCGCCACGCAGCGAGCTCGTCTGCAAAAGCCTGAGCTTCTGCAACAAGACCGTCACCGATAGCGGTCTGCGCCGCTGCGGTGGCCTTGGGCGCTGATTGCGGTTGAAGATCGGACAAAGCTGGTGCCATAGATGCCCTCCAGTATCGTTTTTGCAGCAAGCACTTTGATAGCATAAAGTGCAAGGTACTACTTTAAGGGCGAGGCATAAAAAATGCCGCCCCGGGAGGGCGGCGCAACAAGTTGTTTACAATTGCGGGCGCGGCTTTCGACGCAAAAAATCGAAGTGAGTCTCGCTCAAGATAATCGACAGGAAGATGAGCGCGAAGCCGGCGAGCAGGCGCGAGGTGAGCGCCTCCCCCATCAGCAGCACCGAGAACAGCACACCCGAAGGCGACTCCATCGAAAGGAGCAGCGAGCCCGTCGAGGCCGGGACATGCGCCAGGCCGACGTTTTGGATGAGCAGAGCCACGCATGTGCAGCCCACCGAGAGAAACGCCATCGCAGTGATAAAGCTCGGCGTCCACACGGACAGAGGCGCTTGGGTCTCGAATAGCAGCGACGTTGCCAGGCTCAGCACGCCGTTGCCCACAAACATCCAAAACGTGATGACGTTGATGTCCATTTTGCGACCGTACTTGGCAGTCACCGCCATCTGGATGGCGAAAAAGACCGCACCCGCCAGCGTAATGACGTCACCGATGTTGAATTCAACGCTATCGAGCGCCACCAAACCAATGCCCGCCAAGCACAGCAGTGCCGCGCCCAGGTTATAGCGGGTGAGTTTTTCGCCGCTCAGAAAATAGCTCGCGAACGGCACAAGGATGCAGTACGTGCCCGTCAAAAAAGCATTCTTGCCCGCCGTAGTATGTGCCAGACCGACCGTCTGCAACGCATAGGCCGCCCACATGAGCACGCCCATACTCAGGCCAACGATCAGGTTGCGAGCGTTGAAATGTGCAATGATGCGCTTGTGGAAGACGGCAAACATGACCAACGCTGCGGGCAGAAAGCGTACATAGAGCAGCTCGAACACCGGAATGGTGTCGAGCGCATCCTTCATAGTGGTAAAGGAGTAGCCCCAGATAATCGCCACCGAAAGCAGCAGAACTTTCCAGAACAGCGGCGAGCGAGCGCCGGCGCCGCGGGAGGTGCCGCCCGCGCCTAGGTCCTCGCGAGCAACAGGGCTATCGGGCAAGTTTTCGATTTCGTTGGCAGCGTATTGGGCCATGGAACATCCTCACACTCAAACTGGGCGTGGTGTCCGCACGCGTAAGGCTGCGTGCCGCCTCATGGTCAAATAAAAACGGGACGCGCCGGACCCCCGGCACGCCCCGCTACTGTAGCAACAACCAAGCAACCCGTGCAATCCAGCCCACTAAAGCGTTTTGTTCCGCCGTTCTACCGAACGGCGGACCGGCCGACGCTGCGCGAGCCGCATTCACACCAATCTGACGTTCAATTTCAAGGGCGCGACCAGAAGGTCAGCGCCCTTTCATTTCACGTCACCTTGGCGCAAATGCGGCTCGCTCGCTGACATTGCCGCAGCATCAGCGTTTACATTGTTGCGCTAGATTAATTTAGTACTCTCCAGCTTTTCGATGATCCAGTCGTTAGCTTTGATAACCGGACGGCGGAAGACGACGCCCAGGGCCAGCGACGGAATCAGGTAGCTCGCCAAGATACCCAGCTCAATCCAGTACTCCATATGGTAGGCACCGGCCATGGCGGCGTGCATGGCGTTGATGCCGTGAGTAAACGGCAGGAACGGGTAGATCGCCTGGAACACGGGGCCGGTCATCTCGATGGGGAACGTACCGCCCGAACCGCCGACCTGCATGACCAGCAGCACGACGGCGAGGGCCTTGCCGATATCTCCAAACGATACCGTAAGCGTGTAGACGATATTGGAGAACACTAGACTCGCGACCCAGCCCGCCAGCACAAACTGCAGGGGATTGTCGCACTGGATGCCAAAGAACAGAATGTCGCCCGCGCACACGAGCGTTGCCTGCAGCAGAGCCAGACCGCCAAAGAACAGGTAGCGACCCAGGTAGATCTCGTGCAGGCGCACGGGGATGAGCTCGTTGATAAGCTCATCGTCAACCGAAACCTTCATCATGGCCGCCAGTACGATCGAGCCGACCCATAGCGACAGAATCGTGTAGAACGGCGCCATAGCCGAGCCGTAGTTGCGGATCGGATAGACCGGCTTGCGATCGAGCGCAACGGGGCCGGAAAGCGACACGGCGAGGCCCTCGGGGTCGCTGCCAATCATTGTCTTAATCATGGCCAGGTCACCCGAGATCAGAGCGCTATCAAGCTCGTCCTTAAAGGCACTGATCTTGTCCGACGCCTCGCCCAGCTGATTGGAAGCCTTGTTGACCAGCTTTGCAGCCTTGGAGAGACCCTTCGCGAGCGAACCAGAGGCGTCGGTCAGACCGCTCACGGCGCTATCCAAGTCACCCGAGATACCGTTCAGGGAATCCAGAACGCCCGAAATGGTCTTCTTGAGCTCCTTGGCCTTAACCGAGAACGTAGAATCGTAGTCGGACTTGGCACCCGAGATACCCGCCTTGGCATCGGCGATGGCCTGGTCGACCTCGGCACGCGAATTGTTGACCTCCGCCATGCTGCCCGAAAGGGACTTTGCGGTCGCCGTCAGGTCCTTCGCATTGTTACGGTACTCCGCGGCAATTCTGCCCAGCGACGTCGCAGCGGACTTGAGGCCGTCTTTGAGCTTGTCATCACTCACCTGGTCGGCAAGGTTGCGGAGCCGATCGGCCATCGCATCGATATCGTCAGCACGCGTATTGAGCGCCGCTGCGGCTTCGTTGAGCTGAGACACCGTAAGGTCAACATGCTGATTCGCGGCATCGAATGCCTTCGCAAGCTCGGCGGACACGTTGTCGAACGAGCCCGCGCTTCCGTCAATCGCCGCGTCAACGGCATCGCTGGCGGCCTTGAGCGCTTCCTTGGAATCATTGATTCCGTTCTTGGCGTGCTCCATCAGCTGCTTCGTCGACTCATCAACGGTGCCCGTCTGCTTGAGCATGCCACCCGCCGATGTCAACGAATCGGACGTAGAGCTCAAAATGCCCGCGAGTGACGTCGCGCTCGCCTGAACGTCCTGCAGGTCCTCGACCGAATCGCCCAGTGTAGAGGACAGATTGGCGATAAAGTTGCTCACCTGGTCGGTGCTCATATAGTCGAGCAGGCTGGACACGGTCTTAAGGCCGATAGTCGTAATGGTCTTGGTAAAGGTCTCGTTGACCTGGCTCTGGACGGCGCTCGAGCCCTTCTCGGTCACGATCTGTGCGATGGCGTTGGCCTTCTGGTTCTCATAGAACTCGATATCGGCGTGCTTCACGTCGGTCGAGAAGAGCGTCATCATGTCTGCGCTAAAACTTTTAGGGATAACAACGGCCGCATAGTATGCGCCCGACTTAACGCCCTCAATCGCCTTATCGCGGTCGTTGAGGACGACCCAGTCGAAGTTCTCGTTGCCGCGCAGGGTGGCGGTTACGTTTTCGCCCACGTTGACCTCGACGGGAATCAGATCGCTCTCGTAGCCCTCGTCAGTGTTGACCACTGCAATTTTAAGGTTGCCGGTATTGCCGTAGGGATCCCAGCTTCCGGCGATGTTAAACCACGCGTACAGGCACGGCACGATGATCAGGCCCATCACAACAACCAAGCCGATCACGGAGCGGGACACGTTTTGGACATCGCGCTTAAACAGGTGCAGGATGTTTTTCATTTATGCCTCACCTCCTTTAGAGTGCTTGCCAAGCGGGGTGGTGTCCCCGTCGTTTCCGCTTACGTTGTCAACGTCGTCGACATCTTGAGCCTTACGATGCGCACCGATATGCGGCAGACGGCTCGTGGGCTGTTCGCTGTCCTTGGTGCCCCGCTCGCTGGCGTTGAGACCAAACATGCGACGGGCAGCAGGGATGGCAGCCGTGTGCTCGCGCATCTCGCGGCGAAGGTCCTCGTCCGAAAGCGCCGAGATACGCATCTGGGTATTGAGGCTCGCACGGATGTACTCGATGTTGATGAGCCAGCCACAGATGGCGATAACCGAAATGATCCAGATAACGAGCAGGATAATCTTGCCGTTATTGTCGATATCGAGCACCGTCGAGAGCACAAAGAGCAGGACCTGCACGCCTACCACGGCAGCAAAACCGCCCTTGATGTAGTACGGGTAGCGATGCTCAAACGCCACGGCATGATCGAGCAGCTCGCGACGGTACGAATCGGAATCGAGCATGACGCGCATGGCCGTGCGCAGCGAATAGCGCTGGCGCGGCAGGTCGTTGGACTCGCAGATCATGAGGCCCGTCGTGGAAAGCTGCTTATCAAAGAGCAGGTTAAGGTTGAGCAGCAGCGGACGCAGCTGCAGGCCGATAAAGAGCGCCACGATCAAGAACACGCCCAGAATGCACAGGTTGAACAGGTAGTTGAACGAATACATGCCGCCGACCGTCTCGCGCAGCAGATTGATGCCGTAGGTAAAGGGCAGCAGCGGGTGCAGCCACTGGAAGAAGCCGGGCATCATCTCGATGGGGTACATGCCCGACGAACCCGGGATCTGCACGATGACGAGAATGACGCCGATAGCCTTGCCGATATGCTTAAACGTGGTGGACAGCGCATAGATGATATTGACGTAGGTGAACGAAATGGCGATGCCGCCCAGCACGAACAGCAGCGGGCTGACGCACTGCACGCCAATCACCAGATCGCCTACCGTAACGATGATGGCCTGCAACGCGCCCAGGATCACCAGGAGCAACCAGCGGCCAAAGTAGCCCTGACGCGCGGTAAAGCTGCCGATGCCTTCGCGATCGACCTCGAGCTTGTAGATGGCGATAAGCACGTAGCCGCCCACCCAAAGCGCCAGGTTGGTATAGAACGGGGCAATGCCCGAGCCGAAGCTCTTAACCGGATAGATCGACTTGGACGCGAGCTCAACCGGAGATGCCATGAAATCTGCCACGTCATTGACATCGACGCCCATCAGATCGGCCAGCTCGCCCATGGACTCGGAGGTCTGCAGCGCCGCGATGTCATTGGCGGCGGTTGCAAGCTTGTCCTGGACCTTGGCAAGCGAGGAATCGGTCTGGGACAGCGTGGTCTTGGCCTGGCCGAGCGTAGCGCTAAGCTGCGCCAACGTGCCGCGCGCATTTGCAAGTGTAGGTGTCATACCCGAGACGATACCGGTCAGGTCGCCCGAAACGGCAGCAAAAGAGTCGAGCGCGCTCGAGGCCTTCGGCAGCGCGTTTTGGCCCAAGTCCGTCTGGGCTTGGCCAAGGTTGGTCGCACCGGTATGAATTGCGTTATTGATAGCGTCACTGGCACCCGAAACAGCCGCTGCGTCATTCGCCATGGCGCTCGACTGCGCGGACAGACCGTCCTTGATGCTCTGAAGCTTTTCATTCTGCTCTCGAAGCAAATCGATGGTCGATACAATGCGCGCGTCAATTTCCTCGGAACCTGTCGACGTGTCATTGGCGAGAATCTCCAAGTGCCCGATAACGGCCTTATTGTGGTCGATCGTCGCTTGAAGAGACTCGAGCGAGTTGTCGATACGGGTGGTCGTAGATGTGACCGCGCCCGTCAGCTTGCCGATGGCAGCGTTCGCAGAGGCCGACGTCTTGGTGAGCGCAAGGCTGCCTTCCGAGAGCGCCTTGGAGAGCGAGGTGATGGAGTTGCCCGCCGTGGTGCGAGCTTCGCTCAGCAGGTCGTTGCCCTGGGAGATCGCCTGCGTCAGCGACGGTGCCTGGCCTTGCAAGCCGGCAAGTGCCGCATCAGCCGAGGCGATAGCGCCGCTCGTCTTATCGATGGCGGCATTCATATCGCCAATCGAATCGCGCACCTCGCCCAAGGTGTCGGACGCCTCGGACACCGAACTTGCCAGCGAGTCCTGAGTCTGGGTTGCCTTGTCCTTTAAATCGACACCGGCATCCTTGGCGATACCGGCAACAGTCTTGCCTACCGTAGAGACAAATTCCGAGTTGATCTGCTCCTCGATGGTGTTTGCACCGGTATCGGTAACCTTGGGCGCAATGGCGCTCTTCTTCTCATTGACGTAGTACGTGAGCTTGGGCTGATGGTAGTTGCCGTCGAGCATCGAAACCAGGTTATCCGAGAAGTTCTTGGGAATCACGATAGCGGCATAGTACTCGCCGCTCTCGACGCCCTCCTTGGCATCGGCCGTCGAGTCGACGAACGTCCAGCCCAACTGATGATTCTCCTTGAGCTGGTCGACCACTTTGTCGCCAGCGTTGAGCTCACCCACCAAGTCGTTTTGGGTGCCTCGATCGTTGTTGGCGATAGCAATCTTGATGCCTTGGGTGTTTCCATACGGATCCCAGTTTGCCACGATGTTATACCAGGCATACAGCGAGGGAATAACGCACACGCCTAGGGTAACCACCAGGGCGACGGGGTTCACAAGCAGTCGCTTAATGTCGCGCTTAAATATCGCAAAGGACACCTTTGCATTGGATAGTTTGCTGCCGAGACTCACGCTTGGACCATCCATCCTGTCGTTAAATCGAATCGTACTATCGACAACCATTGTAGTAGGCGCTTTAACGTCTCAAAGCACAATGGTGTTGAGTTTTGCGGGTAGCAATATACTACGAAGATGAGTTAACGTACAGATGTACAGTATCCTAAATTTCAGCAGGTCACAAAACCACAACCCGCACAAATAAATGATCCCTTGGGGACGAAGGGATCATTCAAAAGGAAACGAGAGTGGAAAATCTCCCACTTCAAGCCCGCATTCGAGCCAAAAGTGGGAGATTATCCACTCTCGTTCTAATCTAGTTACGGTGCCGTATCCCCGAACTACATCAAGTTGCAAACAGCCGCCGCGAAGGCCACGGGGTCCTCGGGGAGGATGCCCTCGACCAGCAGGGCCTGATCGTAGAGCAAGCCTGAGTACTGCTTGATCTTGTCAGTGTCGCCCGCCTTCTGAGCAGCGACGAGCTTGGCAAAGACCGGGTGCTTGGCGTTGAGCTCGAGCACGCGCTGGCTCTTGGGCATACCGTCGGGCGCGCCCTCGGGTCCCTTCTGGAGCACCTTCTCCATCTCAAGCGAAAGCGGGCCCTCGGTGGTGATGCAAGCGGGGGCATCGGTCAGGCGCGCGGAGACGGCAACTTTCTCGACCTTGTCACCGAGCGCCTCCTTCATAGCGCTAAAGAGGTCCTCGTTTTCCTTGGTGGCGTCCTCGGCCTCCTTCTTCTCGTCCTCGGTCGCCAGGTCAAGATCACCGGTCGCAACGTTCTTGAGCTCTAGATGACGATCCTCGACCTCGGGCTCGGCACCGTCGGCCACAGCCTTCTCGGCAGCCTCGCGGGCAGCATCGTCCTCGTAGATCTTGGGCATATCAGCGGCAACGTACTCACGCATAGCCTGGAAGGTGAACTCATCCACGTCCTGCGTCAGCAGCAGCACGTCATAGCCGCGGTCGAGCACGCCCTTTACCACGGGCATCTTGGCCAAGCGCTCACGCGAGTCGCCGGCGGCGTAGTAGATGGCCTTCTGATCCTCGGGCATGCCCTTGGCATACTCGGCCAGGGTAATCATCTTCTGTTCCTTGGCAGACCAGAACAGCAACAGATCGGCGAGCTCATCGGCCTTCATGCCATAGCTCGAGTAGATGCCGTACTTAAGACCGCGGCCAAAGTTCTCAAAGAACTTCTCGTAGGCCTCGCGGTCGTTGTCACGCATATCCTCAAGGTCGGCGGTGATCTTCTTTTCCACACGCTTGGCGATGGCCTTGAGCTGACGGTTCTGCTGCAGCGTCTCACGCGAGATGTTGAGCGACACATCGGCGGAATCCACGACGCCGCGGACAAAGTTGTAGTAGTCGGGCAGCAGGTCGTCGCACTTCTCCATGATCAGGACGTTGGAGCTGTAGAGTGCCAGACCCTTCTCGTAATCCTTGCTGTACAGATCGAACGGCGCGCGGCCCGGCACAAACAGCAGGGCATCGTACTCGAGCGTGCCCTCGGCATGGAAGCTGATGGTGCGCGCAGGATCGTCAAAGTCGTGGAACGTGGACTTGTAGAACTCGTCGTAGTCCTTCTGCTCGACATCGGAGCTGTGCTTCTTCCAGATCGGCGTCATGGAGTTGACGGTCTCGAGCTCCTGGTAGTCCTCGTACTCGGGCGTGTAGTCATCGCCAGCATCCTCGGGCTTGGGCTTCTGGCGGCTCTTGGACACCATCATCTGGATCGGGTAACGCACATAGTTACTGTACTGCTGAATTAGGCTCTTGAGGCCCCACTCGGTCAGGAAGCGATCGTAGGTCTCGGCCTCGCCGTCGGCATCGAGCTTCTCGTTCTCGCGCAGCGTCAGGATGACATCGGTACCGTGCTCGGCACGCTCGCCGTCCTCGATGGTGTAGCCCTCAAGACCGTCGGATTCCCACACATGGGCGACATCCTCGCCGTAGGCGCGGCTGACGACCTTCACATGGCTGGCGACCATAAAAGCCGAGTAGAAGCCCACGCCAAACTGGCCGATGATGTCGACATCGGAGCCCTGCTGCTCGGCGTTCTCGGTCTTAAACTCCTCGGAGCCGGAATGGGCGATGGTGCCCAGATTGCGCTCGAGCTCCTCGGCGGTCATGCCAATGCCGTTATCCGAGATGGTAATGGTGCGGGCGTCTTTATCAAAGGAGACGCGAATGGCCAGGTCGCCCTGGTTGATCTTGACGCTCGGATCCTGCAGGCTCTTAAAGTTGAGCTTGTCGACGGCGTCGCTCGCGTTAGAGATAAGCTCGCGCAGGAAGATTTCCTTATTGGTGTAGATGGAGTTGATCATGAGGTCGAGCAGTTTTTTGCTCTCGGTCTTAAATTGACGCATGTGCAGTCCTTTCGCGCTACCCCCGTCCGCAAAAACGGCCCGGTTGCCCGAGCCGCATCGCAGACCTGCTATGTTCAGACTTAGATTTTATAACCCAATAGCGCGCATATATACATACGGAATCGAAAAACTGTATGTCCGAGCGCTCCAATGCGTCAATTGCCAAGGAGTGTCCCCAGCTGCCGGCAGAAAAGGAACGTCCCTATCTGCCATCTACGCGCTTGGCCATCCAGACATGGGGCTGGCCCTCGTCTTCGTAATCTACCGGGGCAATTTGCGTGTAGCCCGCCTTTGCATAGAGCGGCAACACGTATTCCTGCGCATGCAGCTTAATAAGCTTAGCGCCGGCATCGCGTGCACACGAAGCACTGGCCTCGACGATCGCACTCGCCAGTCCGCGACGACGCATAGCCGGCAGCACGGCGACGCGCCCCATAATGTAGGCCTCCCCCGCCGCAACGCCTTCGTCCATGTCGCATGCCGGCAACACCGGGGCCTCTGCGTCAGCCACGCGCTCAAGCTCCTCGGGAAACACGCGCGAGCAACCGGCAAGCTCGCCGTCTACATAGAGCGTCACATGAATGCAGTTCTGATCCTCGTCGATAGCGTCGAACTCATTCTCGTAGCCCTGCTCGTCCATAAAAACGACGCGGCGCACCAACGCCGCGTCATCAAAGCATCCCGTCTTAAGTTGGATATCCATGGCTGCCCTTTCATTCAATGCGAACGTTAGGGACAGATATTAGCGAAAATGAGCTCCGCGCACGCTAAACTTCGCGCGAGCCTTCGCCAGGCAGTCGTAATGACCCACGTTATGGGCATCGCTCGCGATGAAGCTGTACAGGTTCTGATCGAACAGGCGCTGTGCCGGCTTTTTTTCGCGACCAAAGCGACCGCCGGCAATAAAGTCCGCCGAAGCCTGCAGCTTGCAGCCCATATCGACCAGGCGCTCCGCCACGCTTACATCCTTTTGAACCGCACGATAGCGCTCAGGATGAGCGATGATCACCTGGTAGCCACGGCACTGCAAATCGTAAATCGTGTTCTCGTACTCTCTAAACGCATACGCATCGGCATGCGTCGAAAGCTCGAGCAGAAACTCGTTGGTTCCATCGAAATGCAAGTGCTCCGCGGCATCGATACCAAGTTCAACGAGCTTTCGATGGTTGACCTCGAAGCCCATCTGGAGCGGAAAACCGTCAGCGTTATCACGCAGCAGTTCAAAGGCATCCCACATCTTGTCGTAATCAAAATAGGGATCACGGCAGTGAGGAGTGCAAACAATTCTGGTTACACCGGCCCGCTTGGCAGCCTCGAGCATCGCCAAGCTCTCATCGAGATCGGCGGCGCCGTCGTCTACACCCGGCAAGATATGGCAATGAATGTCACGCATAGGTCAGCCTTAATCAACTAAACGTTTGCTCGGTTGGTGAAGATGCCCTTTTTGGAAGTCCCCTGATCGTCCGAGCCCTTCTTCACCTTCTTACCGTCCTTGGTGTAGTAGGAGTAGTAGTACTCGCTGGTCTCGGTCTCGCAGTAGTTCATAACGGTACCGATGAGCTTGACCTTTTCGGACTTCTTAAGCTGGCCGATAGCGTTGAGTGCCTCCTCGCGCTTGGTGAAGTCCTCGCGCACCACGAACAGCGTACCGTCGGTCAGGCTGGCAATCTCGGCAGCATCGATGAAGGTGCCGACCGGGGGAGCATCAAAGATGACGTACTGGAACTTGGCGGACAGTGCCTTTACCAGCTTGGCAAAGCGGTGAGAGACGATGATGTCGGCAGGATTGGGAATATGCGGCTCGGCATCGAGGAAGTAGAAGTTCTTCTGACCCGTCTCGACAATTGCCTGGTCAATGGAGATCTGCTCGGAAAGGACCGCATAGAGTCCGCCGCGCGAACGAACGCCGAGCATATCGGAAAGGGACCTGCGGCGCATATCGGCCTCGACCAGAAGCACGGACTTGCCGCTCGTGGCGATTGCCTGAGCAAGGTTAATGGAAACCGTAGACTTGCCCTCGTTGGGAATCGAGGAGGTAACGGTGATGGTGCGGATGGGGTCGTCCACGCTCGCAAAGCGGATGTTGGCCAGAAGGGTCTTGGCGGCATTCTGTACAACGAGCTTGTCGGTGTTCTTTGCCTTAGCCATGCCTATTTACCACCTTTCATAGCCGGAATTCGGCCAACAACGGGAATGCCCAGGAGCTCTTCTGCCTCTTCGGCACCGCGGATGCGGGTATTGAGCATGTCTGCCAAAACGACATAGGCGACTGCGATAAAGATACCGGCGAGGAACGCGACGGCAATATACAGCGTGCGCTTGGGGCCGCTGGGGGCTTCGGGGGTCTTAGCCTCGTCGATAACGTTGATGCTCTGGGCAGCGCCGACGTTCTGAGCGACCGTACTCACCGAGCTGGCCATGGCCTTTGCGACCTTAGCCGTCTCCTTGGCATCGGTGCCGGTAACCGAAAGCGTAATGACACGCGTGGTGGTCTCGGAGGAAACAGACACCTTGTAGTCATCCAGATCGGTGAGGCCCAGTTCATTGGCTGCGCCGCTCTTAACGCTATCGCTATCCAGCAGCGTGGCGATATCGTTGGAAAGCATCTGACTCGCCGAGAGATCGTTGTAGCTCATCTGACCGCTATCGTCGGTCTTGGCGAGAATGTACATGCTCGTCGTCGCGGTATAGGTGTTGTCCATCGCAACGAAGGACACGATGCCCATGGCGATCGCGCAGACCACCGGAAGGGTGATGACCAGCTGAAGGTGCTTCTTCAGCAGCTGGAACAGTTCGAGAAGGGTCATGCAGCTTGCCTTTCATTTCCCCAGTTCGGATTGACAAAACTGTCCGTATGTTATCGCATCTTTTTACCGAGACCAAACTCTATACATAAGAAACAGGCTCTCCTGTAAAAATGTCGGAAGCAATCGTAAAATTGCACAACAACGCCGCACCCGAAAGTCAAATGCGGCGTCTGCATCAATATCTATGTTGTATCGCTATGCGAATGGCTCGTCCTGCCGTATGGGAAACGTCACCGTAATGGTGGTTCCCACGCCCAACTCGCTCGACAGATCGAGCGTGGCGTGATGATACAGGGCCGCATGCTTGACAATTGCAAGCCCCAGACCGGTTCCGCCGCGCGCCTTGGACCTACTCTTGTCCACGCGATAGAACCGCTCAAATACCTTGCCCTGTTCTTCAGGCGCGATACCGATTCCCGTGTCGGCGACCGCAAGGAACGGATGGCCTTCGTCGTTGGTGCCGCACTGCAGCGTAACCGCACCGCCGGGTCGATTGTAGCGGATGGCGTTGCTCGCCAGATTATAGATGAGCTCGTCAATCAAGCGCGACACGCCTTCGATGACCACAGGCTTGGTCTCATGACTTATCGTCACATTCGCCTGACGGGCGACCTGTTCAAGACGCTGCTCAACCGCGTAGATGGCACGCGAGAGCTCAATAGGCTCCGTGGAACCAATGGGCACCGCCTCGCCCTCAGTTGCACGCTCGGCCTCGTCCAAGTTAGACAGCGTAAGGATATCGTTGACAAGCGCTGCCAAGCGGCCCGCCTCACGATAGATGCGACCGCCAAAGTTGCGCAGGTCGCCCTCGCCCTCGACCATGCCGTTTGCGATGAGCTCGGCATAGCCCGAAATCGCCGTAAGCGGCGTCTTGAGCTCATGGGTGATATTCGCCGTGAACTCGCGGCGCATACGGTCGTTGTCCGCTAGCACCGCCATTTGGCGCTTGAGTTCCTGGCGCTGCGACTCGATACGCTCAAGCATGGGGACCATCTCGGCATAGGCGTGCTCATAGCTACGGCGTGGGTGGTCCAAATCCACCTCTTGCAACGGCGCGATGATGGCACGGGACTCGCGGCGCGCCATAAAAAACGAGAGTACCGCACCCGCTGCTGCGATAAGCAGCATCGGCGCCACCATCGACAGCAAAATCGCCGTAACGCCAGGCTGGGCCTGCGCCAAGCGGACAACCTGGCCGTTATCAAGGGCGACGGCGCGATACAGCATAATCTCGTCGAGCGTAGAGCTTGCGCGCTCCGCGGAACCCAAACCACTCTCAAAGGCCTCGATGACCTCGGGGCGATCGCCATGGTTGGGCAGTGTGGAAGGCGACGCCTCGTTGTCGTAGGCAACCGATCCATCCTTGTTAATCAGCGTGATTCGTAAGTCCTCGCGATCAAGGCTACGCAAGAACGGGATGGGCTCCTGCTGTTCGTCGAGAGCGGCAGCAATGAGCTCGGTTTCCTGCGCCAGATTGGTACTCGTGGCATCCGCCAAGGTGTTTTGCACAAAGAACGCACCCAGCACCGTAAACGCCACGATAACCGCCATGGCGCAGACAAAGATCGTCACAAAAACGCGGTGCGACAGCGTATGTTTTCCCTGGGGGGCGAAGACCACGGGTTACTCCTCCGATGCGGTGGCCGCGGTGTCGTCACCTTCGGCACCATCACCGGCAGAAGGCTCGGCCAAGCGGTAGCCCACGCCGCGCACGGTCTCGATGGCGCTGGCATGCTCGCCCAGTTTTTGGCGAAGCGTCTGCACGTGCACGTCAACGGTGCGCGAACCGCCGTCGAAGTCCCAGCCCCACACGCTCTGCAGCAACGACTCGCGGGTAAAGACCACGCCGGGCTTGCGCATGAGGTACTCGAGCAGGTCGAACTCGCGCAGGGTGAGCTTAAGCGGCTCGCCGGCAACGGTCACCTCGCGATGGCTGGGCGAGAGCACGATGTCGCCCACGCTGAGCACATCGCTCGCCTGCTTGACCATGCCGCCGCGACGCAGCAGTGCGCGGCAGCGGCTCGCAAGCTCCATGAGCGAAAACGGCTTAGTCAGGTAATCGTCGGCACCGCCATCGAGCGCCATCACCTTGTCGAGCTCGGTATCCTTGGCGGTAAGCATCATGATGGGCACCGTCGCCGTCAGGCGATCGGCACGCAGTCGACGCATAATCGCCAAGCCATCGGTATCGGGCAGCATGATGTCGAGCAGGACGGCATCGGGTACCCGTCGCGCCACGGCAGCCTTAAACTCACCGTCGCACGAAAAGCCTTCGGCCTCAATCCCCTGCTTGCGCAGTGCATAGACCGTCAAATCCCTGATGTTGTCATCGTCCTCGACGTAATAGATCATGTTGAACCCCTTTGCGGCCGGCATGACCGCATCTTAACCCTAAAGGTACCTTTACTAGATGGTATCAGCCAAAACGTCCCGTCAAATAATCCGCCGTGCGCGGATCGGTCGGATTCTTGAAGAGTTGCGCGGTGGGCGCGTGCTCCACCAGCTCACCCAGCAAAAAGAATGCGACCGAATCGGAGATACGCGCCGCCTGCTGCATATTGTGCGTAACGACCACGAGCGTGCAGGTCTCTTTGAGCTCGCAGGCCAGCTGCTCCACCACCAGCGTCGACACAGGGTCGAGTGCCGAGGTCGGCTCGTCCATCAGCAGAATGTCGGGCTGCACGGCAAGTGCGCGGGCGATGCACAGACGCTGCTGCTGGCCGCCCGAAAGGCCCAGACCCGACTCTTTGAGCTTGTCCTTGACCTCATCCCATAGCGCAGCGCGACGAAGGGAGTCCTCGACCAGCTCATCCAGCGCAGCGCGATCGCGCACACCCATACCGCGCGGACCATACGCGACGTTGTCGTAGATGCTCATGGGAAACGGGTTGGGGCGCTGGAACACCATGCCCACGCGCTGGCGAAGGCGGCAGATGTCGTAGTCGCCCAGGATATCTTGACCATCGAGCGCAATCTTGCCCTCGATGCGGCAATCCTTGATGCCGTCGTTCATGCGGTTAAAGCAGCGCAGCAACGTGGACTTTCCGCAGCCCGAAGGCCCGATGAACGAGGTGATCTGCTTGTCGCGGATCTTGATATTCACGTCCTTGAGCGCATGGTGGTCGCCATAGAACAGGTCGAGGCCCTCGACATCGATACGCGTCGGCGAGGCGGCAAGATCCTCTGCCGTGGGGCGAGTCGCATCCCCAACCTCGCGCTCGCGCGCGGCCTCGGCCTGCGCTTTCATGAGTTCTTCAAGCTCCGTGGGCTCCACAGCCGCAGCAGCCGTCATACCGCATACCTCCACATCGATATCAATTCAGCAGTATCGATAGTAGGAATCGCGGCTCATATGCACGTGAGCGCATTGTCAAGTGTTTGTAAGGGCACACTGGCTATGCGGCGGGCAGCTCGATGGTGAATATCGTGTGTTCGGGCGTCGATTCACATGCAACGGTACCGCCGTGCGCGCATACGATCTCCTTGGCGATGGCAAGCCCCAGTCCAGCGCCGCCGCGATTGGTCGCACGCGCCGCATCCAGGCGATAGAACTTCTCAAAGATCACCTTGAGCTTTGCCTCAGGGATGGGATCGCCCTGATTGATAAAGCGCACGCGCACGCCACCGCCGTCCCGGCGTCTGGCCTCGATCGTGATGGTCGAGCCCTCATAGCTATAGGCAATAGCGTTTTTCATGATGTTGTTGAACACGCGAGCCATTTTGTCGCCATCCACGAGCACCGTCAGGTCCTCGCGAATATCAACTTGGACTTCCTTATGCTGCTCGTTGAGGATGGGATAGAACTCGTCAGCCACCTGAGCCAGCAGCAACCCCAGATCAACATAGCCGCGCGTGAGCACGATATCGTGGAAGTCAAAGCGCGTGATATCGAAGAACTCTTCGATGAGCGCATCGAGCCGGTGCGCCTTGTCGAGCGCCACGCCCGTAAAGTGCGCACGTTGCTCAACCGGCAGCTCGGGAGCCTCTTGCAGCAGCGAAAGATAGCCCACCACACTGGCAAGCGGGGTGCGTAGGTCATGTGCCAAGTACGTGACCAGATCGTCCTTGCGATGCGACTCGTCACGCAGAGCTTGCTGCACCTTGCGCTCACGGTCACGCACGCGGTTAAGGGCGCCCTCGACCTCCAAGAAGTCGCCGTCGATGTTATCCCAGGTGTCGGGGTGATCGATCAGGCGATCTTGAATACGAGCGGCCAGCACACAATCGGCATGCTGCTCGCCCTGCTCGTAGCCCTGGTAGTACAGGGCGCGGCCGCACAAGAACAGCACGCACACGGCAAGTGCCAGCACAAAGCCAAGCATGTTGAATACAAAGCCGGCATCGAACAGCACCGGCCCTTCGAAGCCGCCGAGCGCCATGGCGCCGATCGCCAACGTCATGGCCCACGCGGCGCCGCCAATCACCACGCAGCGGCGCACGATCTCAAATCGATCGATCAGCAAAAAGCCGACAAGCAGCACCGCCAAGATTCCAGCGATGTTATCAATGCCAATCAGCAGCAAGGTCAACAAAAAGAGCAGCACCGTTGCAAGTGCGCGGTTGTCGACGACTGACCTCACGTATTCAAAGAGTCGATCGGGCACCTCGAACGCTTGCCTATCGTCTTTTGTCATATCAAGATCCTCACAAGCGAAAAGCGTTATTCGATGATGTAGCCGACGCCCCAGACGTTTTTGATAAAGCGCGGCTTTTGTGCGTCGTCGCCGATCTTTTCGCGCAAGTGGCGAATGTGCACCATCACCGTATTGTTGGAGCCGGGCATAAAGTCCTCGTTCCATACCGCGCGGAACAGGTCCTCCACGGCCACCACGCTGCCGCGATGCTCGACCAGATACAGCAAGATTGAATACTCGGTGGGTGTGAGGCGTACCGGTGCACCGTCCACCGTTACGGAACGAGCATCGCGGTTGATCTCCAAGCCGTCGAGCTGAATGGTCGGCGACTCGGCCGCCTGCGCACGGCTACCGTAGCTGGTGTAGCGGCGAAGCTGAGCGTGCACACGCGCGATGAGCTCCAGCGGGCGGAACGGCTTAACCACGTAATCGTCCGCACCAAGCGAAAGGCCCTCGATCTTGTCTTGCTGGGCATCGCGCGCCGTCAGCATGATCACAGGATAGGTATGGCTGGAACGGATCGTACGCAGCAGCTCAAATCCATCGATATCGGGCAGCATGACATCCAGCAGCGCCAAATCGAACTCCTGCTCCAAGATTGCCTTGGCAGCATCGGCCCCGCTATAGGCAATCTGGACATCAAAGCCCTCTTTTGTAAGGTAGATACCAACCAAGTCGGCGATGGCCTTCTCGTCATCAACTACCAGTATGCGCTCGTTCATGCGTGCTCCTCTCGCGCTCCATTATGCCCGAGGCGACGCACGCCACACACAACAAGCGTGGGTGATTAAGTCGGCCTTAAGCACCCTTGTGCCCGTTCGGGTGCGGATGTGGGCCACGCACGCACGCGATGATCGCCGACGCCGGCAAACGATATACTCTAGTTCCAGAAGAGACCATCCCGTCGAAAGCGAAATCCGTGAAGTCCCTCACCCCTTTTGCAAAGCGCTCAGCCCAGCTTGCCGCCGGCTTTGTCTGCGCTATCGCCCTTGCCGCTGGCGTGCCCACCGTCGCCGGCGCCCAAGTGCTCACGACCGACAATGTTTGCGGCAAAACCGCCGATGTGCGCGGTATCACGGCCGAAAACCTGCCCGATATCGATGCGACCAATGCCCTCGTCATGGGCAAAGACGGCACCGTCTACTATGCCCGCGACGCCGATGAGCAGGTCAAGATTGCCTCAATCACCAAGGTCATGACCGCAATCCTAACCGTCGAGAATTGCAAGATGGACGAGAAGGTCACGGTGAGCAACGCCGCAGCCACCGTGGGCAATTCGACCGCCGGCTTGCTCGAAGGCGACAAGCTTACCGTGGAGCAGGCGCTGCGCGGCCTGATGATTCCCTCGGGCAACGACGCCGCCATCGTGCTCGCCGAATATGTGGGCAAGAAGATCGACCCTAAGACCAAAGACGCCGAGGCCACATTTGTGAAGGCCATGAACGAGCGCGCTAAGAAGCTCGGCTGCACCGGTACGCTTTTTGAAAACCCGCATGGTCTGGACTTTGATGAGTGGGCTGGCGATATGCACTCAACCGCACACGACGTAGCGCTGATGATGCAGGAGGCCATGAAAAACGACACGATCCGCGAGGTCGTAGCGAGCGAGGATTCCTGGATCGAGGTCACGGGCGCCGACGGCACCGACCATTCGCATTCCATGGACACGCATAACTATTTGCTGGGCCAAGATGGCAACATCGGTGGCAAGACCGGCACCACCGATGATGCAGGCTATTGCTTTACGGGTGCCTACAACCGCGATGGCGACGAGATCTACACCATCGTTTTGAACTCCACCACCACCGACCAGCGCTTTACCGATACCGCAACCCTTGCCAATTGGTACTACGGTCACAAGGTGACGGTCGCAATCGCCAACACGCAGGAAAAGACCGCCAACGGCAACCCGCTTATGGCACGCATTAGCCAGACAGATTGGACGGATAAGACAATCGACGCCACGCTCGCCGATCCCACGGCGCAAGCGACCGTGTTTTCCCTTGCCGGCGAGGTGACCGAAAAGGTTAGCTACGACGATCTTTCGGGCACGGTGCATGTGGGCGACAAGGTGGGCAGCGTTACGCTCAAGCAGGACGGCACCAAGGTCGCCGTCATGGACCTGGTTGCCGACGAGGAAGGCACAGGGCCGAATCCCATTGAATGGCTCCTTGTGAAGCTCGACCGCCTGGGCCGCCGCATCGACAACCGCCCACTTGCGGCAGAGAGCGAGACCGTCGCCAAGGCTCCTGAGATGTAGAGCGCAAGAATAATCAGCCCACTGAAAGGAGGCGTCCGAAAGGATGCCTCTTTTTTTGAGGGTTCGAATCCCCAGTTAACATTCTTCTAATTAAAAAAGGGCCCCAAATGGGACCCTTCTTTCATGTCATACTGGCGGAGAGCTGGGGATGTCCGGGCATGCTACGCATGCCCTCCGGCTTCAAAGCCTGGCGGCTTTTCGCCCACGGGCTACAAACGCTTTCGCGTTTGCTTAACGCCCGTGCCCTCTCGGGTTCGAATCCCCAGCGCCCTTTCTCGATAATAAAAAAGGGCCCCCGATGGGACCCTTCTTTAAAGTTAAACTGGCGGAGAGCTGGGGATTCGAACCCCAGATGCCCTTTTGGGGCATACTCGCTTAGCAGGCGAGCACCTTCGGCCTCTCGGTCAGCTCTCCGTAACAGCCGTTCTATAGTAACCAAACAGCCAAGGATGGGCAAGAGGAAATTTTCTAATTGCCTAGCATCCTTTCCTCCTTGGAAGCTTCACCTACCCCAGCGAGCGGTTGAGGGAGCCGAGCTCGTCGTTACCCATGGTACGCCACATTTGGAAGATGCAACCGCGCGCCAGGAAAAAGAAGCCGTTGTCGACCAGTTGCACAGCGGCATCTGCCAGCTGATTCGTCACGGCGGACACTGGCGGCAGCTCAAGTCCAGCCTTGCGGATGGTCTCGACCGCCTCCTCGAACGTCGGAGGCTCGCTGACGCCCATCTCGTTCATAAGGCCCTGCATTTCTTCCAGCGCGCTGCTGCCCGACTCCTCGCCGCGCGGCACCAGACGGTAACAAGCCAGCGCCAGGTCGAGCTGATCGCAATTCCAATAGGCAAACGCCAAGCGATAGAACAGGTAGCCGATTGCAGAACGATCGCTGGCAATACGTAGGCCGTGGCGCGCCACCTCGATAATCTCGTCAAAGCGCTCCAGACGCGCAAGCACGTTGATGAGCGCAAAGTGCGACTGCATGGACGAGCGCGCCAGATCGTAAAGATGGCGCACCTCGGGCAGTGCTCGTTCAAAGTCCTCTTGTTCGGCGTAAAAGCTGCAGATCTCGTGCTGGGCAAAGTACAGCGCATCGGGCGCACGAAGGATTCGCACAGAGCGGTCTTCTTCCAACACCGGTAGCACCATGCGCACCAGCTGGTTATCGCAAAACTGCGTTTGAACCGGACCTGTCGCCAAAAGCTCGGCGACGGCGCACTTAGCCTCCAACTCCTCAACAAGACGGGAAAAGCCTTCAAAAGCACCTGTACGGTCGACTTTTGCCTGCTCGCGCAATTCAACAACACGGGCAACGTATGGGTCGTCGTCCTCTTCCATGACCTCCAGCTCGTCAGCCGCATCGGCAAGCAGCAGATCGCGCAGCGCCGGCGGCAGCATGCGATGGTCATCACGCGGACGAGCATGAACCTCCGCAGGTTCAATCGTCTCCGGAGCGGTTGACTCATATGCCTCAAGCACACGCTTGCACGGCATATCGTCCATGTCCATGCTCTCAAGATCCTTGGCGACAGGCACGCAATCGGCCAGATAGGCCGCGCGCCCAAAGAAATACGTTGCGACAACGCACTCGCCCTGCTCACTGTCGGGAGCAGCAATCTGCACATAGCAGCGCGTGATGCAGGTGCCCGCGGCAAAACACGCTGCCGCAAGCGTGAGCGCCACGCGCGCATCGTGCTCCGCGGCCCAGATCGTGCGCGTGTCCTCGTCCAGCTCGTGCCAGGCGTCATCTTGAGCGTCGTATTCACGTTGCGGCATGGCATCAACGACAGACTGCCCAAACCGAACGAGCATAATCCCCTCGGCAACGTTTGCCCGATAGGTATAGTCGAGCCGCGTGACCACGTTAAGCGCCTCGACAATACGCGCGAAGCGGGTACGCACATCCCACTCACCGCCCGGCTGGCAAGCCACCGTTCCCGGTTTGGACCACGGGTTGTCGCTCGAGGTTGTATCGAGCAGTCGGGGAACATCGTTGGTCGTCTTGGCGATATGCCACGCATCAAAGAGCGCGCAGCCCTCAAGGCTCGGCGAGGATGCCGCAGGGACCAATCCGGCCCCGATGTGCTCAAGGATGCCGGAGAGACGGTTAAGACGGCACTCGATGGCAAGCAGCATGTCAATCTCGTCCTGGTCCAGCAGGCTGCGATCAAAATTGAGATAGAAAAGCTTTGAGCGATCGATGCGAGCCAGGCTCATCTCGGACTTAGCGGCGATGGTGCGCAAGCGGGGCAAGTCAATTTCACCCATAAGGGCGGCGGCATAGCGCTCGATACCGCTCGGATTCTCGGCATGGTCAACGCGGTAGAGCAGCGTCTCGATAGCGTCAGGTAGCGGTGTCGTGTTAAAGCCCAAAAACACCTCGACCGGCTCGGGCAACTTTACGAGCTTGATCTTGTCGACAACGTTTTGCATACCCTCGTCGAGTCCGTCGGCGTCCGCCGTGCTCGCAATGGTATTTTCGGAGTCAGCGAATATCACGTAGCGCAGGAACATCGATGCCATGAACTCACCGTAAGGAAGGGAGCGGGTCGAATTCCATGTCTCGTGGTCGGACTGCTCGCGCATGGGGCCTTCGGGAGAGCCGACGGTTCGCGCGCACGCGCGCATTGTGCCGTTGGCTCCCCGAACCACAATCTCACCAATACCGGAGTCCGACTCGTCAAGGACCAGTTCCATGTCGGGATCGTTGGGCAGCGGAGTCTCGCTAACGGGGCGGTCCACCTTGTACACCTCGCCCGAAACGCTTACATAGCCCAAAAGCGACACATGGCTTTTGCCAACGAATTCGACGACATAGCAAGATTCATGCTGATCCTCGCCAAAGAGTTTCCAGACCACGCCATATGAACGTCCCGCAGGCTGCTCGGGCATCGCCGGAAAGCGCTTTTTGGGATCGAGAAACCTGAGCTTGTATGTCGGACGCTCTGCCACGAAGTATCACCCTGATCGGTCGCTTGAAGAAGGAGTGGTCGCGAATTAGTCGCGACATCTACTCGGAATCTTACACGAGTCGACAGGAAATCGTCCCTTTGGACAAAAGCACTCAAGCTGGCGCAAAAGAAAAGCCCCCGTTGCCGGGAGCTTTAATCTCAAATGGTGCGGCGTATAGGATTCCGCGCATCCGCTGCGCGGATCCGCACCGGCTTCGCCCGCCTGCCGGCGTGCTCGCCCGCGGGCTAAAAACGCTCCGCGTTTTCTTTACGCCCGCGCCTCGACCGAGGTTCGAATCAATGCGGTGTTTACGTAAAAGAAAAGCCCCCGTTGCCGGGAGCTTTAATCTCAAATGGTGCGGCGTATAGGATTCCGCGCATCCGCTGCGCGGATCCGCACCGGCTTCGCCCGCCTGCCGGCGTGCTCGCCCGCGGGCTAAAAACGCTCCGCGTTTTCTTTACGCCCGCGCCTCGACCGAGGTTCGAATCAATGCGGTGTTTACGTAAAAGAAAAGCCCCCGTTGCCGGGAGCTTTAATCTCAAATGGTGCGGCGTATAGGATTCGAACCTATGACGTTCTGATTCGTAGTCAGACCCTCTATCCAGCTGAGGTAACGCCGCGACTTGTTGATTATTATGCACATCGACTGAATAAAGGTCAAGCATTTTTCGAAAAAAGTTATCGAATTTGATTTTTACTCATTTTTGACCACTTGATGCGATCTTCAACGCATCGCGATATAAGAAAAGCTCCCGTTGCCGGGAGCTTTAAAATCAAATGGTGCGGCGTATAGGATTCGAACCTATGACGTTCTGATTCGTAGTCAGACCCTCTATCCAGCTGAGGTAACGCCGCAACGCACGGATTATTATGCACGTGACCCCTCGATGGGTCAAGCGACAATTAGAAAAAATTTTACGGAGTGATAATTAAGTTGTTCGTGCCTCGACCGAGGTTCGAATCCATGCGGTGTTGCCATAAAAGAAAAGCCCCCGTTGCCGGAGGCTTTAAAGTTCAGTTGGTGCGGCGTATAGGATTCCGCGCATCCGCTCCGCGGATCCGCGCCGGCTTCGCCCGCCTGCCGGCGTGCTCGCCCGCTCGCTACGGACGCTCCGCGTCCGCTTCACGCTCGCGCCTCGACCGAGGTTCGAATCCATGCGGTGGCGGCATAAAAGAAAAGCCCCCGTTGCCGGAGGCTTTCAATTTCAATTGGTGCGGCGTATAGGATTCGAACCTATGACGTTCTGATTCGTAGTCAGACCCTCTATCCAGCTGAGGTAACGCCGCAGCGCAAAACATATAAAACCACTTTAGCTTATTGGAGTCAAGCACAATCTCAAACTTTTTTTTGGAACGCAGTTTTGTCATGCTGCTCCGCATATACCGTCGTTCCCCGTACGATCGATTGGCTTTTCGATCACGTCAAACTTAGCATCAAGTTCCCTCAGGAGCGATCTCACCCGCTGGGCACAATCATAATCGGCAAACGAGATACTCAACATGCGAGCAACCTGGTTAGATGTCCGGACCCCATAGAAATGCTCCAGGGCCACAAGCCCCTCGTGCGCCACAAACGTCTCAACCACATGCGGCGACTCCTCGTAGCACCATTGGGTCAACGGACCCTCGCTCGTCTGTCGAACCACCAGGCCACCCATGCCAGACGGCTCACACGTCACAAGCAGGTACTCCCCGCCCTCGTCGCTCTCAAACAAAACCACCCGCTCATCAAACAGCTCCATCGCGTCCCCTTTCTCTCGCTCTTATTTAGCAAAAGCATAGCAGGTAGATGGCTGTATACAGAACAGTTGTTCGTGTGTTTTCTATTGAGCTGTCCGCACAGCATGGTATGGCCGCACACAAAAAGGGCACCCCAAAAAGGAGTGCCCTAGCAAATCGCTTATGCAGCCAATCTACGCGACCGGCTCGATCTTCTCGAGGCCGCCCATGTAGGGACGCAGAACCTCGGGGATCGTGATGGTGCCGTCAGCGTTCTGGTAGTTCTCCAGAATGGCTGCCATGGTACGGCCAGCCGGCAGACCGGAACCGTTGAGGGTGTGCAGATAGCGCGAACCCTTGAAGTTCTCGGGGTCGCGATACTTGATGTTGGCGCGACGGGCCTGGAAGTCACCGCAGTTGGAGCAGGAGCTGATCTCCTTGTAGGCGTTGTAGCTCGGCAGCCAGACCTCGACGTCGTAGGTCTGACGGGCAGAGAAGCCCAGGTCGCCGGTGCACAGGCTAATCACGCGATACGGAAGACCCAGCTGCTGCAGCAGGAACTCGGCCTCGGCGGTCATGCTCTCGAGCTCCTTGTCGGACTCCTCCGGCTTGGCAAACTTGACCATCTCGACCTTGTCGAACTCGTGCTGGCGAATGATGCCGCGGGTATCGCGACCAGCGGAGCCGGCCTCCTCGCGGAAGCAGGGGGTGAAGGCGGTGTAGCGGCGCGGCAGGGTATCGGCGTCGAGGACCTCACCGGCGTGCAGGTTGGTGAGCACGACCTCGGCGGTGGGGATCAGGAAGTTGTCGCCCGAGACGTGATAGGCGTCGTCCTCGAACTTGGGCAGCTGACCCGTGCCGAACATGGTCTGACGCTTGACGACGATGGGCGGCCACCACTCCTTGAAGCCACGGCTCGTGTGCGTATCCAGGAAGAAGTTGATAAGGGCGCGCTCCAGGCGGGCGCCGGCGCCACCGAGAACGGTGAAGCGGCTGCCGGAGAGCTTGTTGCCGCGCTCGAAGTCGAGGATGTCGAGGTCGGTGCCCAGATCCCAGTGCGGCTTAAAGTCAAAGTCGAACTCGCGCGGGGTGCCCCAACGACGGCGCTCGATGTTCTCGTCCTCGTCCTTGCCGTACGGCGTGGCCTCGCAAGGAATGTTGGGCAGGTGAGCCATGAAGTCGTACTGCTCCTGCTCGAGGGCGGTGCGGCGCTCGGCCAGACCGTCAATCTTCTCGTTGACGGCGCGCACGGCCTCTTTGGCGGCCTCGGCCTCGTCCTTCTTGCCCTCCTTCATCAGGGCGCCGATCTTCTTGGACTCGGCATTGCGCGTGGCTTGAAGTTCCTCGACCTCGGTGATGACGGCACGACGCTCGTCGTCGAGCTCAAAGAACTTCTCGCGATCCCAAGACGTCTGGCGGTTAGCCATGGCGACATCGATGGCATCGGGGTTCTCGCGAACAAACTTGATATCAAGCATTAGATCCTCCGGCGATATACATTCCATTTAGGTTGCAACCTTGTACATGTATGGGCAAGTATATACTTATGAGCGTTTACGACCCAACTCAACTACGCAAGAAGGCACCCAATGGACGCAGTTTTTTCCTTTTTGTTTGGCACCCGCACCGGTTTTGCCATCCTTTTCGCCGGCGGCATCCTGCTGTTTGCGATTATTGCCTTTGTAATGGAGAAGCGCACCCATAAGATGTATGTCGACCGCGGCCCCAAGTCCGAGGACGAAGAAGACAGCTTCTGGGACTAACCTGCCAAAAAGGGACAGGTTTATTTTGGTCGGTTTTATCTGGGCAAACGCAAGTGCCCCGCAACTGGAATTGAGCCAGTTGCGGGGCACTTTTCGCTAAAAGGACAAAACCGCAGGAAAAACCTGCCAACATAAACCTGTCCCTTTTTTGGTCGGTTTTACTGGAGGGTTGCGTCGATTGCCTTGACCAGGGCGCTGCGCATGCCGGCGTCCTCGAGCGCAACGACGCCCTTGATGGTGGCACCACCGGGCGAGCATACGGCATCCTTCATCGCCGCAGGATGCTGGCCAGTTGCAAGCTGCAGCTTTGCCGTACCCAGCACCATCTGGCTCACAATGCGATAAGCATCCGCACGCGGGATACCGTGCTTGACCGCCGCATCGCCCAGGGCCTCGATTGCCATGGCGACAAACGCCGGAGCGCAACCACCCACCGTGCCGCCCACAAACAGCAGGCTTGTGTCGAGCTCGACGACAGCGCCAAGCTTACCGAGCAGGTCGAACACCACAGCACGCTGCTCGTCGTTAAGCGTCGAAGCCTTCTCGCAGGCGATGACGCCCTCGCCCACCGAAACCGGCGTGTTGGGCACCGTCGAGATATGCGCGACGCCCGGCAGGACCTGCTCCCACTTGGCACTGTCCCAGGTCCAGGCAACCGACAGAACGACCTTTTTGGCAAGAGCATCCTTGAGCGGGGCGAATACCTTCTCGATCATGTACGGTTTGACCGCAGCGACCACGATATCGGATGCGGCGACAACCTCGGCGGCATCGTGGCAGGCGACCATGCCGCGCACCTCGCAACGCTCGACCAAAGCATCGTAGCGGCCTGCGCAGGCGCACATGTCGCCCGCGGCCACGCCGGCGGCAATCCAGCCATCGGCCATAGCACTCGCCATATTGCCAAAACCGACAAATCCGATCTTCATATCACACAGTCCTCTCAGATGCGTTCCTCAAAAACGAAAGTCATTGTCCCACGCTATTGTTTCGTATTGCCGACCTACTTGTGATACGGCTCGCCACGACTGATCTTGCAGGCACGGTAAATCTGCTCTAGCAGCACCACACGCGCCAGGTTATGCGGCAAGGTAATGCGTCCAAAGCTGAGCATCTCGTCGGCGCGGGCGCGCACCTCATCACTCACGCCGTCCGAACCGCCGATTACAAAGGCAATGTCGCTGCTGCCTCGCAGCATAAGATCGTCGAGCCTCGCCGAAAACTCCTCGCTCGAGCGCTCCTTGCCCTCGATAGCCAGCAGGATCACATGCGCTCGAGATGGCAAGGCGGCAAGAATCGCCGCCCCCTCCTTGTCGCGCGCGGCATCCACGCCGCCCGCCTTAGCCGGGTCGATATCGGCCACCTCGCGGATATCCACCTTGGCATAGGCACCTAGGCGCTTGGTGTACTCAGCGCACGCGTCCTTCCAAAAGCGCTCCTTGAGCTTACCGACGCAAACGACGGTGTATTTCACGCGCGTCTACTCCTTCGAATCGTTTTGAACTTTGCCGGCGGCCAGCATCTGCTCGAACATCGAGGCCGACTGCGAAAAGTCGCTCGGCAGCACGACCGTCGAGGTTTTACCCGTGCGAGCGAACTCCGTCATCATCTCGGACCACTGCGTAAACATGAACAGTTGGTTGGCCTCGTCATTGCCGACACCCGTCTCCTGGATGATCTCGAGCGAATCTTTGATACCCAGCGCGATGGCCTTGCGCTGGTTGGCGATGCCCTCACCCGCCTTTTCCATAGCCTCGGCCTCGGCGGTCGCCTCGGTGACGCGCTTGATGCGGTCGGCCTCGGCGAGCTCCTGCGCGGCAGCGCGCTTGCGCTGGGCAGCGTTGATGTCGTTCATGGAGTTCTCAACCTCGGTCGGCAGTGCGATTTTGGTGATGAGCGTCGACACGAGGGTGAAGCCGTAGGCGGCCATCTGCTCGGAAACGGTAGCGTTGACATCCTTGGCGATGTCATCCTTCTTGGCAAAGACCTCATCGAGTGTGTAGACGGGAATCGAAGAGCGCAGGGCGTCGGTGATGAAGTCACGCATCTGGTCGACGGGCTCCTGCAGCATGTAGTAGCTCTTGTAGATACCCGAATCTGCCGGGCCGGCGCCCATGTCATAGCTCACGTGGTACTGAGCAGAGACCTCAAGGCCGATGGTCACGTTGTCCTGGGTCTTAACGTCGATGCCAAAACCGTTTTTCATGGTGCGCAGACTCACCGTGGCGGCCTTGCGGTCGATCACGGGTACCTTCATGTGGAAGCCCGCGTTGACGATGCGATTGAACTTGCCCAGGCGCTCGATGATCACGGCATGCTGTTGTTCAACGACATAGCAGGCGTTGGGAAGCAGCAGCAACAGAATGATGATGGGAATCAAAAGGCTGGTAAGGGCGGCGATGATACCGGACAACAGCATGGTCTCTCCTCTGATAGGCACACGTTGGCATTAGGATACCCGCACGAAGCAGCAACGTGACATCAACAAGAGGCCCATAACAAAAAAGCCCCCATTGCTGGGAGCTCTTTCATTTAATGGTGCGGGCGAAAGGACTTGAACCTTCATGGGGTTGCCCCCATACGGACCTGAACCGTACGCGTCTGCCAATTCCGCCACGCCCGCGTGCAGGAATTAGAATAACGGAGCGCCACCGCGAACGCAAGAACTATTTTTGAAAAAGTTTGCAGGCATTTTCCCAAGCGGCATGCGCGATTGTTTCGGCGTCCTCACCAGTGCGATCGACACGGTCGTTAACCAGCGCGTTTGCCGTAATGGAGATCATTGCGGGCTCGCATTCAAGACCGCGGATGGGCTCCGGAGCCATATACGGGCAATCCGTCTCGAACAAAATTCGATCGAGTGGGGTTGCCGCAAATGCCTCGCGCACGTCGTCGTTGCGCTTAAAGGTAGCCGCACCACCATAGGCGATATAGCAGCCCAGCTCCACAAAGCGCTCCATCGTGGCGCGGTCCTCGCCAAAACAGTGCAGCACACAACCGGCCTGGGGCACGCCCACCTCACGAAGCACGTTGTACGCATCCATATGCGAGGTGCGCTCCCCATCCGAGTCCTCGTGCCGCAGGTGCAACTCCACCGGCACATTGCAGCGCACGGCGACTTCGAGCTGACGTGCCATGCAATCAATCTGCACGCTGTGGGGCGCCGGCGTGATGTCGTCGTCGTAATCCATGTGGTAGTCCAGACCGATTTCGCCAATACCGGCGCACAAAGGGTCATCAAGCGCAGCAACAACCTGCGCGTGAATGTCGTCGGTATAGTCCGGCGCGCCATACGGATGCACGCCGGCAAGATACTTGATCTGCGGGATATCCTGCATCGGCAGAATTTCGCGCGTCAGCCAGTCGCTATAGTCCGTCACGCTGCGCTTGTCGGCGATGGGGTCGAAGACCGTCACCAACAGGTCGATGCCTGCCGCCTTGGCACGCACGAGTGTCTCGGGCACATCCTTGCCCCAGAACGAAAGCAGATGCGCATGTGTGTCGGCAAGCGGTGCCAAGGGCACGGGACAAGCAGCCGTCTTCTTTTTCTTGGTAAACGTCACGCGTTCGGCATTAAGCGTCATGGGAAAGCTCCCGAGCCAGGCACACAAAGTCGGCGACGCCGAGCGTCTCGGCGCGCGTGGTGGGTGCGATACCGCAAGCCTCAAAGGCGGCATCGAGCACGTCCTTGGCAAAGCCGTTGGCGCTCATGGAATTGCGGATGGTCTTGCGACGCTGAGCAAATGCAGCATCAATCACGCGGGCTACAAATTCGCGATCGAGTCCTTCGGGCACCACACCGTCAACACGGTCGATACGCACGACGGCCGAGTCCACGTGTGGCGCCGGCATAAAGCAACGCGGCGGCACCTCAAAGCGACCCGTTACCTGCGCATACAGGCCAAGCTTTGCCGTATAGCCGCCATAGGTCTTGTTGCCCGGCACTGCGGCAATGCGATCGGCAACCTCCTTTTGCACCATGACGACGGCGCGCTTGAGCGCCGGCATCGTCTGGAAAAATTGCAAAATGATCGTCGCCGCCACGTTATAGGGCAAGTTCGCGACAAATACCGTCGGCTCACCGCCCGCAGCCTGCTCAATCTGCCCCGGCGTCACCTTGAGCGCGTCGCCCATGATAAAGCGGAAGTTGGCATAGTCGGCGGCGTGGGCATCGAGCACCGGCTCAAGCTCGGAATCGGCCTCAATGGACGTAACGCACGCCGCTTCCTGCAGCAACGCAAGTGTCAACGTACCGCAACCTGGACCCACCTCGAGTACGCGCTCGTCACCTGCAAGCTCGGCAAGCTCGCAGATACGTTCGATCACATGATTGTCGATTAGAAAGTTCTGGCCCAGGCGATGCTTGGTCGCAAGGCCAAACTCCTCCAGCAGCTCCCTGGTGGCCGTGGGGTTTGCCAAAGGCGAAGTTGTCATGGTTGTCTCCTTAGCATGATGGCGGCGTCTTGAAACAAAAGGGCATGGACCGTGGCGGCCATGCCCTTACAGCTAAACAGCAAATTGCCGATATGGCGCTCGCGCGGTCTCTACGCCAGACGCGGGAACAGCGGATCGCCCTTCTCGACGGGCTGACCACCAGCAAGCAGGCCCCAAGCGCAAATGCCCTTGAGGTCGTCGCTCGCGGCCTCGTCCTCGCAGGACAGGCGGCGCAGAGCCTCGGCAGAAGTCTGGGGCATGAGCGGCATCAGCAGGTGAGCGGCAATGCGGATGGCCTCGAGCAGGTTGTAGATCACAAACGCCAGCTCGTCAGCCTTGGCCTCGTCCTTGGCAAGTGCCCAAGGCTCGGAGTCCTCGATGTAGTGGTTGGCGGCGTGGATGAGCTCCATGACCTCGTCCTTGGCTCCGCCGTAATCGAGCACGTCCATCTTGGCCATGTAGCGCTCGACCAGGCCGTCGGCGATCTTTGCCAGCGGGTTGTCGAACGCATCGAACGATGCGGGCTTGGCGGGCGCGCAGCCGTCAAAGTACTTGCCGCTCATGTTGAGCGAACGCGAGATGAGGTTGCCCCAGCTGTTGGCCAGGTCGGCGTTGTAGACCTGCTCCATGCGATCGAAGCTGATGGCGCCGTCGGTGCCGGGGACGACGTCGGTCATAAAGTAGTAGCGATAGCCCTCGACGCCCAGCATGTCGATAACGTCCTGCGGAGCGATAGCGTTGCCGCGGCTCTTGGACATCTTCTCGGCCTTGCCGGTCTCGGCATTGCGCACGGTCAGGAAGCCGTGGGCAAAAACGTGCTCGGGCAGGGCCTCGCCGATGGCCATGAGCATGGCGGGCCAAATGACGCAGTGGAAGCGGATGATGTCCTTACCCACGATGTGGAACTGCGCGGGCCAGCGATAGGCCAGCTCGGCACGCGCCTCGTCGGTATCGACACCGTAGCCGACGGCCGTCATATAGTTGAGCAGCGCATCGAACCACACGTAGGTCACGTGGCCCTCGTCAAACGGGACCTGAATGCCCCAGTCAAAGCTCGTGCGGCTCACGGAAAGGTCGTTAAGGCCGCCCTCGACAAAGCTGCGCACCTCGTTCATGCGGAACGCAGGCTCGACAAAGTCGGGATGCTCGTCATAGAGCTTGAGCAGCTTGTCCTGGAAGGCGGAAAGCTTAAAGAAGTAGGACTCCTCCTGCACGCGCTCAAGCGGACGGTGGCAGTCGGGGCACAGGTGCTGGCCGACGCTGCCGTACTCCTCGTCGCCCTTCTGGACCTGCGTATCGGTGAAGTAGGTCTCGTCAGGCACGCAATACCAGCCGTCGTAGCTGCCCTTATACAGGTAACCGGACTCCTTCATGCGCTCCCACAGGTACTGCACGGCATGATGCTGGCGCGGCTCGGTGGTGCGGATGAAGTCGTCGTTGGAAATCTCGAGCTTGCTCCAAAGCTCCTTGAAGTGCGGGGCCTGGCTGTCGGTCCACTCCTGCGGCGTCATACCATGCTTGGCTGCGGCCTCGGCGACCTTCTCGCCGTGCTCGTCCATGCCGGTCAGGAACTTGACGTTATAGCCGGCGGAGCGGCGATAGCGAGCCTGAACGTCGGCGATGATGGTGGAATAAGCCGTGCCCAGGTGCGGATCGGCGTTGACGTAGTAGATGGGCGTCGTGATAAAGAACGAAGGCTTGCTTTGATCCATGGGGTTTGTCCTCCAGAAAAACGTTGCATACAGAGGATGATTCTAGCGCAAGGGCTGGATATCCTCCATCTATTGCATATCGAGCACCATGGCATAGACATCGCGCTTGCGGCGCGAATACTTCTGAGACAGGCGCTTGGCCACCGCAGACGCGGGCTCCCCCTCCTCGAGCGCGGCGCGGATATCCTCGCGCAGGGCCTCGTCGGGATCCGCTGCCGTGGCGCCGACCGGCACGATACCGGCCTCCTCATCCTCGCTCGGCGGCGCGATGACCAGCGCGATCTCGCCCTTTACCTCGCCGCGAGCACGCAGCTCCTCGGCAAGCTGGGCAGCGGGCCCGCGCAAGACCTCCTCGTGCAGCTTGGTGAGTTCGCGGCAGACGGCAACCTCACGCTGGGGAAAGACCTCCGCCACGGCCTCGAGCGTCGCCACGATGCGATGTGGAGACTCGTAGAAGATGAGTGCGCCGGGCACCACGGCAAGGCGCTGCAAACGGCGCACACGGTCGCCGTGCTTTCGGCCCAAAAAGCCCTCGAAGAAAAAATGCTCGCAGGGAATGCCGGACGAAACAAGCGCCGTGACGCAAGCAGAGGGCCCGGGAATAACTTCGACGGGCACATCGGCCTCACGCGCCGCCTCGACCAGCGCCTGGCCGGGATCGGACACGCTCGGCATGCCGGCGTCCGAGGCAAAAGCGAGGGTCTCCCCCGCCAGCAGACGGTCGACCAGGCCGGCGGCGCGGCTGGCGATCACATTCTCGTCGCAACGGACAAGCGGCTTGGAAATGCCCAGGTGCATCAGCAGCTTTGACGTCACACGCGTGTCTTCGCAGCAAATGGCATCGGCGGCGGCAAAAGCCTCGCCAACGCGCGGGGACAGGTCGCCTAGGTTGCCGATGGGCGTGCCGACCACATAGAGTTTGCCCGTATGGGCGCTGTTTTGCGTCATATCAACCTATTCAATCATGCCGCGCTCGAGCGTACCGAGCGCCGCGCGGGCGTCCCATGCTGCAATGCGCTTCTCGGTCTTCCACGTTTGGAAGAACCAACCGGCAGCCGGCGCAAACGAAGCCAGCTGGTTGGCGATAAACACGCGCTCGTAGGCATTGCGGCCCTCGGGCGTAACCGACGAGTTAGCAAAGATCGCCGCGCCCGACCATTCGCCCACCAGCACGGGGAACCCAGTCGAAATCGCCTCTTTAAGCTCGCGCTTGTTACGCGAAATCGCCGTCGTCAGCCCGCGGGGGCTCGTGATGTCGAGCGCATACTCGTCGCGGTAATGGTACAGGTGAAGGTCCATGTAGACGTTCTTGTACTTGGCGCCGCGCATAAAATGCTTCCACTCGCTGGGATGCCCCGACGACGAGAAGACGACGATCTTATCCTCGGGCATATACGAACGGACGAGCTCGTAGGCATCGCGATAGAAATTGCGCAGGTAGTGAGCGGGAATGCCATCCGTCATGGTGAAGAGGCTCTTGCGAACGCTCATCTGCGGCGTGTCCAGCAGCTCAATGCCCAGCAGGCTCTCGGCCTCGCCATAGCGATCGGCCAAGCGCTCGAGCACGTCGAGTGCGACATGGCGGCCGTTAGTGGACGAATGCCACTCGGCAACAGCCTCCGGCGTGGTGGGCGAATCGTTGGAATCGCCCTGGCCACCGGGCACAGTTGCCAGATCGAGCAGCACGCGGATGTCGTACTTGGCAGCCCACTCAATCGCGCGGTCGATGTAATCGACAACCGATATGTAGGAGGCATCGGACTCCTGTGAGCCAAAGGCATACCAAGGCACCGGCAGACGCACGGCATTGAGACCGATCTGCGCCATGCGACGAAAATCGCCCTCGCTCACAAACGTCTCGTAATGGCGGCGCATGCGCTCGTTATAGGCGGCGGTACCCATGGCCTCCTGTAGCTCGGCCGCGTTGGATGCACCGGTCGCCGCGTACAGCGACGGGGTCACCCAAGGCTCGGGAATAAACCAGCCAGAGAGATTAACGCCGAGTATCCTCTCCATCACTGCCCCCTTCGGATCGTGCAGGCTGAGCCTGCATCGTATTGCACAGGAAAAGTATCGTTTTGAGTATACCCGCGCGTGCGGACAGACGACCGAACGGTCTGTAAAGTGGCGCAAAAGCGGGAGGAATATCTGGGCGGGCCCGAGATGGCGCGCCGAGATGTACATATGCGCCGGAAGTAGGCGGCCGAAAAGCGCATCCCGTTCTGAGCGCGGGATCTGGGACGCAGTTTCCGCCAAAGACCGCAAAAGGAAAGCACATCCCATTCTGACGCCGGATTCCGGGTCGCGCTTTCCCAAGCGGCCTCAAAGCGGAAAACGCATCCCACTCTGAAGCCAAATTCCGGGACGCAATTTCCGCAGAGCCCTCAATAAAAGAAAAGGACCCCTTTGCAGAGGTCCTAGTCAATTCAAGGTGGCGGGGAAGGGAATCGAACCCCTGACACGAGGATTTTCAGTCCTCTGCTCTACCAACTGAGCTACCCAGCCATTTGAGGTGTGCCTTGTTTCAAGGCTTGATTAGTATAACCAAGGACGCGTTCCGGTCAACCGAGAATTTTAAAAAAGTTTTTGAGCACAGCCTCGGTTCTATAAATCGGCACGTCAGAGGCATCAGCCGGCAGCAAGAAGTTTTTCGCTCAGAGCCGCACGGGCAAACTCACTTGGCGTCATCCCCTCGGCAGCCGCCCGTCGACGAATGGCCTCCTTCATTCCCAGAGGAATCTTGACCGACAGCGTTGCCGTCCCCTCACCTGAGAGCGGGGGCCGTCCACGCACGATCCCACCAACGGTGTGTTCGCCATCCGGAAACTCTCCGCGCTCGTACGACTCGCACCACGCGTCAATCATTTCATCCGTTACAACCTGACCATTAGCGGCCGTATACGTCTTGCCCATCATCGACCCCTCTGCCGAGCTCGCTCGATCTCTTGCCAGAATTTCTTCTGGACTGGAGACAAGGCATGAATGATAAGCCACCCACGGACAAGCTCGACCGCAACAAGTTCCACACTTCGACCATCTGGAAGCCATCCAATGGCAAGCCATCTCGGCGGCTCGTCCTCCGACTCGCGGCGAATGCACTCAGTAACCGCGAACCAGGCACCTAGTACCTGCTTTTCCGTCAAGTGTTTTTTGGCGTTCGGATGGATCTCAACATCCATGCACCTTCTCCTCCATCTTACCCAATTTCGTATGACGAAAGTCCGCTGTCGCCAATCTCTTACGCCGGCACTTGTTGGAGGGCGGGAGGTGTAGCGAGGATTGAAGGGCGTTCCAATACCGCCCAGGCGCCGGGGCAGGAGCACATACACCAGGGACATACGTTTTCGTAGCGCGCGAGGATATTGCCGCGTGCATCGATGAAGGCGATGTCGATGGGATAGGCCATAAAACACGTATGGACCGAAGAGCAGCGTGGAAACGCCATGACGAGCGGCAGGCCGTTGGCGGCAACCGGACGCCGTCCCAGCATGCCGCGCAGGCGCACGACAAACGACTCCGCCACCACAAACTCGGCCGGCGTCCAACCCAGCCTATTGAGTGCCCGCGCGTAGACGATGTAGGACGAGACCGCGGTCACATGACCACCCCCGGACGCCATGGATCGACCGTCACCGCACGCTCGTGCGACAACGTTGTCGGCGCCCCCAGCGGAACGCCAGCGATGCTGAGAGAAGTCGGCCACGGCTCATAGTGCATGGTGCAGGTGTAGGTCCTAAACGTACCGGATAGGGAGAGCAGGCCACCATCCGATGCCTTCGCGCCTTGCTCGCTCGACACTTCGATCTGTAAGTCATAGCCTTCCATGGCATTCAGAATTTGAGTCTGAACCGTCGCCGAGGCATCGGCAGAGCTTTCGTCGCCCTCCCCCTCCGACGCCACGGCATGCGCTAGCACGATGTCGGGCACCACGCGGTCGAAGCGCGCGACAGCGCTGGCAAAGATCATGACGTTGTACACGATGAGTGCCAGCGCCAGCAAAACGGGCGTAACCACTGCCATCTCCACCGTCGCTTGGGCGTGCTCCTCGCGCAGACGCATGCGGATACTCATTACGACCCGCCGCCCAGAGCGCCAACCAGCGTGGCGACATCGACGGTGAGCGGGATGGAGCCGCCGCCGGGCAGAGGAATCTCCGCAAGCGTGAACACCGTACCGCTAATGGTGCGTTCGACTTGATATTCCAACGCCTCGCAAAGCGCCTTGGGATCGGTCACGCCCAACGGAATACTTCGCAGCTTGTCTTGAGCTTGAGAGAGACCAGCAATGTCAGACCCCGGACTCTTAATGACGTTGGCGGAATCGGTCAGCACCGGCTTTCGCAGGCGCAAGTCGCACGGTTCCAGACCCAACGCCGCCACGGACGCCGAAACGGTATCGCCAAGCCACGACGCAATGGAGCCCAACGCGCCGCTGCCCCCTCCTAGGCCTTTAATCATCTCGCCCATTAGTTCGTCGGCCGAACCTTGGATATCACCGTATCCCACAAGCAGCCGTCCCCAAACATCCATGACGCCATCGAGTACGCCGGCAACGCCACCCGAGCGTTCCTTCAATGTCGAGAAAAATCGCGAAAGCACGTTGTTTTGCGCCGTCGCCTCATCGGGCGCCAGCACCGCGGCAGAGATGGCACCGCGACCGCCAAGCCTGACTGCCGTGTTAAACGAAGAGTTGAGCTCATCGGGGCTCGAGATGGTACCCGAAACCGCAAAGGCAACCACGCCGTTGCGACCGGGCGGAGCGATACGCGGACGCTCGCCCGAAAGCGCTTTAATGGCCTGGTCAAACGCATTGCCTGCACGGTCGGCCTCGTCCTCGGTCTGACGCATGAGCTCAAGCTCTTTGTTCCGACATTTGACGTATTCCTCCAAGGCCTTTTTGAACTCGTCGAAGTGATATTCGAAGCCGTTTTCGATAGAGGTTGAAGGCGCCGCAACAGCACCAAGCGACAAAACGCCAAAATGGCATTTGCTGCATTTATCCTGTCCATCGTAATCGGCAACCGAAGCAAATCCGCTCGGCGTCCCTTTCTTATAGTTAGGGCAGGTCGTCCCGTAATGCAGATACGCCTTGTCATCGTTCACGCTCGTCGGCCACACCGCATCGGTATAGAGTTCCGTCGCCCGAACCTCATCAGAGTTGCGCGGCAGCAGCGGAATATAGGAGGAAACCCTGTCTCCGTTCTCGGTTATATGTGCCCGATCGACCTCCGCGCTCGCATAGGTATAAAACGCCTTACGCGCCGCAGACTCTGCCTTCATCTCGACACTCGAGCCGTGGGGCTTCTCATTTGTCAGACGCCAATGGTAGTAGTCCTTCGCGCGATCAAGGGCAACTTGGGGCTCCCACGTAACGCTCGATGAGTAATGCGGATTTTGAACACCGGAGAGATCCGTTAGGCTTTTCGCACGCTCCCACATGCAAGAACAGCTGCCGACCGAGCCCTTGTCAGACCCACCACAATCCGCCAGCCAAGCACGCTCTTTAGCCTTCGCCGTGTCCTCAGAAGCCTTCCGCAGCTCCTCGGCCGCACACTCTAAATCATCTGATGTGTCTTTAATGGTATCGGTCGAGATCTCGGAACCCTCGAGCGCAACAAAATCAGACTCGGATGTCCTGGGCACGGCAAGCGCCGTACCGGTATAGGTCACACTATCGGTATCCTGCGCCGACACCGCCTGCGTGGCACGCGCGGCGATCAGATACGGCAGAGCCGTCTCGATTTTCTGTAAGCCTTCCGATGCGCTTTTGGCAAACTTGTTGCGCGTTTTAATGATCTCAATCCCGGTGTCGACCATATTGCCGGCAACCGGTTCGGCACCCGGGATGAGGATGGCGACCAGGCCCGTCCCGATCGTGGCAAACCCCGCCAGCCCCAGACTCAAGATGCTCGCATCAACCACCGTGGCAGCCGTGTGATAGGACGACACTACGTTGGCACCCGCCAGCGCGCCGCTATCGGCCGCCACCTGGGCGTCCCCGGCACGCGACATGCTCCATATCGCCGCGGTCGACGAAAACAACAATGTGAGCACCACTAGGATGACCACGGCAGAAGAAAGCGTGGTATAGGCGCCGTCTTCGATAAACAGATCGACACCGGCTCGACCCATAAAGCCGCCTCGCTTGCGATGGCAGCTCGGACGGTGCGTCAAAACGCGTCTAGACCAGAAACGCTTAATCCCATGCAGCAATCCACGAATCATAATCTCCCTCCAGCCATTCGGGACGCGATTGATACGAGACATCGACCTTGAGCTCAACGTAGCCGCCCTCGGCGGTGCCACCCATAGCCTGCACAAACGCACCGATCACAGGCAACGGCTTGACCTCGCCGGAAACGGACACGGACGAGGCGCCACCCGCACCGACCCGGCCAAGCTCGATATCCCACGACAACGGCCCGCCGGCATGAAAGATCGAAACGTTGGGCACTGCGGCAAGTCGGCGGCGGGTGAACTCCTTAAGATCGTCGTCCTCCGCCGTCGTCGTGGTCATGAGCCGCGCGGTCTCGGCGGCGGCAGACTCCATGACCGCGCGCGTATAGAGCAGACACACCGGTTGCAGTGCGAGAAGGATGAGCGTCAGAAACGTCGGCAGCAAAAAAGCGGCCTCGACCGTAGACTGCGCCCGGTCCTCGCGCGCGATATCAATACAACGCGATGTCCTTAGCGCCCGCAGCGGCGTCGATAAACGACGTCGAGGCAACGCCATGGGATGCCGCCCGCTCAACCAGCGCCGCCAAGCGCCCATCGGTGCCAGCACGCCAAAGCCCCGCGATCGCCAGCACGATCGATAACAGCGCCACTGTAACGATGGCGTATTCCACAGTCGCTTGGGCAACCTCTTCACGCAGAACGCTATGCATTTCACGATCCCTCCTTTGAGCTTATTGTTTGCGGGACCAGACGCACGGCGCGCAGACGACACGAAGCATCGCCGGTGTCCGCGGCAACCGTCACCATATCGACCCAGCCGCGCCCATCGCGCACGATGGCGCCCCATACGTTGCCCTTAATATCGAGATAGCCGCTCAGGGCGAGCTGGGACGTTGGCACCTCGCGGTAGGCGCGTAACATATCCGCCGCTGCCTCGGTCATCGGTCGGTCCTCGGACCATGCAAGCCGGACCGCAATCGCGTTGTCCTCAGGCGAATCCGTCGCAGTGCCAGACCGCTTGTCGAGCATCCGCAGAAAGGTTTGCGCCGTGACAGCGACATCCGAATCGTCCGCATCTCGCATCTCATCTTTTTGAGACGCCACCGCCGAATCTGAGCCCGAATCGAAGGCGGCCCCAGGACGCTGCTGCCGCGCGGCGTTTAGCCCCCAAACCGCCACTGCCACCGCCACAACCACACAGGCAAACACCAGCAGTGCGCCGACAGGCCGCCTACCCTCTACAGGCTGTTGATGCCCTCGCTGATAGCGTTCCATAGATCTTGGACCTTGCCCTTAAATGCGACAATGGCAATGATGGCGATCACCACGAGCACGCCGACCAAGATGGCGTATTCGGTGGTGCCCTGCGCACTCTCCTCCTGCAGTAGCTCCCCGGCATGCTGGCGAGCGCGAATTGACTGGCAAACAGCCCAGCTCCAGACCTTGCCAGCAGCGTCAGTCATCGTGTTCATGTATTCCTCCCTACATCATCCCGCCTGCTCCCAGCAGCGGGCCCAATATGGACAGAAGCAACGCCGGCAAGATGAGCGTGCCGGTGGGAATCAGCAGCTTGACGGGCGCACGCTCGATCTCGCGCTCGACCGCAGCGCGATGAGCCGCACGGATCTCGCGACTTTGAGCGGCCAGCGTCTCGGCAAGTGGGGCACCCAGGGCGAGCGCCTGCCCCACCGTGATGGCAAAGGTCTCGAGCGCTCGCACGTCCAGGTCGCGCGCGGCGGCCAACAACTCGTCCTCACGCGTGCCCACGCCCACCTGCCACGCCATGCAGGCCCGCTCAAGGCGAAGAGCCAGCACTGACCGGCGGTTGGCGCAGAAAATCTCAAGCGCCGCATCAAACGAAAGACCGGCCGAAAGACCCAAGCGCACAACATCGATCATCTCGGACACTTCGCCGAGCGACACTCGCGCCGGGCCGCCCACTCCAACCGCGCCCTTCACTCGCGCGGTCAGGGCATCGACCACTGAGCGACCCGCGGCAGCGACCAGCACCGCCTCGCGCTTGCAGGCCCCTGCGATCTTGCGTGCATCCGCCCGATCCAAACCCGTCGCGACAAATACACTCAGGGCGCACAGGCAAGCCGCAACTGCAACCGGGGCGCTCATAGCTCCACCCGCATAATGCGTCGGATAACCACCAGGGCAACGGCATTGAGGGCAAGACCCAGCACCACAGCGCCCACGCCGGCAGGCGTCGCAAGACCGCGACGAAAATCTGCCGAAAGCAGCGCCAACACCGCGCACATGCCCGCCGGCATCGCCGCGACCATATGCGCAGACATGCGAGCCTGCGACGTCTTGACATCCAGGCGGCGCTTGAGCTCAATGCGCTCCCCCACCATGCTCGACGCCTCGGACAGTAAGTCGGCAAGCGGAGCACCGGTGCGCTGAGACACCTTAAGCGCCAAGGTCACAAGCGAAAGGCCGGGAGCGTCGATGCGCACGAGCAAGTCATCGAGCGCGTCGGTCGCCGAGATACCGCAATCGATCGCCGCCGCCGCCCGCAAAAACTCGGTATGCACCGGTTCTTGCGCATGAGCGCCCACAAAGCGCATGCCCTGGGCCAGCGAATGTCCCGAGGCAAGCGACATGGAAAGTGCGGTAAACGCCTCGGGCATTGCCTCTTCTGCATCGTGTTGCTCGCGCCGGCTCTCAAAGCCATCCCGAGCGGCGCCAGCGGCAATCGGAGCAACAAGTCCCAAGGCAAACCCGAGGGGCGATAACGACACCATCGTTAGTAAAACGCAGCAGACACCGCTCGATAGCAGTAGAAACGCCAAACGCCCCGAAGCATCTTCGATCACGAGGCCAAGGCGATGCGCCGGAGCCAGCGATGTCCACGAACGGGCGATCTTTTTCAGCAGATCGTTTTCCACCAGCTCACGCGGCAGCCTCTCTGCCACCGTCTCGAGCGCCTGACGCGCCAGCTCCGCCGGCGGCACCTGCGGCACACGAGGTTCCGCCCCGCACGCCGTCGCAACAGAAAACCCTGCCAAACCCCCTACGACGAGGGGCACAGCGACCTCCATTCGTCCACCTCCTCTTGTGTGAGCGTCCCCGACCGCAGGCCTTCTGCGATAAACGGCGGCTCGCGGTCAAGCGTCCAGGTGCGCTCGGCGGCATCGAAAGTCACATAGCGCTCGAGCTCTACGCCGCCCGACGCGGCGCGACGCACCCCCGAATACGAGGAGACGAAACGCCTGCCATCGGCGTGGCGCTCGGACATCACGATGCCGTCGAGCGCCATGGCAATCTGCTCCTCGATGAGCTCGCTCGGCAGATCGATGCCATAACGTGCAAGCAATGTCAGACGCACCACGGTCTCCTGTTCTGAACCCGCATGAAGTGTGGTGAGCGACCCGTCGTGGCCCGTGTTCATGGCCTGCAACATGTCGCAGCACTCGGCACCACGCACCTCGCCCACCACGATGCGGTCGGGGCGCATGCGCAGGGCATTAGTTACTAGGTCGCGAATCGTCACCGCACCCTCACCCTCAATTGAAGCCTCGCGCGCCTCTAGGCGCACCACGTGCGGATGATGCGCAAACTTGAGCTCGGCAGAGTCCTCGATCGTCACGATGCGCTCGCCGGTGGAAATCTCGCATGACAACGCGTTGAGCAGGGTGGTCTTACCAGATCCCGTGCCTCCCGCAACCGCCAGGTCCTGTCGCAGCGACACCGCGCACGACAGCAGCTGCGCATACCAAAGCGGCAGCGACCCCAGCCCCACAAGCTCGTCCAGTGAGCAGATGCGGTCCGAGAACTTTCGGATGGTGAGAATCGGTCCGTCAATCGCCACAGGCGGAATCACCGCGTTGACGCGATAGCCCGTTTTGAGGCGGGCGTTGACGATGGGGCTGCGTTCGTCGATACGGCGGCCAAGTGGCGAGATGATGCGGTCGATAAGCACACGGATCTGCTCATCATCCTCAAACGCATGCTCGATGGGGTACAAGACGCCACCACGTTCAAAGAAAGCCGAGCGGCAGCCGTTGATCATGATCTCGGTAACGGTGTCGTCCTCGATGAGCGGCTGCAACGGCCCCAAGCCCACCACGTCATCCAAAATCTCGTCGATGATGGTCTCGCGCTCGGGCGTCGCGAGATCGGTCGGTTCCTCAACATTGAGCGCCGCCTCCACCGCGGGACGCAATTCCGAGCGGGCAAGTGCCGGGTCGATATAGGCGCTGATACGCGCCACTTCGTCGTAACCCATGCGGTCCATCACGGCGCGCTTGGTGCGTCGTTTCACCGCGCGGCGACGCCCCGCATCTACAGGCGCTGCCGCCGCTGCAGCGCCGGCAGCCTTAATCCTCGTTTGCAGACTCATCGCTGATCACCCTCGCGCGACCAGGGAAGGCGGATACGCGGGCGCTCGGTACGCGTTGCACGGTCGGCGACCATATCGCTCCAAGGGCCGACGGCGCACCCCAGTTCCACGAGCATCTCGCGCGTAGCCTCGCGCACGCTGGTCGCAAAAGCGCTGGTCTGCCCCACTGCCTCGTCAGCGCGTCCAAACGCCATGAGCGCGGCGAGATCCTGCCCGCCATCGGCGATATGAATCTTGGAGCTCAACGCACAGGCAATCTCAAAGCGCATGGCGACGTCCTCGTCTGCCCCGCGCGCACCGAACCGGTTGAACACGGCGCTCATGCGCGTGCGCGGCACACCTACTCGACTTGCCAGTTCAATGACGCGCGACGCCGATGTCGCGGACGACACCGCCGCATCGCCAACGACCAGGCAACGGTCGCTCGCCGCCACCGCAGCCGCCACGGCATCGCCCCAAAAGACCGAGGTATCGATAAAGACCACGTCGGATTCGCGACGCAGGACATCGAGCAGCAGCTCCACCGGACGTGCCATGAGCTCAGCTTGCTCGGGCGCCGCGACGGGACCCCAGAGCGTAACGCCCGGGGCGACGCGCATCGATGCGGCCACGATATCCGGCTCGGTGAGCGTGCCCGCCGCCGACGGCTCGATAAGTGCCGCCATATCGTGCGGAGCATCGACGCCTAACAAGTCGTAAAGGTTTCCAAACATCAGGTCCAGGTCGAGCACGGCGGCACGCAAGCCCAACAGCGACGATGTGTGTGCCATGGTGGCAACGATCGTCGACTTGCCGCAACCGCCCGAACCCGAAATGGCGCAGATGACCGGAGCTCGATGCGGCGAAGCGGCAGCGTCTGCCGGCGGCATCGGAGGCGGCGGGGCGGGCGTCGGTGACAGCGTCCCCGTCTCCCCCGCCGCAACTACACGCTGCGTCCAAGCCGGCATGGCGGCTTGTTCGGTCTGCGAGGCAGGCTCGTTCTGCGCAATCTGCTCATGCTGCATCAGCGACAACTCGCCGCACCCGGCAAAGCCCTCAACTTCGTCGAGTTCATCCGCCAGATTCACGCCGCGCACGTATCCCATATCTACAGCCGGGGAGTCGCCAGCATGCTGCGCCGGTCCTCCAGCGTCATCGTATACAAGGGGGTTCCGGGGGCGCCGACCATGCTCGGCTTCCGCTTTTCCATAATCATCAACACGCGGGCCTCTTGTAGCGCGAGGCGCCCCGGGTTCCCTATCAACAAAAGCATCGGGCTCAATCGTCATGCGCCGATCGGAATCAACCGCTCCCTCGCCCGCTCGCCCGTTGCCGCATATACTGTGCGCAGCGATGACCTCGGTCGCCCCTGCGCGAAACAGCCCCTCGATATCCGACGGATCGAGTGCTTCTATCAACACGACCACGCGACTCACGCGGCCTTCGGCCGTCAGGCGCGCAACAGTCTTGCGCACATCTTCGGTATCAAACAGAGACGCCGCGATGATGGCAGCTCCGCGGCGCGACGGAAACGCCCGCGCCATGGAAACCAGCCCGTCCAGGTCACCCACGCGAAGCACCTGTGCACCCGTATCACGGCCCTCGACTTCCCGCTGCAACAGCCCGTAATCGCCGCACGCGCAGCACGCAAGCCAGATCGCCTTCATCACTCGTCGCCTCCGCTCTTTTTGCCGCGCGCCGTGGCGGGAATCGTCAAGCTGACCGTTCCCTTGCCCGAGGCTCCCAGCAGTTCCTTGACGTCTTCGGGGTCAGCCGCCAGCGTCACCCATTCGATCTTGCCCTCGCGCGTGGCACCGGAATCCTCACTGGTATCGATCACGTACGCGCCGCACAGTCGATCGGTTACGCCGTCTTTTTGCACATACACATCCACGTAGCTGCCCACGCCCGTAGCACCGCCGACCGAGTGCTCGGCATCGACCGCCACCGAAACGGCGACCTTGCCCTTAGGCACCTCGAGCTTGTGGCTCTCGGCCTTGGTGTAGACATTGCAGATCACGGCGTTTTTGGGAATACGCGAAGTCGTCACGTCGCCGCGCACCTGGCGCAGCTCGGTCGCCGCGTCACGCGGCAGCAGACTCGTCAGCCATTCCTGGGTTATGACATTGGTCTCATCGAGGGTCTCGCCCACATCGATATCGCGCGCCGCGACGCATACCTCGGCGCGATCGCCACCGTACTTGGCCAAGGTCTCAGCCTGGACCTGTTCGGCTTGCGAGCGAATCGACGAGCCGTAAACCATGCAGAGCAGCGCAGCGAGCACGCCCGCGACCAGACTGATGGCGATGCGCTTGCTCTTGTTCACGGCCGCTCCTCTCATGGCAGTGCCGGGCGAATGCCCGTACCACCATTGTCTGGGTGGTCAGAGTGCAAAGCGGCGCAATCGCGATCTCGGTATTCGATGTCAAACCAATCGCTGACCAAAAACTAACCAGCCCGTCAAGCTCGTGGCAAGGTTTTGGTCAGCACGTCAGCAAACTGCATGTTTCGAGGCTTTTTCGCAGCAAAAAAGCCGTCTCCCGAACAGTTGGAAGACGGCTGTCATAGGAAAAATCAATTACAGGTGGACATCGGGATCGAGCATTTGAGCACTCACGCGCATGGATGACGCCAGGTTTTGGAACGTTTCCAAACGCAGGCTGTCGATCTGCCCGGCGTCCTCGGCCTCGCGAACGGCACAACCCGGCTCATGGGTATGCGTGCAATCGCCAAACCGGCACGCGCGCGATGCCTCGACAATCTCGGGGAAGGCGCGCGCCAGACCCCGCTCGTGACCCACGAGCGGTAAGCTGCGCAGGCCCGGGGCATCGGCGATCACGCCGGCGTCGCCCGGCAGTGCCACCATCACGCGCGCGACGGTAGTGTGACGGCCCTGGTCGTCGCGTTCGCGCACACCGCCAGTCGCCAACGTATCGTGGCCCAGCAGCGCATTGAGCAGCGTCGACTTGCCGGCACCCGACTCGCCCAGAATCATGGCGCAGCTCCCGGCAGGCACGCAGGAACGAACCTCGTCCAGGCCGCGCCCCTCGGCAGAGGACGTCACGATCACGCGCACGTCCGGACCCACCAGGCGGCGCACGCGGTCCAGATCGCGCTCGAGCTCCTCGGCATCGCAGCGATCAGCTTTGGTGAGCACCACCACCGGCTCGGCATCGCAGTCGAGCGCCAACACCAGCGAGCGCGCCACGCGGTCGAGCAGCACCTCACCGGCACCGAGCGCCTGCACGATTAGCACGCTATCCACGTTGGAGCAGAGCACCTGGCGCTCTCCACGGGCACGGCCGCGCCAACGCTCAAAGCTCGTACGGCGTGGCAGCACGCACTCAATCACGCCCATATCGTGCCCGGGAGCGCGGCGCACCGCCACACGGTCGCCCACGGCAGGCAGCAGGACCTCGTCCTCGCCGCGCGACTTGGCAAACCCCACGGCATGCTCGGCGCGGAAGGCGTCATCGGCAGTCGCCACCAGCGGAAACCCGCGATCCAAGCGCACCACGGCGCCAAGCTGCATCTGCTCGGGCTCCTCGGCATGTGCGCAAAAGTCGTCAAATGCCGCCTGCTGAGCTTCATCGACCGGCAGGTCATCGAACGCCGGAACATCCTGCAGCGCGTCGAGTCCCGGCACGTTTGCCAGCAGCTCCTCGGCTGATGCGGGGGCCTCGGTCGCAAGCTTCCGACGACGATCGCGCTTAGCCCGCGCCCCCGTCGTCTTTTTCTTCGCTTTAGCCTTAGCCTTGCCCACAAGCGCCTCCCAGCACCATAAATCACAACTGAGCAGGTATTTTAAATCAAAAAGAGCTGGCCGGGCAAAGCCCGACCAGCTCACAAACTTTCCCTCAGCCCTTTTCATCCGCACGGGAGAAAAGCCAGCAAGGATACCGCAGGGCCCGCCCGCCGGGAGGGGTTTCCTAAGGGCACATCCCGCAGCCGCAAAGCGGCGAGGACGTGCCCGTGGAAACCCCGCAGGCGGTCGGGCCCGGACAGGTACGTTACTCCTTCTCGACCGCGCGCATGATCGCCTTGTAGATCTCCATAAGCGGGATGATCAGGAAGGCCAGACCCAGCGCGGCAAGAACGCCCTTGAGCTCAAGCGTCACAGGGCCGAAGAACATCTCGGCAAGCGTCGGCTGCACGGTCACGATCACCGTCAGCACCAGTGCCAGCGCGGCGGAAGCCCACAGCCACTTGTTCTGCTTCTTCATGGTGAACAGCGACGCACGACGGCTGCGCATATTGAAGCAGTGGAAAATCTCGACCATGTTGAGCGTGATGAACGCCATCATCACGCCTTCCTCGTCGGCATTGCCGGCGATCATATCGGCGATGTGGATGTAGCCCATGTCAAAGTACACGCCCACAAAGAAGCTCGCCAGCACCAGCACGGTGATGATCAGGCCCTGGACCACGCAGTCCAGACCCATATGTCCGGCAAAGACGCCGTCCTTGGCGTTGCGCGGCTTGCGCTTCATGATGTCGCCCTCGGCATCCTCCATGCCCAGCGCGAGCGCGGGGAAGCAGTCGGTGACCAGGTTCACCCACAGCAGCTGCACCGGCTGAAAGATGGTAAAGCCGATGAGCGTGGCGATAAACACCGAGAACACCTCGGCAAGGTTGGCCGAAAGCAGGAACTGGATGACCTTGCGGATGTTGTCGTAGATGCGGCGCCCCTCTTCGCAGGCACCGATGATGGTGGCGAAGTTGTCGTCGGCAAGTACCATGTCGGCGACGTTCTTGGTGACGTCGGTACCGGTGATGCCCATGCCCACGCCGATGTCGGCGCGTTTGATGGACGGGGCGTCGTTGACGCCGTCGCCCGTCATGGCCACGATCTGGTCGCGTGACTTCCATGCCTCGACGATGCGGGTCTTGTGCTCGGGCTGGACGCGGGCGTACACGCCGTAGTCCTCGATGTGCGCGTCGAGCTCCTCGTCGCTCATGCGATCGAGGTCGGCACCGGTGATGGCATGGCTGCGATCGGTGACGATGCCCAGCTGCTTGGCGATGGCCACGGCGGTGTCGATGTGGTCGCCCGTAATCATGACGGTGCGGATACCGGCGTCGTGCGCCTCGCGGATGGCGTCGGCGACCTCGGGGCGGACCGGGTCAATCATGCCGGACAGGCCGCAGAAGACCAGGTCATGCTCGAGCGCGGCGGGGCTGCAGTCGGCCGGGACCTCGGTGTAGGTGCGGCTCGCCAGCGCCAGCACGCGCAGGGCCTCGTCGGCCATGGCCTTGTTGGCGGCCACGAGCTCGGCGCGACGCTCCTCGGTCAGGGGGACAACCTTGTCGCCCTCGTAGATATGGGTACACAGGCCGATCACCACGTCGGGCGCGCCCTTGGTGTACTGCTCGTACTCGCCGTCCAGGGTCTCGACGACCACGGACATCATCTTGCGGCCCGAGTCAAACGGGGCCTCGCCCACGCGCGGATGCTCGGCAGTCAGGCCAGTGAGCCCCGCCTTGCCGGCATCGTTGACGAGCGCACACTCGGTCGGCTCACCCACAGCCTCGCCCAGTTCCTCGTCCCACTGGGCGTCGGAGCACAGAGCCATGCCGGCCAGGAACTTCTCCTTAGGCGCAGCGAGCTCGTGCTTGACGACGGTCATCTTGTTCTGGGTGAGGGTACCGGTCTTGTCGGAGCAGATGGTCTGTGTGCAGCCAAGGGTCTCGACGGCGGAAAGCTTGCGGATGATTGCCTGGCGCTTGGCCATCTTGGTCACGCCAAGCGACAGCACGATGGTCACGACGGCGACCAGGCCCTCGGGGATGGCAGCGACGGCGAGCGAGACGGCGACCATAAAGGTATCGAGCAAGGCTGTCGGGTCGGTGAGGACGTTGCCCACGCCGTGACGGATGATGTCGACGCCAAAGATGACGACGCAGATGACGATAACCATGATGGTAAGGATGCGGCTGAGCTCGGCGAGCTTCACCTGCAGCGGCGTGAGCTCTTCCTTGGCCTCGGCCAGGGCGCCGGCGATCTTGCCCATCTCGGTGTTCATACCGGTGCCGACCACGACGGCGCGACCGCGGCCGTATACCACGGTGGAACCCATGTAGCACATGTTCTTGCGGTCGCCGAGCGGCACGTCGTCGATGCCGGCGGCGAGCTCAATGACGTTGGCATGCTTCTCGACGGGCACGGACTCGCCGGTAAGGGCGGCCTCCTCGATCTTCATCGTGGCGCTCTCGAGCACACGGCAGTCGGCCGGGACGGAGTCGCCCGCCTCGAGCATGATCACATCGCCGGGCACGAGCTCGGCGCTCGGCAGGTGCACGAGCTTGCCGTCGCGCAGCACCTTGGACTGCGCCGCGCTCATCTCCTGCAGGGCCTCGAGGGCCTCCTCGCTTTTAGCCTCCTGAACCACGCCCAGCACCGAGTTGACGATAACGACGAACATGATGATGGCGACATCGGCAAAGTCCGCCTCGCCCTTGACCATGCCCGTGAGCGCGCTGATGACGGCGGCAACGATCAGCATGATAACCATGGGGTCGGCCATCTGCTCAAAGAAGCGCTTCCACAACGGCGTCTTCTCGGCTTCCTCGAGCTTGTTAGGGCCTGTCTTGGCGAGGCGCGACGACGCCTCGTCGTTGCTCAGGCCGAGGTTCTCATCGACACCTTGGTCGCTGAGTACCTCCGCCGCGGCGGACAGGTATTCCTTTTGCATATAGAGTCCCCTCCTGGGATTCGGGCCACTCAGCAGATTGATGCCCGATCATAATTCCCAGGAGAAGGGCAAGGGCTCATCAAGGCTGCCGTGCTGAGCGGCAGTTGATAGTGGGGCTATGGTACCCCAAAGCGGCGCGTCTAGCCAAAACATTCCAATTGGAAACACGGCTCGAGTGCAACGATGCAGACCGTGTGATGCTCAACATTGATAAAACGTTTTTTCTTCGGTGCATCATCAAACTGAAATATCGCCCAGATAGCAGCGGTCAGAACGGTTGGTAAAGATTTTTCATATACCGTTTTTACCGCAAAAAATGAACTTCTAATTCGGCATACGGTCGATTTTTTGAGGTATTCGGTCGGCATTTCGTTATAATCATCTCAGTTTAATTTCTTATGGTTTATCTATCAGCGCAAGACGATGTCAGATGGAGGTCTGAATGTACAAGCGCACCAAGATTGTATGCACCATGGGTCCCGCCTGCGATAGCGACGAGACCATCCGCGAGATGATCAAGGCGGGCATGAACGTCGCCCGTTTTAACTTCTCGCACGGATCCTACGACGAGCACCACGGTCGCATCGAGCGCGTCCGTCGTATTTCCAAGGAGCTCGGCATGCCCGTCGGCATCCTGCTCGACACCAAGGGCCCCGAGGTCCGCACCGGCCTTTTGGTCGACGGCAAGAAGGTTGCCGTCAAGACCGGCGACAAGATCGTCGTCACCGCTCAGCCCACGTCCGAAGATTTCCACGGCACCTCTGAGCACATCTCCCTCGACTACCTGGCTCTGCCCTCCGAGGTCGAGAAGGGCTCCCTTATCCTGATCGATGACGGTCTGGTTGCCCTCGAGGTCGAGTCCGTCGACGGCCAGGACATGACCTGCGTCGTTAAGAACGACGGCCTGATCGGCGAGCGCAAGGGCGTCAACATGCCCAACGTCAACATCTCGCTGCCCGCCATCACCGAGCGCGATCGTCAGGACATCCTCTTTGGCCTGACCGAGAACATCGACTACATCGCCGCTTCCTTCATCCGTGACGGCGAGTCCGTCCGCGGCATCCGCGAGCTTTGCCGCGAGAACGGCGGCGAGCACGTGACGATCTTCCCGAAGATCGAGTGCGCCCTGGGCGTCGAGAACTTCGACGAGATTCTCGAGGCTTCCGACGGCATCATGGTCGCCCGTGGCGACCTGGGCATCGAGATCAAGCCCGAGCTCGTTCCGCACATCCAGAAGGAGATCATCGCCAAGTGCAACGCGGCCTACAAGCCCGTTATCACCGCTACGCAGATGCTCGACTCCATGCAGCAGAACCCGCGCCCGACGCGCGCCGAGGTTGCCGACGTTGCTAACGCCATCTACGACGGCACCGACGCCGTTATGCTCTCTGGCGAGTCCGCTGCCGGTAAGTACCCGGTCGAGGCCGTTAAGATGCAGGCCAGCATTGCTCTCGAGACTGAGAAGTACCTCCCGGCTCACGCTCCGCTCGAGGTTCCGGCTGACGCTCACGGCACCCGCGTCGTCAACAACGTTGTGGGTATGTCCGCTGTGAACATGGCTACCACCGTTGGCGCCAAGTGCATCACCGTGCCGACGACCACCGGTCGTACCGCTCGCCTGATCTCGCACTTCCGTCCCAACATGCCGATCTGCGCGTTCTCCCGCCACGAGTGGGCCGTCCAGCAGATGATTATGTACTGGGGCGTTATCCCGCACCAGGCCGAGATCACCCAGGGCACCGTCAACGGCACGATCGTCAAGGCGATCGAGACCGCTAAGGAGCTCGGCTACGTCGAGACTGGCGACCTGACCGTCGCTACCGCCGGCGATCCCCGCATGAGCGTCCAGCTCGAGGACAAGGTCTCCTCGACCAACGTCGCTTACGTCGCTCAGGTGCGCTAAATCGCACTTGCAAGCAGACTTGCATTGCAAAGGGCCCGGAAGGCTTCGCCTTCCGGGCCCTTTTTCTGTGCGCTAAAGCCGGGGCACGGCAAAACACGCGCCCATTTCTTTACCAAAAGCGCGAAATCCACCCTTCGAGACCCAATGAATAAAGTCCCAAGCGCTAAAAGTGTTCGCCCGGTGGCAAACCCACACCTTAACCGACGCTGCTAAATCGTTTTAGCAAGAGCCGGATTGACCTGCTTTTCGGAAGTATGCGGCAAATTCTGATACCTCCGAGCACACCCCGTTTTTTCGCAACAAAATGCCTGATAAACTAGCCTCAAAAGCCAGGTCTGCTCACAAGGTTTAGATTTTGCCGCATACTTCCGAATTGACACTGGCATCGCACGGTCCAAAAGCATATTTCGACCAGGAGGACGTCATGGACCTGACGCTATGCGGTCAATCCGCTTTTTACTATCACCGTATCCCGCCACAGATATTAGGCCTTTACCCTGCCATTAGCCTTGGCAATATGGATCGCAGATGTTGCGGCCTCGGAAGTCATGCAGTTGTAAAAGACCTGCTTCACGCACCGCTTCACAGGATTGTATTCACTCGGGCACAATCCGGGTCGCGAAGCCTGTTTAAATCGCACCTCCTGACCCAAGAGCCGCCTCCCGGGTCGTTTAGGCAAACCGAGCATGGGTTTGATGTCACATCGCCCGAGTTCACACTGCTCAACCTTGCTACGCAGGTCTCACGCAACCAGCTGCTTATGGCGTGTTATGAGATGTGCAGCTCGTTTGCTGTGCATACACCCTGCAAACGAGCGCAACGGCAACTTGATGAAGCTATTTCGCTTAAGCTCATTCCACCCAACTGCGGCTGGGAGCGGGTTATCGACGTCAACGGCAAGGATACCAACCTGTGGAAGCGCACGCCGCTTCTTTCCGCAGCGGATATCGCCGCGTTCGCCAAGCAGGCCGCAGGCCTGCGCGGTGTTAAGCAGCTCCGCTGGGCCGCCGAACGCATGACAGGACAGACCGCCTCGCCCTTCGAAGTACAGACCTCCATGCTTATCTCGCTCCCCCGCGACGAGGGCGGCATGGGCATCAACATCGCAAACAACGTGCGCATCCCACTCAGCGACGCCGCGCGCTCGCTGTATGACAAAACCTGCTGCTACGCCGATATCCTCATCGAAAGCGCCACCGACAGCATGGGTGTCATCCTTGAATGCCAAGGCCGCTCCGCCCACGACAGCGAAGCCGCGAGCCTCTCCGATGCCGAGCGCGCCACCGCGCTCACAAGCATGGGCTACGACGTCATCCAAATTACCTTTGGCCAGATTAAGGATAAGAAGAGCTTCGACCACATAGCCGAGCTCATCCATAAAAAGGCTGGACTTTCCTACACCCCAAAGACCAAACAGGAGCGCGCCGCCGAAGTCACCCTGCGGCAAGAGCTACTTGTCAATTGGGTTGAGCTATTCACCGCCAAGCCGGCCAGCTAGCAGCTAGCAATCAGGGGAAGCGCAGGCATATCGGGCGATTCGACGCGAGCCGCAAATCCCGCCTCGGTTAGCTCGATGACCTCGGTAAACGTTGTATCGAAAAACTCCTCGGTTAGCAGGCGATACGGCGGATGATCGGACTCGCCGGGGTTTTCGCGTACAATCTCGTGCATAACGCCGATGGTCTTGAGCACATACTCCTTATGGATGGGATACTGACCAAAACGGGTCGCCGCAGTATACAGGCGATCGGTCGCGCGCGGTATCGAAACGATGCCGAGTGTCTTGCCAAACCAGTCAAAGTCGCCTTGCTTTTTAATGCGGAATTCCTCGCACGGCTTGCCGCCATGCGCCTCCAGGTACTGATTCACACGCGTATTCCATACGGTATCGGCCACCAGATGCGACCAAACGCCCAGCGTCAGATCGAGCAGCGACTGCGCCACGTCATCGGGCGCGAGCGAAAGCTCGCTAGCACCGGGACCGGCGACCGGCTCGGCGTCCTTGTAACGTTGGGGATAATGCACGCGATTCAGTCGCTCGCGCTCCTCGACAATCGAGGTAGCCGCGGCTGGCGCACCGGTGGGCGAACTTTTAAGCAACGGTGCCACATAGGTATCCCAGAACTCATGCTCACGAGGCTTAGGGATAGGCTCGGGCTTTGCAAAGTGCGTAATGCGGTACGGGATGGGATCGGCGATGCCAGGGACCATATAGCCCACGAAGATATCCGGAACCACGCAGCCAAACAAAAAGGCATTGCGGTCGCGCACGCTATTGGCAAGTGCACCGGTGCGCTCCAGCAAACGCTCCGTCTGAGCGATATGAATGTTCCAACTTGGCATAGCCACCCCCATAAAAAACCTGGATAACTATACCATCACGGCAAAGCCGCGCGGGCGGCTACGCACGCTCTACGCAGCAACTAGTCCGTAGTACCGCTTTCGGTTCCATACGACGGCGAAGGCGCCTCGACCACATGGTGATATCGATCGATATAGATTGCACGGGCACCCAGGCGTCGCACCAAATCCTGGTGATGCGTGCTCATCAAGACCGTCTTACCCGCCGCGACGTAGGCCAGCAAGAAGTTGACCACGATGTCGCATGAATCCTCGTCGAGCCCATTGGTGGGCTCATCGAGCACTAGGATATCGGGGTTCATCGATACAACTGCCGCCAGCGCCACACGCTTCTTTTGCCCGCCCGAGAGCTGATAGGGAGAGGCGTCGGCAAGGTCGGCAACCTGGAACAGCCCCATGGCATCGCGCACGCGGCGCTCGAGCTCGTCTGCCGGCAGCCCCATCTGCGCGGGACCAAAAGCAACTTCCTCGTCCACCGTGGCGCAGAACAGCTGGGCATCGGCGTTTTGGAACACGAAGCCCACGCGCTGGTGGAACTTCTGAGCAGCAGCAGAATCCTTCAGATACGCCGCATTGACCACGTGCCCGTCAAACAGGTATGCCCCTGCGTCCGCGAGTTCAAGGCCGTTAATAAGACGCATAATCGTCGTCTTGCCGCAGCCGTTGGGACCGAGCAGGGCAACGAGTTCACCACGATCGACCTGCAGCGACACGCCATCGACAACCGTATGCCCCGCATAGGAGAACACCACGTCGCGCAGCTCGATGAGCGGAACGACCTCGGCGCCGCCCACACCGTTCGTGCCCGCCGCACTATTCATATCGATCGTCAAAACGTCGCCCTTCCCCATTTGCATCCCCAGTCGGAACCAGCAGCGCCTACAGCACGGCGCACAACACTGTCAGCAGCGCCACGCCGGCCGCATAGGCCGCATCGCGCCAGCCAAACCTGGCGCGCGCGGGAGCCGGATACGCACCGGCAAAGCCGCGGCAAAGCATAGCCTCGTCCATCGCGCGGCTGCATTTCATCGCCTTGATAAAGGTCATGCCCATGATACCCGCGATCGAATCGGTACGCGAAAATCCCTCGGGCGCACGGCCAACGCTGCGCAGCATGACCGATTCGCACAGATCGTGCGCCGTACGACCCAGCACCTCGATGTGCTTGAGCGCCATATCAAACGTAAAGATAACTTCGTCGGGTAGATGCAGCATCTTGAGCGCCGCCGACATGCGGCTCCACGTGAGGGTCCACGAAGCGCCCAGCACCAGCGACACATTAATGAAGGTCTTGAGCGCAATCTTGAGCATGGCGCCCGTAGCGGAAGCACCCAGCAGCAGGGCAGGCAGCGCCAAAACCACTGCGAGCCCCGCGGCGCCAAGCGCCGGCACAAAGGTCGCGCGCAGCCCGCGTATGGGACGCACGGCAACGAGCACCAGCGCAATGGCCGCCATCAACATGAGGTACAGCGGGCTTTGTGTCAGGCACACGCACAGGACGCAAACGAATATCCCCACCAGGCGCACCGGAGCCGAAACGCAAGAAAGGGCGCGGTCGACCATCGACCCGCCCTCGTGCGCGCCTCCACCCAGGCGAACCCGCTCAAGCAGGCTCGCCAGGTGCAGGACGTTCTTTTGCATCACGCGATGACGAGCGCCCGTGGGCTCGTATCGCTCCTCGGCCGCAAGCCAGCTAGGCAGCTCGACCATCGCCATGGGCTCCGCTTTCCTTGACCGTCAGCGAGATCAGACGGAATGCGATGGTGAGCACCGCCACGCCAATCACGCCGGACAAGATATACATGGCAGCCTGACCGGCAAAGCCGAGACCCTGCTCCTCGGAATAGGCCTGCAGGTAATCACCCGTAGGCAGAGCGTCGGCAAAGGTCGGGGTGTCGAGACCGACCGAAGCCTGCAGGCTGTCGTCGCCAGCCTCCTGAACGGCGGTCGCGGCGCCCTCGGCGTCCCACTCACCCCAGGCGTCACCCGTGGCCAGCAGGCCCAGCGGCGTGGCCACGACAAGCACGGCAACCAAGATGAGCGTGGGGACCAGCGAGGTCTTCTTTGCAGCAGCGCCCTCGGCAGCAAGCTGTCCATCGGCGGCTTCGGGGCCGACGATAACGCTCGGCGCCGTCTTCTTGATAAAGCCGTAGATCGCGGCAGTCGCCACGCCCTCGACCACGCCGGCTACCAACATATGCGGGATCATCATGGCCGGAATGGCAATGGACAGCGGGAAGGGGCAGTATAGCGGGGCACCCGAGGCGTTGGTGAAGAGCATCGGCTGAATGCCGAACTCGATGGCAGCGCACAGGGCAGCCACGCACAAGCCGATCCAGCCGCTCACGATGGCAGAAACCGAAGTGCCCCAGCTCTTGTCGTGCAGGCGGCCGTTGAGCGCACGGAACACGATGGCTGCCACAAACGGCAGCACAAATGCCATGTTAAAGCAGTTGGCTCCAAAGGACAGGATGCCGCCGTCGCCAAACAGCAGCGCCTGCAGTGCCAGTGCGACCGAAACCGCAATGGCCGCGGCCTCGGGGCCCAGCAGCAGCGCGATGAGTGCACCGCCGACGGCGTGACCCGTGGTGCCGCCGGGCAGCGGCACGTTAAACATCATGAGCAAGAAGGAGAACGCAGCGCAGATGCCCAGGAAAGCCATGTGCTCGCGATCGAGCGTGGCGCGTACCTTTTTGATGCAATGGACCCAAACGGGCACCATCGCCACCGCCATAACGGCATCGGTCTGCGGGGACAGGTAGTTATCTGGAATGTGCATATACGCCTCCCGGTTATCGACGCACAGAATTGCAACGCCGCTTGAATCACCTTGTCAGTGTTACGCATTGTCAGATTCGTAACACGCCGCGGGCTATCATAGCAAAACGGCGCACTGCCGACAAAGCAGCACGCCGTTATGTAATGCGCGTGTCATATATGAAGGCTCAACGGTGCCTTATACCGAAAACAGCAGTCACGTAAGACTCGGCGGCAGCCGACGCTGGTCTATATCCGGCGCAGGACCTAGCCGCGGACCTCGCCGTTTACGCCCTTGCACACCTTGGTGACGATCTTCTGGTGCGCCTTTTCGACCTCTTCGCTGGTGAGCGTGTGGTCGTCGGAGCGATACGTAAGCGCAAAGGCCATGGATTTCTTGCCCTTGCCGATGCGGACCGGATCGCGGTAGACATCGAACAGGCGCACGCCCTCGAGCAGCTTGCCGCCGGCACTCGTAATACGACGCTCAAGATCCTCGCAGGTCACAGTGTTGTCAACCACGATAGCGAGGTCGTGCTCAACGGCCGGGTACTGCGAGAACTCACGGTAGTTCTCCTGGTTGCGGGCGCCCTTGATCAGCTTATCCAAGTCGAGCTCAAAGGCGACGACGACCTCGTCAATGCCCATAGCCTCGCGCGCCTCGGGGTGGATCTCGCCGACCCAACCCAGCACGGTGCCGCCGGACAGGACCTCGGCAGCACGACCCGGCTGCAGGAAGGCATAGCCCTCGCCCTCGACGGGACGGAAGCGAACCTTCTCGATGCGCAGCTGGGCGAGCAGCTCCTCGACGATGCCCTTGCCAAAGAAGAAACGCAGCTTGCGGTACTTCATGCTCCAAGACTGCTCGCTCCACTGGCCCGAGAGCACGCCCGCGACGGACTTGGTCTCCTTGGGCAGGCTGGCGTTCTCGCGGCCATGGAACAGGCTGCCGACCTCGTACAGGTGTACGTTGGGCGTACCGTGCGCCTCGTTATAGGCAACGGACTGCAGCAGACCCGGCAGCAGCGAGCGGCGCATCTCGGTCTGCTCGGCCACCAGCGGGTTCATGAGCACCACGGGGCAGCCGCGGCCCTCGGTGGACATGCCGATCTTCTCCAGGTCGCCCGGAGCGGCAAAGCCAAAGGTCGTGGTCTCGTTGAGGCCGCAGGCGCGCAGGATCTCGCCGACCTTGCGGGTGAGCTTCTGCTCGCGAGTCAGGCCGCCGATGTGGTTCTTGGCAGCCGGAATGGTCGCCGTGACGCGACCCATGCCCCACAGGCGCAGAACCTCCTCGATCAGGTCGATCTCACGCGGCAGGTCGGGACGGAAGCTCGGCGGCGTGACCATAAAGTCCTCGCCGTCGCGCTCGACGGTGCAGCCCAGGCGGGTGAGCGAGCGCTCGATAAAGTCGGGCTCGATGTCGGCACCGCAGATGGCGTGCACGCGGGCCAGGCGCAGCTTAATGCTGTCGATGGTCTTGGGCGCGGGGAAAACGTCGACATAGCCGGGAGCAACCTCGCCGCCGGCGATCTCCTCGATCAGCGCGCAGGTAACGTTGGCGACATCCACGCAGCCGGTCTCGTCGACCTGGCGCTCAAAGCGAATGGAGGCGTCGGAGATCAGCGAAAGGTCGCGGCTGGTGTGCGAGGTGCGGCCGGCATTGAAGCAGGCGCTCTCGACCATCACGTCAACGGTATCGTCCTCGATCTCGGAATCCATGCCACCCATAACACCGGCCAACGCCACGGGGCGCTCGCCGTCGGTGATGAGGCCCATGCCGGCGTCAAGCGTGCGCTCCTCGCCGTCGAGCGTCGTGAACTTCTCGTCCTGCTGGGCGGCGCGAACCACCACACGACGGTGGCCATCGCGCTCGGCAAAGGTGTCCAGGTCAAAGGCGTGCAGCGGCTGACCGGTGAGCATCATCACATAGTTGGTGATGTCGACGATGTTGTTGTGCGGGCGCACGCCCAAGGCGTTAAGGCGCTTGACCATCCAGTCGGGCGACGGGCCGACCTTGACGTTGCGCACGATGCGGGCAACGTAGCGGTCGCACAGGCCCTCGTCGGCAATCTCGACCGAAAGCTCGTCGTCGGTCGCGCGGCCGGTCTCGGCCTTGATGGCGGGCAGCTCAACGTGGAAATCGCGGTCGAAGATGGCGCCGGTCTCGCGGGCCATGCCGATCATGGACAGGCAATCGGGACGGTTGGGCGTGATCTCGCAGTCGAGCACGGTGTCGCTCGAGCCCACGTACTCGGCAAACGGCATGCCGCAGGGCGTATCCTCGGGCAGGATCATGATGCCGGAGTGGTCGCCGCCCAAGCCGAGCTCGCGCGCGGAGCAGTTCATGCCCATGGACACGACGCCGCGAAGCTTGCTCTTCTTGATCTTGACGCCGCCGGGCAGGACAGCGCCGATCATGGCCGCGACGATGTGGTCACCGGCCTCGAAGTTCTGCGCGCCGCAGACGATCTGCAGCGGAGCGGGGTTGCCGTCGGCGTCGAGGTTCTTGTCACCCACGTCGACCGAGCACACATACATGTGGTCGCTATCGGGGTGCGGGGTCTTGGTGAGCACCTGGGCGGTCACCACGTGGTCGAAGGACTCGCCCACGGTGTCGATCGCCTCGACCTCGGTGCCGGTACGGATATATTCGTCCGAAAGGGTCTTGGGATCCTCCGGAATATCGATCATGGTCTTGAGCCAGTCGTAAGAAACACGCATCTAGCTCTCCTTTCATACTGAAAGCCTGCGAAGAGATGCAGGTGGAAACTTCAACTTTGTGAACATTCCTTACAAAGCGAGGGTTGTCCAAGTGCGGCAGATCGGCCCGAAAGAGGAGCGCCGCGTACTTTGGTACGCAAGCGACGAATGAGCGCCGAGGTGTCGTGCTTGGGCAAGCCGCAGCCTAGAACTGATTCAAGAAGCGCATATCACCCGTCATGAGAGTTCTGAGGTCGGGCAGGTCGTAGCGCAGTGCCGCGACGCGCTCGGCGCCAATACCAAAGGCGAAGCCGGTGTACTTCTCGGGGTCGATGCCACAGTTGATCAGGACGTTGGGGTCGACCATGCCGCAGCCCAGAATCTCGATCCAGCCGCTGTGCTTGCAGAAGTTGCAGCCCTTGCCGCCGCACACGTGGCAGCTCACGTCCACCTCGCAGGAAGGCTCGGTGAAGGGGAAGAAGTGCGGGCGATAGCGCGTCTTGCGATCCTCACCAAACATGCACTTAACAAAGTAGTCGAGCGTGCCCTTAAGATCGCCAAAGGTGATACCCTCGTCGACGACCAGGCCTTCGATCTGGTTGAACTGCGGCAGGTGGCAGGCGTCGGCCGTGTCGGGACGATAGACGGTGCCCGGGCAGATCATGTAGATGGGCGGCTTTTGCGACTCCATGGTGTGGATCTGCACGCCCGAGGTCTGGGTGCGCAGCAGCACGTCGGACTCGCCGTGAGCGTGAGCCTCGGGATGCGCAACGCTGCCGGGGTTGTTGTCGACCACATAGAACGTGTCGCGAGCCGAGCGGCTCGGGTGATCCATGGGCGCGTTGAGCGCGGTGAAGTTGTAGTAGGAGGTATCGACCATGGGGCCGGACTCGACGGTGTAGCCGATGCCGCAGAAGATGTCCTCGGCCTCCTCGATGATCTGCTTGATCAGGTGCTGGTGACCGATCTGCGGACGGATACCCGGCAGCGTGATGTCGACGGCCTCGTGCTCGAGTGCGTGCTTGAGGGCGGCGGCCTTCATCTCGGTGGTGCGCTCGTCGAGCATGCCCTCGATCAGCTGGCGCATCTCGTTGGCGCGTTTGCCCATCATGGGACGATCCTCGGGGGCGAGCTTGCCCATCATGCGCATCAGGCCGGTGATGCGGCCCTTGCGGCCGAGCAGCTCAACGCGCGCGGCCTCGAGCTTGGCGGCGTCGTCGGCACCGGCGACGAGCTCCTTGGCCTCTTCCTCGAGTTTGACCAGATCATCAATCAGACTCATGTCTTCCCTTTCGTCTCTCGCGCTTTCCGCCTGCCGGGACGACTGTCGCCGTCTGGCACTGCGAAAACGCGGCCCGGTTCGGTAACAAAAAACCGCCCTCGGGCATGTGCATTGCCCAAGGACGGTTGAATTCCGCGGTACCACCTTGTTTGACCCGGCGGATGTCTGGCCCGCCGTGCCCACTCTGCGCCTCTTGTCGCGAGGCTCACGGCTTCCCTACTGGGGCTTTGCTGCCACTGGCCGCGCGCCCGTTGAGGTCGCTGCTCGGGAGTGAACGCTTGGCCCTTGCCACCGCAGGAAGGCTTGCAGCCCATGACCTTCCCTCTCTCGCCGGCGACGCGGCGGGCAAAACCCTCTCCGTCAACGCATTGGGCTATAGGATAACACATTTCGCGAGCGCATCGCCGCGTTCCGTTTTGTTCGCGCTGGGTACAAGGCAAGTAGCTGTGCAAACTGGCCGTGCACCCGCCTGCGGCGCTCGGCCTGCGAGATTAAGGATATGGTATGGGAAAGAAGTACGATAAGAAGGCCAAGCCCGCAGCGGGCAAGACGCCCAAAGGCATGAAGGTCGATAAGGCCGTCAAAAAATTCCGCAAGCTCGAGGGCAAGCTGTGGACCCGCGAGTACCTGCTCAAGATTGCCGAGTTTGACGGCGCGACCATTGCTCCCGCCAACGGTGCCGCCGCCCGTGCCGACGCCATGGGCACCCTTGCCGGCGAGCACCATAAGCTCCTGACCAGCGAAAAGTCTGTCGAACTTGTACGTTCGCTGGCACGCGAGACCGTCACCGGCGGAAAGATCGACGACCCGCAGCTGCTTGACGAGATTCGCGTGCTCGGCCGCGACCAGCGCGAGGCAAGCGTCATCCCCACCGAGGAGGCCGAGGCCTGGACCAGGCTCACCTGCGAGGCCGACGCCGTGTGGCACAAGGCCAAAGCGGCCAACGACTGGGCGAGCTTTGAGCCCTATGTGGACAAAATCGTCAGCCAGCTCAAGCATCAGGCCGAGCTCATGGACCCCAAGCGCGACCCATACGACGTGTGGCTCGACCAGTACGAGCGCGGCCTTTCCACCGAGAGCTTCGATGCGTTTTGCGACGAGGTTAAGGCCACGGTCGTGCCGCTCGTGCACGCCATCGGCGAGCGCGGCCAGCAGCCCGCTGCAGACTTTTTGCACGCCCGCGTGCCCGAGGCCGCCCAGCGCGCCATGAGCTTCGACCTGATGAAACTCGTCGGCCTGGACCTGGACGACACCACGCTTGCCTTTACCGAGCATCCGTTTAGCGAGGGCTTCTCGGTGGGCGACGCGCGCATCGCCACGCACATCTACGAGGACGATTGCATCTCCAACGTCTACAGCATCATCCACGAGGCCGGCCACGCCATGTACGAGCTGGGCGTGAACCCCGCCTACGCGCGCACGTGCCTGGAGGGCGGCACCTCCATGGGCATCCACGAGAGCCAGAGCCGCTTTTTCGAGAACACCGTGGGCCGCAGCCGCGCCTTTATGGGACCGCTGCTCGAGGTGCTGCGCCGCCACGCGCCCGAGGTCTACGGCAACGTGGACGAGGACACGCTCTACCGCGCCGTGAACATCGCTCAGCCGTCGCTGATCCGTACCGAGGCCGACGAGCTCACCTACCCGCTGCATATCATGGTGCGTTACGAGATTGAGCGCATGCTGTTTGCCGGCGAGGCCACGGCCAAGGACATCCCCGCGCTTTGGAATCGCTTTATGGACGAGTACCTGGGCATTCCCGTTCCCGACGACACACGCGGCTGCCTGCAAGATACGCACTGGAGCGGCGGCTCGTTTGGCTACTTCCCCACGTATGCGCTGGGTAGCGCCTACGATGCCATGTTTGTGCCGGCCATGTGCCGCGACGGCGTCGACCTCAATGGCGCCTGTGCGAGCGGCGATCTGGCGCCCGTCCGCGCCTGGCTGGGCGAGCACATTTGGCAGTGGGGCCGCGCCAAGGACGCGCCGGAACTCATCAAGGGCGCATGCGGCATGGCGTTCGATGCCCGCTACTACTGCAGCTACCTGCAGGACAAGTTCACCACGCTCTACGAGCTGTAAGGCATAACCGACACGTCAACGCAAAGGGGACGCCGCGGAACCAATCCGCGGCGCCCCCTTTCCACCTAGTTGTTTAAGAACGTCCCCAATGACTACCTTACAGAGCCTCGAGTGCGTTGGCGATGCGCTTCATGGCGGCATCGGCGGATGCCTGGTCGGGGGCTTCGGCCAAAATGCGAATCACCGACTCGGTTCCGCTCTTGCGCACGAGCACGCGTCCCTCGCCCGCCAGCGATGCCTCGGCCTCGGCGATGGCGGCCTGCACACCCATGTTGCCCAGCGCGGCGTCCTTGTCCGCCACGTGCACGGCCACCTGCGCCTGCGGCAGCAGCTTGCACGGAGCCGTGAGCTGCGAGAGGGTCTCGCGCTCGGCGCGAATCACTTCCATCACGCGCAGCGAGGTCATAATGCCGTCGCCCGTGCGCTCGATATCGCCAAAGATCGTATGGCCCGTCTGCTCGCCGCCCAGGCTGTAGCCGCCCTCGCGCATCTTGGCATACACGTGACGGTCGCCCACGCCGCTGGTCACGGCACTTAGGCCGGCAAGCTCCAGCGACTTGACCAGGCCAAAGTTGCTGGCAATCGTCGGCACCACGGTACCGCCCGAAAGGCGACCGTGCTTGTTCAGATACACGCCACACACGTACAGAATCTGGTCGCCGTCTACCACGCGACCGCGCTCGTCCACGGCCAAGCAGCGATCGGCATCGCCGTCATAGGCAAAGCCCACGTCCAGGCCCTGCTCCACCACATGACGCTGCAGGCGCTCTATATGCGTGGAGCCGCAGTCGACGTTGATGTTAAAGCCATCGGGCGCGGCGTTGATCACGCGCACGTCGGCACCGAGCGCGTCAAACACCGGCTTGGCCACCGAGGAAGCCGAGCCGTTGGCGCAGTCGATACCGATCTTGACGCCCTGCAACGAAAAGTTCGCGCTGGCGATGAGCGAAGCAATGTAGCGGTTGCGGCCCTGCATGTAGTCCACCGTGGCGCCGATGTGGTTGCCCGTGGCCAGCGGTACCTCGCTCTTACCATCGATGTAGTCCTCGATGAGCTCCAGTACGTCCTCGTCCATCTTAAAACCGTCGCTATTGACGAGCTTAATGCCGTTATCGCAAAACGGGTTGTGGCTCGCGCTGATCATGATGCCGCAATCGAAGCAGCCTTCCACGGTCTGATGCGCTACGCCCGGCGTGGGGATCACGTGCAGCATATAGGCGTCCGCACCGCTCGCGACCAGGCCGCTCACCAGCGCCGCCTCGAACATATAGCTCGAGCGACGAGTGTCCTTGCCCACGATCACGCGCGCCTTGCGCTCGCGGTTGGCGCCGTAATACCAGCCCACAAAACGGCCAATCTTATAAGCGTGCTCTACCGTCAGCCCAACGTTGGCCTCACCGCGAAAGCCATCGGTGCCAAAGTACTTCATGCGCTCTCCTTACAAAATAGGGGCGGACAGATTGCCTGTCCGCCCCAAAATGGTACTCGATTATCTGCGCTACCAGAAAAACCCTACGCCGACGCGCTGTCGCGAGCCGCCTGGCATGTAGGAGTCTGACGCAGCGTAAGCGGCTTGTCCCTCGCCTCGGCCGACGTGGTCAGCGTATACGTGATCGTCGTCGTCTCGCCAGCATGCAGGTCAACGGTGCCCGAATAGAAGGGAATTCCATGCCACGTAGCGGCGCCAAGACCAAACTGGGCGCCCTCGACGGTCAGATCAGTAATGTTGCCGCCCGTCGGGGCAAACAGTGAGACATTCAGACGCTCGTCGTCGCGCGCGGCATCGGGCGCGCTCGCCGCGACGTAATCGGGCAGCTTGCCTGCCTCCTCCTGCGTCATGATGTTCGTCAGGGTAACGGTGATGCGATACGAGCACGTGCCGTCGCCGTTCTTGACGCCCTGGCCAATCTGCGTGTCGGCGTTCAGATACCAGTCGAGCTTGGAGAAGCTCAGGTTGTTAAAGTAAACGCCGGCAACGGGATCGGCACTCGGATCATCCGGATCGGGCAGCGAAGCGTCAATGCCCGTCTCTTTGATGGCATTCTGCTCATCATCGTTTCTCATCCAAGCAATCAGACGGCCCTCTTCGGCACCGCGCTCGAATGCACCGACAAGCTTTGTAACGTCGACATCACCGATGCCACCGAGAATCTTGTCGAAGGCGGCGCTGGCAACAGCCGCAAAGATGCCATCCGATTCCTCGACCGGATAGTTCCAATACACATCGTGCATGAGAACCTTCGCCGCGTTGGTACCGTCGACGACCGTACCATCGGGCAGCGAGACATTACCGACAAGGCCCAGCAGGTACTGCAAGAACACAGGATCGATGCCGACGACGCCATCAACGTCCTGCCCATACTGGGACTTCCACAGCGCGGCGACACGTTGCGAGTTGCGGGGCCAATCAGGCGAATAGGTATTGCCCGAGTTGTACAGGTTACTGTGGTTGCCGAACAGCGCCTCATCCTCTTCGTCGACGCTCTCGACTGCCTCATCCTCGCTGAGTCCAATGCGGGGAACAAACTCGCCAATCGACATCTGGCCGTCGGTGACCGAAATCAAACCTTGCGAACCGCCAAAGCCGCCGCAGGCACGAATCTCGACGTTGTTCATGGCGTACACAAGGTAGTTGCGCGTCTGGCCGTTGGCGCCGAGCATCTGGGGAAGGACGGGGGCGACCTTCTCCGCCGCGTCAACCGCGCCGTTGAGGGTGGCAAAGCCGTCCTTGGCCTTATCGACCAACTCGGTCACCTGGGAAATATGAGTATCGCCAATGCCCTGGATCTTCTCGTTGACGCTCTTGAACACCTTCGAGCTATCGGAGAGCGAATCGGCGACCGCCTGCAGTGCGGACACGTTGATGGTCCCATCCTGGAACAGCTTGCCGGGCGTGGCCTGCGAAAGGTTATCGGCCATGGGAACCAGCGCGTTGCTCGAGACATCGGACAGGGCGTCGATCATGGTGCGGGCCGCATTGATATCGCTGCCATACACCGGGATAAATGAAGCCGCCGTCCACAGCGGGCTCGAGGTCTCCGCCTTCATGCTGTCGCAGAGCTCATCGATCTTCTTCGCGTCGTCAGGCAGCGTCGAAAAATCGCCCGACGTGACCTTGTCCTTAAGGCCACCGACGATCTCGACAGCCTCCTTCGCTTCGCTCTTTACGGTCTTTGCCGAGTTAAGCAGCATAAAGCCGCTTGCGCCAAGCGCAACGAGAAGCACCGCGACTACAGCGGCAATAATGGCGCCAGTGTGACGCTTTTTGCGCTCGCCCTTGCGATGGCGATGACGGACCAGACCGTCAGAGGTCGAACTCGACGAAGCGTCGCCACCGTAGTTCAAGCCAAAATCGTAATAATCTTCCTTGGAACCCGAGCCCGCAAACTCGACACCGCTATCATCCAGGCGGGCGAACGTGCCAGTCTCGGAGGCGCCGGTGTAAATCGTGCCAAGGTTACCCGTAAGCCCCACGCCACCGGAAGAGGGAGTATTGTTGGCGGCCCTGCCGGCATTAACGTTGCCGTCGGTATTCGCGGCGTTGACAGCACCTGCGTTGTTCGCAGGTGCCGAAGGAGCCCCGCTCGGCTGCGACGTGGAGGTTGCACCGCCCGCAAAGACATTCCCTCTTGCACGGCCGGTCTTTTTTGCCTTTTGAGACTGCTCGTACAGAGCGGTAAACATCGCCGTCTCGCCCGGGGACACGCGCTTACCAGAACCGCCCTGTCCAGCGCCGCCCGGCGTGCCGGCCTTACCAGCCCCGTTCGGACGCGGCGGAACTGCAGGACGGCCGCTATCGCTGCCCTTAAAGTGATTACCAGCCATAAAGAAATCCTCGCAATTGAGTCGCAATGAAAAAGTCCATAACGTTGCTAGTTTATGGCATTTTGGGCATCGACAGCTAAACTCCAGACACGGACATCAATTGGCGAAAATGTGGCACAACACCTTTTCTGTCTTGGCGGCGGCGCCAGCTACACCGTGAGGAACATCATCACGATGATCATGGCAAAGCCGATAAGGTCGGTCGGCAAAAACACCGTGCCCAGCATAACGGCGCTGGTGATGGTCGCCGAAACCGGCTCCACAGTTCCGATGAGGCTCGCACGTACCGAGCCGATGTCCTTAACGCCCTGCATATAGAGCATGTAAGCAAAAAACGAGCCGATAACCACGAACACCGCGAGCGCCTCGACGCCGGCAGCGTCGAGCGCCGGCATATGCGCCCAAGGCTGCACGAAGACACACGAGACCACGCCCGCCGTGAGCATTGCCGAGCCCGTGACGATGGGGCTGCCGTATTCGGGCAGGATCTTGGCGGGAATCACCGCCATGCATGTAGCGCTGACCGCACACATGAGACCCGCGATCAGGCCGAGCGGCGAGATATTCAGGCTGGTGGGGTCGCCACCGGTGGCGATTAAAAAGGTGCCACCCAAAGCCAGACCGATGCCGATGACTTCGCGAGTACGCGGCATGCGGCGATCGGTCACGCAGGTGTAGCCCATGATGATAACGAGCTGCAGGCACTGGAGCACCGTCGCGGTTCCGGCGTTCGTCAGACGCACGGCCGAAAGATAGCAAAACTGATTGAACAGCAGGCCAAAGGCGGTAAAGAGCAGCAGCTGCTTGCGATCGGCGGCTGTGGTCCAGAGCTTAATCAGGCGCTCGCGGTCGCGCGTAACAACCACGGCCATAAAGAGTAGACCGGCGAGAATCTGACGCACGCTCATAAGCCACAAGGTATCGACGTGGTAGGTATCGAACAGAAAGCTCGCGCTGGTGCCCGAGAAGCCCCAAAACGAACCGCCCACCAGCGTAGCCAAGACGCCCATGATCAACTTGCGCGTCGAAGCGCTGTTCAGGCGGTCGCGCCATGCACGGCGGGTGTTGCGGCTGAGCTCGTCGGTGCCCTCGGGCACATCAATGTTCGATATATCGGTCATCGGCACCGAAGCTCCTGCGCCTTCGACCTGCTCGACGCACTCTTTGCTCATTCCACTCCCCCGAAACAGCCTGGAAACAATTCGGCTTACCTTACCACGGCGAAGGCACCAGCCGGAGGCTTGTCCGCTTATCGGTAGGACAATTCCGCAGGCGTCTTTCCATAGCTCGGTACCGCAATGGCCTTGCATTATGCGACAGTCAAATCGCGGCAGCAGGCTCTTTTGAAATGGATATGACAAAGCCCCCGAATTCCACAATGCAAGGGTTGATTTCCGATCTCAGCCGAACACATTGAGCAAATAGGCCGTTCCCGCACCTAGCCGAACGCCCCCGCGGCCCCTCCTGGGGTCCGGGGGCGCCGTTTTCCCAGTTGAAGGAACGGTGGAGATGTGTTTCGATGGGTCCGGTGGCCATGCTCCGCCCGCCGCCCGGCACCTCTTCCCAGACTCAGCCGGACGGTCGGTCCGTCTATTCCGTTTTTCCTCTAGGCTAGGCCAGCGGGGCATCGCCCCTCTCGGCGCGCGCCCGCGCGATGAGCCCCGGCGTCAGGTCGAGCTCGCCGACGGGCACGTCCTCCACGCCGTACGCATCCAGCAGCGCCTCCGCGTCGGCGCCGAGCACCGCCCGGAAGGCGCGGGCGGGCGTCGCGAAGCCGAGCGCGCCGCGCGGCTCGGAGTTCACGTGCGACATCGCCAGCGCCAGGTCGGCCGGGGCCAGCCGGTCGAACCTGAGGCCGCGGCCCTTGGGGGCTGCTCGAAGCAAAAACGAACGATCCCACGGACCTCGCGCGCGCCGTCGAGCTCATCGAGATCGGCGGGGGCATCGACGCGTGTCGTGATCTCGCACTCAAGCTCGCGCAAGAGGCGCAAGACACCAGCCGTGCGCTCGCCGAGAACGGCGTCATTTCGCACAACGCCGCTGACCTGCTCTGCTCCATGGCCGATTTCTTCATCAATCGGAGCGTATAGCGGAGTCGCAAGCGCGTAAACCCTCGAAACCTCCCCCAGCAGTGCATTTTGCTCGCGTTTCCGCAAGATTTCGATTTCAGAATGCACATGTTGGGGAGGTTTTGGATTGCTGTGGCGACCGGCGGTCCGATGTAGCCGCAAAAGGCCCATCAGCCGCCGTACATCCTCGCCGGCCGCCTCAGCTCGCCTTGGCACGCAGGCGACGATACAGCAAGCCGCCCAACGCCACGCACAGCAGTGACACGGCAACGACGACACCAACCACCAGCCAGTTTCCGCTGCCCGCAGCGGATGCCGCGGCCGTCGAAGTCACAATGGAGGGAATGCGCCCAAACGTTGCGATGAGCACCACGGGGGCGAAGCGCATCTTGGTGAGGCCGGCGAAATACGTCAAGAAGTCCTTCGGGGTTCCCGGGATCAAGAAAATCACCAGCATGACCAGCTCGAGTCGCTTCGCATTATTGAGCCACGAAAACTGGTCGAGAAGGCTGCGGTCGAAGAAGAGGCCAACCAGGCTCCAGCCCCATCGACGCGTCGCCCAATAAATCGCCGACGTCGCCAGCCCCGAGGCGACGAGACACAGCGCCGTCCCCTCCCAGAAGCCAAACGCGTAACCACTCGCCAGCTCCACAGGCTCGCCGGGCAAAAAGGCCAAGAAGATCTGAGTGACGTTGATTCCAAGCATGACGAGACGACTTATCACGCTGTGGCCGGCGACGAACGACCGAACCGCCTGAGGGTCTGCAAGCCATGCCAAGATCCCCGGAAGGTATTCCCAGCATGCAGTCGCGAGGATCGCGACCGAGGCTGCAAGCGCCAAAAGCACGCGACGGCGCAGGATTCGACGGCGGGCATCGAGACCATCGTCCTCTGCGACGGCCTCGGCCGACATTGCCGCAGCGGTCGCGAATGAGGGGGCGTTTGCGGTCCGCGCGCCGGCAGAAGAGGCGTCGTCCAGCGCGTCATGAGCGCCCGCGACTCGATTGCGAAGCTCGCTCAAGGCGCTTACGTCAAGACGGCGAGCAGCGCCCCCGCAAGAAACCTGACCGGAATACCCTTCGGCTTCGGGCCGCATCCTCATCATCGCGTTACCTCCTTGTGTACCTGACAAGGACAGTTTCGCAACTTGGTGTCTATGTTTTGTCTACCAGCAATGACAATTCAGTAAGCCTTACGTTGAGGTAAGCCATTCTTAAGGTAAGAGCAGGTAACTGGTTCGCCGACGGTTCGATGAGCCCGGCGACGCCCGCCCGCGTAGCGCGCGAGCCCTCGTCACAATTCCCCTGTTTCGTCCCCATCGCCGCCCATGCTAAACGTCGCCGTCACACGTGCCCCGCCGGTCGAACCATTCCCTAACTCAAGCGCTCCCCCGTGTAAACCGCACAAAATGCTCGACACATTCAAGCCCAGTCCAAAATGCTCGGCAGATTTGTTCTCGCTAAAGAACGGATCGCACCCGCGCCGCAGGGCTTCGGGCGTAAAGCCCGGACCATCATCGGCAACGCTCAGGGCCAACCTGCCCTCTCGAACAGAAATCTCAACCTCGATGACGCCCTTCGCATGGCCGCACGCATTGCTCAAGAGGTTGTCGAGGACCTCTTCGACCAGGGGTAGATCGATGTGGGTCATGTCGGCGCGGGCGCCATCTTCACCTTCGTCAGCTGCAACCCTCAACGCGAGCCCTTCCCCGCGCGCCGCAACAACCTCGTTCGCATGCGACTCGAGCTCATCCACAAGAGACCGCGACGCCAGCGGCTTGCGGTCTACAGGCCGATCTTCGAGCTTGCTCAGCCCTCCCATCTCCGTTGCGTACCGCTCCAAACGCACCACCTGGGCCGACAGGGCATCCAACGAACCAACATCGAGCTCATCGCCGCGACGCAGGCGCATCTGCGCCATCTCGACCGTCCCCTTGAGCACCGTGATCGGCGTTCGGAGATCGTGCGCAAACGCCGCATTGAGCTGACGCCGCCCTTCGGCGGTGCGCCACAGCTCGCGCTGGGCATCGAGCAGCGACGCCCTCATATTCTCCAGCGTCTCAGACAGGCGACCAAGTTCTTTGCCCCGCACGCGCTCGATCGAGAAATCCAAATCCTGACCGGCGATGCGCCCCGCGGCGCTCGCCAGCTCCCCCAAGGGCCCGGCGATGTGAACGCGGTAGAAGTGCTTGAACGTGAGCCAACCCAGGCCGCCGTACGCCAAAACGGGCACAAGCCCCGTCGCAAGCGTGAGGACCCAAGGCATCGGACCATCGGGAGGCGGTGAAGCCGCATAATAGGCAGTGTTCGAGACGAGCCCCTCGCCAAACGTCTCCTCAAGATCGGCTCCCGTCATGTTTTCAAACAGCTCCACGCTCTGCGCGCGGCCCGCGCGGCTCAACGCGTCGTAGTGGGCGAGGTTCTCCGCTGGAATCGTGCTGTTCACCTCGAGAATCTCCTCCTGCGGATAGCCCTCGTTGTAATTGAGCCCCCAGTCGTAGAGCTGCACCTGGCCGCTACGAACCATGTCGACGGTCGCGTACAGCGTGCTGATGGTGCGCCCGCCCTCCGGCACGTAATCGCTACCGGTCCCCCAATCGCCCGTCGCAATGAAGACCGCGTACGACCCATCGCCTGGCAAGTTGAGCTCGGATGCGGGAAGCAGCTGCTGAGAGGTGGGGTCGTAGATGTATGGACCCGAATCGATCACGCCGTGCTCGGTCAAACCGTTGTCGAGCGTCACCTCGAGTTCGTAATATCCATTATTCCAAGCCGCGAATACCTCAATGGCGCTCAGCGCAAGCACCGTGGCGACAACAAGATAGGCGACCAGATACGCCGTGAAGATCACGCCCAACGGCCGCAGGCTCCACCAGGCACGCAGGCGCTCTTTTCGCGGCAGGCGTTTCAGCCGCTCGCGCTCAAGCTCGCGGGCCGCGCGTCGCTCGGCGCGGCGAGCTGCGCGGCGGTCGCGCCTGCGGACAGAACCGCCATTGTCCCGACAACCGTCCTCGCAAGCGACAACTCGGCCGTCTTCGTGAGGCGCATGGCGCCCGCGTGGGCCCTTACCAAAACCCGTCACTTTGCCACCCACTTGTAGCCCACGCCCCATACCGTTGCGATCGGATCGTCCGCGATCCCCGCCGACGTAAACTTGTTGCGAATGCGGCGAATGTGCTCGCGCACCTGCGACGGGTCACCCGCGGCATCCCATCCCCACACACGCTCGTAAATCACATCGCGGTCAAACACCTGGCCAGGGCGCTTGCTCAACAGGGCGATGATGTCGAACTCGAGCTTGGTCAAGTCGACGGTCACCGCGTTCGAATCGCCCCCGGCGGACGAATCCCGATTACCACCCGCACCGTGAACCTCAACGATGCGCTGAGCGTAATCGATGGTCATCTCGCCAAAAAAGCGGACGGCGCCGTCGCTTTGCCGATCGCGAGCCCTTCCCTCGCGCGCCATGTGCGCCGCCACGCGACGACCCAGAACCTCGAGAGAAAAAGGCTTGAGCACGTAGTCGTCGGCGCCCGCCGCAAAACCATCAAGCTGGTCCATATCCTCAACGCGCGCCGTTAGAAAGATGATCGGGCAGCTCACATGCTCCCGCACGCGGCGACAGACCTCGAAGCCGTCCATCCCCGGCATGTTTACATCGAGCAGCATGATATCGGGGGCGGGGCCAGAAGAAGCCGCCGCCAGGGCCGACGGCCCGTCATGGGCAACCGAAACCTCGTAGCCCTCCATGCGGAAAAACTCCGCGAGCATATTTGCGATATCAACCTCATCATCTACGACCAGCATGTTCATGGTCGGCCCCCATACTACTCAAACAACGGCACACGCCTCGTGCAATCGTGCGCAAGACGGCGAAGCCAGCACATACTTCCCTGAAACCTTGCCACAAACCTGTCTACGCTTTGTCGATAATTTGACCGCAAACGGTCACCTGCAGGCGGCGAGCGGCTTTTTCTCACCAGACCACAATGCAAGCGATTTTTAAAAATGTTCTTGCCACCGAGTTCAGGCTCCGTTATATTATCCCTTGCGCACTTGCGCACCCTTGATCGGGCGTTTAGCTCAGGGGGAGAGCGCTTCCCTGACACGGAAGAGGTCAGAAGTTCAAATCTTCTAACGCCCACCAAATGTTCACAGCTCAGAGGCTATGTCTCTGGGCTGTTTTGTTTTATGTCGCCAAATCCGCTGGCAGCTCCAACCATCATCGCAACGTAGCATCAATTCACCTGACGAATGGCTGCCAAATAAATTCAATACCCCAACATCAACAATAGCCAGGCACAAAACTGCGCCGCAAACTGCTCCAACCGCTCAAACAACCACCCTGCCCATGCACAAAACCGCGTCAGCAACCCAAGTGCCTATCCCGGCTGACTCCGCAGTCAATCAAAACCGCCCCAATAGCCACCGAGGCCGAGACCAACGCGTCTCGAACCCATCCGAACCGCAACTTCTCAGCAAAACGCCGCGATGTCTGCGCTCTGCGGTATCCTTGAGCCACTTGCACCTGCAGCACCAAGGAGCCGCCATGCGCACCGAGCTCGATGTTCCCTTTTCGCACAAAGAAGAAGCCAAGGCGCTGGGCGCCAAATGGGACCGAACCAAGAAGATCTGGTATGTACCTAGCGGCGTCAACCCCGAACCCTTTGCCGAGTGGCTGCCCGGTGTTGACCGATCCGACCTCTCGGCGCCATATATATATCTAGTACTGGGCAAGCGCGAGTGCTGGAAGTGTCACAAAGAGACCTCGGTCGCGGCCTTCGGCATTCCCTATCGAACCGATAACGACGAGAGCACCGCCATCGCGCACGCGCCCAACAAAGCCGGGCACATTGCCATCGACACGGCCAACGCCAACGCACTCGCCATCGTGCCCGCTCTTGGCTGCGCACCGGGCGAGATCCGCGACTACCTTCATAAGCGCTGCGGCTACAAGCCCGTGGGCGCGCGAGCCTCCAAAGCCCCGTCACTCGGCAACACGTGCACCAGTTGCGATGCGCTGCAAGGCAGCCGCTATCTGTTCGAGGAGCCCTCATCCCCGTTTGCCCTCACTGCCATCAACAAGCTGCCGGCACTGGAGTTTGTGCGCGTCGAAGTTGCCGGCGTCTTTGGCGTCCCGGCCGCGCGTACCGACTTTGACCAGGCGCTCTTTACCTGGGCACGCGACCATCACGCCGAGTTCCACAAGCAGCTCGGTGAGGGGATTTATTTGTAGAGGCAAAAGACACTCACAGCCAACTCCTCCGCATCACCTGTCCCTCGTCGCCGGCGTCGTACACGATATCGAGGCCACAAACAGGGCATTTCTCCGGATACACCGGCATATGAACGCCTGTCCGTTTTCTCACTTCGTCGCTGAGTCTGTCGCGCGCATCGATGAACCGAATGTCGAGACACGGTATTTGCGAGCCGCAGCAAGGGCAGGTGACGACAAACGACCCGCAATCAACCTCTACGCTCGGAAACATATTGTTGTCTATAAGGGCACACGGCAGTTTTCCGTACTTCCCCATCGCAATATCGCCTCGCCAGCTCATACACGCTCCCCTCTCGCTATACAAATCAGGAAGAGCATGCACCAGCAGGTGGGCGCGATATTGCATCGCCACGCGATCCGATCAAACAACACGATCGTCAAAGAATGCCAAAGCCAAATACGCTAATACGGCAGAAGCCCCGCCTTTTCACGCTTCTTTTCCGAGCGATCGAACTCAATGCGATGGGCCTCAAGAAACACCGTATTGGGTCGCCACTGACGCTCATTCGGCTGCCTTAGCGTCGCACCCGCAAAGGAAACGTAGTCGGTCTTATCCAGCAGGTACGATCCGCACAGCCGATATTCGCCGCAAACAGGCTCAAACGAAATCAGGTGAGCATCAAATAGGGAATGAAGATCGCGCCGAAGCAGAATGCCGTTGCTGGCAACCTGCGATTTGGGTCCCGAGTAATTCTCGATATGTGCAGCTTCCAGAGCTTCGCTGACGCCGCAGTCCGACACCGCGCAACGGCCATCATAGGCGGCAACGAGCTGCTTGCGGAACCATTGCTGCCCCAATCGCTCGCGCCTTAACGCATAGCGGACCTTTTCGTCGTCGGTCGTACCCTGTCCGGTAAACTCAATATCGACGGGCATGTGCTTCAGATAACTCATGTCGGGTGCAAAACGAGGGTCCGGTCCGCCTTTATGAACAGGACCGTGCAGAACAAACCATCCGTTTTCGGGCTCGAACCGCTCAACAAACGCAAGGCCGAGCACCTTGTAGCCTACCTCGGTTGCAAATATGACTCCGACTGGAACGCCACATTCCATGCAGTTGAGCATTTTACGGTTGTAATTCTGGTCTCGAAAACCAACGGTACCCGGCGCTTGAACCGAGTACTTAATGACCCACGTACCATCGTCCAAATAGAGCGGAGGCACATCGGTGTAGAAGCTCTTTTTAGAGTTATGGACCGAAAGCGCAAAGATCTTATTGGGATCTTGCTTCACCCGATCCTGGCCCGGCCAGAAGATCCCTGAATCCCGCGTTACGGGAAAGAAGTCCGAGCCAATTCTCAAACGGTACTGATACTGAGGACTATCTTCCTTGGTGTGGTGCGGAAGGCTGGTCCAAACGCCGCCGCGCTGTTCCTCACCCAGAAACCACTCCCATGCCTCAACGTATTCGGAAGGCACGAGACTGCAGGCGCGGTCATAGCTTGGTCCATCCATCAACGGAACAGCAAGGTCAATGTCGTTCATCGCCAGCACCTACAACCATACGAACGCGAGTCATGCCCCTCAATAATATGGCCGAGAGTCAATTATTACGAGATCTCATTCCGCGATCGGCACATCGTTGATGCTCTCGGTTTGCCGCTGGCGCGCTTGTACCCCGCTACCCCACTTCCCTGTATACTGATGTAGCACGTGTTTCATCCGGGCTTGTTGGGCCGGGTCGTTCATGGGAGGTTCTTGTGGCTGTTTCGAATCCGCCTAAGGGAAGCGTTTCTTCTTCGTCCATCAAGCCGGTTACGCGCAAGGCCGTGCGTTGCCAGCGCGAGGTCGCTTGGCTTGTCACACAGGCAGCAGGCAGACTCGTGGCGAGCACGGAGGACGTCAATGCTCCCACACCGAGCTTTGTGCTGGCAGCGGCGCTGAATCGAGTACGCCAGCTGGAACTCGTCGCACAAGAAGACGGCAGCCATCTTGGCTACCAGGACGCTATGGCGCCCGACCTGCAAACGTTCTGCCACATGGCCAAGTTGCCCGCCGCACCCAATGCGCTTTCAGACGCAGGCTACATGTTTACGCTTTCGGGCGCGGACCTTATCCGTGACATCTATGCATACTGCAGCGAGCTCGCCGAGCGCCACGTCTTTGACGCGGCAGAAGTCAAACCGGGATATGTCATCAAGCTGGTTCTTAGGCTGTTCTTGATGGACGGGTTCGGGGCCATGCCAGCGTAAGCCGAGTCTTTAGCATCACCGTCGACTGAGCAACAACCGCTTTACCTTAGTGGGCGCCAATTGAGGGTCGATTATTGGGTCGCCTCGTCCACTAGCGCATTTATTCCACGCGCTCTGACAGTCGATACTTGCGGTTGCGGCTCGTCGCCGGCGCCGTGGGCTCAAGCTCGCCTTGAGCAATGAGCGCGTTGACGCGCGACCTTACCTGGGAAATTGTAAGCCCCGTACGTTCTGCCAGCTCACGCGTCCCCAGCTCGCCGTAGTGTTTGAGTGCCGTCACAATTAAGCCCCCGCCATGATCGACCGGCTCGATCTTTGAACGGTAAAGTACGACCTTGAACCGATCGAACCCCGGGCAGAACAGGGGCTCGGCCAGACCATGCGCGCGCATGGCATCGATCATCATCGGGATGCCCGAGCCATTGCCCTCAGCCGGCGAACCTGCGCCATCCGGCAGCGGGACAATCGACATGAGTTTCACGAGCGTCGCGTTACGGCATCGGGAGCTGCCGTCAAACAAGTTCTCGCGAGTCTTTCCCCCGTATAGGCCGCCGGGGTTCGTCACCTCGATACGGTCATCAAAGACGTCAACAGCGATCGACTGCCCACAGAACCGATCTCCGTATTCTCGGTGGATTACGGCGTTGGCGATTGCCTCGCGCAGGACTTCCTCGGGAATCTCCAGCGAGTCGACACGCGAGACGCCTTGGATCGTCGAGGTTCGCCGCAAATTCTTGGCGATTGCCGCGACGGCATCCGAGATCATTTCGCCCAACGTTCCCTCGCAGATCGTACGGTCCATGAACCTCAACGACCCCGCCGCGCCCTTCTGCGTTCCGGCATAGACCGCCACATCGATAAAGAGCTTGGGATAGAACTGCTGAGGATAGGCACCCGCGGCCAGGAGCCCGGCCTTAGTAACATTGCCCTGGGAGTCGAGGAAATTCAGGCGCTCCAGCTTCGTTTTCTTGTCCGGCGCGCCGCGCATTGCACGGGGTGTCAGCGAGAAAGCACGCTCTATCGTGCGGTCGACCAGGGCCTCGTCAAGATCGCCTGCGACCGCGCCGGGTACTGCATCGCGATCACTGGGGCTCGTCCGTTCATACGATGACAAGGACAGGACCTCGGTCGACGAGAGCGGAACATCTTTGTCATCGATGCGTTTGTAGCTGCCGCCTTGAGCGCCCCGCTCTATGACATAACACGGCTTGCTCGACGGGTCGAGCTCCTCAATCGTGATGACCAGAACCACGGTGCCCTGGAGCTCCACGCGTTCAATGGTGTATTTGGGCGGATTGGCCAGTTTTCCGCGACCGCCGGCATCACCCATGCCCGCTACGAATTGGTTGAGCACCTTCTCGGTCTCAAAGTTCTCAACCGGGACAAAGCCCGCGCGCTCGCTCACGCCGAGCACGATAATTCCGCCAGCGGTATTCGCGAATGCGCTAACCGTTTCCCATACGTCGCGGGAAAGCGTCGTGGCGCTCTCCTTGACCTCGACGTTAAGATCGTCCGAGCCCATGCGCTTTAAAGACTCGAGCAGACCGGTCAGCTCGTTTTCGTTCATCTGCATGTCCTTTCGCTCGGCCCGGCGGAGAATGCCGCGAATAGATTTCCTTCGTCTCTCAGTTATCTCTCGTAATTATCTCTCATCTTACTGCTATCTCTCATATTAGAGATAAGTGAGAGATGAAAGATAAGATGTCTGCCATTTGTTTCATTTAAACATGTTTTTGCTGGTAGAACAATCAGTATTGAGACAATACCATGATTGCCTGTCTCTTTGCTGATCAGTTATCTCTCGTAATTATCTCTCGTCTTTGTGCCATCTCTCGTATTAGTGACAAATGAGAGATGAGAGATACGTGAGTGATGGACGAGCGTGGATTTTTGGACGGTCGGAAAATCCCTCAAACAAAAAAACGGGGCCGGCCTTACGCCGAACCCCGTTTTCAAACGGACAGTTAGTTATCCAACGCGCGAGCATAGCAGTCAACTTTACGCCGCCGCGAACACTCCCAAGCCCGTTCCGATGATGCAGATCGCGAAGATGCCAATAATAATCCAAATGGTCTTGACACCCTTTTTGTACAGGGCAACGCAAGCGAACGTTGCCAGCAAGGGCAGCAGACCGGGGAAGATCGAATCGAACAGATCCTGCAGGACAATCTCGGAACCACCCACATCAAAGGTCAAAGCCGTGGACAGCGAGACCTGTGCCGCAATCATGGCGCCGATAACGGTCATTCCGAGAACGCCGGCAGCATGCGTCATGCGAGACATAAGGTTGTTCTCTTCGGACTGCTGCAGGAACTTGGTTCCCAGGTCGTATCCCAGATGGGCGGCGACGATACGCGTTGCAAAGTTAATCACGGAGTAGAGAAGGAAGACGGAGACGGGAAGGGCGAGCGCGACGGCAGTTGCCGTGCCCGTACCCGTAATGACGGCAAACGCGCAGCCAAGCACGCCGAAGGCATAGACCTCAGGAGGAACCGCCGCGCCGACCATGATGGCGCCCATGAACATGGACTCCAAAGCAGCGCCGACGATAACTCCCTGCTGGACATCGCCAAGGATCAAGCCGACAAACAGGCTCGTAAACAGCGGACGACCAAGCATCGTAATGCCAAATGCTTGCTCGTCCATAGACGCCATAATGCGACCAGCGCAACTTGGAGGTACTGGGCAACTATTCTGATTAACCCCAGAAATAAGCCTGCAGGCGAGACGTTCAGAACAGCTCGCCTGCAGGCAACAGCAGCAATTTGAAAGGATTAGTAGTTCATCTGGTGATAGTAGCGACGCGTGGTGAGCGGGTGGTTACGGACGTGCTCGAGATGGCAGCTCAGACGCTCGGTGATGGTGTAGGTGACCATCGGGGAGACGATCTTGCGGAACTCGGGGTCGCTGAACGGCAGCTCGACCTCGGCGGTGTCGAACTTGTTCACGCGGACATGGACGCCCTTCTCGTCGGCGAGCATGTGGGTGAAGTTGTCCACGCGGTCCATGAGCTTGCGGGTGTCGTCCTCGCCGTAGAGCATGATGAGGCTCGTGCCCTCCTCGCACAGCTCGATGGTGCCGTGGAAGAACTCGGCGGCGTGGATGGACTTGGTCTTGATCCACTGCATCTCCTCGAGGATGCACATGGCGTAGTCGTAGGCCTCGCCCCAGAGCATGCCGGAGCCGATCACCATGTGGTAGTCGGTGTCCTTGAAGTCCTCGGCCATGGCGGCGCAGCGCTCGTCCTGGGCGTCCTTGGCCTTGATGAGGTACGGGGCGATGTTGCCGAACTCCTCCATGAAGGTGTCGTACTTGGGGAAGGCGCCGGCGTTCTTGAGGAAGCGGGCGACCAGCGTGATCTGGTAGGTGTAGATGGCCTCGCACAGGACGTCGTCCTCGGCGAAGCTGAAGAACTTGTAGTCGGCGTACTCAGTGGCCGGGGTGTTGTCGTTGGAGACATACATCAGCGTGCGGGCGCCCTGCTCCTGGCAGAACTTGGCGGCCTCGATGATCTCGGGGGTGGTGCCGGTACGGGTGGAGAAGACGCAGACCGAGTCCTTGTTGAAGGTCTTGGGCGGGCATGCGAGGAACTCAGCGGCGATCTCGCAGTGGACGTCGACGTCGGCCGTGGTGGTCTCGACCCAATACTTCATCGGGAGCGTGTGTGCCCAGGTGCCGCCGCAGCCGATGAAGAAGATGTTGGAATAACCCTGCTCGCAGACCTTGTCCACGGCAGCCTCAATCTGAGGACGGAGAGCGAGGGCATCGCTCACAACCTTCTCGTAACGAGGCTCATCGAAATTGAACATCCCTTACTCCTAACTCACTTGGATGAACCCTTCATTCATCCCATGACGTTATAATACTTTATATAACTAACTATGCAAGAGCTATTTCAGATTTTTTTGATTTTTCTTTAATAAAAAGCCCGCCGATCAAATGATCGACGGGCATAGACATAGAGCATCGGTTCAATAAAAACCGAACACCAACATGTTTTCGGCTAAAAAACGTCCTTGGCAAACACCTTTGAGTCATTGGGGACCTGACGGATTTCGATAACCACGCCATCGTTCACAAGCTCTTGGATATGCTCGGCATCGGTTTCGGTCGCAAAGATCGCGGGGGTCGGATGAAGCGTGGTCTCGGGAGACTTTCGAGTTCCGCCCAGATTGATCTCCTTGATGTCTTTGCAACCCTTAGCAAGGCGATAGGCATCCTCGATCGTCTCGACAATGATAAACAGCGAATACTTGTCGGTAACGCCGCTGTTGAGCGCCTCGATAGCAGCGTCAACATCCTTGATGACGAGTTTAACGCCGCTGGGGCGGGCGAGCCTCAAAGCGGCTTTTCTCATATCGTCTTTTGCCACGGCGTCGCTGGCACACAGGATGCAATCGACATCCAGCGCATGTGTCCAAGACATGGCGACCTGGCCGTGAATCAATCGGTAATCGACCCTCGTAAGCTTAATCATCAAAAACATCTCCACACGTAATAAAGGTAATGACAGGGTTGAATTATTCGTTGAAGCTTGAGCTAGAACTCTTCTTCTTCGACATCGGAGAGCATATCCGCCGCCTCACAAAGCTGGATAAACGAACGTGATCCCTCGACCGCGGCTTTAGCCTTGTCCGCATCCAGGGAGTCCAGCTGTGTAACCATTTCCACCAGCAGCGGCAAGTTCATTCCGGTGATCAACGTAAACGATCCGGTGGCCTGCCTCTGGATGAATTCGTTGTTTACAGAGCCGCCAAAGATGTCAGTCACGACAAACCAAGAGTCGGCAGGGTCCCTCGTCTCCATCCATGCATCAATCAACGCCGCGACGTCCCTTGAATCGTCATCGATATAGGCGCACAGGCACTCGATTCGGTCGTTAGTGCCCATCAGAATCTCCAGAGAGCTTTTCATGCCTTGGGCGAGATAACCATGACTCGCTAGCAATATCTTATTCATAGTTCTCCAATACCAATAGGACGTACTATATTGTCATAACAAAGTATATTAGCAATCTGCCCTACGTGGTGTGTCTATTTTCCAAATCCGGGTTGATTTCCGATCTCAGCCGAACACATTGAGCAAATAGGCCATTCCCGCAGTTAGCCGAACGCCCCCGCGGCCCCTCCTGGGGTCCGGGGGCGCCGTTTTCCCAGTTGAAGGAACGGTGGA
>NZ_JAMOKO010000020.1 GCF_023656745.1 Collinsella sp. BG-O-102
TTCGACGGCACCGCCGAGGTCCACGACGAGGGCGAGCCCCTCAGCCCGCTGTCCGTCTACGGCCAGACCAAGGCCGCCGGCGACATCGCCGTGGCGGGGTGCCCCCGCCACTACATCATGCGCTCCAGCTGGGTCATCGGCGAGGGACACAACTTCGTCAAGACCATGAAGGGGCTGTCCGACCGCGTAGCCGACCCGGACGACAAGCTGGACCAGGTCACGGTCGTGGACGACCAGCTGGGCCGCCTGACCTTCACGCGCGACATGGCCGAGGCCATCTTCCACGTGCTGGGGACGCACGCCCCCTACGGCACCTACGACTGCACCGGCTCCGGCGCCGTCAAGTCCTGGGCCGACATCGCCCGCGCCGTCTTCGAGGCGGCCAACGGCAACGGGGAGAAAGTCTTGCCGGTATCGACCGCCGACTACTACGCGAGCGCCGCCGGTCCCGTCGCCCCGCGCCCGGTCCACTCCGCGCTCGACCTTTCCAGGCTCGAGTCGGTCGGGTTCCACATGCCCGACTGGGAGGAAGAGCTGGGGGAGTACCTCAAGACGCTCTAGCCGCTATTAACTTTTCGAGAGTAAAAGCCGCCGTTCTTTAACGGCGGCTTTTCTTGTTGGTGGCTATCTGCGCAGTGGTGCCAATAGTATTTTGCGGAAGATCTACCTCTCGCTTGGCTTGGAAGTAGGGTGGCCGGGCTGGTCGTCGTAGGCGTATTTGCTGTACACGTTGACCTCCCACTGCTTTTTTTCGACCTTTGCTACAGAATCTAGGATGAAGCCGGTCGCAAGGCTCAGGCCGCACAGGAACATAAACGAGGCGGCGAGCATAGCGGTGGGGAAGCGCGGGACGAGGCCGGTCTGGAAATATTCGACAACGATGGGCATGCCCAGGGCGAGGCCGAATACCGCGAACAGAAGCGCTACGAGGCTGAAGAACTTCAGCGGGCGGTAGTCCTTGAACAGCGTGCCGATCATCGCAACGACTTTAATGCCGTCGCTCACTGTGTTGAGTTTGGACTCGGAACCCTCGGGACGGTCGCGGTACTCGATGGGCACATCTTTGATGCGCCAGCGGTGGTCGACGGCGTGGATCGAGAGCTCGGTTTCGATCTGAAAGCCCTCGGAAAGCACTGGGAAGGTTTTAACGAACGGGCGGCTCATGGCGCGGTAGCCGGTCATGACGTCATCGAAGCTGTAGCCATAGATCCACTTGATCATGGCGCGGACCAGATTGTTGCCAAAGCCGTGGAAGGCGCGCTTGTTTTCCTCGGCGTAGGTGCCGTTTGAAAGGCGATCGCCTACGGTCATGTCGGCCGTACCGTTAAGGATGGGCTCGCAGAGGGCCTTGGCCGCCTCGGCGGGGTAGGTGTCGTCGCCGTCGACCATCAGGTAGCAATCGGCGTCGATGTCGCGAAACATCTGGCGGCATACGTTGCCCTTTCCCTGACGGGGCTCAAAGCGGACCGTGGCGCCGTGCTCGGTGGCGATGCGTGAGGTATCGTCCGACGAGTTGTTGTCATAGACATAGACCGTCGCTTGCGGAAGCTCGCGGTGAAAGTCGTCGATGACTTTGCCGATCGTGGGCGCTTCGTTGTAGCAGGGGATGATGACGGCGATGGATTCAGAATTCACTCAATGCTCCTTATACGTTCAATCCTTGAAAGTATAGCCGTTTGGGCTTGGCATCCTAAGATGTGGGTTAGTTCTCCAGTTTTGTTGCGCGAATCGTTTGCATGGCCGTCGGGTCTATACTGTTCGTTTGTCAACGATTACGAGTAAAGGAGTTGCATCCGTGTCGGATCTGACAAAGCAACAAGAAACTCGCAGTCTGCCTGCGACGTTTGCTAAGAACGAATTTGAGAAGGACGCGTTTATCCTTCGTCAGCTGGTTACCAAGGATTTTAAGATCAAGTATCGCCGTAGCGTTCTGGGCGTCGCATGGTCGGTGCTCAACCCGCTGCTGATGATGATCGTCATGGCCATCGTGTTCTCGACGATTTTTGGCCAGGGCCGCAATGGCTCAATGACGCCCGAGATGTACCCGCTGTACTTGATCGTGGGTAACATTACCTTTGCCGTCATGTCCGAGTCTACGAACCAGGCCCTGACGTCGATCGTGGGCGCTGCCCCTCTGCTCAAGAAGGTTAAGGTGCACCGCTGGGTCTTCCCGGTGCAGAAGGTGCTCTTCTCGCTGGTCAACTTTGCCTTCTCGCTGGTCGCCGTCGCCATCGTCATGCTGTGGTTCCGCGTTATGCCTTCTTGGCACCTGATTCTGTTGCCGGTTTGCCTGCTGCTGCTTATGTGCTTCTGCATGGGCCTGGGCATGATGCTCTCTGCCCTTACGGTCTTCTTCCGCGACGTTATGCATCTGTGGAGCGTCGTCATTACGGCGTGGACTTACATTACGCCCATCTTCTGGACGACTGACTATATTGCGCAAATGCCGCATCTCGTGCGTATCTTGATGTATGCGAACCCCATGTTCAACTACCTGCAGTTTATGCGCGATATCTTCCTGTTCCAGACTACGCCCTCGCTTATGACGTTTGGTATGTGCGTTGCCTGGGCGGTTCTTGCGCTTATTATTGGCTATACCGTGTTCCATAAGTCCGAGCGCAAGTTCATCCTCTACATCTAAGGAGTGCTGTGATGACTGAATCTGTTGTTGATTACAGCGAGCAGCCTCTGGCTGTCGAGGTCGACGACGTCACCATGATCTTTAACATGGCGTCCGAGTCGCTGACCAACCTCAAGGAGTACTTCATCAAGCTTGCCAAGCACGAGCTGTTCTTTGAGGAGTTTAGGGCGCTTAAGCACATCTCGTTCGATATTCATCGCGGCGAGGTCGTGGGTCTGGTCGGCACCAATGGCTCCGGCAAGTCTACGATGCTCAAGATTATCGCTGGCGTGCTTGAGCCTAGCGAGGGCAGCGTTAAGGTGCACGGCAATATCGCACCGTTGATTGAGCTTGGTGCCGGCTTTGACCCCGAGCTGACTGCCCGTGAGAACATATATCTGAACGGCGCCCTGCTTGGCTATACCAAGGAGTTCATCGACGCCAACTTTGACGGCATTATCGAGTTCGCTGAGCTGCAGAACTTTGTCGATATGCCGCTTAAGAACTTCTCCTCGGGCATGGTGGCGCGTATCGCCTTTGCAATCGCGACGATTACCGAGCCCGATATTCTGATCGTTGACGAGACGCTGTCCGTCGGTGATGTGTTCTTCCAGCAGAAGTGCGAGGCCCGCATCCAGCACTTTATCCAGAGCGGCGACGTGACGGTTCTGTTCGTTTCGCACTCTATGGAGCAGGTTGAGCGCATCTGCCAGCGTGCCGTTTGGATTGAGAAGGGTGACCTTCGCATGGACGGCCCGGTCGATGAGGTCTGCAAGGCGTACCGCGAGCAGTTCAACTAGGTTATAATATCTTGCGCTTGACAGGCTTGCGCTTGCTTGGGCGTGCGGCTATTTGCTCCATTAGCTCAGTTGGATAGAGCAGGGGACTTCTAATCCCAAGGTCGACGGTTCGAATCCGCCATGGAGCACCATCGTTTATTAAGCCCAGACCGCTTGGTGGTCTGGGCTTTTTTCATCTTGTGTGCTGCTGGAGCCGAGCGCGAGCAAGCCGCTGCTGTTTGTTGGGGCTGGCATTTTACTTTTCGAGATGCTCCCTCAGCAGCTCCAGCGCGTGGGCGTAGCCCTGGAGGCCTTCGCCGGTGATGGTGGCGAAGCAGGCCAGACGGGCGTAGCTCACCTGGCGGAAGTCTTCGCGGGTCTCGACGGCGCTAATGTGGACCTCCACAGCCGGGATGGCGACGGCTTTGAGGGCATCCAAGATGGCCACGCTTGTGTGCGTGTAGGCGGCCGGGTTGATGACGATGCCGTCGACCTTGCCGTAGGCCTCCTGGATCTTGTCGACGATGCTGCCCTCGTGGTTGGACTGGAAGACCTCGACCTCGTCAAAGCCCTGCGCGGCGCCTGCCTCCTGGCAAATCTGGACCAGGCGGTCGTAGTTGTCGCTGCCATAGATGCCCGGCTCGCGAATGCCGAGCATGTTGAGGTTTGGGCCGTTGATGACGAGTGCTTTCATGGTTGCTTCCTTTGCGGTTGGAAAACCACCACAAAGGTGCCTGTCCCCTTTGTGGTGGTTTTGGTTAGAGAGCGGGTGGGAGGGTGTCGAGGAGGGCTTGGGCGGTGTTGGTGGCGCAGTCGCGTGAGTCGATAATGCAGTCGGCCCAGGCGCGGTAGCGCGGCATACGCTGCTCGGCCAGCTTGTCGATGCCATCGCGGGCGGTGATGGGGCGGCCCTTGTGGGCGAGCTCGTCGAGCTTGCGGTTGAGCATCACAATCTGGCTGTTCTGGTGCAGCAGCGGATAGTTCTCGTCGCGCGTTACCACGCCGCCGCCGGTGGAAAGCACCAGGCCGCTGCGCTTGGAGATGTCGGCCAGGGCCGCCGTCTCCTGCTCGCGGAAGGCCGCCTCGCCGCGCTCGACGATATAGTCGGCACAGGGCATGCCGAGGCGTTCCTCGAGGGCGCGGTCCAGGTCGATGTGCTCGCGACCCGTCAGCATTGCGATCTGCTCGCCCACGCGGGTTTTGCCCGAACCCGGCATGCCGATCAGCGCGATGTTCTGTTCGCGACGTGACAAGCGCTCCGTTACGTCCAGGATGCGCTCGCGCGGGGTGACCTGGCCGGTATAGCGCTCGACGGCCTGTGCCGCTTGGGCAACGAGCATCAGCAGGCCACCGATGCGGGGGATGCCGCGGCGCTCAGCCTCGAGCATCAGACCCGTGCGGGCGGGGTTGTAGACAATGTCGATGACGCCCTCGAGTGCATCGAGGCCTTCGAGCGTGCAGGGAGCGTCGGGGCAGTGGGGGAACATGCCGGCAGGCGTGCAGTTGACAAGCAACGCGGCATCTGACTGCAGTGCGAGGTTACCGTAGTTGACCTCGCTTGTGCGGCCCACGGGCACTACGGTGGCGCCAAGGTCACCGAGCACCATGCTGGCCGTGGTGCCGGCACCACCGGTGGCACCGAGCACAAGGACCTTCTTGTCGGTAACCTCTACACCCAGCTCCTCGACCAGGCACCGAAAACCAAAGTAGTCGGTGTTGTCGCCGCGCAGGCGACCGTCAGGTAGGCGTGTGATGGTGTTGACGTTGCCCATGCGCTCGGCCAGGGGACTCAACTCGTCCAGGTAGTCCATGACGGCGCGCTTGTAGGGGATGGTCACGTTGGTGCCCTCCCATTCGTCGCCGGTCATAAAGGCCTCAAGATCCTCGGGCTCGCGCTCAAATCGCACGTACTCAAGCCCAGCGAGCTCCTTGTAGATGGTCGGGGTGTAGCTGTGGCCCAGCACGCGGCCCAGGACGCCGTAGGGGCGGGTTGCCGCGGTATCGGTCATCTAGAGCACCTCCGTGTAGCTGCCAAAGTAGGTGAAGCTCTCACATACGTCGTCGATCGAATCGAGCAGGTCGTCGAGGGCCTTGCTGCCAAAGGGGCAGTCCAGATCGAAATAGAACATAAACTCAAAGTCGCGACCGGGGATGGGGCGGCTCTCGAGCTTGATGAGGTTGATATTGAGCGCGTAGAAGCGCTCGAGTACGCGATAGAGGGCGCCCGGCTCGTTGGCCGTGGTGATCATGAGCGAGGTGCGGTTGGCACCGGGATAGACGCGCGGCTCGCGGCTGATGACGACGAAGCGCGTGTAGTTGTTGTCCGAGTCCTGAATGTTGGGCTCTAGCACTTCCAGACCGTAGAGCGCCGCGCAACTGCGCGAGGCGATGGCGGCGACGTCGGCGCGCTCGGAGTTGGCGACCATCTCGGCCGACATAGCCGTGTTGGGATACTTGGTGGCGTGCAGATCGTGTGCCTCGATAAAGCCGGCACATTGCGCGATGGCCTGACCGTGGCTAAAGACCTCACGAACATCCCGCAGCTTGGTGCCAGGCTTGACGAGCAGGTTGTGGTCGATCTTGAGGCGCAGCGAGCGCACAATATGGAAGTCGAACTGCGCGAGCAGGTCGTAGACCGCGTTGACCGAGCCTGCGGTGGAGTTTTCGATGGGCAGTACGCCAAACTCGCAGAAGCCGTCTCGCACGGCTCGCATGACGCCCTCAAAGGTCTCAAAGAACGCAATATCGGGCACGTCGAAGAGCTTGCACGCGGCGATTTGACTGTAAGCGCCCTCAACGCCCTGGCAAGCGACGGTGGCAGTTTGAGGGAAGGGCGTGTCGGAGGCTGCAGCCGTGGCATGGGCCTTTTGCGAGACGGTGATGCCCTTGAGCTCGTTGATGTAGCGCTGCTGCTCGGCCTTGCTCATGCTCATGAGGAGGCGGAACAGGGTGATGGTTTGGGCCTCGTAGCGCTCGGGCGCGCGACTGGCGAGGTTGTTGAGTTTGGAGCGCTCGCGGGCGGGGTCGAAGACGGCCTTGCCCATCTCGATTTTTGACTTGGCGACCTCGGTGGCAATGTCCATGCGCTCGATAAAACTGTTGAGGAGCGTGGTGTCGATGCCATCGATGGCCTGGCGGATGTCAGCAAGGTCCATAGGGACCCCTTTCGTGAATGGTTGCCTGGGGTAGTTAATTTGGGACGGGGCTTTTTTAGCTACCCTTTGACTGTCGTCGAATCGATGGGTGCCAGGGCAAATATCAACTGGCATATGGGGGTAGCTAAAATAGCCCCGTCCCAAATTAACTACCCTTGGGGTGGGTGGACTAAAGCTGTCCGGCGTCCTCGAGGAGGGCGTCCCAGATGGCGAGCGCCGCGGCTGCTTCGGCTACGGGGACGGCTCGGGGGACGATGCAGGGATCGTGACGACCGTGGACCGAGAGCTCGGCATTTTCCATGGCGTCCATGTCTACGGTCTGCTGCTCGCGGCCAATTGAGGGCGTCGGCTTTACGGCCATGCGCCACATGACGGGCGCGCCGGTCGAAATACCGCCCAGGATGCCGCCGGCGTTGTTGGATTCAACCTCGATCTCGCCCGACTCTGCATCGATGCGATACGGATCGTTGTTTTCGCTGCCGCGCATGGCGGCCACGGCAAAGCCCATGCCAAACTCCACGCCCTTTACGGCGGGAATGCCAAACGCGATTTGCGCGATGCGGTTCTCGATGCCGTCGAACATGGGGTCGCCGATGCCCGCGGGAAGCCCGTAAATGCCGCACTCCACGATGCCGCCGATGCTGTCGAGTTCGTCGCGCGCGGCTAGGATCTCCTCGCGCATGCGGCCGGCTGCGGCGGCGTCAATGCACGGCAGATCGTTCGTAAGGATCGCCTTGCGGTCGGCCTCGCGATAGACCATATCGTCCATCGGCAGGTCGGAGATGCCGCCGATCTGCGCGACGTGCGCCATGACCTGAATGCCGCGGGCCTCGAGCGCCTGCAGCGCGATCCCGCCGGCGATGCATAGAGGGGCCGTCAGACGGCCGGAGAAGTGCCCACCGCCCGCGACGTCGTGCATGTTGTGGTACTTCAAGCGCGCAGGGAAGTCCGCATGTCCCGGACGGGGCTTGCGGCGCAGCTCGGAGTAATCCTTGGAGCGCGTGTTGGTGTTCTCGATAATCGCGGCGATGGGCGCGCCGGTGGTATGTCCATCAACCACACCGGCGATGATATGCGCGGCGTCGGCCTCGCGACGTTTGGTCGCGGTCTCGTCGCGACCGGGGGCGCGACGGTCGAGGAAGGCCTGCAGCTGCTCCTGGTCCACGGCGATACCTGCCGGAATGCCATCGAGCGAGCAGCCGATAGCGGGGGAGTGCGACTGGCCGAAGATGCTTAAGTGCAAGACGTTGCCAAAGGTCGAGGACATGCTATTCCTCCTCGAGCGTGACCTTGCCGCCCAGTAGGCAGTAGTGGTCGAAGAAATCGGGATAGGACTTGTTGACGGCCTCGGCGCCGTGGATCACGACCTCGCCGGTGGCGCGGCTCGCGGCGATGGCGGCCATCATGGCGATGCGGTGGTCGTTGTGCGAATCGACCTCGCCGCCGGTGAAGGCATCGACACCCTTGATGATGAGGTCATCGCCGGCAATGCGCACCTGCGCGCCCAGCGCGGTGAGTTCGCGGGTGGTGGTGACCAGGCGGTCGGATTCCTTGATGCGCAGACGGGCGCAATCGCGGATAAAGGTGCGGCCCTGTGCCAGCGAGGCCACGGCCGAGATAACAGGCACCAGGTCGGGAATGTCGTGGGCACTCATCTCAAAGCCGGCAAGTTTGTCGGATTGCACGGTGGCGGCGTTGGTGGAGCGCACGATGCGGGCGCCAAAGCGCGAAAGCGCGGCAAGCACGTTGCGGTCGCCCTGTGCGGAGCTCAGCGACACGCCCTCGACGGTGATGGGGTCGGTGCCGATGGCGCCGGCGCACAGCCAAAAGGCGGCGTTGGACCAGTCGCCCTCGACGGCTACGCTGCCGGGCGTGCGGTACGAGCCGCTGTTTACGCGGAAGTTCGTGACCTCGGGCTGGCCGTCCTTGGCCGGAATGCGCTCGACGTTGACCTCGACGCCAAAGGCCTTCATGGCCTGGATCGTCAGGTTGATGTAGGGACGGCTCTCAATGAGGCCGGTCACCTGCACGCAGGAGGGCTGGGCGAGCAACGGGGCTGCCAGCAGCAGGCCCGAGATGTACTGCGAGCTCACGTTGCCCGGCAGCACAAAGGTGCCCGGGCGCATGCGTCCGCTCGTCTTGAGCGGAAAACCGCCCAGGCCCTGCAGGTCGCAGCCGGCGGCGATAATCTCGTCCGAGAGCGGAGAGAGCGGGCGGGCGCCCAGACGACCCTGGCCCACAAAGGTGGCCTCTGCGCCTAACGCGCAGGCGACGGGCAGCATAAAACGCAGCGTGGAGCCGCTCTCGCCGCAGTCGAGCGTGCCGCCTGCAAGTGCTTTGAGCAGGCCAAACTCAATACTCTTCATGGTGGGGTGGACCTGGAAGCCGTCCTCGACGGTCTCAATGCGAGCACCCAGGGCCGTAAGGCAACGCACCGTAGCCTCGATGTCGGCGCAGGTGGTGTTACAGGTGACGTGTGTCTCGCCGTTGGCAAGCGCAGCGCAGATGATCAGGCGATGCGCCATCGACTTGGACGCGATGGCGGGAACGGTGCCCTTGAGCGGGGACGGGGTGATGCGGGCTAGCATGCGGATGCGTCTCCCTTCTGGCCGAGGCCCTCGGCAATGAGTTCGCGGAAAGTGGAAAGCGGCGTGCGGTCGATGCTGCAACGGCCAATGTCGTGCGGAATTACCAGGTCGATAGTGTCACCGGCGCGCTTTTTGTCGTGGAGCGCCTCGGCAAAGACGGCATCGGCGGAAAGCTCGCAGCGGGTCTTGAGGCCGTGGCGGGCGCAGAGTTCCTCAATACGACCGGGCAGTGCAGCATCGCAGACGCCGTGCAGGGCCGCGGCGCGCGTGATGATGCCCATGCCGATCGACACGCAGTTGCCGTGTCCAAGCTCAAAGTGCTCGCAGGCCTCGACGGCGTGTCCGGCGCTGTGTCCAAAGTTAAGGAGCTTTCGCTGGTTGGTCTCGCGCTCGTCGGCGACGACCACGGCGCGCTTGATGTCGATATTGCGGGCGATGATGAGCGCTACGCGGGCTACATCGCGGTTGAGCAGCTCCAGCGTGAGCGGGGTCTTCTCCAGCTCGGCGAAAAGCTCTGGGTCGGCGATCACGGCGTGCTTGACGACCTCGCCGCAGCCGTCGGCGAACTGCTCGGGCGTAAGGGTGGCCAGGCACCCCACGTCGGCGATAACCACATTCGGCTGCCAAAAGGCGCCGGCCAGGTTCTTGCCGGCAGCCAGGTCGATGGCGGTCTTGCCGCCCACCGACGAATCCACCATGGCGAGCAGACTCGTGGGGATCTGCACAAACTTGCAGCCACGCATGTAGGTGGCGGCCACAAAGCCCGCCACGTCGCCCACGACGCCGCCGCCGAGTGCCACGATCACGTCGGAGCGCGAAAGCTCGTGCTCGGCCACAAACTCCAAAATGGCAACGTAGGTCTCGGCGCGCTTGTGTGCCTCACCGGCCTCGAAGGTGCAGATACTCACTTCGTAGCCTGATGCCTCCAGGCTCTGCTTAACGGGCATCTGGTAGAGCGGGCCTACGTTGGTGTCCGTCACGATGACGGCCTTGGTGCCGCCGGCAGTGGCGCGCACGAGCGGTCCCGCCTGCTCCAGCAAAAACGTGCCAACATGCACCTGGTAGGGGCGTGCGGTGTCGATATCGATGGTAATCGCCATAAGCTATGGTCCTTTCGACCTGGCGTGATAGGTGGTCTAGTGGGAGGCCTCGTCGTCGAGTGCGCGCTTAATGCGGTCGCCCTCGGCAAGGAGATTCTCCAGATAGCGCTGGTCGCGGTCCTTGAGCGCACGGCTGTAGGCGCCGAGCGAGTCGATCAGGTGGTCGATCTCGAAGGCAAGCGCGTCGGCGTCGTCGATCATGAGCTCGGACCACATTTGCGGGTTGAGGTGCGCCACGCGGGTGAGATCGCGGTAGCTACCGGCCGAAAAGCCGTGGTGGACCTGGGCGGTCGGGCTCTTTACGTAGGCGTTGGACACCACGTGCGCAAGCTGGCTCGTGAAGGCGATGACGCGGTCGTGCTCGGCGGCGCTGGTCACGCTGAACTTGCCAAAGCCCAAGGGGCGCACCATCTCGCGCACCTGCCCCAAGAGCTCCAGTTTGAGCGCATCGTCCACCGCGGGTGGCACGAGCACGAGCGGGGCGCCCTGGAACAGGTCGGCGCGGGAGTGCGCGTAGCCCGAGAACTGGGTGCCCGCCATGGGGTGCGCACCCACAAAGTAAAAGCCGTGCTCGCGGGCAAGCTCAAAGGCGCGCTCGCACACGATGCCCTTGACGCCCACCGTGTCGATCACCACGGGGCCCATGATGGCCTCGGTGTCGGTGGCGTCGGCGAGTGCCCGGGCATGCGCCTCGAGCCACTCGATGCAGGCCTCGGGGTAGCAGGCAAGGACGATGATGTCGCATTCGCCGAGTGTCTCGTCGTTGAGCTCTCCGGCGACAGTGCCCATGCTGGCGGCCGTCATGACATCATCATCGGGGTCCCAGGCCAGCACGCGAACGCCCGCCTGCGCATAGCCGCGGGCAAAGCTGCCGCCGATGAGGCCCAGGCCCACGATGCCCGCGCATTTGGGACCGCCCTGGTTAACGCGCGCGTTTCTCACCGTACCCATGGGCTACTCCATGGTCTCTTGGCAGACGACCTCGCGGATGGCGCGAATGCGGCGCATGGTGTCGTCGAACTGGTCGGGGGTGAGGGCCTGAGCGCCGTCGGACCATGCGCGGCTGGGCTCGTCGTGGACCTCGATCTCCAGGCCGTTGGCGCCGCAGGCGGTCGCGGCGAGCGCCATGGGCTCAACGTAGCGGGTGTAGCCGGTGGCGTGGCTGGGGTCGGCAACGACAGGCAGGTGCGACAGGTGGTGCAGCACCGGCACGGCGTTGAGATCGAAGGTGTTACGGGTGCGGGTTTCGAAGGTGCGGATGCCGCGCTCGCACAGGATGACGTTGTCGTTGCCCTCGCTCATGATGTACTCGGCGGCCATGAGCAGCTCATCGATCGTGCCGGACATGCCGCGCTTGAGCAGGATCGGGGTCTGGGTCTTGCCGACCTCCTTGAGCAGGGGGAAGTTCTGGGCGTTGCGGGCGCCGATCTGCATGACGTCGATCTTCTTGTCCAAGAAGACCTGCACGTCGCGTGGGTCCATGATCTCGGTGACGATCGGCATGTCGAGCTCGGCAGACGCCTCGCACAGCAGGTCGAGGCCGGCGGGGCCCATGCCCTGGTAGGCGTAGGGGGAGGTGCGGGGCTTGTAGGCACCGCCGCGCAGCATCGTGGCGCCGGCGGCCTTTACGCGGCGTGCGATGCGGATGAGGTTCTCGCCCTCGACGGAGCAGGGGCCGGCGATGACTTGGAACTGGTCGCCGCCGATTTTGACGCCGTGGCCGCAGTCGATGACGGAGTCCTCGGGGTGGAACTTGCGATTTGCGCGCTTGAACGGCTCGGAGACGCGCTGCACGCGCTCGACGACATCCATGGACTCGAGCAGGAACGGGTCGATCTTGGTCGTATCGCCCACCAGGCCGATGATCGTCTCGTTCTCGCCGCGCGAGACATCGGTCTTCAGCCCCTTTTTCTCAATCCAGCTGACGATATGGCTTACGGCATCGTCGCTGGCGCTCTGCTTTAAAATTGCAATCATGGTGTGCCTCTCACCTCGATGGATAACTTTTGCAAAAACGGCCCGCATCGCGAGCCGTGTATATGGTGCATGTGAGTTTATACTATCTGACTCGCTTTTGCCTTCTAAAGTGGGCCGTTGCGCCTCGTCTTCCTCGGAATTGCAAAGCTTTTTCTTTTATTTTGATAGCCCGTGGTGCACTTGGGTATAATGCCAAACGTTGGCCCTATTAGCTCAGGGGATTAGAGCGTCTGCCTCCGGAGCAGAAGGCCGTTGGTTCGAATCCAACATGGGGCACCATCGAACGTAAGACCGTCCGAACCTCGCATGGTCCGGGCGGTTTTTCTTATACCGACGCGACGTGATGGGACGTGGTATGGCAGCAACGGATATCGAGCGCGGACTCTCGACCGCCGAGGTCGAGGAGCGCATCGCCGCCGGTAAGATCAACCGCAACATGGAGCTCAAGACCAAGTCGGTCAAAGAGCTCATCATCGAGAACCTCTGCACGCTGTTCAATTTGATCAACGTGATCTTGGCTTTCCTGGTCATTTTGACCGGTTCATTTAAGAACCTGACGTTCCTGTTTGTGGTGTTCCTCAATACCGCTATTGGCGTCATTCAATCCATGCGGTCCAAGAAGATGGTCGATAAGCTCACGCTGCTGACCTCTAAGAAGGCCATCGCGGTGCGCGACGGTGCCGAGGTGGAGCTCGACTTGGACCAGATCGTGCTCGACGACATCATCCGCCTGGGGCGCGGCGACCAGATTCCCGCTGACGCCGTGGTGGTTTCGGGCGAGGCGCTCGTGAACGAGAGCTTGCTGACGGGCGAGAGCGACCTTATTAAGAAACAGCCCGGTTCCGAGCTCATGAGCGGCAGCTTTATCGACTCGGGCCTGCTGCGCGCCCGCGTGATCCATGTCGGCGCCGACAACTACGTGGCTAAAATTAATAACGAGGCGAAGTACGTCAAAAAGGTCAATTCCGAGATCATGAACGCGCTTAACGCCATCGTGCGCTTTGCGAGCATCATCATGATCCCGCTCGGTTTGGCGTTGTTTGCCTCGAGTGTGAGCGAGCTGTGGGATGCCGCGGGAACCCCGGGCGATAGTGCGCTTTCATGGTGCTTCTCCGAGCTGTTGGCTGGTCATGTGCCTTCGTCGGCGCTGCTGTCCACGGTGGGCGCCCTGCTGGGCATGATCCCGCAAGGCCTGGTGCTGCTGACCTCGTCGGTGCTCGCCATCGCCACGGTGCGCCTGGCCCGCCGCAAGGTGCTGGCGCAGCAGCTCTACTGCATCGAGACGCTCGCTCGCGTCGACGTACTGTGCCTGGACAAGACGGGCACCATTACCTCGGGTCGTATGGAGGTCGAGGGCACCTACCCGCTGCCTGTTGAGGGTGTTGGCTTTGGCGTGGACTCGGACGAGGCGGCTGTTCCCGTCGATACCACAGTGCTCGATTTTGCGCTGGCTAACGTGGCACGTGCGACCTCGGCCGATGCCAACGAGACATGCCAGGCGCTGCTCAACTATTACGCCGATCGCCCGGTCGAGGTGTCCGAGCCGCTGTCGGTCATTCCATTCTCGTCGTCTAAAAAATGGAGCGGCGCTTCGTTTGCGCAGGGCTCCTATGTGATGGGCGCCGCGCAGTTTGTGCTTTCGGAGCGTGTGTTTTCGCAGGTCGAGAACCGTGTCGCCGAGCTTGCCGATACCTGCCGCGTGCTCGTGGTGGCGCGCGTGGACGGCTTTACGCCCGATGGGGATATGGTGGGCGAGGCCGAGCCCGTGGGATTTGTGACCATCCGCGACGAGATTCGTACCTCGGCGGCCGAGACCATCGGCTACTTTAACGAGCAGGGCGTGACCCTCAACGTGATCAGCGGCGACGACCCACGTACGGTGTCGTCGATCGCGCGCGTGGTGGGCGTGCCGGGGGCGGACGCTTATGTGGACGCCACGACGCTCGATACGCCGGCCAAGCTCGATGCCGCAGTGGACCGCTACCATGTCTTTGGTCGTGTGACCCCGCAGCAGAAGCGCGAGCTCGTGCAGGCGCTCAAGCGCCGCGAGCACACCGTGGCCATGACGGGCGACGGCGTCAACGACGTGCTGGCGCTCAAGGAGGCCGACTGCTCCGTCGCCATGGCGGCCGGCTCCGATGCCGCGCGCAACGTGGCCGAGATCGTACTCGTCGACAACGATTTTGCCTCGATGCCCGCCGTGGTGGCCGAGGGCCGTCGCTCCATCAACAACCTGCAGCGTTCGGCCTCACTGTTCCTGACCAAGACGCTGTTCTCGATGGGCCTGGCGGCGCTGTGTATCGCGCTGCCGCCGTACCCCTTCGAGCCCATCCAGATGACGCTCATTAACTTCTTCTGCATCGGCGCGCCGGGCTTTGTGTTGGGCCTGGAGCCCAACAATGCTCGTGTGAAGGGTGCGTTTTTGAGCAACGTACTCAAGCGTGCACTGCCGGCGTCGATTGCGGTCATTTTGGCTGCGGCGCTCGATATCTTTGTGGCGCGCGTGTTTGGCTTTAGCCAGCTCACGCTGTCTACGATGTGCCTGCTTACGTCGTGCGCGGCGAGCGTCAGCCTAATCTGGCGCATCTCGCAGCCTCTCACGCCCTTACGTGTGGTGCTCTTTGTGTTTGTAGTCGCCGGCATCCTGGTGGGCGTTATCGGATTCCCGGAGCTGCTGTCTATTGCCAACCTGTCGATGGGCCAGATGGTTATCTTGGCTGTTATCGTGGTCTTTACCTGCTCGGTGTTCTTTAAGCTCGCCACGATGATGGATTCGCTCAAGCCGCGTCGTCGTCATGCCGCAACTGGTTTTGGCCGTGGTGTGCGCGTCCACCTGGGTCGCGGTGGCGGCAAGGTGAGCTCGACGGGTTCGACGGCCGAGCGTTTTGCCAAGCGCGTCGCCGCCGACATGGCGCAGCGCCGCGAAGATCGCACCGCTCGCGAGGCCGAGGCCCGTGCACTCGAGGGCGTGGCCCAGGCCCAGCCCAAGAAAAAGAGGAGTACCGGAGCCAAGCGCTCTCGCGTGACCAAGTCCGCCCAAGGCATCAAAGTCTCGATGCCAAGCAAAAAGAAGAAGTAACTACGCGCCCTGGCGATGTTGAATTGGTGCCTTGCTCCTGTGGGGCCGTGGCGATGTTATGCTCTAACCTCGATTGTTTGAATTGCTTCGAAAAGAGGATGCCGTGATCTGCCCGCATTGCCTTAAGACTATCGAGGACGGCGCCTCGTTCTGCCCCTACTGCAACGCCTATGTGGGTCCGGGCGATGGCCCCGAGCACACCGAGTTCGTGTTCTGCGAGGGCTGCGGTGCCCGTCTTTCTCCGCACGATCGTACGTGTCCCAAATGCGGACGCCCCGCTCCGGGTATCCTCTCCGAGGACGCGGCCGCATCCGACCTGGCAGCGGGCCACACGGCGGGCTTTCCGCGCCTAACGCAAGAGCAGATCGATACCGAGGTGCCTCATGCGCCCGCCTCGGCTGCCGCGGTTCTTTCGGACGCCGCCGATCCTAACGAGACCTGCGTGCTGCCGGCTTTCGATAAGGATTTCGGTATCCCCAAGGTCGATATTCCCACGCCCGTTTCCCTGCACGACGATGCTCAAAAACCCAAGCGCAAAGTGCATCCCGACGAGGACGCCTATCACAAGCACAAGCGTCATATCCCCAAGCCGCTCATCGTCATCGCGGTACTTGCCGTCGTTTGCGGCGGTGCCTATTGGTTCGTGACGACCGATCCCATGGGTGTCATGCCTGGCTTCTACGACCAGTTTGGCCAAGCTGCACAAACCACCTTCCCCACGCGCCAAAAGGGCGAGGCGACTGAGGACGATACCAAGCAAGACGATTCTGCCGAGGTGGTCCAGGAAGAAACCGTGCTGACCGATGATCAGCTCTATACCAGGCTCGACGGTCTGTATCAGACCATCGTGTCCTACGGTGACGAGGACCAGATCGGCGAGGTCATCGATTCCTTTAACAACGGCTATCTCCGAACGCCGCTGTCCACCCGTCAGGAGCTGTCGCAGAGTGCTTACGCCCTGCGCGACCAGATTAAAAAGACGCAAGATGAGCTCAGCAACCTTAAGTACCAGGACGATACGGTCTATGCGGACGACATTGCCCACTTAAAGCAGCTTGCCGAGTGGATGTATGAGCGCGTCGACGTGATCTGCCAGAGTTGGGACATCTCGCTGGCCATTCCCGATGGCGAGTCGATGAGTTCTCACCAAAGCGAGATCCTGGCGCCCATCGCTCAGGGTGGCAACAGCGCGCTTAATCAGTACGACGCCAACGTGGGCTCCTGGAAGCCGCAGCAGCGTTCCTAAAATTAGTTCGCCATAGTCGGCATAACCTACGTGCGCAATTGATGTAAGCGCATGCTTATTGCTACAATTCGTACAAATATGCTTTAAACGCACGAGGAAGGAACCACATGTTTGGTTTTAAGAAAGAGCTCTACACGCCCGAGTATCAGCTTGCCGGCGACGAGTGCGCCGTTATCGAGACGTCGAAGGGTACCATCAAGGTCAAGTTTGACGGCGAGGGCGCTCCCATTCATGTCGCGAACTTCTGCGAGCTTTCTACGATGGGCTTCTATGATGGCCTTAAGTTCCATCGCTATGTGCCCGGTTTTGTCATCCAGGGCGGCGACCCCAATACCCGCGATATGTCCGGCGCCGACGTCGCTGCCGGTCTTGAGGGCCCCGACGGCATGCCCGGTACCGGTGGTCCCGGCTACTGCATCAAGGGCGAGTTTGCCACCAATCCGCGCAACAGCCATGTCGATGGTGCCCTTGCCATGGCACGCTCCATGGACCCCGATTCCGCGGGTTCGCAGTTCTACTTCTGCCTGGGCGCCCAGCATAACCTCGATTCCGGTTACACCGTCTTTGGTACCACGGTCGAGGGTCTCGATGTGATTTCGCAGCTGCGTGCCGGCGACGAGATCGTCCATGTCGAGATCGTTCACGAGTAAAGGGGACTTCCTTGAATAGCCAGCTGATCCAACAGGGCCGCGCCGCTTACCGCGCGGGTGATTTTTCCGCTGCAGCCCAGATGCTTGGGGCGGCAAAAACTCCCGATGAGATTATGGGCGAGGCCGATCACCTTCGTGGCAACGCCTTGATGCACCTGGGCATGTATGCCGAGGCCGCCGAGGCCTACGCCGCTGCCCTCAATGACGGCACCTACGGCAAGCGCGGCGCGCTGCTCACCAACCGCGGCAAGGCACTCGCCGCCGTGGGCGACTACACGACGGCCGCCCAGGCGTTCTCTGCTGCTACGCAGGATGCTTCCTATGCCACGCCGTTCAAGGCCTATCTGGGCCTGGGTAACGCGCTGTTCCAGTCGGGCGACTATGCCAACGCGGGTACTGCCTTCCGTCAGGCTGCCATCGACGGCGCCAATCCGGCTCCTGCCGCCGCACTGGGCGAGCTTGGTCGTTGCTTCATTAAGCTCGGCCGTCCGGCGGATGCCGTGGAGACCTACCGCACGGCTATCGACTTTGCCGGCCCCCGCGACGACACGCGTGCGCTCAACGCCGGCATGGGTCAGGCGCTTTCTGCCGCCGGCCGTCCCTCCGACGCACTCGACGCCTTTAACGCCGCTACTGCCGATGGCATCTACCAGCTCACTTCCGAGCAGGCCGATGAGCTTGCCCGCGTGCATGATTCGCTTGCCGCGCTGTCTGCCCAGACGGCTATGGCCACGGCTCCGGCGCCCGCGATGGACGCTCCTGCCGTCGATCCGCTCGATCCTACGGGCGCGACCGGTCAGTTTATGCCCGATCCCTCGGACACCGGCTTCTTTACGCTGTCCGAGTCCGAGATGGTCCAGCAGGACCGTCAGGATCGTAAGCAGGCCAAGGTCCGTCGTCGCCATCGCCACACGGGTCTCAAAGTCTTCATCGTGCTGCTTCTGCTCATTTTGATTGCTGCGGGCGGTCTGGGCTTTGCCTACACGCGCGGCTTTGGCTTCCCCTCGCAGGAGTCGGTTATCACCGATCTGTTCCAGGCTGCCGGCGACGGTGACACCGCAAAGGCCGAGTCTTGCCTGGCCTCGAGCCTGTCCGAGGACGCCAAGTCGATGATCATCTCCTCGATTCCGCAGGGCGCCACCGTGTCCGTCGAGGGCATGGATCAGTCCATGACCGAGACGACCGCTAAGGTGAAGGCATCGCTGTCCAAGGGCGGCGAGCAGGAGTACACCGTCAAATTCGTGCGCTCCGACAACCATATCGGCTGGGCCGTTTCCTCGCTCGATATGGATTTCTCGGCTGCTGACAACCAGTAGTGACCTTATGGGATTTAGCTTTGCCCGGCGCTTCACCGCAAGTGAGGTGCCGGGCTTGCGCTAGTATGATGAGCTAGTAGTTTTCCAGCAATCATCCAACACATCAGGAGTTGCGTTGTTTTCTTTGATGGATATGTTCTTCGGTAGCTATGCGGGCGATCTTGCCATCGACCTCGGCACCGCAAATACGCTTGTCTCCGTGCGCGGCAAGGGCATCGTCATCCGCGAGCCCTCCGTCGTCGCCATCGACAAGAACGACGAGCGCATCCTGGCGGTCGGTATCGAGGCAAAGCGCATGCTCGGCCGTACGCCCGGCAACATTGTGGCCGTTCGTCCCCTGAAGGACGGCGTCATCGCCGACTTCGACGTTACCGAGGCCATGCTTCGCTACTTTATCGACAAGGCGTCCGAGAAGCGCTATCCGTGGACTCCGCGTCCGCGTGTTGTCGTCTGCGTTCCCTCCGGCGTCACGTCGGTCGAGAAGCGCGCTGTCTTTGAGGCCACGATCCAGGCCGGCGCTCGCCAGGCCTACCTGATCGAGGAGCCCATGGCTGCTGCTATCGGCGCCGACCTGCCTGTCGAGGAGCCCACCGGCTCCATGGTCATCGACATCGGTGGCGGTACCACCGAGGTTGCCGTTATCGCTATGGGCGGCATCGTCGTCTCGCAGTCCATCCGTATTGCCGGCGACGAGTTCGATCAGGCCATCCTCACGCACGTTCGCGATGCCTACAACCTTGCCATCGGCGAGCGTACGGCAGAGGACATCAAGATCAAGGTCGGTTCCGCCGTGCCGCTCAAGGACGAGCTTGACGTCGAGGTCAACGGCCGCGACGTGATCACCGGTCTGCCCAAGACCGTGCGCATCGAGAGCGAGGAGATTCGTCGCGCGCTCAACAAGCCGCTCGACGAGATGGCCAAGGCCGTCAAGGACGCACTCGACGCTACGCCTCCCGATCTTGCCTCGGACCTTATGTACTACGGTATTTTGCTGACTGGTGGCGGCGCGCTGCTGCGCGGTCTCGACGTGCGCCTGCGCGATGAGACCGGTGTTTCGGTCAACGTCAGCCCCACGGCGCTCGATAACGTCGTTAACGGCTGTGCCCGCGTGCTCGAGGCCAATGCGTTTGATGGCGGCTTCGTCCAGACCAATGCTTAATTTCCAAAAGGTGGATTCCATTTGGCACGATCTTCGGGTTTCTCCACAAATCTGAATACCAAGCGACAATCAACGGGTATGCGCCCGTTGATTGTTTTCAGCCTGATTTCGGTGTTGCTGCTCACGTTTTACATCCGCGAGGGCGAGGCAGGACCGATTCATGCCGTGCGTTCGGGCGTGACGACGATTACCTCGCCGGTGCGCTTTGTGGGCTCGGCTGTGGCGGCCCCCTTCAATGCGATCGGCAACGTGTTCTCTAACCTTACGGCGTCGCAGGACACGCTTGACGAGCTTAAGAAGCAAAACGAGGAGCTGACCTCTAAGGTTGCTGAGCTCTCCGAGGCTCAAAAGACCGCCGAGCGTCTGGAGGGGCTGGTCGGCCTGCAGTCGACCTACAACCTCAAATCGACCGCTGCTCGTATCGTTGGTGCCTCGGGCGATGCCTGGACCTCGACCGTAACCATCGACAAGGGCTCTGCCGACGGCCTTACCATCAACATGCCCGTGACGAGTTCTGCCGGTGTTATCGGTCAGATTATCGAGGTATCGGCCAAGACCTCTACCGTGCGCCTTATTGGCGACGAGAACTCGGGTGTGTCCGCCATGGTACAGGACACGCGCGCCCAGGGCATGCTGCAGGGTCAGGCTGACGGCACGCTGCGTCTTGAGTACGTGAGCGTCGACTCCGATGTTAAGGTTGGCGACATCATCGTGACCTCGGGCATTGGCGGTGTATTCCCCAAGGGTCTACCGCTCGGCACCGTCTCGTCGGTTGAGAAGTCGGCAAACGACGTGTACTACACCATTGTGGTGCGCGCTCAGACCACGGCCGAGAACAACGAGGAAGTGCTGGTCATCACCTCGCTGACCGACGAACAGTCGGCTTCGGATGAGGACGTGAGCACCGCTAATAGCACGCCGCAGGGAACGTCGCGCGACGCTGCGACCAAGACGAAGGACGAGAGTTCGGATGACAGTTCCGACGCGTCCGAGACGACCGATTCCGGCTCGAGCGAATAGGGGGCATGTCCATGGATCTACACGAGCAGGGGATGAGCTCCCGTACGTTTGTAATCGCCGCCATCGTGTGCGTGCTGCTGCAGGCAGGCCTGGCACCGCAGATCTCCATTGCGGGCGGTCGCGTCAACTTCATGATTATCCTGGTGTGCCTAAGCGTGTTCTCGGGCGACCCGACCCGTGCCGTCGTGTGCGGTTTTTGCAGCGGCTTGTTCTATGACCTGTCCGCTGCCGTGCCGGTGGGCGTTATGTCGCTCCTGCTGACCGTGGGTTCTTTTGCCCTGGTGCACAGCGCCGTCGGTCAGACGGGCGGTACCCCGAGTGCGCGCGGCGTCACTGTGGGCGCCTTCGCGCTCGTCATTAATGTGATCTACAGCATCGTCTTGCTGTTTATGGGTTTGGAGACGAGCTTTGTCGTGGCGATCTTCGGCCATGCGCTGCCGTCCTCGATCCTGACGGGTCTGGTTGCCATTCCGTTTTTGATGTCCGGCGTCGTGCCGCAGTCCGGCTATGGATTCTCCGCACGTGGCGGACGCCAGACGGGTATGCGCTTTAAGCCCAAGATCCGTAAGCTCAAATAGGGGAGGCCCGTAGATGTCTTCCCAGATGACGGTTATTATCGCCGGTATCGTGCTGGTTGTGGCCATCGTGGTCGCGTTGGTCATCATGCGTCGTGGCGATTCCCGTTTTACCTACGATACGCAGCATGGAACGGCCCCGCGCGCCACCGAGGGCGAGGGCAATACCGCGGCGACCGCCTTTAAGGGCCGCTTTTCCATCCTCACCACGGGTGTGGGCGCGATGTTTGCGGCACTTGCCGTCAAGCTGTGGGGCATGCAGATGGTCTCGTCGGACTATTACGAGAAGCAGGCCAATAGTAATCAGACTCGCACCGTTACCACACCCGCTGTGCGCGGCCGCATCCTCGACCGCAATGGCGTGGCGCTTGTCCAGAACCGTCCCTCACTTGCTGTCGTGGCCTACCGCGACCTTGCCGAGGATGAGGTTCTGGTTCGCCATCTTGCCAACGTGCTTGGAATGCCTTATGTGGCGGTCCTTCGCAATATTCAGGACAATACAGAGGGCGCTCAGAGCCTGCATACCATCGCGACGGACGTCCGTCGCTCCACGGTTGCCTATATCAAGGAACACGCCGGCGAGTTCCCGGGCGTCAAGATTGCCGAGCGTACCGAACGCCAGTATCCATACGGCGAGACGGCATGCCATATCTTGGGCTATACCGGCACCATTACCTCCGAGCAGCTCGAGGCCCAGAATAAGAAAACCTCTGGCGATGATGATGCTTCTGCTGGCAAGATTACGTACCAGTCGGGCGATATCGTGGGCCAGGCGGGCGTTGAGAGCTACTACGAAAACCTGCTGCAGGGTATTCGTGGCGAGCAGACCGTCAAGGTCGATGCCTCGGGCAATGTGACCGGTCAGGCCGGCGCCGTGCCCGCGAAGGCCGGCTCCGACATTAAGCTCACGCTCGACCTTAAGATCCAACAGGCCTGTGAGACGGCACTGGCGAGCGCTATCGAGCTTGCCAAGACCACTGGCTACAGCAATGCCGGCAACGGCGCTGTGGTGTGTCTCGATCCCAACAATGGCGAGATCCTGGGCATGGCGAGCCAGCCCAAGTTCGATCCGTCCGTCTTTATCGGCGGCGTCTCAAATGACGTGTGGACCGAGCTCAATGATGACAAGGGTTCGCACCCGCTGCTCAACCGCGCCATTAGCGGACAGTACATGTCGGCCTCGACCATCAAGCCGCTCTCGGCGCTGGCCGGTCTTGAGTTTGGAACCTACACGTCGGGGCAGACGACCAACTGCACGGGTTATTGGACGGGTCTGGGCAAGTCGTGGGGCAAGTACTGCTGGCTGCATTCCGGCCACGGCACCATGACGCTGCAGTCGGGAATCGCCAACTCGTGCGACCCTGTCTTCTATGACATGGGCAAGGCGTTCTTTTATGACGAGCAACATCCCGAGGGTCTGCAGGAGGTCTTTCGTCGCTGGGGTCTAGGCAAGACCTGCGGTATCGATCTGCCGAGTGAGGGCGCGGGCCGTATTCCCGATGCCGAGTGGAAAGAGTCGTACTTCACCGACGCATCTGCCGAGGACCGCAAGTGGAATGCCGGCGATATGACCAACATTGCCATCGGTCAGGGCGACATCCTGGTGACGCCCCTGCAGATGGCGTGTGCCTATATGGGTCTTGCCAACGGCGGCAAACAGTACGTGCCTCACGTGTTTTTGTCTGCCGTGTCGCGCGATGGCGACGGCGATGCCTATAAGTACAACGGCAAGGGCAAAAAGAAGCGCCTGGAGGCCAAGATCAACAGCGATTCGGATTTGGCTCTTGTTCGCAACGGCATGCACGACGTGATTTACACGGCATCGACGTCCCTGGCGGCTCACTTTGGCACCCTGACGCCGCAGGTATACGGCAAGTCGGGCACGGGCGAGAAAAGTGGCGAGGATGAATACGCGTGGTTCTGCGCCTATGCACCGGCCGATGACCCCAAGTATGTCATCGCTACCGTCCTGGAGCAGGGCGGCGGTGGCTCAGATACCGCGATGCATGTCGTGCGCGACGTGCTCGGCGTGATTTATGACGAGCCCGATACCTCTTCGGCCTCGGGCGATTCTTCGGTTCGATAGGAGGTTGCGATGGATTTTTCTCCGGCGGATCTGTTCCGTTCAACCAAGACCGGCTCTCGCAGCAGCCTGGACCGTGTCAACAAGCAACTTTCGGCCTCGCGCGGCACGTTTCGCCAAAAGGTGCATATCGGTGTGCTCGTGGCTACTGTGGCCCTCGTCGCCTACGGTGCCATCATTATCTGGTCGGCTTCGCAGTTTAAGGCCGACGCTTCGTTCTCACGCCATCTGCTGGGAATTGGAATCGGTACGGTGCTGGCGGTGCTGGTCTGGCGTACCGACCTGCGCGGTATTTCCAATTTCTCGACGGCGTTGCTCGTCATCGACCTGATCGTGATCCTCTCGCCCAAGATTCCAGGTCTGTCCTATACGGGCGGTCTGGGCATGACGGGCTGGATCAAGATTCCCGGTATCGGCTTGACATTCCAGCCGGTTGAGCTTGCCAAGCTCATCACCATCTTCTTTATTGCTACGCTTGGCTCGCAGTATAACGGTCGCATCGATACCGTTCGCGACTACGTCAAGCTCTGCGGCATGCTGTCCATTCCGTTTTTGGCCGTCGTTGCCATGGGCGACCTGGGCTCGGGCCTGGTCGTGCTTGTTTCGGGCGCCATCGTCATTTGTATGAGCGGTGCACGCCGCGAATGGGTGCTGTCGACCCTGGCCCTGCTCGTGGGCCTGGTGGCCCTCGTTCTGGCGCTTGATTCGGTCTTTGATTCGTTGCTCGGCCACGATGTGCTCATCAAGCAGTACCAGATGAACCGTCTGACGGTCTTTATCGACCCCGATAATGCCGATTCGGACGATGCCTACAACCTGCAGCAGTCGCTTATCGCCGTTGGCTCGGGCGGCTTCTTTGGTAAGGGTTTGGGCCATGCGACGCAGTCGGCCGGCGGCTTTCTGCCTGAGTTCCACACCGACTTCGTCTTCGCCTTCCTGTCCGAGACCTTTGGCTTTTGCGGTTCCTTTTTGCTCCTGTGCCTCTACGTGCTGTTGATCTTTTCGACGATTCGCGTCGCCTTTAAGTGCGAGTCCCTGTTTTTGCGTCTTTCGTGTGTTGGCATCGTTGGCATGTGGGCGTTCCAGACCTTCGAAAACATCGGCATGTGCATCGGCATGATGCCGATTACCGGTATTCCGCTACCGTTTATTAGCTTCGGTTCGTCTTCGATGATGATTCAGCTGCTGACGGTGGGTATCGTACAATCCATATGGCGGCATCGTTCGGGCGCCGCGTAACCGCTGGAGGGGTTTGCTATGAAAATTCCCGTAGATAAGCTGACCCGCGCTTTTAAGATGGGCGCGTCCGTTAAGAAGGATTCCGATACGCCGGTGCGCGTCTCGGTCTATCTGGATTCGTCTGCCTCGCGCTTTCTGGCCGAGACGGTGCGTGATGCCTTTGTGCCGCAGACGACCTCGGGCATTGTGCGCGTCGAGCGTCTGGGGGAGGAGCGAATTGCTCCAAAGTCCGATACCGATGTGGTGCTGGTGCTCTCGTGTGGTTCCGACCGCTTGGAGAGTGCCGTGCAGGAGCTCGTGATCGCCGGCGCGCCCGTGTGCGTGCTTGCCGAGTCTGCTGTGGAGGTGCCGTTTATCGAGGAGTCCACGCCCATGCTTGGCGTGGTAGCGGCAACCGATAAGACGTATCTGCTCGAGACGCTTGCTCGCTGGATTCTCGATCGCACCGACAAGGAAACGGCTTTTGCGGCGAACTTTGCCTTCATGCGCATCGCGGCCGCCAATCGTATCATCACCTCGTGCGCGCTCACCAATATGGCGACCGGTGCACTGGTGTTTTTGCCGGGCGCCGATTATCCCGTTATGGCGCTGGCGCAGGTGGGCATGCTCTTTGAGCTCGCTGCCGTCTTTGGACGCGGCATTAAGCCCGAGCGCGGCTACGAGGTCGCGGGCGTGCTTGCCGGCGGTCTTGTGATCCGCGCGGTCACCCGCGCGCTCGTCAAGCAGACGCCGCATATTGGGTTTGCCGTCAAGGCGCTCACTGCTGCCGCGGGCACCTATGGCATGGGCCGTGCGCTCGTTTCGCTCTACGAGCGCGATGTCGACTACAGCCGTGCCAACGAGGTGGTCACTGCCACGTTCTCCCGCGTTCGCGATCTGGTGACCACGGTCGCGGGCGCTACCCGTCCTATGGCGTCCTATCAGGACGCATCAGATCTCGCTGCTTAGGGGTTTTCCGTTGCGCGTTGCATACCAAGATTGTTTTCATTTAATTGAGCCGTTGCTCGCCAAGGTCGAGAAGCCGAGTCGCTATATCGATCACGAGTGGGGCACGCTTTCCAAAGCCGATGCCGACTACCGTTGCTGCCTGATCTACCCGGATGTGTACGAGGTTGGTCTGCCCAACCAGGGCATCGCCATCCTCTACAACATCCTTAACCAGGCCGAGGGCATCTCCTGTGAGCGTGGCTATGTGCCGTGGCCCGATATGGGTGACGCCATGCGCGAGGCGGGTATTCCGCTGCTGTCGCTCGAGGGTGCAGCGCCGGTCGCTTCGTTTGATATCGTCGGTCTGCATGTGCCGCACGAGATGGCGGTGACGAACTTCCTCGAGGCACTCGACCTCGCTGGCATTCCGCTGTTAGCGGCCGACCGAGGCGAAGACGACCCCATCATCATCGCCGGCGGCCCCTCGGTGTACAACCCCGAGCCGTACGCGGCTTTCTTCGATGCCATCCTCATCGGCGAGGGCGAGGAATCGCTGCTCGAGACCTGTCAGCTGCATCGCCGCCTGCGTGACGAAGGGGTCCCGCGCGCGCAGATTGTTGAGCAGCTTGCATCCATTGCCGGCAACTACGTGCCGTCGCTCTATGAGGTTCGTCACGACGAGCCCTGCTCGCCGCATGGCTACACCGTGCCGCGTGAGGGCAAGGATGCGCCGACCGTGGTCTACAAGCGTGTCGTCGAGGATTTCGGCGCCACGAATCCGCTGTCGCAGTCGTGCGTACCCTATGCGCAGCTGGTCCACGACCGCCTGTCTATCGAGATTCTGCGCGGCTGCGCCCGCGGCTGTCGTTTTTGCCAGGCCGGCATGACGTATCGCCCGGTGCGCGAGCGCTCGGCCGACCAGATCGTCTCGTCGGTGATTCAGGGTCTGGAAAAGACCGGCTATGACGAGGTGTCGCTGACCTCGCTCTCCACGACCGACCACTCCTGCATTCGCGACGTGCTCGGCAGGCTCAACCGTCGCCTGGAGGATACGGGTATTCGCGTGTCTATCCCGTCGCAGCGCCTGGATTCGTTTGGCGTGGATATGGCCGAGTCGGTCGCCGGCGAAAAGAAGGGCGGCCTGACGTTCGCGCCCGAGGCCGGCAGCCAGCGCATGCGCGACATCATTAACAAGAACGTGACCGAGGAGGACCTGGACCGTGCGGCCAAGGCGGCCTTCGAGGCCGGCTGGAACCGCATGAAGCTCTACTTTATGATGGGCCTTCCCGGCGAGCGCGACGAGGACATCGTGGCCATCGCCAATCTGGCCGATCACGTGCTGGAGCTCGGTCGTTCCGTGGTGCCCAAGGCTCGTCGCGGCTCGATCTCGGTGTCCATCTCGGTTTCGGTCTTTATCCCCAAGGCTGCCACGCCGTTCCAGTGGTGCCCGCAGCTCGACTACGACGACGTCAAGCGTCGCCAGAAGCTGCTTATCACGAGCGTTCGCAACCGTGCCGTCCGTGTGCATTACCACGATGCCGAGACTTCGCTCATCGAGGCTGCGCTGTCCCGCGCCGGTCGTGACATGACGCCCGTCATCATCGATGCTTGGCGCTCGGGCTCTCGCTTTGACGCCTGGGTAGAGCATTTCTCGCTCGATAACTGGAAGGAAGCTGCTGCCAAAAACGGCATCGACCTCAATGAGCTCGTGCACCTGCCCTACGAGTTGGACTGGCGCCTGCCGTGGGAGCACGTGAGCCCCGGCTGCACGCGCGGCTTCCTCGAGCGCGAGTACCGTCGCTCGCTCGAGGGCGTCACGACTCCCGACTGCACCCGCACGTCGTGCACCGGCTGCGGAATCTGCCCCACGCTCCACGCCAAGAATGTATTGATGGGTGATCGCGCATGAGTGAGCGCCTGACCGACAACCCCTCGCTCTTTAGGCTTCGTGTTCGCTATGGCAAGCGCGATCGCCTTAAGTACCTGGGCCATCTCGAAGTAATCCATACCATTGAGCGCATCGTGCGCCGTGCGGGACTTCCCTATGCCGTCACGCAGGGCTTCTCTCCGCACATGCGCGTGGGCTTCTCTTCGGCGCTGCCGGTGGGTACGTCTTCGACCTGCGAGTGGTATGACCTGTTTATGACCGAGTTCGTGGCGCTCGACGAGGCGTTTGGGCGCCTGGCTGCGGCGTCTCCGGCCGATCTGGCGCCCATCGAGGCGGCGTACATCGACGTGCGCACGCCGGCATTGACGGCGCAGCTCACGCGCCTGTCGTATCGCATCGATCTGCACTTGGATCCCGAGGCGCCCGTAAGCGCCGACGAGGTGCGTCGTGCGATCGACACGCTGCGCGCGGACCATGGCATCGACTACGCGCGCGGAAAAAAGAGCAAGCGCTTGGATTTGGATCACACACTCGTGGGCTATGAGCTCACGGCGGGGGAGCGCCCGAACCATTTGGTACTCATGCTCGACACCCATGCCGACAACGAGGGCTCCATGCGTCCGGAAATTTTGCTTTCCGCTGCTGATGTTTTGTTGCAGGGCTTGACCCCGGGCGTGGATGCACCTATTGTTTCCACCGGTATGCAAGACCTCGTGACCATCTGCTCCTACGATGTCGAGCGTCAGAATCAAGCATGCGAGGACGACGAGGGCCGACTCGTCAGCCCCATACCTGTGCGAACTTGTGGATTTGCTCCACATACTCGTTGACGGGGGTATTTTCGCCTGCTACTATATTCGGCTGTTGCACTAACTGATGCATGAAGGGCAAGTAAACATGTACGCAATCGTTAACACGGGCGGCAAGCAGTACAAGGTCGCCACCGACGATGTCATCACCGTCGAGAAGATCGAGGGCAATGAGGGCGACAAGGTCACCCTGCCGGTTATCTTCCTCAACGATGGTAAGAAGATCGTCACCGATCCCGACAAGCTGGCCAAGGCCAAGGTTACCGCTCAGATCGTTGAGCAGTTCAAGGGCGAGAAGCAGCTGGTCTTCAAGTTCCACAAGCGCAAGCGCTATCGTCGTCTGAAGGGTCACCGTCAGCAGCTGACCAAGCTGAAGATCGTGAAGGTTCAGGCTACCTCCCGCGCCAAGAAGGCTGTCAAGGCAGAGGCTGAGGCTGTTGCCGAGGCTCCCGTCGCCGAGTAGATTACACTCGTAACGAAAGAGTAGGTATACACAATGGCACACAAAAAAGGACTCGGTTCCTCCCGTAATGGCCGTGACTCCCGCGGTCAGCGCCTTGGCACGAAGCGCTATGCCGGCCAGACGGTAACCACGGGCACGATTCTCGTCCGTCAGCACGGCACGCACATCCACCCGGGTGAGAACGTTGGCCGTGGCAAGGACGACACGCTGTTCGCGCTGGTCGACGGTACCGTTGAGTTCCACAAGGGTATCAAGCACAGGGTCAGCGTACGCCCGCTCGCGAACGCGTAATTCACCCTTCATAGAGCACATATGTGGGAGGCACTTGAGTTTTAGGATTCAAGGGTCTCCCTCTTTTTTGTAGGAGGCGATTCTGTTGTCACAGTTCACCGATATCAGCCGCATTAACGTTTGCGGCGGCGACGGCGGAGCCGGATGCATGTCGTTTAGGCGCGAGGCATTTGTTCCCAAGGGCGGCCCCGATGGCGGCGACGGCGGTCGTGGCGGCAATGTCGTCATCCAGGCCGACGCTCAGCTTTCCTCGCTGATCGATTACCGATTTAAGCATCACTTCCGTGCCGAGCGCGGAACGCATGGCCAGGGTGCCCGCCGCAACGGCAAAAGCGGTGAGGACCTGATTTTGAAAGTCCCCATGGGTACCGTAGTCCGCGAGCTCGATCCCGAGACGCAGACCCCGATGTTCGAGATTGCCGACCTGGTGCACGACGGCGAGCGCGTTGTCGTGGCCCCCGGTGGTGCCGGCGGTCTGGGCAACACGCACTTTGTGACGTCGGTACGCCGCGCTCCGGCCTTTGCCCAGCTAGGCGAGCCGGCCGAGGAGCACTGGATTGAGCTTGAGATGAAGCTCATGGCCGATGCCGCACTCGTGGGCTTTCCCTCGGTGGGTAAGTCATCGCTCATTGCGCGCATGAGTGCCGCCCGCCCCAAGATTGCTGACTACCCGTTTACCACGCTCGTGCCCAATCTGGGCATGGTGCGTGCCGGCGAATATTCTTACGTCGTTGCCGACGTTCCCGGTTTGATCGAGGGCGCGAGCGAGGGCAAGGGCCTGGGTCACCAGTTCTTGCGCCACATTGAGCGTACGGCCCTGATCATGCATGTCGTCGACATGACGGGCGGTTTTGAGGATCGCGATCCGGTTGAGGACTATCGCATCATCAACCGCGAGCTCGAGCAGTATGGCGCCGAGCTTTCGGAGCGTCCGCAGATCGTCGTTGCCAACAAGTGCGATGCTCCGGGCACGGCCGACAAGATTGCCGACCTCAAGCGCGCAGCGCTCGACGATGGACATATGTTCTTTGCCGTGTCTGCTGTTACGGGCGCCGGCCTCAACACGCTGATGCTTGCCGTGGGCGAGCAGGTGGCTAAGCTGCGCGCCGAGTTGGCTGTCTCCGATGAGCCGGTCGTTCTGCGCGACGATGAGTGGGAGCGCCGCCGCCTGCAGCGTGAGAAGCGTTTCCGCATTGTCCAGGAAGAGCCCGGTGCCTTCCGCGTGGTCGGTCGTGCCATCGAGCGCATGGTCATTCAGACCGACTGGGAAAATGAGGAAGCCGTCATTTACCTGCAGCATAAGTTTGCGCGTATGGGTGTTGACGACGCGCTCGAGAAGGCCGGTTGCCGTGCGGGCGACGAGGTCCGCATTTGCCAGCGCGCCTTTGACTTTGAGGGCGCTGAGGACTTCTCGGAGTACGAGGAGCTCGAGGATGCTGGCGAGGACGTTGCCGTTGAGGCCATTGACGTGACCGATGCTGCGGATGAGGGCGTCGAGGTTGTCGATGCGGCGGATGCCGAGGACGATGCCGAGACCTCGGAGGGCGAGTAAGCCATGTCGTTGCGCGGTGGAATCGGTTTGCCCGAGCTTCCTCTAGAGGACGGGCAGGAGTTTAGGCTCGGCATTATGGGTGGCACCTTTGATCCCATCCATTACGGGCACCTGGTGACCGCCGAGCAGGCGCGCGAGTCGCTCGACTTGGATGCTGTGCTCTTTATGCCGGCGGGCTCTCCTGCCTTTAAGCTTGACAAGCCGGTGACGCCTGCCGAGGACCGTTATGCTATGACGGTCCTCGCCACCGCCGCGAACCCGGCCTTTTTGGCGAGCCGGTTCGAGATCGACCGCCCGGGCGTAACCTATACGGCCGATACGCTTCATGCCCTTCGCGACTTTTACCCGCCGCAGGTAAAGCTCTACTTTATTACGGGCGCCGACGCGATTATCGATATCGTGACCTGGCATGATGCCGAACGAATCGCTGAGCTTGCTACCTTTATTGCGGCGACGCGACCGGGCTTTGATATCGATACGGCGCGTGCCCGAATCAAAGAGTCGGGGCTGCCGTTCGACGTGCGCTATATTCAGATTCCGGCGCTGGCGATCAGCTCGACGAACATTCGTAAGCGAGTTGCCCGCGGCATGAGCGTGCGCTATCTTACGAGCGAGTCCGTGCTCGGCTACATTCGCAAACGCAGACTATATGCCGATTTGAGCCAAGAAGATTTTGAGTGATGGGGGGTCTACGTTGTCGGTAGAGGATCAGTTTGAGGGCGATGAGCGCGCGCTGCTCAAGCGCATTCAAGAGCTGCTCGATGTTCGCATGAAGGATAAGCGCAAGCGCTATGTGCATTCGCTGGGTGTTGCCGAGACCGCACTTCATCTGGCCGAGGTCTACGGCGTTGACCGCTTTGATGCCGCTGCCGCCGGCCTGATCCACGACTGGGACAAAGTGCTCTCCGACGATGAGCTGGTCACGCGCGCTCTGCATTACGGCATTAAGATTGCCGGCTCTCCTTCCGCCGCGACGCCGCTTTTGCATGGCCCTGTTGCCGCCTATGAACTTCCGCAGCTTTTTCCCGAGCTGTCGCCGGCGGTCTTTCAGGCTGTCGACCGTCACACCGTGGGCGCTTGCGACATGACTCCGCTCGATATGGTGGTCTTTGTGGCTGATGCCATCGAACCCAACCGCCACGGCGATTATGCCCATGCGCTGCGCAAGATGGTGGGGGAGTCGACGCTCGATGAGTTGTTCTTCTCCTGTTTTGCGCAGGGTCTGGTCTATGTGATCCAGTCCGGGCGCTATCTTTATCCCACGGCTATTACGATTTACAACCATTACGCCCAGCTGCGCTAGCTCGGGCTGTCTAGAAAGAGGTATTCCATGGCCGACGAGACCATGACCGACGAGCAGATTCTTGAAGGCGTGGAGCACAAGAGCTTCGCCGCCACGTCCGACCGCACTGCCGCCTCGCTGTCCGCGAGCGGTGTCGCCGCCGAGGATGTCGCCCGCGCCGCCGCGCAGGCCGCCTACGACAAGAAGGGCGAGGACGTTCAGGTGCTCGACCTGACCGAGCTTTCCGATGTGTGCGACTACTTTGTGCTTGCCACCGGTGCCAACAACCGCCAGGTCGATTCAATTGTCGACGAGATCGAGGAGAAGGTCGCCGAGGCTTGCGGCGAGCATCCGTTCTCCATCGAGGGCCGCGAGCAGAAGACTTGGATGCTCATGGACTACGGTTCGGTTGTCGTCCACGTCTTCACTCCCGAAGCCCGCGACTTCTACCGCCTCGAGAAACTCTGGGGAGACGCCCCCCAGCTCCCCCTCAATCTCCTCTAGTAGCTCATTTGAGACGGGGTTTAGCTACCCTCACGCATATCGCCGGGCAGTTGCGGTTTTCCGCACCTGCCCGGCTTTCTTTTTGCCCAAAGTAGCTAATTTGGGACGGGGCTTTTTTAGCTACTACCTACCGTTCGCCGATAGAAGCGAGTTGCGGTTCATTGCGTGATATTTAGCTTTCCGACTCGGGTAACGTATTTGTTATCTGTAGAGGAGGAGATGCGTATGACTCGGGCCGCGCGGGAAATCTCTGTTTACGGCTATTACCATGTCGTCCAAAAGGGCTGTGGTGGTCAGCTGATATTTGAGGATGCCGATGATCGGATATATTTGATTCGGTTGCTTGCCTCGAAATGCCGAAAATACGACGTCAATATCATTGCTTGGTGCCTTATGGACAACCATATTCACTTGTTGCTAGATGATGAACATGTTCACCTGAGCGATTGCATGCACTCTGTTACGACTGCATATGCGATGTATTTCAACGCGAAAACCGGACGGAAGGGACCAGTTTTTCAGGATCGATTTAAGAGCGTGCCGATTCTTAACGATGATCAGCTGCTCAACTGTGTGAGATATATTCACGATAATCCTGCGAAAGCCAGGATTGGGACTGCTTCACTATATCGTTGGAGCAGTTTTAGCGAATATATGGGATACCCGGGTATTTGTATGACTGAATGTGTGCTAGGTTTGCTCGGAGATTCTCAGAGATTTTTTGCTTTCAGTACCTCGGGAGAACCGAATCGATATTGCTTCCGTGACGGCGCTCATGTGAGCGACATAGATGCACTGGAGTTTGCACAGGCTCTCCTTAAACCGTATGAGCCTCACCACCTTAAAGCTTTGCCTAAAGCCGTGCGCGACAACTACATCCGTACGCTCAAAAACGAGGGCTTTTCGATAAAGCAGATCGTGCGCCTCACGGGCATCGGTCACTGCACGATTCAGAAGGTCAAGCTCGATCAGTAGCTATTTGGGACAGAGTTTTGTTGCGGCGGGCAAACCGGACATCCGGGGTAGTCAATTTGGGACGTGTCTCTATAGTTTTGTCAACCGCGTGCTTCGCGCCATTTCGGCATGACGCATCCGGGCGCCTGGCGCCCCCGCTTGGTTTCCTCTTCGGTTGATCCCGCCGCCCGCTAGGCCG